>NZ_JBDJMY010000052.1:0-30458 GCF_039674165.1 Stenotrophomonas terrae
CCGGGCGCGCCCCCCCCTGGGGGCGCTGCGGCTGCCCCGTCCCCCCCATGCGCGCCCTGGGCCGCCCACTACATGGAACCTCTGCCCTGCCGGAAGGGCCGCGCAAAACAAAACCCCGCACCTTTCGATGCGGGGTTTGTATGTACGGACAGCGGCCGAGCTTCGCGGCTCACGCCGCTCCCACACGAGCGGGTTTACACCGTTGCTGGCAGCAGGTGTTCCGGCTCGGACTCGGTTTCCACGATCAGTTCGCCGTCGCGGACATCGATGCTGACCTTGCCGCCGTTGGCCAATTTGCCGAACAGCAGCTCGTCGGCCAATGGGCGCTTCACCTTGTCCTGGATCACCCGGTGCATCGGGCGCGCACCCATGTCCGCGTCGAAGCCGTGCTGGGCCAGCCACTCGCGTGCAGCCGGGGTAGCCGACAGCGACACATGCTTGTCCTGCAGCAGCATCTCCAGCTCGATCAGGAACTTGTCCACCACCCGCAGGATGTGGCTGAAGCCCAGCGGCTGGAACTGCACCACCGCATCCAGGCGGTTGCGGAACTCCGGGGTGAAGCTCTTGCGGATCACTTCCATCGCGTCGGTGGCGTGGTTCTGCTTGGTGAAACCAATCGAACGACGCGCCGCCTGGGTGGCACCGGCATTGGTGGTCATCACCAGGATCACGTTCTTGAAGTTGGCTTCACGGCCGTTGGTATCGGTGAGCACGCCGCGGTCCATCACCTGCAACAGGATGTTGAAGATGTCCGGGTGCGCCTTCTCAACCTCGTCCAGCAACAGCACGCAGTGCGGGGTCTTGACGACTTTTTCGGTCAGCAGGCCGCCCTGGTCGAAGCCGACATAGCCCGGAGGGGCACCAATCAAGCGGCTGATCGAATGCGGCTCCATGTACTCGGACATGTCAAAACGCACCAGCTCGATGCCGAGCTGCAGCGCCAGCTGCCGGGTCACCTCGGTCTTGCCGACACCGGTGGGGCCGGCAAACAGGAAGTTGCCGATCGGCTTGTCCGGGCTGGCCAGCCCCGAACGCGACAGCTTGATCGCCGAGGTCAGCGATTCAATGCCCTGGTCCTGGCCGAAGATCACCATTTTCAGGTTGCGCTCCAGGTGCTGCAGCACATCCTTGTCACTGGCAGTGACCTGCTTGGCCGGGATCCGCGCCATCTTGGCAACGATGGTTTCGATTTCCTCGATATCGATGCGCTCCTTGCGCTGGCCTTCCGGCAACAGGCGCTGGCGCGCACCGGCCTCGTCGATCACGTCGATGGCCTTGTCCGGCAACAGACGGTCGGCGATATGCTTGACCGACAGGTCCACCGCCGCCTGCAAGGCATCGTCGGCATAGGTGACGCTGTGGTGGGCTTCGTACTTGGGGCGCAGGCCCTTGAGGATCTCGTAGGCCTCGCCAACGGTCGGCTCGACGATGTCGATCTTCTGGAAGCGCCGCGCCAGTGCACGATCCTTCTCGAAGATGCCGCGGTATTCCTGGAAGGTGGTCGAGCCGATGCAGCGCAGCTCGCCCGAGGCAAGTGCCGGCTTGATCAGGTTGGACGCATCCATGGTGCCACCGGAGGCCGAGCCGGCGCCGATGATGGTGTGGATTTCATCGATGAACAGCACCGAATTGGGGATCTTCTTCAGCGAGGTAATCACGCCCTTCAAGCGCTTTTCGAAGTCGCCACGGTACTTGGTGCCCGCTACCAGCGCGCCCAGGTCCAGCGAATAGATCACCGCATCGGCCAGTACGTCGGGCACTTCGCCATCGACGATGCGCTTGGCCAGGCCTTCGGCGATGGCGGTTTTGCCCACGCCGGCCTCGCCCACGTACAGCGGGTTGTTCTTGCGGCGGCGGCACAGTACCTGGATGGTGCGTTCAATCTCGTCACGGCGGCCGACCAGCGGGTCGATCCGCCCCGCCTTGGCCAATTCGTTGAGATTGCTGGCGAACTCGGCGAGCGAATCGCCCTTGCCTTCGCCATCGGCACCTTCGGCACGGCCCTCGCCTTCCAGCGGTGAGGACATCTCAGGGTCTTCGCCGGACTTACCCACCCCATGGGACAGGTAATTGACGACATCCAGCCGGGTCACATCCTGCTGATTGAGGTAGTAGACCGCATGCGATTCCTTCTCGCCGAAGATCGCCACCAGCACGTTGGCACCGGTGACCTCCTTCTTGCCCGAGGACTGCACGTGGTAGACGGCGCGCTGCAATACGCGCTGGAAGCCCAGCGTAGGCTGCGTGTCGCGCCCGTCGTCTTCGGCCAACAGCGAGACCGAGGCGTTGATCGCCTTCTCCAGCTCCCGCCCCAGGCGCTCCACGTCGGCGCCACATGCCTTGAGCACGGCCTGCGCGGAGGCGTTCTCCAACAAGGCCAGCAGTAGATGTTCAACCGTCATGTACTCGTGACGGGCCTCCCGGGCGCGCTTGTAGCACTGACCAATGGTCTGCTCGAGGTCTTTACTGAACATAAGGCACTCCGGTTGCGGTTGGAGACAATATGCGGCCTTGCATCGCTTTTTCCAGCACCCTAACCACGAAGATGTAGACGCTGCGTCAGCAATGGCTACAAAACTGCCATCGTCGTGAATTCGGCATTCAGTTTCGACGCCAGAACGGGCTTGTTACCCATCTTGTAGACAATCTGCAGGACGAATCGTTCCACTGCCGGTGAACCCGATAGGCGGCAACACAGCTGTTTTATCGCAGATACCGCCGCTGTGCGGTAGACAGGGGGCAACCCTGACGCGGCGGCCGGCAGCCTGCAGGCGCCGGCAGCAGGCTCACGCCCGCTCCATCGTGCACATCAGCGGGTGTTGGTTCATCCGCGAGAACTCGTTGACCTGCGCGACCTTGGTCTCGGCCACCTCGCGGGTATAGACGCCACAGATGCCGCGGCCACGGGTATGGACGTGCAGCATCACCTGGGTGGCCTTGTCCATGTCCATGGAAAAAAAGCTCTGCAGCACTGTCACCACGAAGTCCATCGGGGTGTAGTCGTCATTGAGCAGCATCACCTGGTACTGCGGCGGGGGCGCAACCTCGGGCTTGCCGGGGGCGACCAGCAGGCCATGTTCGCTATCGTGTTGGGTCTTCTGGGACATCATCCAATTATAGCCGGTCTGTGTGGCTGGCCTCTGACCATTGGACGCAGCCCCCCCTGCCCCCGCACAATTTGCAGGCTAACCAACCTTGCATAGGGGAAAACATGAAGAAGTCTGTAATCAGCATCGCCTTGCTGGCCCTGGCTACCGCCGCCGCTGGCAGCGCGTTCGCCGGTGAGCCGGACGCCGCCGTCGGCCGCGTCCTGGATACCCTCAAGTACAAGTACGAGGTGGACAGCGACGGCGACTACCAGCTGGTCTTTGAAATGGATGACGACCGTACCCAGCTGGTGTTCGTGCGTTCCAATGTCGAAACCTATGGCAGCCACAATGTTCGCGAAATCTGGTCGCCGGGCTACAAGTCCAGCAGCCCGCAGTTCCCGGCGCTGGTCGCCAACCGCCTGCTGGAAGACTCCAACGATTCCAAGCTCGGCGGCTGGGTGAAGCAGGGCGATGTGGCCATGTTCGTGGTCAAGGTGGACGCCAACGCCAGTTCCGAAGTCGTTTCCGATGCCATCGATGCGGCCGCCAAGAGCGCCGACGCGATCGAACTGGAAATGACGTCGAAGGACGAGTACTGAGCGTGAATGCTTTGCAGTCCCAGCGATGGGCGCCACATGTGACCGTGGCCACCGTGGTCTCCCGCGCCGGGCAGCTGCTGCTGGTGGAAGAAGAAAAAGGCGGCCGGCGGGTATTGAACCAGCCGGCAGGCCATCTGGAGCCGGGCGAAAGCCTGCTCGAGGCGGCGGTGCGTGAAACCCGCGAGGAAACCGGCTGGGATGTGCATCTCACCGGCTTCATTGGCACCTATCAGTGGACGGCGGGCGATGGCACGCCGTTCCTTCGCTTCGCCTTCGCCGCCGAGCCGCTGCAGCACCATCCCGAACAAGCACTCGATGTGGGCATCGTGCAGGCGCTGTGGATGAGCCCGGTGGCCTTGCAGGCTGACATGGCGCGGCTGCGCAGCCCGCTGGTCTGGCACACGATTTCCGACTGGTTGGCCGGGCAGCGTTACCCGCTTTCCATCGTGCGACAGGTGGCACCGTGAGTAATCCGAATATCGTGGTGGGCGTATCCGGCGGGGTGGACTCGTCGGTGGCCGCGCTCACCCTGGTCCAGCAAGGCCTGGATGTTGCCGGCCTGTTCATGCAGAACTGGGCTGACGATGGCAGCGGCCATTGCCGTGCCGAGGATGACCGTCGCGATGCGGTGGCCGTCTGCGGCCGCCTCGACATCCCCTTCCACTTCCGCGATTTCTCGACGGAGTACTGGCAGGGCGTGTTCGAGCACTTCCTGGCCGAGTACGCCGCCGGCCGCACGCCCAACCCGGACGTGCTGTGCAACCGCGAGGTCAAGTTCAAGCACTTCCTGGATGCCGCCCGCGAGCTGGGCGCCGAGCGCATCGCTACCGGCCACTACGCCCAGGTGGACCAGTCCGCTGGCCGCTGGCGGCTGTTGCGCGGCGCCGACCGCGGCAAGGACCAGAGCTATTTCCTGCATCAACTCGGGCAGGCCCAGCTTGCGGCCACCCTGTTCCCGATTGGCCACATGGAGAAGAGCGAGCTGCGCCGCATCGCCCGTGAGGCCGGCCTGCCGACTCATGCCAAGAAGGACTCCACCGGCATCTGCTTCATCGGCGAACGCGATTTCCGCGAATTCCTGGGCCAGTACCTGCCGGCCCGCGAAGGTGAGATCCAGGACCCCGATGGCCAGGTCATTGCCCGCCACCCCGGCGTGTTCTATTTCACCCTGGGCCAGCGCGAAGGCCTGAACATCGGCGGCGTGCGCGGGCGCCCTGCGGCGCCCTGGTTCGTGGTGGGCAAGGACGTTGCCCGCAACATCCTGTACGTCGACCAGGGCCACGACAGCCCTTGGCTGCAGTCGCAGTGGCTGCGCAGCGAAAGCATGCACTGGATTGCCGGCAGCCCGCCCGCGCGCCAGTTTGAATGCACCGCGCAGACCCGCTACCGGCAGCCGGACGAGGCCTGCACGGTGACGGTGCGCGATGATGGCACTCTGGACGTGCGTTTCGCGCGCCCGCAACGTGCCGTCACCCCGGGCCAATCGCTGGTCCTGTACGACGGTATGGAATGCCTGGGCGGCGCGGTGATCGCCGCAACCGATGCACCTTTGGAGCGCCGCCTGGCGGCTCCTGTTACCCCTTGAGAGATGACCATGACTTTTTCAATCGACGACCGCGTACTCGCCTTGGCCGGCATTGCCCAGGCCCTGCAGCAGGTGCGCCGCATCGCCGAAACCGGCCATTCTGAAAGTGCCATCGTGCGCACCGCGATGGACAGCGTGCTGCGTATTGACGCCACCTCGCCGGCGGCCGTGTACGGCAGCGCCACCCAGGTGGAGCCCGGCCTGCGCCTGCTGCGTGACTACTTCCGCAACCAGGGCAAGGATGACCTGCTGCCGCGGCTGGCGCTGTCGGTGATGCAGCTGGAACGCCGCTTCGTGCGTGAAGGCGCCACCGTCGACAAGGTCGAGGCCGGCATCCAGCGCGGCGCCGCCATTGCCCAGGAGCGTGGCGACTGCAGTCATCCGGACGTACTCAGTGCAATGGGCGCGCTGTACGCCGACACCATCAGCCAGCTCAAGCCGCGGATCATGGTGCAGGGCAATCCGCACTACCTGGGCCAGGCGATGGTGGTCTCGGAAATCCGTGCGCTGCTGCTGGCAGCGGTGCGTTCGGCGGTGTTGTGGCGCCAGCTGGGCGGTGCCTATTGGGATTTCCTGTTCTCCCGCAAGGCCATGCTCGAAGCCATCGAGCGCCGCCTGCGCTGAAACATGCCGGCCCGCCGCCAGCAGGCGCGCGGGCCCTGCATCGCAAAACCTCCGGGATTCACCGCAGCGGGCTAAAGACCCCCCGGCTACTGCCGATACTGCATTCGTGACTCTCCCGAGAACGTCCATGTATTCACGTATTGCAATCCGTTTGGCAGCCCCGCTGGTCCTCACCCTTCTGGTCGTGGTCGCTGCTGCCCTGTCCTGGCCTTCGGCAGCGCTGTGGGCGATTTTGACCACCATGGTGCTGAGCTGGCTGGTGTTTGCCTGGTGGAGCGTGCATACGCAAGCCCAGCGCTCGCCCGAACACGCCAAGGTGCTGAAGGAGCAGGACCAGCTGCTCAATGAACTGCGCAGCTTCGTCGGCAACGAGATCGACGGCTCGCGCAGCGAGATCGAACGCGCCCGCGAGCTGATCCGGCAGGCCGTCGGCGGCCTGGGTGGCAGCTTCGATGCGATGAGCCGCAAGTCGCGTCAGCAGAGCCAGGCGTTGGCCCGCATTGTCGACCGTGCCGGCGATGAAGGCGGTAGCGGCGTCGACGTGGCACGTTTCGCCCAGAACGCCAGCCATCAGATGGAACAGCTGGTGGAAGCGCTGGAACAGGTCAGCGGCCAGAGCAGCAACACCGTGCAGCACATCGATCAGATGGCGCAGCACCTGGATGGCATTTTTGCCCTGCTTGAAGACGTCAAGTCGATTGCCGACCAGACCAACCTGCTGGCCTTGAACGCCGCCATTGAAGCAGCGCGTGCCGGTGAAGCCGGTCGTGGCTTCGCGGTGGTGGCTGACGAAGTCCGCAACCTGTCCGAGCGCTCAACCACCTTCAACGAGCAGATCCGCAAGCTGGCCCACAGCTCCAAGGACGCCATTGCCAAGGTGCGCGAAACCGTCACCCACATGGCCTCGCGCGATATGGACCGGTCACGTGAGGCGCGTTCGGAAGCTGCCGCGATGCTGGACAGCGTGGCAGCGATCAACGCCTCGCTGGGCGATGGCATGCGTGAGATTTCCGAGTGCGGCCGGGCCATCGACGGCAGCGTCGCAGAAGCCGTGCGCGCCCTGCAGTTCGAGGACATCGCCACCCAGGCATTGGGCGGCGTGCATACCCATCTTGACCGCCTGGGTGCAATCAACCGCGAAGCGGTCGCCCTGCAGGAACTGCTGCATCGCAATGGCGGCGTGTTTGACGGCGAGATGATCACCGCCCTGCAACGCACCGGCAGCCGCCTGCGCGAAATGCGCGTGGAGTGGGAGCGTCCGCCACACAAGCCGGTGTCGCAGCAGAGCATGGGCGCAGGCACGGTGGAGTTGTTCTGAGTTCACCCGCATCCGTTCTGCATCCGAGCCCCGGTCCTTGGCCGGGGCTTTGCCGTTGCTGCAACCACGCTGATATATGCTGACACTTCGTTCCTCCGCCAACAGCAACGCCGAGCCAGCACCGCAGGCTGATGACGCCATGCCTCTTCCTACAGCCGCCAACGGCGTCTCGTTGAGCCGACGCGAACAACTCGCGCTGCTTGAACAGCATGCACAGCAGGAGCTGCTGGAGCTGCGTGCACGGCGCGACCAATCCCAGCGCCCCGACCAAGTCGAAGACGCCGATTGGCTGACAACCTGTATCGACTGGGACCTGTCCGTTCCCTGAAAAATCCCTGGCAGCGCTTGGCCGGGCCACATATCTTTGCGCACCAAGAATCTCTTGTAGGAGCGGCGTAAGCCGCGAAGCACAGAGATCGTCGGATGCTGACCTCTCAGCAACCCCGGCTTCGCGGCTTACGCCGCTCCTACATGCTATGAACACGCTGGCCCAGGTCAATGCAGAAGCAGCACAGAGCTGATGTTCTGCGGCCTTTCCCGGGCCACATGTCAGCACACCATGGTTATCTTGTAGGAGCGGCGTAAGCCGCGAAGCACAGAGATCGTCATATGCTGACCTGCCAGCAATCCCATCAATGCCAGCTTCGCGGATTACGCCGCTCCTACATCCAAACAGAAATACAACCAGAAAGACATGCAAAAAGCCCGGCTGCAGTTCATGCAGCCAGGCTTGGTTGTTGGCTTTGCCGACGATCAGTGGGTAGCGCTGATCGTCGCGATGGAGCCAAGATTCGGTAGCTCAAGCAACTCGCCCGGGCCACTGCGCAGCCACTGCACCATCTCGCGCGGCCGCAGCGGCCGCGAGAACAGATAGCCCTGCAACTCATCGCAACCCTGCTGGATCAGCATCGCCGCTTCGGCAGGGGTTTCCACGCCCTCGGCCACCACCCGCATGCCCAGCGCATGGCCAAGATGCACGATGGCCTGGGTAACCTCGGCAGTACCGGCATCGTGCAGCATTCCCTGCACGAAACTACGGTCGATTTTCAGCCTCTGCACCGGGAACCGATTGAGGTAGTGCAGGTTGGAGAAGCCGGTGCCGAAGTCGTCCACGGCCAGGGGGATGCCATGTTGCTCGAACACATCAAAGCACTGCCGCAGCGCGTCGGTATCGCGGATCAAGGCCGATTCGGTCAATTCCAGCTCCAGCCGCTGCGCGGGCCAGCCGGATTGCTGACAGATACTGACAACCCGCTCGGCAAAGCCGCGGTCACGCAACTGTAGTGCCGAGACATTGACCGCCACGCGATCGAACTGCAGGCCCGACTGCTGCCAGACCACTGCCTGACGGCAGACCTCCTGCAGCACCCAATCGCCGATATGGATGATTTCGCCGCACTTTTCGGCGATGGGGATGAACTCGGCCGGGTTGCAGGAGCCGATACGGCCGCTGTTCCAGCGCAGCAAGGCTTCGATGGACGGCACCGGGTCGCCGTTGGCATGCACCAGCGGCTGGTAGACCAGACTGAACTCGTCGCGCTCGACCGCGCCGTGCAGCGCATGCTCGATCTCGACCCGGCGCTGCGTGCGCGCCAGCGCGTCCTGGCTGTAGTACTGGTAGGTATTGCGTCCCGCTTCCTTGGCTGCATGCATGGCCGCATCGGCGGCACGCAGCAGGCTGTCGAAATCGCTGCGGCCCTCGTCCAGCAGTGCGATGCCGACGCTGGCACCGACCTTCAAGGTCGCGTCCTCGCGGTACAACGGCTCGGCCAGCGATGCGATCAACTTGCGCGCGACGTGCCCTGCGTCTTCGGGTTCCACCAGATTGCGCAGGATGACGATGAACTCATCGCCATTGAAACGGGCAAACAGGTCGGCATTGCGCAGGTTCTGGTGCAGGCGTGCCGCGGCCGCTTTCAACAACATGTCGCCGGTGGCATGGCCAAAGGTGTCATTGATGGTTTTAAAGCCATCCAGATCAATGAACAGCATCGCCAGGATGGCGCCACGTTCACGCGCCTCGATGATGGCCTCCGAGCCCTGCTCGCGCAGCAGCATGCGGTTGGGCAGACCGGTCAACAGGTCGTAATGGGCCAACAATTCCAGGCGTTCGTCGGCTTCGCGTTCGCGGGTGATATCGCGGAATAGAACCACGTAGCGCTCGGGCAGGCCTTCGCGCTGATCCAGTTCGATCAATACCTGCACCCACACCCGTTGCCCCGAGGGGCGGTAGAAACACAGGTCGAGCTGTTCGGGCAGCCCGCCTTCGGCAATGCGCAGCAGCGCTGCTTCAAAGCCGTCGCGCGAATCGGGGGTATACAGGTCCAGCGCCTGGTCGAGCGTGACCGGCGCTTTGCGCAGGCCGTGGATGCGATAGCACTCCTCGGTCCACTGCATCGCCCGCGTATCCACTTCGATCTCGCAACCGCCGATGCGGCCCAACGCCGATACGCGGTTGAGCAGCTCGGTGCGCCAGCGGATCAAGGCATCGGTGCGACGTTGGTTGCTGATGTTCTGGACCTGGCCCAGCACCCGCTGCAACACGCCCGCACTGTCGTAATCCAGTTCCACCCAGATGCGCAGCTGCTGCTGGGTCACCGGGTCCCTGCCCCAGGTCAGGTCGAAACTGCCGCCGGCCGCATCATCGAGCAGGCGCCGCCAGCTGCCAAACAAATGCCTGCGTGCTTCATTGGTAAGGATGCGCAGCCATTGGCGACCATTGGGCAATGCGGCGTCGCCCCATCCAATGGCGGCGGCAAATTCGTCAGACCACTGCACGCGACCGCGCTGTGGTTCCCATACCCAGCTGCCCATGCCAGCGACGCGCTGTGCCCGCTGCAACAAGGCCTGCTGCGACCGCAACTCGTCTTCCAATGATTTTTGCTGCTGGATGTCGGTATAGGTGCCGACCATGCGCAACGGCTGGCCGTCGCCGGCACGGGTGATGACCTGCCCACGATCGAGTACCCAATGCCAGCTGCCATCGGCCTGACGCAGCCGGAACTGGCAGGCGAACGGTACCTGCGGGTCGTGCAGGTGGGCGGCAATGGCCTGCCGCAATTGCAGTTGATCCTCGGGGTGGACCTCATCGAGCAACCCCATACCTGTTGGTACGGGCGAGTTGTTGTGTGCCGGTGCGGTGCGGGAAATCGCATCGCCGACGATATCCCAGTCCCACAGGCTATGACCTGCCGACTGCATCGCGATGGTCCAACGGGCATTGCGTGCCTCGGTGTCACTGGCCACCGAGTACAGATAGCCCAGCGGTGCAGCCGCAGGTGATTGCACGCTGCTGAGCCAGCCTTCGAGCCGGCTGCCCTCGCCAGGCAATGGGCACGCCACAGCGTCCTGGTGGGCGAGTTGCTGGCGTGCGCCAGTCAATTGCTGGCAATAACGTGACAGGCGTTCGGGCAGGCCCAGCTCGCGGGCCATGGCATTGGCAGCCAATGGCTGCCCATCCGTATCCAGCAGCACGACGGCTGCGTTCAACGGGTGACGAAGCAGGCTAGCTATGACGCCGCGATCCACGCGCTCTATCTCCATGCCCGACAAACCGGGGACTCAATCGATAACGGCACCGCGTCGGCAGAATTGAGCACTTCGTCGCGCGCATTGTGCACAAGCGGCTAAGATGACGCCGACGCTCGCTCCAAATCCCCACCCATCATGCAAGCCGATCCGGCCCCCGCTGACTCTGCGCCCGTGCCTGCACCGCTCCCGCTGCGGCGCTCTGGCTTGTTCTGGCTGCTTGGCCTGACCCTTGTACTGACCTTTGCCATGGCCGGCGTGCTGCTGATGGGCAGCGGCGCTGCCGCGTTGCAGCTGAAATTTGTGACGGTTATCACGCTCACTCTTTGCCTGTCGTTGTCGGCGTTGGCTTGGCGACTCTGCGCGATGAGCGCATTACGTACCGCGCCGCAGCGCCCGCCGCACGAGTTCGAACAACTCGCGGCGCTTCTGCCCGATGGCGTGATGATTGCCGATGGCAATACCGTTCTTTATGCCAATCCTGCCGCCAGCAGCATTCTGGGCATAGGTGATGGCCACGCCGACAATGCCACGCCACTGCTGGCAAACCTGGGCGCGCATGCGCCCACTGCAGACAACAGTGAAGTGCCAGTGCAGCTGTGCCGGATTGGCGGCGAGCCCTTCCATGCCGTGGTCATCACCCAGCAACTCCAATACGCCGGCCGCGCCTGCCAGCTGTTTGTGATCCGCGACCTGAGCGAACTGGAACATGGCCGCGCTGCCCTGGCAGCCAGCAATGGCGAGCTGCAGGCCATGGCTGGGCGACTGTTCTCATTGCAGGAAGACGAACGCCGCTCGATCTCACGCGACCTGCATGACGACATCGGCCAGGCCATCACCGCGATGAAGCTGGCCGCCTGTGCAGCCCGCGACGAGGACAATACGGCCCGCCGGCAGGACGATATCGACCAGATCATCGAGTTGGCCGACACCACGGTGATCAAGCTGCGCAACCTGTCGATGCTGCTGCGCCCACCGCAACTCGATGCGCTGGGCCTGGAAGCAGCGCTGCGCTGGCAGGCAGGTCTGCTGTTCCGCTCCACCGATGTGGAGCTGCTGCTGGACGTGAGCGCTTTGCCGCGACGGCCCAGCAACGAGGTGGAACAGGCCTGCTTCCGTATTGCCCAGGAGAGCCTGACCAACGCATTGCGTCACGCCTGTGCAAGCCAGGTATCGCTGTCGCTGCGTGACAGCAGCCAGGGCGATCTGCACCTGCAGGTGGTGGACGATGGCGAAGGCTTTGATCCGGCCGGCCCGCGTGGTCTGGGCATGATCGTCATGCGCGAACGTGCGCAGAGTGCCGGCGGCAGCCTGCATATTGAAACCGCACCGGGTGCAGGCACCCGGATTGATCTACGTCTACCCTATGCGGTAACCGCACCGTGATGCCCCAAGGACCCCGCCCGATGTGGACTGCCAACCCTGCCTCTTCCGGTGACCGCGGCGACGCGCGACCCGCTCGTCTGGGCGCTGGCAATCCGGAGCTGGCAACCCTGGTGGACGCAGCCAACCGCACCGGCACCTCGTTGATGCTGCTGCACCTGGATATCGACCACTTCGCCTCGGTCAACGAAAACATGAGCGCCGAAGTCGGCGACCAGGCCCTGGTGTTGATTGCCGAACGCCTGCGCGGCTTCATTGGCGACCGCGGCAGGCTGTGGCGGCATGGCAGCGATGAATTCCTGATCGCGGTACCGCGTACCAGCCAGACCCAGTCACCGGAGGACTTCGCCGAGCAGGTGCGCCAGCAGATCGAACTGCCGCTGTCCGTATTGCCGTACACCCTGTTCCTTACCGCCAAGATTGGCGTCGGCCTGTGCCCGGAACATTCCAATACCGCAACCGGCGTGCTGGACCTGGCCGAGGATGCCCTGCACCAGGCCGGCCGCGAAGGCGGCAATGCCGTGCATGTGCACGTGCTGCACAAACCCAGCAGCGCCCACAGTGAGAGCATCATCTCGCGTCAGCTGGTGGATGCCATCGACAACGGCGAGCTGCGCCTGCGCTACCAGCCGCTGGTCAGCGCCCGCGATGGCCACGTCATGGGCATGGAAGCGCTGCTGCGCTGGCAGTCCCCTACCCTCGGCATGCTGGTACCCGAGCGTTTCATGCGCACCGCCGAACGCCTGGGCATCATTGTGCAGATCGGTGCCTGGGTGCTGGAAATGACCCTGCGCCAAGCCAAGGTATGGCGCGACCAGGGCTTTGAAGATTTCAACGTGGCGGTCAACGTCTCCACGCTGCAGTTGCTGCGGCCGAACTTCTTCACCGAAGTGATGGCGATGCTGCAGTCCATCGGCGTGCCGGCGCGCATGCTGACCTTGGAAATCAACGAAAGCGCGTTGACCAACAACGTCAACTTCGTCCATGAAACGTTGGCCAACCTGCGCAACGAAGGCATCAGCCTGTGCCTGGACAATTTCGGTACCGGCGACTCCAGCTTGAGTGCGCTGGTCCGCTACCCGGTGGACAAGCTCAAGATCGACCGCAGCTTCATCAAGAGCGCCCCTGCCGCCAACCGTGAGGCGGCGATCAGTCGCGCCATCATCGCCATGGGCCACCAACTCGGCATGACGGTCATTGCCAATGGCGTGGAGTCACAGGCGCAATTGGGGTTCCTGCGACGCAATGACTGCGATGTATTCCAGGGCTATCTGTTTGGCGAACCGATGTCGGTCGACGCCGCCGGCATGACCCTGCGCCGCCGTTACCTGCGCCCGGAAGCGTTCGCGGAAACCCGCCCCGACCGCACCTTGTTGCTGCTTGATGACGAGGAAAACGTGCTGCGCTCGCTGGTGCGCCTGTTCCGCCGCGACGGCTACCGCATCCTGGCGGCTGGCAATGTGCGTGACGCCTTTGACCTGCTGGCGATCAACGATGTGCAGGTGATCCTGTCCGATCAGCGCATGAGCGACATGAGCGGCACCGAGTTCCTGGGCCGGGTGAAGATGCTCTACCCCGACACCATCCGCCTGGTGCTGTCCGGCTATACCGACCTCAACACCGTCACCGACGCGATCAACCGCGGCGCAATCTACCGTTTCCTGACCAAACCATGGAACGACGACGACCTGCGCGAACACATCCGCCAGGCCTTCCGTACCCATGACGAGAAACAAGGTGTGAGCGCCTCGCAGGCCTAACGCAGCGCCCTGTCAGCGCTTGTGGGAGCGGCGTAAGCCGCGAAGCCACTGATGCCGCAGTGCCCGTATTCCGGGTGCTGCGGCAGAGCTACCCAAAAGGGCCCGTGAAATTGCAGACGCCGCATCCACGGACACGGCGCCAGCTTCGCGGCTGACGCCGCTCCCACAAGACCAGCGGCTTACTTCGGCTGCCGGGTAGGCAGCACAATGCGGAAGCAGGAGCCTTCGCCCACCGTGCTTTCCAGATCAATGCGGCCGTGGTGCTTGTTGATGATGCCGTAGGAGATCGACAGGCCCAGCCCGGTGCCACTGCCTACAGGCTTGGTGGTGAAGAAGGGATCGAAGATGCGCTGGCGCAATTCCGGCGAAATGCCTGCGCCGTTGTCCTTGAACTCGACCCAGACTTCATCGCCGTTGACGCCGGTGCTGACCACGATATTGCCGCGATCGGCAATCGCATGGCCGGCGTTGAGCAGCAGGTTCATGTAGACCTGGTTCAACTCCGAGGGCAGGCATTCAATCATCGGCAGCTCGCCGTATCGGCGCTCCAGCGTGACCTTGTACTTGAGCTCGTTCCAGATGATGTTGATGGTCGATTCAAGCCCGGCATGCAGGTCGACCAGCTTCCATGACTCATCGCGCCCGGAATACGAGAAATCCTTGAGATCGCGCACGATCCGGGTAACCCGCTCGATGCCTTCGCGCGATTCGGCCATCAGCTGTGGCAGGTCGCGGCTGATGAAATCAATGTCCAGCCGGTCGCGGATATCGTCGATTTCAGGGATCAACGCTTTGGGATCCGGCGCCCGCAAGGCCCGCTCATAGGCTTCGATCACGGTGAACAGGCTGCGCAGATATTCCTGCAGGCTGCCCAGGTTGGAGTGGACGTAGCCGATGGGATTGTTGATCTCGTGCGCCACGCCCGCCGCCAGCTGGCCGATGGAGGCCATCTTCTCCGACTGCAGCAGTTTTTCCTGGGTGCCGTTCAAGCGCAGATAGGCCTGGCGCAGCTCGGCATGGCGCTGCTGCAACTCGCGCTCGTAGTCTTCCGGGCCATCAATATGCTGGAACAGGGCCAGGAATGCTTCCCCGCCCGCATCACTGTGTTGATGCAGGTGCAGGGTAATGACCCGCTCCCCGATCGGCAGGCTGCCGATCCAGCTGCCTGTCTCACGCGCCTGCGACATGGCGTACGGCGGCAGCAGGGCTTCCAGCTGGCGGCCAAGATCAAGGCTGCCGCCGGTATCGACGCCGAACAGCTCGCGCACGAGGCCGTTGGCGACACTTACCTCGAATTTGCCGTTGAATACCAACATGCCCTGCTGGACCCGCTCGCCCAGTGCCCTCAACGTGGCAGACGAGGGGGTGGGCAGGAGAATGGAGCTGTCGATCTGGGTCACGGCGGCCGATACAACGTAGGAACGGACCGCCACTATAGCCGGATGCGTGCATCCGGTAGCGGCACTGGTGCCGCCTTTCCCACAGCTCAGGCGACGGCCAGGGGCCGCCGCGAATGGACCGTCTGAGCCTGGCCCTTGGCATCGTAGGCCGGTGCGTTCTCACTGCGACCAAGCTGACGCAGGGCCCAGTTGACCTCACGGCGGCGGCGCGCAAGCAATACGCCGTTGGCATGATTGCGTTCGGCCAGCTCCTTGAGCCGCTCGGCCTGGTGCAACGGCGGCTGCCGCTCCAGCTCGCGCAGGGCGTCCAGCTTCCTGCCGGTGGCCGCAACCAGCGCAGGCACGTCGTGCTCGGCGAGGGCACGCTGCTCGCGGTCCAGCGCTTCACTCAAGCGCTGCAACGGGTCGCCCATGCTCAGGTTCATCCCTGCAACTGCTGGTCCAGGCCCAGCATGCGGGTGGCGATGGCATCGGGATTGATCTTGTAGCTGCCGTTCTCCAGCGCCTCGCGTACAGCCTGCACGCGGGCCTGGTCAATTGCCGGGGCGGCACTGAGCTCGCGCTGCACGGCCTGCAGCTGGGTAGCTTCGCCAGTCAGGCGCACGCTGTCGGCAGCCTCAACCGGCTTGGGCTTGGCGTCGCCTGCGGCGGCCACCTTGGTGTTGATCGCCACGCTGCGCAGCTGCGCTGCGGCTGCAATACCACCGTCGATTTTCTGGCTCATGTGATGGAGTCCTGATTCGGTTCAAAAACGATAACGGCAGTGCCGGGCGGATCTTTAGCGATTTATCGACTTACAAGTACATCCCCGCCCGGGGTGGCGGTACCTTGCATTACCCGGCGTGAAGACAGGTTCTCGACCGAGACCCGCTCGCCCTCGCCCGCATCCCCCAGCGCCCGCCCAGCCATGCGTACCTCAACCCCGCCCCGGCGTGAAACCAGCGCCACATTATCGCCGCGGCGGACCGTACGCGGCGCCACCAGGTCGGTCGCCGAGAGCAGGCTGCCGGCGCTCAATGCGCGCCGCGCCACCCGCCCCACTGCAGCTTCTGGCTTGAGCAGCACGGCGCCGGCCAGCCGTGCGGTGTCACGTTTTACGCTGCTTATATCGGCCGCTGCCAGCACTTCTCCAGCCGCCACGCCACGGCTCAGGACCAGCACCTGCTGCTCCCGCCGGACTTTGACCGGCACGAACAGGCGCCAGCCACCGGCCTGCGGGCAGGCCACCTCCACCGTGGTATTGGCCGTGGCCTTGGCCTGCAACGGCTGTGTGCAGGCGGGCAGACGCAGGTTGGCATCCACCTGCGCCTCGCCACTCTCACCGGCAGCCAGCGTCGCCAGCGCCGCCGCACGGATCGTATCCACGGGCTGGAAGGCTGCCGCCCAGGCCCACGCAGGCAGCAACAGGCAGAAGGAAAGGAGTAAGCGCATCAGCGGCAGCCACCCGGTCTTTGAAAAGGTTCGCAGGCAGCGTTGCAAGTGCCGTGCCATTGCGACCGGTCACCAGCACTCAAGTTGTCGGCCCCTGCCGCCGATACAGCAACCATGTCACAAGACCTGCTCAACCGAATTGACCAGCGCACCCGGCTGGCCGGCCATAACCGCCTTGCCCTGCTGCTGTTCCGCCTTGGCGGCCGTCAGCTTTTTGGCGTGAACGTCTTCAAGGTGCAGGAAGTACTGCGCCGCCCTGCCCTGTTCCAGGTTCCCGGGCTGCCCGCGCAGTTTGCCGGCGTGGCCGATGTGCGTGGCCGCTCGGTACCGGTGCTGGACCTTGGCCTGGCAATCGGCCACCCCGAGCGCGAGCCCGAGGCCGATACGGCGCCCGGCTACCTGGTAGTGACCGAGTTCAACCGCTCGGTACAGGGCTTCCTGGTCAGCGGGGTCGAGCGGATCGTCAATATCGCGGTGGAGGACATCCACCCGCCGCCGGAGTTGGGCGCTGAATCGACCTATCTGACTGCCGTTACCCGCTTCCAGGGTGAGTTGATCCAGGTGATCGACGTCGAAAGCGTGCTCGCCGACATTGCCCAGGTCCGCAGTGAGGCGGTGCTGGACCCGTCCATGGCGCTTCCCGCCGACGCCCCGCCGATGCAGGTGCTGGTGGTGGATGACTCGCGCGTCGCACGGCAACAGATCCGCAGCGTACTGGATCAGCTGGGCGTAACCGCCACCCTGCTTTCCGATGGCAAGCAGGCGCTGGAGCATCTGCTGCAGATCCATGCGGCAGGCGAAAATCCGGCCGAACGTTACGCCATGGTCATCTCCGACATCGAGATGCCGGCCATGGACGGCTATACGCTTACGACGGAAATCCGCCGCCACCCAGGGCTGGCCGGCCTTTACGTGCTGCTGCATACCTCCCTGTCGGGCGTATTCAACAACGCCATGGTGGAACGGGTTGGCGCCAATGCCTTCGTGGCCAAATACAGCCCGCATGAGCTGGCCGACTTCGTACTGCAGCGGCTGCGGCATGTGGCTGAGACGCAGTACGCGTACAGCTGATCTGTAGTGCGGCTCAAAGGTCTGCTGAGGCGGTGCTGACACGTCCGCCGGCATAAGCATCTCGGGGCAGGCCCCTGCCGAGCATGGCTCGGCACTACCTCAGGGCCGGAATGCCCCTGCCGAGCATGGCTCGGCACTACCGCTCTTGCTCCCTCCCTTTGGCCGAAGGCCAAGGGGAGGGCTGGGGAGGGGTTGGCCCTTTGCGGGCTGAAGCGGCGCCAGCTTCGCGGCTTGCGCCGCTCCTACGGCTCGGCCTGCCCCGGCATCCCATCCGGTTCTGGCACAGGTTTTGCAGCTTCCCCGGCAACGTTCCGTGGGAGCTTCCACATGGCCAACCTGTTTTCCGACTACCTAGGCATCCACGCGCAGGCGATGCCGTTGCGCGAGCAGCGCATGAAGCTGATCGCCAGCAATCTGAGCAATGCCGACACGCCGGGCTACAAGGCCCGCGACCTGGACTTCGACGCTGCCCTGCGCAATGCACAGGGCGCAACCAGCGGCAATGGCCTGCTAAATACCACCGCCGAACAGCATTACGCGATCGGCGGCAGCGCTGGGCTCAACCCGTTCCAGATACTGCGCGAGGGTGCGCAGCCCAGCCTGGACGGCAATACCGTTGATCCGGATACCGAACGCGCCGCCTACGGCCGCGCCGCGCTGGAATATCGCGCCTCGCTCAGCTTCGTCGAGTCCAAGGTGAAAACCATGCTCACCGCGATCACCGGTCAATAAGGAAACGCGCCATGAGCAATCTGCCCATTTTTGATATCGCCGGCTCCGCGCTCAAAGCGCAGTCGGTGCGCATGAGCACCATCGCCTCCAACCTGTCCAACGCCGATTCCATCGCCGGTTCGCCACAGGCGGTCTACAAGCCGTTGGAGCCGATCTTCCAGGCCGTCACCAGCCGTACCGATCCCAACCTGACCGGCGTGCAGGTCAAGGAGATCGCACAGAGTGATGCGCCGCCGATCAAACGCTATGAACCCAATCATCCGCTGGCCGATGGCGAGGGCTACGTGTATTCGCCCGACGTCGATCCGGTGGCGCAGATGGTCAACCTCATCTCCACCTCGCGCAATTACCAGGCCGGCGTGGAAATGCTCAGCACGGCCAAGGAGCTTGCCTTGGCCACGCTGACCATGGGCCGCTGAGCCCCCTCCCCCAGGAATTTGCCGACATGAGCACCAGCGTCAACTCCGATCTTTACAGTTCGCTCGGGCTTACCGCCCCGAACAGCGCCACCAAAACCAAGGACAAAAGCGCACTTGACCAGGCCGACTTCCTGAAGCTGATGACCACCCAGCTGCAGCATCAGGACCCGACCAAGCCAATGGACAACAGCCAGATGGTGGCGCAGATGGCGCAGCTGTCCACCGTGCAGGGCATCACCGATCTGAATACCTCGGTGAAGGGCTTCCAGCAGTCCATGGCCAGCGACCAGGTACTACGCGGCGCGGCTCTGGTTGGCCATGAAGTAATGGTGCCCTCGACCAAGGTTGCTCTGGAGGCCGAAGGTGGCACCAGCGGCACCGTTGCGGCGCCATCGGCCGGCTCGGTCACGGTCGACATCACCGACGCCAACGGTTTGAAGGTCAATCAGTTGACCGTGCCAGCCGACGCCGCTGGCGAGGTCGCCTTCCAGTGGGATGGCACCAATGCCGATGGCAAGCGCATGCCGGCGGGCAGCTATACCGTCACCGCTACCCATACCGACAGCGCAGGCGCGCAGAGCAAGCTCAACACCTATGTGCAGGCAGAAGTGGAAAGCGTGACGGTGGGAACCGATGGCCTGTACCTGAATCTCAAGGGGCTGGGCACTGCCCCGCTCGACTACGTGCTCCGCGTCAGCTGAGCCCCCTCTTCGATTTCCCAGGAGTATCGCCATGGGTTTCAACGTCTCACTGTCAGGCATCAATGCGGCCAACGCTGATCTGAATGTCACCGCCAACAACATTGCCAACGTCAACACCACCGGCTTCAAGGAATCGCGCGCCGAGTTCGCCGATCTGTTCAATGCCACCAGCTATGGCCTGTCACGCAACGCGATTGGTTCGGGCGCGCGGCTTAGCAATGTGGCGCAGCAGTTCTCGCAGGGCAACATCAACCAGACCGGGCGCAGCCTGGATCTGGCCGTCGCCGGCGAGGGCTTTTTCACCATGAACATGAACGGCTCGCGCGTTTACTCACGTGCCGGCAACTTCCAGACCGACAACAACGGCTACGTGGTGAACCCGCAGGGTGCACGCCTGCAGGTGTTTGCCCCCAGTGCCGATGGCACCCGCTTCGATGGCCAGCTGACCGATCTGCAGCTGCTCACCACCGACAGCCCGCCCAAGCAGAGCACCCTGGTCAACCTGGCATTCACCCTGCCCGGCAACGCGCCGGTGCCGACGGTAACGGCGTTCGACCCTACCGATTCCAACACCTACAACCATTCCACCGGTGGCATCACCGTCTACGACTCGTTGGGTGTCAGCCACACCCAGACCTCGTACTTCGTGAAGACGGCCACCGCCAACGAGTGGGAAGTACACAACTACATCGACGGCCAGCCCGCCGGTGCACCGTCGATGCTGCAGTTCTCCAACGCCGGTGCCTTGATCGACCCGGCGAACGGCGACATCACCCTGGCACCGTTCACCCCGAGCACCGGCGCGGGCGTCGTCAATCTGACCTTGAATGTCGCAGGCGCTACCCAGTACGGCGAAAAGTTCGCGATGCGCGACACCCGCCAGGACGGCTACGCCGCAGGCAAGCTCAATGAGATCAGCATCTCCGAGGACGGCGTGGTGTATGCACGCTATTCCAATGGCGATGACAAGGCACTGGGCCAGGTGGCGCTCACCACCTTCAACAACCCGCAGGGCCTGCAGAACCAGGGCAATAACCTGTGGGTTGAAACCTTCTCCTCCGGCAACCCGCGTACCGGCGCGCCGGATACCTCGGATCTGGGCCAGATCCAGGCCGGTTCGCTGGAAGCCTCAACGGTTGATCTGACCGAGCAGCTGGTCAACATGATCGTTGCCCAGCGCAATTTCCAGGCCAATTCGCAGATGGTGTCCACGCAGGACCAGATCACCCAGACCATCATCAACATCAGGTAAGCCAGGCGGGCGCGACGGCGCATGGCTGGCCAGTGGCCAGCCTCTCAACCGGTCGCGCCACGCTCACGCACGACGCTGCACCGATGTAATGCGCCCCTAAGGCGTGCAACGGATTCCTCCGTACCACGCCCTGCGCTTCACCCCCCTCTTTACTTCCGAACCCAAGCCTTATGGACAAAGCCCTCTACGTTGCCATGACCGGTGCCCGTGCCTCGCTGCAGGCGCAGGCCACCGTGTCGCACAACTTGGCCAACTCGGATACCCCGGGCTTCAAGGAAGCACTGGCCAACACGGAGGCGTTCCGCATCCAGGGCCCGGGCTTTCCGTCGCGGGTGGATGCCCTGCACGTGGACGCCGGCTTCAACCGCCGCGTCGGCGCGCAGCAGATCACCGGCAATGCTTTGGATCTTTCCCTGCAGCCGGGCAGCTGGCTGGCCGTGCAATCCAGCGATGGCAGCGAGGCCTATACCCGCAGCGGCGCCTTGTCGCTGACGCCGAACGGGCAGCTGCTCACCGCCGAAGGCAATGCGGTGCTGGATGACAACGGCAATCCAATCGCGGTGCCGCCGCATCAGGCGATGGAGATCGGACACGACGGCACCTTGTCAATCATTCCGCTGGGCGAAGGCCCGCAGACGATGGCGATGATCGGCCGCCTGCGCGTGGTTGATGCGCCCAATGAACAGCTGGAACGCAGGCTTGATGGCTTGATGCGCAATACCGATCCGCAGCAGCCTTTCGTGCAGCGCCAAGGCAAGGCGCTGGACAGCGGCATGCTCGAATCCAGCAATGTCGATGCCGCCGGTGCACTGGTACAGATGATCCAGTTGCAGCGCCAGTTTGAAATGCAGGTCAAGGTCATCAAGCATGGTGACGAAAACGCGCGCAGCGCCAACAGCCTGTTGCGTCTGAACGGCTGATGGAACCACTGGTCGCACAAACATAGCGCGCGCCTGCGCCACTGCGCGGCGCGCGATGCGATACACAGCGGTGCATTCCCCGCTGCCAGCATCCTCACTTCAGTTCATCCCTCTCCCGCGCCCCGACCTGTTCAGCCCAGGCCGATGCAGTCGTGCCCGGTGTCATGCGTTTGGCGCCATCCGCACGTCGCCAACCACTCCGCGAACACCGCCGATATTTCGACACCACTTTTGGCACGGCCCATGCATTGACACAGGCAAGGGCCAATCGGCCGGTATCAGTTACCAAGGAATCGCATCATGAATCAGGCATTGTGGGTCGCCAAGACCGGCTTGGATGCACAGCAGACACGTATGTCGGTTGTCTCCAACAACCTGGCCAACACCAATACCACCGGATTCAAGCGCGACCGCGCCAGCTTCGAGGACCTGTTGTATCAACAGGTGCGTCAGCCAGGTGGTTCGTCCTCGGCGCAGACACAGCTGCCAACCGGCCTGCAGTTGGGTACCGGTGTACGTGTGGTCGCCACTTCCAAGCATTTTGAACAAGGCAGCCAGCAACAGACCGGCCGCGCCTTGGATGTGATGGCCAACGGCCGTGGCTTCTTTGAAGTGATGATGCCCGACGGCAGCTCCGCCTATACCCGCGATGGCAGCTTCCAGATCAATGCCCAGGGTGAACTGGTGACCAACAGCGGTTACCCGGTGCAGCCCGGCATCCAGATCCCGGAAGGCGCGCAATCGATGACCATCGGCACCGACGGCACCATCAGCGTGAAGATGGCCGGCGAAGCCGCCTCCGTCGAAATCGGTTCGTTGACGCTCACCGATTTCATCAACCCGGCTGGCCTGCAGGCCAAGGGTGAAAACCTGTACCTGGAAACCACCGCTTCAGGCCCGGCACAGAACGGCACGCCCGGCCTCAACGGCCTGGGTACCGTCGTGCAGGGCGCGCTGGAAGGCAGCAACGTCAACGTGGTCGAAGAGCTGGTGTCGATGATCGAAACCCAGCGCGCCTACGAAATGAATGCCAAGGCCATTTCCACCACCGACTCGATGCTCGGCTACCTCAACAACAACGTCTGATTGGTCGCCAAGGGATACCGTCATGAGCAGCACCCCACTCCTGCGCCAAGTTTCCATCGCCCTGTGCACTGCCTTGATTGGCGGCTGCACGCTGGCCGGCGACGTGCGCCCCTACGCACCCATGGCGCCGATCCAGCCCATCGTCGTGCAAGCCGCAGCGCCTACCGCCGGAGCGATCTACGCCGCTGGCCCGGGTTTGAATCTGTACGGCGACAGGCGTGCGCGTGACGTCGGTGACCTGCTGACGATCACTCTGGTTGAAAACACAATGGCCACCACCACCGCCAGCACCGCGATCAGCAAGAAGTCCGACATCGACGTTGGCACTCCGACCTTGTTCGGTGCGCCGGTGACGCTGGGAGGCAAGGACATTCTCGGCGCATCGGCCTCGTCGGAGCGTGACTTCGCCGGCAAGGGCAACAGCGCGCAGAGCAATCGACTGCAGGGCAGCGTGACCGTCACCGTGATCCAGCGCCTGCCCAACGGCAACCTGGTGATACAGGGGCAGAAGAACCTGCGCCTCAATCAGGGCGATGAGCTGGTGCAGATCCAGGGCGTGGTGCGCGCGGCGGATATCGCTCCAGACAACACCATTTCTTCCAGCAAGGTCGCCGACGCGCGTATCGCCTATGGCGGCCGCGGTGCGGTTGCGCAGTCCAATGCAATGGGCTGGCTGGGCCGCTTCTTCAACTCCGCGTTTGCACTGTTCTGAGCACCGTGATGACTACTTTCTCTTTCATGCGTCATCTGGCCCTCGCAATGCTGGCACTGGCGGCCGCCCTGCCCGCCCATGCCGAACGGATCAAGGATCTGGCCCAGGTTGGCGGTGTGCGCGGCAATGCGCTGGTTGGCTACGGCTTGGTCGTCGGCCTGGATGGCAGCGGTGACCGCACCAGCCAGGCGCCTTTCACCGTGCAGAGCCTGAAGAACCTGCTCGGCGAGCTCGGTGTCAATGTTCCGGCCAACGTCAATCCGCAGCTGAAGAACGTCGCAGCGGTCGCGATCCACGCTGAACTGCCGCCGTTCGCCAAACCCGGCCAGACCATCGACATCACCGTGTCCTCGATCGGCAATGCGGTGTCGCTGCGCGGCGGTGCCTTGTTGATGGCGCCGCTGAAGGGCATCGATGGTCAGATATACGCCATTGCCCAGGGCAATCTGGTGGTAGGTGGCTTCGGTGCGCAGGGCAAGGATGGCTCGCGTATGTCGGTGAATATTCCCAGCGCCGGCCGCATTCCCAACGGTGCCACCGTCGAGCGTGCCCTGCCGGATGTTTTCGCCGCCGGCGGCGACATCACCTTGAACCTGCACCAGAGCGATTTCACCACCGTCTCGCGGATGGTCAGCGCGCTCAATGCCACCTTCGGTGAGGGCGCCGCGCGCGCCGTTGATGGCGGCACCGTTGCGGTACAGACACCAAGTGATGCTGGCGCCCGCATCGGCATGCTGGCCCGTATCGAAAACGTGGAATTGTCGCCAGGCGCGGCACCGGCACGCATCGTCGTCAACTCGCGTACCGGTACCGTGGTGATCGGCTCGCAGGTGCGGGTCAGCCCGGCGGCGATCTCGCACGGTTCCTTGACGGTGACCGTCAGCGAATCGACCCAGGTCAGCCAGCCCAATGCCTTTGGTGGCGGACAGACGGTTGCCACGCCGCAGTCCACCATTACCGCCAGCAATGAAGGCAGCCGCATGTTCCGCTTCGATGGCGGCGCGACCCTGGATGAGATCGTGCGCGCAGTCAACGAAGTCGGTGCGGCGCCGGGCGATCTGATCGCCATCCTGGAAGCACTCAAGCAGGCCGGCGCACTGACCGCCGACCTTGAGGTGATCTAAGTGCGTATCGCCGCGCCCGCGCTTGAACTGAACCCGGCCATCGCCAATGACCCGGCGAAGATCGACAAGGTTGCCCGCCAGCTGGAAGGCCAGTTCGCACAGATGCTGGTCAAGAGCATGCGTGATGCAAGCTTCGGCGATTCGATGTTTCCGGGTGAAAACCAGATGTTCCGCGAGATGTACGACCAGCGCATTGCCGAGGCGATGACGCGCGGTCGTGGGCTGGGCCTGTCGGCGATGATCGCGCGCCAACTCGGTGGCAGCGACTCCGCCAGCACACCCAACGTTGATCCCAGCATCAAGCCCGCCGCTGCCGCGCGTGCCTACCAGTTGACCGCACCTGCAGCTGCCGGCATGCCGCTGGACCCTGCATCGGCAACCGGCGCCGACCCGCTGTCGACGTTGAACATCGATGACCAATCCACCTATATGGCCCCGCAGGCCCAGGCCCTGGATCTGATTGCCGGCCGTGACAGCAGCAGCTTCCATGCTGCGCTGAGCAGCGCCAACCCGTATCAGGAAAACGAAGCCGCAACGCCAGCCGCCGACTGGGCGATGGCCAATGATCGCTGGAGCAGTGCAACCGCGGCGCAGCGCGGTGACGCCGTCGACACCACCACCGCCAACCTTGCCGCCGACAAGCTCGGCAAGCACACGCCGGAAGGCTTTGTCGCCAGCATCTGGCCGCATGCCGAGCGCGCCGCGCGCGAGCTGGGCGTCGACCCGCGCGCCCTGGTTGCACAGGCCGCCCTGGAGACCGGTTGGGGCAAGCGCCATATCAAGCGCGACAACGGTGACAGCAGCCACAACCTGTTCGGCATCAAAGCGACTGGTTGGAGCGGCGAACGCGCCACCACCGGCACCCACGAATACGTCAACGGCCAACGTCGCAATGAGACCGCCAGCTTCCGTGCCTATGGCTCGATGGCGGAGAGCTTCGGCGACTACGTGCGCATGTTGAAAACCAGTCCCCGCTACCAGGCCGCGCTCAGCGCCGGCAGCGATGTCCGCAGCTTTGCCCAGGGCCTGCAGCGTGCCGGTTACGCCACCGATCCGGCCTACGCGGCCAAGATCGCCGCCATTGCCGCCGGGCCCACCATCGGCCGCGCCGTTGCCGCCATCGGCGATGCCGGTGCACGCCTGGGCCAGACCTTTGCCAGTACCGCCGGTGCTACCGGCATCACCCGTCGTTGAGATAGCCGTCCATGTCTAATGTTCTTTCCACTGGCACCAGCGCGCTGATCGCCTTCCAACGGGCGCTGGCTACCGTCAGCCACAACGTCGCCAACATCAAGACTGACGGCTACAGCCGGCAGAAGGTGGACTTCGCCACCCGCGACCCCAGCGATGTCGGCTACGGCGACGTGGGCAACGGCACCAAGATCACCGACATCCGCCGCGTGGCCGATCAGCTGGCCATCTCGCGCCTGCTCGACAGCAACGGTGAACTGGCGCGCCTGCAGCAGCTGTCCGGCATGGCCGATCGCGTCGATGCGCTGTTCTCCGATGCGGCCACCAACGTCAGCGGCGTGTGGTCCAACTTCTTTGACGCTGTCAATGGACTGGCATCCAACGCTTCCGGCACCGCCGACCGCCGCGATGTTCTGGACAACGCCAGCACCCTGGTGAACCGCTTCAAGCAACTCAATACCAACCTCGACAGTCTGAACAGCGAGGTCAACAACGGCCTGATCTCCGCAGCCACCGAGGTCAATCGGCTAGCCAAGGAGATCGCACAGATCAACGGTGCCATCGGCAGCAATGCCGCCGCGGCCGCACCGGACCTGCTGGACCGGCGCGATCAGCTGATCTCCAAACTGGTCGGCTATACCGGCGGCACCGCGGTGATCCAGGACGGCGGCGTGATGAACGTCTATTCCGCTGGCGGCCAGGCCCTGGTTGTCGGCACCACCGCCTCGGAGATCACCACTGCGGCTGACCCCTACCAGCCCGAGCGCCTGCGTCTTGCGATCAAGACCCAGGGCATGACCGTGACCATGGACAGCAAGGCGCTGGGCGGACAGATCGGCGGCCTGCTGGAATTCCGTGAAACCGTGCTCACCCCCGCCCAGGCCGAGCTCGGCCGGATCGCGGTGGGCATGGCGCAGTCGTTCAACCAGGCCCACGCTGAAGGCATGGACCTGTACGGCGACATGGGCGGCAACTTCTTCAATCTGGGTACGCCGAAGATATCCGGCCATAGCGGCAATACCGGCACTGCAAGCCTCACCGCCAGCTATGGCGACCTTGGCGCGTTGGATGGCCAGAACCTGCTGCTCAAGTTCGACGGCAGCAACTGGCAGGCCAGCCGCGCCGATTCCGGCGTGGCGGTACCGATGACCGGCACCGGCACTGCCGCCGATCCGTTCGTGGTCAATGGCGTGCAGTTCGTGGTGGGCGGTACCCCCGCCACCAATGATCGCTTCCTGCTGCAGCCAACGGCTGGGGCAACCAACGATCTGTCTGTGGCGATCACCGACCCCTCGCGCATTGCCGCCGCCAATCCGGTCAAGGGCACGGCGGTGCTCAGCAATACCGGCACCGGCGTACTCGGCAAGCTGGACGTATTGAATGCTGGCGACCCTGCCCTGCTCAATCCTGCGGCCATCGCCTTTGTTGACGCCAACAACTACACCATCGATGGTGCCGGCCCGTATCCGTACACGCCCGGCCAGACCATCAGCGCCAACGGCTGGAGCGTGGTGCTCGATGGCAAGCCTGCCGCTGGCGATCGCTTCGACATCGGCAAGACCGCTGCCGGTTCCAGTGACAACGGCAACGCCTCGCGGCTTGCCAATGTCGAAGATACCAAGGCATTCAACGGCGGCACCGTCACCCTGAATGGCGCGCTCGGCGGTTTGACCACGCAGATCGGCTCGGCAGCACGTGCAGCCGACTACTCGCTGCAGGCGCAGCAGGTGATCAACGACAACGCCAAGGCCTCACGGGATTCGATCTCGGGCGTGAACCTTGATGAAGAGGCGGCGGACATGCTCCGGCTGCAGCAGGCCTATCAGGCCGCATCGCAGCTGATCTCCACCGCCGACACCATGTTCCAGACGATTTTGAAGGCGGTGGGCTGATGAGTAACCGAATTTCCAGCAACATGATGTATGACCAGTCGGTCTCGCTGATGCTGGCCAAGCAAAGCAAGATGAACCATCTTGAGCAGCAGCTGGCCACCGGCAAGAAGATAGTCACCGCCAAGGATGATCCGGTTGCTTCCGGTACGGCCGTTGGCCTGGATCGCGTGCTTGCCGAACTGGAACAGCTGGGCAAGAACGCCAACACCGCGCAGAACCGGCTCGGCCTGCAGGAGAATACCTTGTCGCAGGCCAACGAACTGTTGGCACGGGTGTCGGAACTGACCGTGCAGGCCAACAACGCCGCCTTGTCAGCCGAAGACCGCAAGACGGTGTCCGCCGAGTTGCAATCGATCAAGGACCAGATGCTGGCCTTGGCCAATACCACCGATGGCAACGGCCGCTACCTGTTTGGCGGTGCCGCCGATGCCGCCGCACCGTTCACGCTTGCCAATGGCACCGTGACCTACAACGGTGATCAGATCCAGCGCCAGGTCGAGGTTGCCCCCGGCACCTTCATCAAGGACGCGCAACCGGGCAGCGAGGTGTTCCTGCGCATCCGTACCGGTGACGGCACCGTCGATGCAGCCGCGGCCGCAGGCAACACCGGCAAGGCGGTACTGACCGACATCAGCCGCGACGGTTCGGGCAGCTGGAACGGCGACAGCTATACGTTGCGCTTCACCGGCACCGACACCTATGACGTCGTGGATGCCAGCAATACGGTGGTCGGTACCGGCACCTATAAGACCGGCGAAGACATCGTCTTCCAGGGCTTGCGTGTTCGCATTGAAGGCACTCCTGCCGCCGGCGATGCGTTCACCGCCGGCCAGGCCAGTACCCGCGATGTGTTCAGCACCATCGACCAGCTGGTGCAGACGCTGAATATGGACACCTCCACCGAAGCCGGCCGCACCGCCCAACAGAACGCATTGCAGGCAAGCATCCGCGATGTCGCGCGTGCATCGGGAAGCCTGATCGATGCGCGCGCCGCAGGCGGCGCGCAACTGAAATCCATCGACGATGCGGCCTCGCTGCGCGAAGCCAGCAGCATCACTCTGGAAAGTTCCCTGTCGCAGCTACGCGACCTCAACTATGCCGAAGCCATCGGGCAATACCAGCTCGAAGGCGCGGCCTTGCAGGCGGCACAGACCATCTTCACCCAGATGCAGTCGATGTCGCTGTTCAACATGATCCGCTGATTCCGTAATCCGCATCCCACCGCTTCCTCATACGCACCACGTCACCGAACACAACGGAGAAGTCCCATGGCACAAGTCATCAACACCAACATCATGTCGCTGAACGCTCAGCGCAACTTGAACACCAGCGGCAGCAGCCTGGCGACGTCCATCCAGCGTCTGTCCTCTGGCCTGCGCATCAACAGCGCCAAGGACGATGCCGCCGGCCTGGCCATCTCCGAGCGTTTCAGCACCCAGATCCGCGGCCTGGATGTGGCCGTGCGCAACGCCAATGACGGCATCTCGCTGGCCCAGACCGCCGAAGGCGCGATGGTCGAGATCGGCAACAACCTGCAGCGCATCCGCGAGCTGGCCGTGCAGTCGTCCAATGCCACCAACTCGGACAGCGACCGTGAAGCGCTGAACGCCGAAGTCGATCAGCTGCTGTCGGAAATCGACCGCGTCGCCAACCAGACCGGCTTCAACGGCACCAAGCTGCTCGACGGCAGCTTCACCGGTGCGCTGTTCCAGGTGGGCGCCAACTCCGGCCAGACCATTGGCATCAATGCCATCGTCGATGCCAACATCGACACCCTGGGCCAGGCCGGCTTCGCCGACAACGTGAGCGGCACCGGCATCGGCGGCACCGCCGCCACCGCCTCGGGCTCGATCAGCGGCATCACCGTCAGCGTCACCCCGGCGGGCGCTGCCGCTGCCACCCAGATCAAGCTGGACGACATCAAGATCGAAGTCGGCGACGATGCTGCCGCTGTGCAGAAGAAGGTTGCCCAGGCCTTCAACAACAAGCTGGACCAGACCGGCATGTACGCCACCGTCGAAGCCGGCGAACTGAAGCTGACCTCGGTCAAGGCCGGGCAGGATTTCGGCGGCGTCACCAATGGCACCCTGGCTGGCGGCACCGGCATCACCGTCTCGCTCGCTGCCGACCTGGGCGCGACCACCGCCGCTGCCGGCGTGGCTGCAAACGGCGGCGGCATCCGCCACATGGAAGACTTGGACGTCTCCAACTTCTCCGGTTCGCAGCGTGCGATCGAGATCGTCGACAAGGCGTTGACGGCGGTCAGCAGCTCGCGCGCGGAAATGGGCGCCATCCAGAACCGCTTCACCTCTACCATCGCCAACCTGGCCACCACCTCGGAAAATCTCTCCGCTTCCCGTAGCCGCATCCGCGATGCCGACTACGCCAAGGAAACGGCCGAGATGACCCGCACCCAGATCCTGCAGCAGGCCGGTACGGCCATGCTGGCCCAGGCCAACCAGGTGCCGCAGAACGTGCTCAGCCTGTTGAAGTAAGGCGGCTGCACATGTTCAACGCAAAAACCCCGGCTTGCCGGGGTTTTTTGTGTTCACCAGCCATGACCACCACAGATGTGGGAGCGGCGTCAGCCGCGAAGCTGACATTGGTGATGCAGCTTCATTGCGTGGCGGAAGAACCACCT
>NZ_JBDJMY010000053.1:0-29482 GCF_039674165.1 Stenotrophomonas terrae
CCCCAACCGTCCATCCCCCAACCCCCCCCGCCCCCCCTTGGCCCCCCACTACAGAAAACGGCGCCTTTCGGCGCCTTTTTCCGTTGCATCGATCACGCGTGGATCAGGGCACGTCCACCGACACGGTGAACACGACGCCCGGCTTGTAGGTGTCGGACTCGCGACGCAGCTCGGACGCATCCGAACCAAAGGTGTCGTAGTAACCCAGGGTGGCGGTAGCCGGACCAAAGGTCTTGGACACCGACACCGAGCCGTCGTAGTAATCAGCACGGCGCGGCCACTCGTTGGCCTTTTCCTTGATGGTGGTGTAACCGGCCGATGCACCGATCGAGAAACCGGTCTCGCCGATGTCATAGCTGGCTTCCAGCGCGCTGTAGGTCTGCTTGGCACCGGTGTTGCTGTAGTCGTTGGCGTAACCCAGCAGGCCGCTGACGGTCAGCGGGCCGGTCCAGGTCACCTTGGCCAGGTATTCGTTGTAGTCGATGTCACCGTAGCCGCTGGAGGCACCTTCGTAGGTGTAACGGTTCACACCCAGGTCCAGGTTCCAGCTGTCGGTCAGGTCCTTGTTCCAGCCGATGGTGTAATCGACTTCGAAGTTCGGGCCACCGTCGCCGAAATCGACGTTGGAACCCCACACGCCGGCATACAGGCCGAACGGTGCGGTGTAGTTGGCACCGGCCTGGAATGCCGGGCCGTTGTCGGTCTGCGAGACACCACGGAACACGTAGTCGGTGGTCACACCGAAGCTGGCGCTGAACGGGGAGGTCGACTCCTCGCTGTCCTGGGCATTGGCGGCGAAGGAAACGGACAACAGGGCGGCGCAGGCCACGGCGACAAGACGCTTGCTGTGCATCATGCAGATCTCTCCAGTAGTGGGGGGGTGACCGACGCCTGTACAGGGCCGATAACAAATTCTTAACTGGAATGATATTGCGATGCAACAATCATCGCTACCCCCTGCCCGCCTGCTTTACCCCGCCGCCGCCGGAAACACCCCGTAACGACGGGCTCCGAGCCGTATCGACTGGCCCGGCGAATACGCCGGCGCGCCAGCCGGCAATTCCACTTCCAGGTCGCTGGCTGCGCCGGCAAGCCGGGCCCGCAGCCGCTGGCGCGGGCCACTGCGCTGCACCAGCCCAACCGTGGCCTGCCAGTCGCCGTCGGCGTCGACCACCAGGTCCTCCGGGCGCACGAACACCTCCAGCGCCTGCCCTTCCGGCACTGCGACGTTACGCGGCCACTGCGCCCCCGCCACTTCCAGCACCTGCCCCTGCGCCCGCGCCGGCAACCGGTTGGCCTCGCCGACAAAGCCGTAGACAAAGGGCGAGGCCGGCTGGTCGTAGACCTCGCCCGGCGTCCCCACCTGCTCTATGCGGCCGCGATTGAGGATGGCCACGCGGTCGGCCAGCTCCAGCGCCTCTTCCTGATCGTGGGTGACGAACACCGTGGTCAGACCGGTGCGGTCATGCAGCTCACGCAGCCAACGGCGCAGGTCGCGTCGCACCTGCGCGTCCAGCGCGCCGAAGGGCTCGTCCAGCAGCAGCACACGCGGTTCGATCGCCAGCGCGCGGGCCAGCGCCACGCGTTGCCGCTGGCCACCGGACAGCTGCGCCGGATAGCGACCACCCAGCCCATCAAGCTGCACCAGCGCCAGCAGTTCATCGACCTTGGCGTTTATACGCGACTTCGACCAACGCTCGGCACCACGGCGGACTTCCAGCCCGAAGGCGATATTGCCGCGCACATCCAGGTGCTTGAACAACGCGTAATGCTGGAACACGAAACCGGCGCGGCGCGCCTGCACGCTCAGCCCGGTGGCGTCCTCGCCATCGAACAGGATCTGCCCACGCTCGGGGTGTTCCAGGCCGGCGATGGCGCGCAGCAAGGTGGTCTTGCCCGAGCCCGACGGGCCAAGCAGCGCAAGCAGCTCACCACTGCGGACATCAAGGCTGACGCCATCCAGTGCAGGGAATGCGCCGTACTGTTTACCCAGGTTGTGTATGCGTATGTTCATTGCGACCTCAATGGCGATGCGCGGCGGCCAGCGACTGACCGTGGCGCCACTCCAGGAAAGATTTCACCACCAGCGTCAGCAAGGCAGTGACGGCCAACAGCGATGCACAGGCAAACGCGGCGCTATAGGCGTATTCGTTGTAGAGAATTTCAACGTGCAGCGGCAGCGTATTGGTGCGGCCACGGATATGCCCGGACACCACCGAGACCGCGCCGAACTCGCCCATGGCGCGCGCGCTGCACAACAGCACGCCGTACAACAGGCCCCAACGGATGTTCGGCAGGGTGACCTTCCAGAACATCTGCCAGGCATTGGCGCCCAAGGTCAGCGCAGCCAGTTCTTCATCACTGCCCTGCTGTTCCATCAACGGCATCAGCTCACGCGCGATGAACGGGAAGGTGACGAATACCGTTGCCAAGACGATGCCGGGAATGGCGAACACGATGCGCGGCAGCTGCAGCAGGGTTTCGCCCAGCACCGGCAGGTGCAGGCGCAGCCCGTCCTCGATCACCGGCCAGAACCAGCCATCTCGACCGAACAACAGAATGAAGACCAGGCCCGCCACCACCGGCGAGACCGAGAACGGCAGGTCGATCAGGGTCACCAGCCAGCGTTTGCCGGGGAAATTGTGCTTGCTGACCACCCACGCGGCGGCCACGCCGAAGATCAGATTCAACGGCACCACAACCGCCGTCACCAGCAAGGTCAGGCGGATCGCGGACAAGGCATCCGGGTCGCTGATCGCCACCCAGAACGCCTGCAAACCACCGCGCAGGGCTTCGGCAAACACCAGCAGCAGCGGCAGCAGCAGGAACGACAACAGGAAACCAAGTGCGCCCAGAATCAGCAGCACCTGCACCCAGCGCGGCTCGCTGGTGACCTGTTGCAACCGGGAGGCGCGTTCGTTGCGATCAATGGCCACCGGCAACTCCGACAACAGCTCGTTCATCGTGCGCCCCTGCGTTGCAGCCAGGCTTGCAGGCTGTTGACCAGCAGCAGCACCACGAACGACAGCAGCAACATCGCCCCGGCAATCGCGGTTGCCCCGGCGTAATCAAATTCCTCCAGACGGATGGTGATCAGCAAGGGCGCAATCTCGGTGACGCTGGGCATGTTGCCGGCGATGAAAATCACCGAGCCGTACTCGCCCACGCCACGTGCGAATGCCAAGGCAAAACCGGTCAGCATCGCCGGCCACAGGCTGGGCAGCACCACCCGCACGATGGTCTGGAAACGGGTGGCGCCGAGCGTGGCCGAGGCCTCCTCGAACTCACGCTCGGCCTCGGCCAATACCGGCTGCACGATCCGCACCACGAACGGCAGGCCGACAAACACCAGCGCCACCACGATGCCCAGCGGCGTGTAAGCCACTTTTATGCCCAGCGGCTCCAGCCACTGGCCGATCCAGCCTTGGCCGCCATACAAAGCCGTCAAGGCGATGCCGGCCACTGCGGTCGGCAGCGCAAACGGCAGGTCGATCATCGCATCGAACAGGCGCCGGCCGGGGAAGTTGTAGCGCACGAACACCCACGCCACCCAGGTCCCCATCACCGTATTGAACGCAGCCGCCGCAAACGCGGTGCCGAAGCTCAGGCGCAATGCGGCCAGCACGCGAGGCTCGGTCCATATCTGCCAGATCCCGCCCAAGCCCAGTCCCGCGGCCTTGAGGAACACGCCCAACAAGGGAATCAGGACGATCAGCCCCAACCAGAACAAGGTGATGCCCATGCCAAGACCAAAGCCGGGCAGTACCCGGCGTTGGCGTCGCACACGTGCTTGCAGTGTTTGTGCGCTTGCTGACACGGCCTACTTGCTCGCCTGGATCTGATCGAAGACGCCGCCATCGGCGAAGTGCTCGGACTGCGCGCGCGCCCACGAACCAAAGGCACTACGAATGGTGACCAGCTCAACCTGCGGGAAGCGGGCAACGTCGGCCGGCGCGGCGTATTGCGGTGAACGCGGGCGGTAGTAATGGCGCGCGGCGATGCGCTGGCCTTCCGGCGAGTACAGGTATTGCAGGTAGGCCTGGGCGACATCGCGGGTGCCGTGGCGGTCGACGTTGCGGTCCAGCAGCGCCACCGATGGTTCGGCCAGGATCGACAGCCTCGGCACCACGATCTCGAACTTGTCCGGGCCCAGTTCTTCCTGGGCAAGGAAGGCTTCGTTTTCCCAGGCCAACAGCACATCACCGATGCCGCGCTGGACAAAGGTGGTGGTGGCGCCACGCGCGCCGGTATCGAGCACCGGCACGTTGCGGAACAGCGCGCGCATGTAGTTCAGGATCTTGTCGCGGTCACCCTTGAAGATGTGATCGGCATAGGCCCACGCGGCGAGATAGTTCCAGCGTGCGCCACCGGAGGTCTTCGGGTTCGGCGTCACCACCGATACACCGCTGCGCAGCAGGTCCGGCCAGTCGCGGATGCCCTTGGGGTTGCCCTTGCGCACCAGGAACACGATGGTCGAGGTGTACGGCGCACTGTTGTCAGGCAGACGGCTCTCCCAGTTGGCCGGCAGCAGCTTGGCCTTGTCGGCGATGGCGTCCACGTCATAGGCCAGGGCCAGCGTCGCCACGTCGGCCTCGATGCCATCGATCACCGCACGCGCCTGCTTGCCGGAGCCGCCGTGCGAGGTTTCGATAGTGACGTTGTCGCCCTTGGTTTCCTTCCAGTGCTTGGCAAAGGCCGCGTTGAAATCGCGGTACAGCTCGCGGGTGGGGTCATAAGACACATTGAGCAGCTGCACGTCGCGGGCGAACGCGGCGCCGGCGGTCAAGGTGAGGGTGAAGGCCAGCGCTGCGCTGGCAAGGCGTGAAACGAAAGACTGCGTCATCAGGGCTCTCCGTCAGAAGGAAACTTGCAGGCGCGAGAAAACAGCTTTTTCATCGGGCAACTTCGCGCCAGCGGAAGCCGCATCAAAACGGGTCTGCAGGTAGTTGGTCGCCAGCTTGAGGTTGGCGGTCAGGTACCAGTTGGCACCCAGCGTCCAAGAACGCGCCTTGGACGCCGACACCGTGGGATCGGCATAGAACGGGAACGCGGCATCGTCGATCTCCAGCTCGCCATAACGCGCGGTCAGTTCCACCGCGCCGTGCCCGCCATTGATTCCAAATGGATGCGACGGGGTGACACCGCGGAAGCTGGCATCCTCACCCGTCAGCACATAGCTGGCGGTGGCCTGCCAGGCACGGTTGTCCAGCTGCTTGCGGATGCCATTGCGCGCCACTTCCTGCTGCGAGGCGATGTACTCGGCCTGCAGGCCCAGGCCATTGCGGTAGAACCAACCCTGCGGTGACCAGCGGCGGTGCTCCCCATCGGCTGCCACCGCGCTGCGATAGGCAAAGAAGGTGGCCTGGCCCGGCGTGCGATAACGCGGCAGGAAGTTGTTGCCGCTGCCGTGCTTTTCGCCAGTGCTGGCACCCAGACCGAAACCCAGCCCGGCCCACGCACTGTCACTGCCCTTGAGCGGCTCGAAGAAAACGCGGCCGGCATATTCAAAGTCATCATCCGGATTGCTGGTGACCGCATCGCGGCCATCGACGGTGCCGTTGAACACGCCCAGCGCATAACTGAACCTGCCCTTGGCCACTTCGCCCTGCAACTGCACGCCGAGGTCGCGGTTGGGTGCCAGTTCGCTGGCCAATGCGCGCTCCACATCAACCAGGGCCGACGATGACTGCAGGCGTTCCAGACCGACCGGCGAGGTGAACTTGCCCACCCGCACCGTATAAGCCGGATCGAAGCGCAGATCGGCGTAGGCATCGACGATGCTGGCACTGTCACCGGCAAATTCCGGGGTGAAGCGGTAGGCCACCAGCTTGCCGAGCGAGCCTTCCAGCGTTGGCCGTGCGGTGCGCAGCAGGAAGGTGTCGTTCTGGTTGGCATCGCCACCGATGAACACCCGCGCATCGCCCTGCAGCAGGCCGCGCAGCTTCAGCTCGTAATTGCCGTCGCCGGATTTGAACGATGCGCCCTTCTGGTCGATGGCAATCTTCGGTGCGCTCTTGGCGGCGGCAACGCGCTCTTCTTCTGCCAGCTCAAGCCGACGCTCGAGGATGCGCAGGCGCTGGTCCAGATCGGCCAGGCCCACGCCTTCGGTTGTGCCATCGCTGACGCCGGCAAGCCGTTCCAGCCGCTGCAGACGCTCCTGCAACTGCTCGACGGTGAGCTGCTGTGCCTGTGCCGATGACCCCGCCCCACACCCCGCCAGGGCCAGGCTGAGGGACAACAGCTTCCTGGTCGGCAGGGTGAATGGGGGGCGTGCATGGGTCATCGGTATCTCCTGGTGGGTGGGTGTGCAGTCGATGCTGCGGGTGCACACCCATTACCGAGAAATGACTTAGACCGTGGCGCTTATAGCCTTTGCGCATGAAGACAGCGCCAGGACACGCGGAAGGCTAAAATTGGCGTTCCACTTGACCGCAAGACCCTGCCATGACCGAAACCGCGAACACCTCCCCGCTGACCCGGCACTACGCCGAGGAACTGGACGCCATCCGCGCGCAGGGGCTGTTCAAGTCCGAACGCATCATCACCAGCCCGCAGTCGGCCGAGATCACCCTGGACGACGGCCGCACCGTGCTGAATTTCTGTGCCAACAACTACCTGGGCCTGGCCGACCACCCGGACCTGATCCAGGCGGCCAAGGACGCGCTGGACAGCCATGGCTTCGGCATGGCCTCGGTGCGTTTCATCTGCGGCACCCAGGACCTGCACAAGCAGCTGGAAAAGCAGATTGCCGAGTTCTTCGGCAAGGACGACACCATCCTGTATGCGGCCTGCTTCGATGCCAATGGCGGCCTGTTCGAGCCGCTGCTGGGCGAGAACGACGCCATCATTTCCGATGCGCTGAACCATGCCTCCATCATCGACGGCGTGCGCCTGTGCAAGGCCAAGCGTTTCCGCTACGCCAACTGCGACATGGCCGACCTGGAAGCGCAGCTGCAGGCTGCCGATGCCGCCGGCTGCAGGACCAAGCTGATCACCACCGACGGCGTGTTCTCGATGGACGGCTTCATCGCCCCGCTCGATGAAATCACCGCATTGGCCAAGAAGTACAACGCCCTGGTGCACATCGACGAATGCCACGCCACGGGCTTCCTCGGTGCGACTGGCCGTGGTTCGGCCGAAGTGAAGGGCGCGCTGGACAAGATCGACATCATCACCGGCACCCTGGGCAAGGCCATGGGCGGCGCACTGGGCGGCTTCACCTGCGCCAGCGCCGAGGTGGTGGAACTGCTGCGTCAGCGTTCGCGCCCCTACCTGTTCTCCAACTCGCTGCCGCCGCACGTGGTGGCTGCCGGCATCAAGGCGTTCGAGATGCTGGCCGCGGCCGATGACCTGCGCGAAACGCTGCGCGAGAACACCGCCTACTTCCGCGAGAAGATGACCGCGGCCGGTTTCGACGTGAAGCCTGGCGTGCACCCGATCAGCCCGGTGATGCTGTACGACGCACCGCTGGCGCAGAAGTTCGCCCAGCGCCTGCTGGAAGAAGGCATCTATGCGATCGGCTTCTTCTTCCCGGTCGTGCCCAAGGGCCAGGCCCGCATCCGCACCCAGATCAGCGCCGCCCACAGCCGCGCGCACCTGGACCGCGCGATCGATGCCTTCACCCGCATTGGCCTGGAACTGGGTGTGATCAAGGGCTGAGGATTGGCCCGGGTTTGAATGCAGAACAGGCGCCGAAAGGCGCCTGTTCTGTTTTGTACGACCGACCGGTGCATTGCCGGTGGATCGCATCGTGTAGGAGCGGCGTAAGCCGCGAAGCAAGCGGCCGATCCGATCGAAGGCATACCTGTGATTTCGAGATTGCCAGCTTCGCGGCTTACGCCGCTCCTACAACAACGTGCTGCTCTCAGTTCTTCTTGGCTGGTGCCGGCGCTGCGGCGCCCTTGGCCACGCGGATGCCGTTGGCCTTCATCCACGCATCAAACTGATCGGCGCTCATCTTCTGATCGCCCTGCTGCATCATGAAACGGTAATTGCCCAGCGCGTCCTTGTCGGCAACCGCCGTTTCCACCCGCACTTCGATCGGCTTGTCGTCGTTCTTCGCCGTCTTTTTGCCCGAGGAAGCACAGCCAGCCAACACCACCACCGAAGCCGCCATGAGAACGATGCCAGAGACGCGGGTAAGAGCTTGCATGGCAGTAACCTCAAGTAATTAGACTCGCAGTCTAATGCACCATCTGAGCAAGTACAGCTATTTACCTGAATTAATTGAACTTAGTCACGCTCACTGGCATGCACAGCTTTGCTGGCAGCCTGCAGCGCATTCAGCTCGTCCTCGCTCAATTCACGCCATTGGCCCTTGCCCAGTTCGCCCAAGGGCACCGGCCCGATGGCTACCCGCATCAAGCGCAGCACCTCCAGGCCCAGCGCCTTCAGCAGACGCCGGATATGCCGGTTGCGGCCTTCATCCAACACCACCTCCAGCCACGCGGTGCGCCCGCCATGGCGCAGCAACTGCACCGAATGCGCAGCCAGGTGCTCACCCTCATCCTCAATGCCTGCGTGCATGCGTTCCAGCAGCGCCGCATCGGGCACAGCATCCACCTGTACCCGATAGGTTTTCAAGGGACCGGTACTGGGTTCGGTAAGCCGCGCTGCCCATTCCGGATCGTTGCTGAAGAACAGCAGGCCTTCGCTGGCCTTGTCCAGGCGGCCGACCGGCGCCATCCACGGCAAGCCGGCACCTTCAAAGCACTGATAGACGGTATCGCGGCCCTGCTCGTCCTGCACCGTGGTCAGCAGACCACGCGGCTTGTTCAAGGCCAGGTACAGGCGCTTGGCTGCTGTCAGCGGTTGCCCGTCCAGCAATACCTTCTGACGGCCAGCGACCACCGGAAACTCCGGGTCACGCACCACCCTGCCATCGACACTGACGCGACCATCAAGTACCCGCCGCGCAGCCTCTGTGCGCGAACACACACCCGCCTTGGACAGCACCCGCGCCAGACCATGCCGCTGCCCTGCCGGCGCCGCCTTGGCAGCACGTGCGGCGTTGCCGGGCGCGCGCGAAAGCAAACGCCCGCCGGGCGTTGCGCGGCGGGCGTGCGGGTGACGCGGAGGCTTGGACGACGCCATTGCGGTTGCGAGCGGCCAGTGCCGCCTTACTTGACCTCGGTCGCCGGCTGCGCGGCAGCGGGTGCGGCGGCCGGATCGGTCGCGACCGGACGTGCCTTGACCACGCGCACGCCACGCGCCTTCATCCAGGCATCAAATTCTTCGGCGGTCATGCGCTTGCCGTTCTGGCTCATGTCAAAACGCCACGGCGTGTTGTCGAACTCGGTCTGCGGCTTGTAGGCCGCCGGATCGTTGGCGTTGATTGCCGGGCGCGCCGGGATGGCGCTGGCGACGTTGTTGCAGCTTTCCACGCGCAGACGCATCAACACGCGGTCCAGCGACTGCTCATCACCACCGGGCGAGCTCAATACGCCCGACGGCATGCCCAGCTGACCGGGGCGCACATACAGCTCCGAAGCCACCGGAGCAATCAGCGAGGTCGCCAGCGGCGCAGGCGTTACCGCAGTGGCCGAACAATCCACGGCTGCCTGGGCGGCAGGCACAGATGCCAGGGCGACAAGACCAGCCAGAGCGATACGCAGCATTGGATTTCCATTCGACAAGTTAACGCGGCGAGTGTAGGCAGCACCCGCAATGCTTTCAACCGTTATATGCGCGCAAGCTGCGATTGCATGCCGGCGTCACACAAATTCGGCACTGGAAAAGCTGCAGGCACAAAAAAAAACAAGGCCCGGCAGATGCCGGGCCTTGTTCTGAAACGAAGTACTTGAACCAACGCGTCCGATTAGTTCTGGACGTTCAGCTCGGTACGACGGTTCTTTGCGCGACCTTCCGGGTTGTCCGAACCATCAGCATTGGTGTTCGGAGCAATCGGACGGCTCTCGCCGTAGCCGATCGGGCCCTGCAGGCGCGACGCCGACACACCATTGGTGGTCAGGTAGTCGTACACAGCCTTGGCGCGACGCTCGGACAGCTTCTGGTTGTAAGCGTCGGTACCCTTCGAATCGGTGTGACCGGCAACTTCAACGCGCAGATCCGGGTAACGCTTCAGGATCTCGGTGGCTTCGCTCAGGATCGACACGGCGTCCGAACGCAGGGTGGCCTTGTCGAAATCGAAGTTGACACCCTTCAGATCGATCGAGACCGGCACCGGGCAACCGTCCGGACCAATGGTCTGGCCAGGCTGCGAGGTCGGGCACTTGTCGTCGCAGTTGTTGACGCCGTCACCGTCGTCATCCAGGTCTGCGCAGCTCGGAGCAACCGGAGCCGGTGCCGGAGCAACAGCAGCCATCGGAGCCGGGCCCAGCGGAATCACGACACCGACCGAAGCCAGCACGTCGCCGAACCAATCCTGTTCCTTGCCGCCATTGGCGCGCGGAGCAATGCTCTGGTCGTCGAAGTCAGCGCGGTAAGCAAGTTCAGCACGCACGGCGACGCGCTTTTCGAACGTGGTCTGCAGACCCACGCCGACCTTGGCGGCCAGGTTGCCGTCCTTGCGGTCCTTCAGCTCAGCGCCGGACAGGTACTCTTCTTCCGACTTCTGGTAGCCCAGGCCTGCGAGCAGGTACGGGTTCCAGCCACGGCCTTCCTGGATGAAGTGGCGACGCAGGTCCAGCGAAACGCCGTACTGCGACCAGTTCTGATCCTGGTTGTCGTCGAAGTTCGGGTTCTGATAGTTCAGTTCACCGTCCAGCGACCAGTTCGGGCTGATGAACTTGCCCAGACCCAGCGTGGCGAACGGAGCGTCGTTGGTGCCACGGTCGCCGTCCTGGAAGTTGAAGCCGGCCGAACCGGTCAGGTACCAGCGGTCGTCAAATTCCTGAGCCGAAGCGGCCTGGGCAAAAGCCAGACCACCCAGCAGCGCGGCAGTAAGGATCTTCTTGTTCATGAAATACAGCTCCTTGTTTCGGGGGTATGAAACCGGTAGAGGCATGGTCCAGCACAGCGATAATCTTCGTCGCGTTCAGAGACGGCCGTTTCCTCACGCCATCGCGGTGCACATTATGCGCTTGGCCGTGAAGACGATGTTAACAGCCTTATAACAAATGACGCGACCACCAGACCTCTACGTGTCCGGCTTGGCGCAACGTATACAGCTTGGTCAAAGGACGCAAGAGTGAGCTGTCGCAAGGCTTCCGGGTAAATTGCTGCAATGCAGCTGGTTTTATATGACAAACCCTTAATAAACGGGGCTTGCACCGCCGGTTAGCGCCAGCTGAACCGTTTGCTGGGTATGATGATTTTGCTCCCCCGTTACGGAACTTTTCCGCATGAAAGCAATCGGCCTGACCCGCTATCTTCCGATCGATGAAGCCGACGCGCTGCTTGATCTGGACCTGCCCGCGCCGGCGCCACCGCAAGGACAGGATCTGCTGGTTCAGATTCAGGCTGTTTCCATTAATCCTGTGGACACCAAACTGCGCGGCCCTAAACCTGGCGAAGAAAACCCACCGCGGGTATTGGGGTTTGATGCGGCAGGCACGGTGGTCGCGGTCGGCCCGCAGGTCACCGCCTTCGAGGTGGGTGATGAGGTTTATTACGCCGGCGATGTGACCCGCCCGGGCTGCAACGCGCAGTTGCAGCTGGTGGACGAGCGCCTGGTCGGGCGCAAGCCGACCACGCTGGACTTCGCCGAAGCCGCGGCCTTGCCGCTGACCACACTCACCGCCTGGGAGCTACTGTTCCAGCGCATGCCCTTTCAACTGGACGGGCGCCGCCATGTCGGCAAAACCCTGCTGGTGATCGGCGGCGCCGGCGGCGTGGGCTCGATGGCCATCCAGCTTGGGCAACATGCCGGCTTCACCGTGGTGGCAACCGCCTCGCGCCCGGAGAGCGCGCAGTGGTGCCTGCAGATGGGCGCCAGCCATGTCATCGACCACCGCCAGCCGCTGGCGGCACAGCTGCAGGCGCTGGACATCCACACCGTGGATGCGGCGCTCAACCTGGCCAATACCGACCTGTACTGGCAACAGCTGGGCGAGCTGCTGGCGCCGCAGGGCCATGTCGGGCTGATCGTGGAACCGGCCGGCGAGCTGCGCATCGGTGATCCCTATAAAGCCAAATGCATCGGCATCCATTGGGAATTCATGTTTACCCGCGCCCGCTTCCGCACCGCCGACATGATCGAGCAGCACCGCATCCTGACCCGTGCGGCCAGCCTGATCGACGCCGGTGAACTGCGCACCACCCTGAGCCAGCGCCTGGGCACCATCAATGCCGCCAACCTGCGCCAGGCCCATCGCCAGCTGGAAGCCGGCCGCAGCATCGGCAAACTGGCCCTGGAAGGCTGGGACTGAGGCCACGCCCGCCTCGCCTGCGCCGTCGTGCCTTGTGGCCACGGCGCAGCTTTCCGTTGTCACGCCCCGCAACCTCGATCAGACCCACATGCCGCCCTTGAATCTTGTCTCACGCCTGCTGCAGTTGCTGCTGGGGCTGTTCCTGTTTGGTATCGCCTCCGCGCTGATGATCCGTGCCGGCATCGGCATCGCGCCCTGGGATGTGTTGAGCCAGGGCATCGCCCTGCGCAGCGGCTGGGGCTTTGGCCTGGTCACCAATATCGTGGGGGTCTGCGTGCTGTTGATGTGGCTGCCGCTGCGCCAGAAACCCGGGCTGGGCACCGTGCTCAACGTGCTGCTGATCGGCCCCAGCGCCCAGCTCGGGCTGAACCTGCTGCCGGCCGCGCACGGCCTGCAATGGCAGTTGCTGTTGTTTGCAGCCGGTTTGCTGCTGCTTGCCATCGCCACCGGGCTGTATATCGGCGCGCGCTTTGGGCCGGGCCCACGCGACGGCCTGATGACCGGCCTGCACGCCCGTACCGGCTGGCCGATATGGAAGGTACGCAGCCTGATCGAAGCCAGCGCACTGGCGGTGGGCTGGTCGCTGGGCGGCAATGTCGGCTGGGGCACGCTGGCCTTTGCGCTGTTGATCGGGCCGTTGTGCGGTATCACCCTGCCTTTGTTCGATCGGCAGCGGCGGGCGGTGGTGGCCACGCCCGGCAACTGAACTGACCGCCGCAGCGGCCTGCGCGGGTCAGCCGCGCAGGCGCAATACCTGTTGCCGGATGTGCCAATCGCGCAGCGCGACCCAGGCAGCGGCCTGCCGTGCCTGCGCCGCACTGCCCGCATCGGGCGCGACGCCCTCCACCTGCAGATGGCGCGGATCGCGCCAGCGGTGCAGTTGCGGCTTGTCCAGGGGCAGCAACAGGCCCGCGCGCGTATACATGCGATCAAACTGGGCCAAGGCCTGGCCGCCATCGGGCGCGGGCTGCCACAGGTTGCGGCCGGTGGCGAAGTAACGCTGCCCCGGCAAGGCCAGTTCCACCAGCGTTGGCACCAGGTCCGCATGGCCGGCGAAGGCCGTGGTATCCGGGGTGCTGCCGCTGGGCACATAAGCCGTTGGCACCCGCATCCAGGCAAACACACGATCCACATCCACCTGCTCGGCCGGCAGGTCATAGCGGTAATGCGAGCGCAGATTATGATCGCCTGCCAATGCCACGATGGTGCGCTCGCCCAACGGCTGCTCGCGCAGCTGCTGCAGGAAGCCGCCCAGTTCATCGGCCTGGTATTGATAGGTGGCCAACATCATGCGCAATTGCTTGGGATCAGCCAGCGCGCGCGGTCCCAGCGCAGCGGGATCCAGCGGGTACTCGCGGCGTGGCGTGTCCAGCGTATGCGGCGGATGATTGCTGGTGGTCAGCAGTACCAGGAACAGACGTTCGCCACGGGCATCGGCCTGGACCAGCAGGTCCTGCGCAAACTGGAACAGCCAGCCGTCATACAACCCCCACTCGGTACCGTGGGCCTGGGCAAACCGATGTTTGATATCGCGCGCGTCATAGACCCGGTCAAAACCCTGATGGGTCAGCGCGGTGCCGATATCGCGCCAATCGCTGCCACCGCCGTAGACGAACACGGTGCGGTAACCGGCCCGCTGGAACGGCAGCGCCGCGGCGGTATCAAACCCCAGCCGCGCATTGCGACCCCGCGTGAGCGGCGTGATGGGCGTACCCAGCAGCAGGTTCTCCAGAGTCGGATGGGTACCGTTCTGGCCTGCGATGAAATTCTCGAACCGCTGCCCGGTCGGCAATTCGCCACGCAGGCGGCCCAGCATGTCGTTGCCTGGGCCATCGGTGTACAGCAGGTCCTGCCCGAATGACTCCAGCAAGCCCAGCACCACGTGCGGTGACTGTGCCAGCGCGCGCGGCTGCCCCGCTGCCTGCGCGAACAACGCCGCCTCGATGTGCTGCGGATCGGCCGAACCCAGCCCGGCGGCCTTGGCGGCATCGGCAAGATCGGCAAACCCCAGCCGCTTCAACCCCACCGTGGGATCGTCGCTGATCTCGGTCTCGTTGGCGCGGGTGCGCGCGGCGCGGTACAGCGTCAGCGGCGCATTCAGCACCAGCGCATTGACGAAGGGATCGGCCGAGACGGTCACATCACGGCGGATCAACGGAAAACTGCCGACACTGCCGCGCGCCAGCAACAGCAGCAGCACGCATTGCAGCACCAGCAACAACGCCCGCCCCCAGGCCCCGGAAGCGCGCGGCCAATGCAACGCCAGCCAGCCACCTGCGCGCAGGATCAGCCAACGCAGCGCGCCGCCCACCAGCAGCAGACCCAGCACACCCCAGACAACCGGGTAGTCGTCCCATACCGTCTGCAGAATCGCGCCGGTATCGTCCTCGAACATGCCGAACACGATGGGATCGAAGCGGGTCTTGTAGAACCCGTAATAGAAGTGTTCGCAGACCGAAAGCACGGCGAACAGCATCAGCAGCGCCAACGACAGCCATTGCGCCAGCCTTATCGCCAATTCACGCCGGCCGCTGAGCCATACCGGCACCATCAGCAAGCCCACCAGGCTGGCGCCGATCGCGCCGGCGACCAGGTCATAACGCAACCCGCGCCCCAGCGCCGGCCACAACAGCGCCAGGCCACGATCGGCGCCCGCGTAGTCCCACCACAGGAACAGACGGGCCAGCCCGCCCAGAATGGCCATGCCGGCCACCAGCAGCCACAGCCGTGGCAACAGGCGCGCTGTGCGATTTACAGGAAGCGTATTGGGGGGGGTTACAGACATGGGTATCCCACGACAGACAATCCGTTGCCGGGCGGCGGAGGCGCATTGTAATGACGCCGTGAAGCAAATGCTGCACCGCCGTGACATGGCCGCCAGGGCAAGGATTGAGGCCAGCCCGATTGCCAGTCAGAATGGGCCATTCCATACGCAAGCGTATCCAGCATGACGCCAGCCACCGACACCGCCTACCCGCATCTGTTCGCCCCGCTGGATCTGGGCTACACCCAGCTGCGCAACCGCATCCTGATGGGCTCGATGCATACCGGGCTTGAGGACCATGCCCGCGACTTCCCCAAGCTGGCCGCCTACTTCGGTGAGCGCGCGGCAGGCGGCGCGGCCCTGCTGGTCACCGGCGGCTTTGCGCCCAACGTGGTCGGCTGGCTGGCCCCGTTCGGCAGCAAGCTGTCCTGGCCTTGGGAAGTCAGCCGCCACCGGCCGGTGACCGCCGCCGTGCATTCCCACGGCGCCAAGATCTGCCTGCAGCTGCTGCACGCCGGCCGCTACGGCTACCACCCGCTGCAGGTGGCCCCGTCCAAGCGCAAGGCGCCGATCAACCCGTTCACCCCGCGCGCGTTGTCGGCCGGCGGCGTCGAACGGCATATCGCCGATTACGCCCGCGCCGCCAGATATGCGCGGGATGCCGGCTACGACGGCGTCGAGGTGATGGGCTCGGAAGGCTATCTGATCAATGAATTCATCGCCCCGCGCACCAATGGCCGCAACGATGCCTGGGGCGGCGACGCGGCCAAGCGCATGCGCTTTGCGGTGGAAATCGTGCGCCGTATCCGCGAGGCCTGTGGCCCGGACTTCATCATCATCTACCGGCTGTCGCTGGTGGACCTGGTCGAGGACGGCAGCAACTGGCAGGAAATCGTGCAGCAGGCCCAGGCCATCGAAGCGGCCGGCGCGACTCTGATCAACTCCGGTATCGGCTGGCACGAGGCGCGCATTCCCACCATCGCCACCTCGGTGCCGCGCGCCGCCTTTGCCGGCGTCACCGCCAAGCTCAAGCCGCATGTCGGCATTCCGCTGATTGCCACCAACCGCATCAACATGCCCGATGTCGCCGAAGGCATCCTCGCCGGTGGCGGCGCCGATATGGTGTCGCTGGCCCGACCACTGCTGGCCGACCCGCAGTGGCCGGCCAAGGCCAAGGCCGGCAAGCCCGAGGCGATCAATACCTGCATCGCCTGCAACCAGGCCTGCCTGGACCATGTGTTCCAGCAGAAGCGCGCCAGCTGCCTGGTCAACCCGCGCGCCGCGCACGAGACCGAACTGGTCTATCAGCCCACCACCGCCGCCAAACGCGTCGCCGTGGTGGGTGCCGGCCCGGCCGGCCTGGCCTGCGCCACGGTGGCGGCCGAGCGCGGCCACCAGGTCACCCTGTTTGATGCAGCCTCGGAAATCGGCGGCCAGTTCAACGTGGCCAAGCGCATCCCCGGCAAGGAGGAGTTCCACGAAACCCTGCGCTATTTCCGCCACAAGCTGGCCGAAACCGGGGTCAACGTGCGCCTGGACACGCCAGCGGATGTGAACACGCTGGCCGATTTCGACGAAGTGGTGGTGGCCACCGGCATCAGCCCGCGCAAGGTCAGCTTCGCCGGTGCCGATCACCCGATGGTGGTCAGCTATCTCGACGTGTTGCTGGGACGGGTAAAGGCCGCCGACAAGGTGGCCATCATCGGCGCTGGCGGCATTGGCTTCGATGTCGGCGAGTTCCTGGTGCACGAAGGCCCCTCGCCTGCGCTGGACCCCGCCCGCTGGATGGCCGAATGGGGCGTGGATGCCAGTTTTGAAAGCCGAGGCGCGCTGGCCAAGCCGCAGCCCGAAGCGCCCGCCCGCAAGGTCTGGCTGCTGCAGCGCAGCCCCGGCAAGCCGGGCGCAAAGCTGGGCAAGACCACCGGCTGGATCCACCGCGCCACACTCAAGGCCAAGGGCGTGAAGATGCTCGGCGGCGTGGAATACCTCGGTGTGGACGACGCCGGCCTGCGCATCCGCATCGACGGCCAGGAGCAGCTGCTCGACGTGGGCACGGTGGTGGTCTGCGCCGGCCAGACTCCGCGCCGCCAACTGGCCGATGCACTGCAGGCCGCCGGTCGCAGCGTGCACATCATCGGCGGTGCCGATGTCGCCGCCGAGCTGGACGCCAAGCGTGCGATCGACCAGGGCAGCCGGGTCGCTGCTGCTCTTTGAGCAAGCAACCGCAAGCGAAAAACCAGAGGACAACAACGTAGCCCGGGTAAGCGCAGCGCACCCGGGATGATCGGCCAACGTGTCAGCTGAGAGACCACCATGCAATCCCGGGTGCGCTGCGCTTACCCGGGCTACCGATGGTCGGCAAAACCTTGCCGGCATTGCAGCCGGAGAAATGACAAGCGATGCGGCCGGCGGCAATGCGCTCGCATTGGCTGCAACTCGCAAAAAGCGTGATGAATCTCGCAATATTTCGACACCCAGGTCTTGATCAACGCGACCTCGAATCGCCTCGCCGGTGTGCCCTGAAAAAGCTGAATGCGCGGACCCGTGGCAAAAAGGACCCCAGCAACAAACCTGAATGTCAACAATCGCCGTTCAGGATGAGTTTGGGGTTCGCCCCCTAACTTGCGCCAACTTCCGCTCACCCACCAGTTCTGGTGAGCAAGGCGCAGCCCTCCCACAATCTATTGGGGCTGCCCACGGGGCGGCCCCGATGCCACGGCCGCCTCCCCATAACGCCAAGTCGCAGTGTTGTCCGGCTCCCTTGAGGGAGGCAGGTCGGCTGCGGCCCAAACGGAGCAAGGAGATTTATGAAACTGGCTTGGATTCTTTGGTTGTCGCAGATGTTGCCGCAACCTGCAGCCGATTCGTTGTGCCTGAGCACGACCGTATACCTGGAAGCCCGCGACCAGACCCTTCGCGGCCAGCAGGCCGTGGCCGAAGTCGCCCTGCGGCGGCTGGACAGCGGCCTGTGGGGTGACTCGATGTGCCAGGTGGTCACTGCCCGCAAGCAGTTCGCCCCGACCCTGGTTGCCCCCGGCACCCAGCTGCGCAACAACGATGCCTGGGCCGAAGCTGTCGACGTGGCCTTTGCCGCCGAGCGCAACTGGGCCCTGCCCAATGGCCAGCGCAAGGAGATCGTGCCCGGCGCCAGCCATTTCGCCGCCCACGCCATCGCCAGCCCGAGCTGGCGCAATGCCTACCAGGTGGCCATCATCGGCGGACATACCTTCTATAAGGTGCAGTCGCTGAAGCCACGCGCTTCCTGAGCGCACTGAAGCCGCGTCAGCGGGGCGCCAGCTGTCTGCTACCTGCGTGCACACTGTGCAACACGCTTGTGGCGATAATGTCGGGGTCTCAACACCCCGAGGTAGCCCCTGATGAAGCTCTACAGCAAGCCCGGTGCCTGTTCGCTGGCCGACCATATCGCCCTGATCTGGTCGGGCCTGCCGTTCGAAGTGCAGATCGTGGACCACGCCACGATGAAGTCGCCCGAATACCTGAAGATGAACCCGGCCGGCGCCGTGCCGGTGCTGGAAGACGATGGCTGGGTACTGACCCAGAACGCCGCCATCCTGCATTACATCTGCGACAAGGCACCCGCCGCTGGCCTGGACGGCGGCAGCGACGCGCGTACCCGCGCCGAGGTCAACCGCTGGTTGTCCTTCGTCAATGCCGACCTGCACCCGACCTACTTCCCTATCTTCGGCGCGACCAAGTACCTGGAAGACGAAGCTGTCATCGCCCGTACCCAGGACAATGCCCGCAGCAAGCTCAAGGGCCTGTACCAGCGCCTCAACGACCGCCTGGCCCAGGTTGACTGGCTCGGCGGCACGCCGCGCGCCTCCATCGCCGATGCCTACACCTTCGTGACCCTGCGCTGGGCCCGCGGCCTGAAGATCGACCTGGCCGGCATGGACGCGCTGGACCGCTTCGAGCAGCGCATGCAGGCCGACCCGGCGGTGCAGGCAGCAATGAAGGCCGAAGGGCTGACCTGATCGCCCTGCCATACGCGTGAAACGAGCGGGCCGCCGGTTGCATGACCGGCGGCCCGTTGCGTTCATGGCCGGCGTCAGCGCGCCGACAAGCGCATCACCAGTCGCGGCTGCGCGCGATACAGGGCCGGGTACTGCTGCTTCAAACCGGCGACCTTGGGCAGGTCATTGACGCGGATGTAGGCCGACTCGGGATGCAGCGTCAGGTAGTTCTGGTGGTAGCCCTCGGCCGCATGGAAGGCCTTGCCGCCTTCGACCTGGGTGACCAACGGTGCGGCAAACACCGCACTGCGCTGCAGCTGCGCGATATACGCACGGGCTGCATCGCGCTGCGCGGCGTCATCGGCATAGATGGCCGAGCGGTACTGGCTGCCGTGGTCCGGGCCCTGGCGATTGAGCTGGGTGGGGTCGTGCACCACCGAGAAGAACACCTGCAGCAACTGCCCGTAGCTGACCTGCGACGGATCGTAGGACACCTGCACCGCCTCGGCATGGCCGGTGCCGCCGCCACTGACACGCGTATAGCTGGCATCGGCAGCGCTGCCACCGATGTAGCCGGAAACCGCGTTGTCCACGCCCTTGATGTGCTGGAACACGCCCTGCACGCCCCAGAAGCAGCCGCCGGCAAACACCACCCGCGCCTGTTTGACGCCGGCCTGATGCAGATCGGCTGCGCCGGTCGGGGCCGGCACGCGCTGCGCAACCGGTGCCGCCTGCGCGCTACGGTCCATGCTGAATCCGGCCACCAGCAGAACCCCGGCAACCAGCGCCGCGATGCTGCCCGCAACAAGTTTGTCCATGGCGATCTTCATCTCGGCTCTCCTGTGTTCAACCAAACGTGAAGGCATAGGCGCGCACACCCGGATCGAGGAACTCGATCTCGAACGTACGTTCGCGCACCTCGCCGTCCTGACGGATCAACTGGTACAAGCGGTTCTGATCCACCACGCCCTCGCCCTGCGCCGACACATCGCTGCCGGCAGCGGCCTGCGGAGCCTGGCCATCGATGCGCACACGGAAACGCACCGGCCGCGCCGGATCCTGCGGCGCAAGTACCAGATGCAGATCGCGGGCATGGAAGCGGAAAGCGATGCGCCCGCCCGCCTGCTGCAACTGCGCATCTTCCTCGCCGACGATCCAATGCCCGCCCAGCGCCCACTGGTTGAGCTGCAGTTGCGCCGGCACGATGTAGTCGCTGACCTGCCCAGCCTGCATGCCACCCGGCGAGGCAAAGTGCTCGGCGCGGCCATGGCCGATATAGGTTTCAGGCGACTTCAAACTACTCATGTCGGCTTGGCGCTCGACGCCATTGCCTGCCATGCGCATTGCCGGTGCCATATCACCCGGCAAGCTGTTGCCGGCCTCGCGCAGCAGCTGACGGATGACCTGCTCGGACTGCGCGTAGTTGCCTTCGCCGAAGTGATGAGCGCGGATGCGCCCCTGCGCGTCGATGAAATAATGCGCCGGCCAGTACTGGTTGTTGAAACCGCGCCAGATCGCGAAATCGTTGTCGATGGCCACCGGGTAATTGACCTTCAGCTCGGCCACCGCGCGCTGCACATTGTCCAGCTTGCGTTCGAAGGCGAACTCCGGTGCATGCACGCCTATCACCACCAGCCCATGATCCTTGTAGCGCTCGGCCCAATCGCGCACATAGGGCATGGCGCGCAGGCAGTTGATGCAGGAGTAGGTCCAGAAATCGACCAGTACCACCTTGCCGCGCAGTTGCTGTGCATCCAGTGGTGGGCTGTTGAGCCAGGCGGTGGCGCCGGCCAGCGAGGGCATCTGCCCTTCCACCGGCAAGGCTCCGTTGGCGGCATCGCCCGCGGACATCATCATCGCCGCCCCTGCCGCCGGCTGCTGCGTGGGCAGCACGTCCAGCAGCCGCTGCTCAAGCCTCGCCGTGCTGACCGTCGACAGCCGCGTCAGCAGGCCGGTATCCCAGCCCATCGCAATGGCCACCACCGCCAGCAAGGCCGCGATACCCAAGCCGCGCCGGATCCACTCGCCCACGCCCAGGCGTTGCTTCAAGGCGGTGAACACGCGCCCGCCTATCCACACCGCCAGCGCCAGCGAAGTTGCCGCACCCAACGCATAGGCCAACAGCAAACCGGTGGTACCCACGTTTGCGCCCTGCAACGCCGCGCCGGTCAGGATCAGGCCCAGGATCGGGCCCGCGCACGGCGCCCACAACAGGCCGGTGGCCACGCCGATCAGCAGCGAGCTCAGCACGCCGCCCTGCCCCGCATCAGCAGCGGCACCCAGCCGCGCACCCGCGCGCTGCAGCGGCGCCAGCAGGCGGTCGGCCAGCGCCGGCCACAGCAGCGCCAGCGCGAACACGGCCATCACCACCAGCGCGATCCAGCGCCCGATCTGGTTGGCCTGCGCCACCCACTGGCTGCCCACCGCCGCCAGGCTGGCAACCACCGCGAACATCAAGGCCATGCCCACCAGCAAGGGCAAGCCGCTACGCAGGAACGGCCGGTCGGCACGTGCGAACACGAACGGCAGCACCGGCAGGATGCAGGGGCTGAGCAGGGTAAGTACGCCGCCGAGGTAAGCCAGTACCAACAGGAACATGGAAGAATCCTTCTTGAAAGAATGAAACGCGGATCAGGCCGCGACGAACTGCAGGGCGACGCCGTTCATGCAGTAGCGCAGGCCGGTCGGGCGCGGGCCGTCCTCGAATACATGGCCCAGATGGCCGCCACAGCGCCGGCAGTGCACGCCCACCCGCACCATGCCGAAGCTGCTGTCGCGGTCCTCACCTACCGCCTCGTGCAGCGGCGCCCAGAAGCTGGGCCAGCCGGTGCCGCTGTCGAACTTGGTCGCCGAGGAAAACAGCGGTAACGCGCAGCCAGCACAGCGGAAGGTGCCACGCCGGTGTTCAGCATTGAGCGGGCTGCTGAAGGCCCGCTCGGTGCCCTGCTGGCGCAGCACCGCGTACTGCGCCGGGCTGAGCTGCTGGCGCCACTGGGCGTCGCTGCGCATCACTTCAAACACGGGCGAGCGCACCGGTGCGGCCGGGGCGGGGCCATTGCAGGCGGTCAGCCCCAACACCCCGGCTGCGGCGGCCATGCCACCGATGCCAAGCAACCTGCGACGGGTCAAGGACATGAGCGGTCTCCAGCCAAGGACGATGCGGCCATGCTGCGCCTGCCCCGGTCAACGAATCCTCACGCAGAGTTAAATTCTTCGTGACACATCGGCGCCCCTATCCAAGGACAATGCCAACCATCCACCCGCGCCGGCCACAGGCATCGATGAGCAGCACAAAACGCATCCTGATCGTCGAAGACGATGTGCATATCGCCAACCTGCTGCGCATGCACCTGCGTGACGAGGGCTACGAGGTCAGCCATGCCGCCAGCGGCGATGAGGGTGTGCGGCTGCTCGAAAGCGAACACTGGGATGCATTGGTGCTGGACCTGATGCTGCCCGGCGTGGATGGCCTGGAAATCTGCCGGCGCGCACGCGCGATGACCCGCTACACACCGATCATCATCACCAGCGCACGCGCCAGCGAGCTGCACCGCATCCTCGGCCTGGAACTGGGTGCAGACGACTACCTGGCCAAGCCGTTCTCGATGCTGGAACTGGTGGCGCGGGTGAAGGCTTTACTGCGACGCGTGGAGGCGATGGCGCAGAACGCGCGCATCGATGCCGGCGCGATCGACGTGGCCGGCCTGCGCATTGATCCGGTCGCGCGCACCGCGCAGGTGGATGCGCGCCCGCTGGAACTCACCCCGCGCGAATTCGACCTGCTGTACTTCTTCGCCCGCCATCCCGACCAGGTCTACTCGCGGATGGAACTGCTCAACCAGGTCTGGGGCCATCAACACGATGGCTACGAGCACACCGTGAACACCCACATCAACCGCCTGCGCAACAAGATCGAACAGGACCCGGCATTGCCGACGCGCATCCTTACCGTGTGGGGACGCGGTTACAAACTGGCCACTGCCGGCGGGAGCCCGGCATGATCCGGCTCACTCTCTCGCAACGTCTGTCACTGGTGTTCTGCGCGTTGCTGCTGATCTGCTGTGGCGCGCTGGCCTGGCTGCAGATGCGCAGCAACCGCATGCATGAGCAGGAAACCGTGCAGCGTCTGTCGCGCGGACTGGCCGAGCACATCGCACGCAGCGGCGAGCTGATGGATGCACGTGGCATCCGCGATGGCGAAGTACGCGCGCTGTTCGGCAAACTGATGTCGGTCAATCCCAGCGTCGAGGTCTATCTGCTCGACGATACAGGCCGCATCCTCGGCCACGATGCACCGGAGGGGCACCTGAAGCGTGATGGCGTTGATCTGGCACCTGTGCATGCGCTGCTGGCCGGTGACACCTTGCCCATCTTCGGCGATGACCCCCGCAGCAGCAGCGGCCGCAAGGTGTTCAACGCCGCGCCGCTGTGGGTGCAGGGCCGGCAGGTTGGTTACATCTATGTGGTGCTGGCAGGCGAGCAACGCGAAGCACTGGCCGCCGATATCGCCGCCAACACCACACTGCGCAACACGTTGTGGTCACTGGCCATCGTGGCCATCTTCGGCCTGCTCGCTGGCTTGATCGCCTTCCGCTGGGTGACACGCCCGCTGCGCCAGCTGACCCGCCGCATCCAGTCATTCGATGTGGACAGTGGCGACCCGCAGCTGCCCTTGCCGCCCGCGCCACTACGTGCCGGTGAGCGCGATGAACTGAGCATCCTGCAGCACAGCTTCGCCCACCTGGGCCAACGCATCGGTGAGCAATGGCAGCAGCTGCGCCAGCAGGATCTGCAACGGCGCGAGCTGGTCGCCAACCTGTCGCATGACCTGCGCACACCGCTGTCATCGCTGCACGGCTATCTGGAAACGCTGGCACTGAAGGATGCCAGCCTCAGCACCGACGAGCGCCAGCGCTACCTGTCCATCGCGCTGTCGCAGAGCCACAAGGTGGGCAGGCTTGCGCAGGCCTTGTTCGAGCTTGCGCGGCTTGAACATGGCGGCGTGGTGCTGGAGCTGCAGACCTTCTCGCTGCCGGACCTGGTGCAGGACGTGTTGCAGAAATTCGAACTGGCCGCGCAGTCGCGTCAGCAGCGCCTGGACGCGGAGATTCCCGCAGGGTTGCCGCCAGTGGAAGCCGACCTTGGGCTGATCGAACGGGTACTGACCAACCTGTTGGACAACGCGATCCGCCACACGCCGGCAAGCGGCCGCATCAGCGTATCGCTGCGGGCGTTGGATGATGCGGTGATGGTCCGCATTGCCGACACCGGGCCCGGCATTCCATTGGAACGACGGGACGGATTGTTCAATACGCCAGCTGCACTGGGTAGCCAACGCCCCGACAGCGGCGGCCTTGGGTTGTTGATCGTGCACCGCATCCTGCAGTTGCACCATTGCCAGATCCGTCTGCTGGACAGCAACGAAGGCGCGGTGTTCGAGTTCTCACTGCCACTGGCTGTGCGCCGACCAGCGGCCAGTGCGAGCTGAAGTCCGCCCCTGCGCGAACTCAGCCTATCTCGCGGATCACGCCGCCCTGCCCATCGCGCAGCAGCGTCGGCCGCACTTCAACCTGCAGCTTGCCACCGGGCAAGGGATACACACCGCGCTCGGCACGCACGCTAGCCAACAACGCGGTCAATGTGGCATCGGAAAGCACGCAGCGTGCGCTGTCGGCATCGGTTTGCAGGTCATCCATGCGACCGGGTTCAAACCGCCACTGCCTCTCCTTGCCAAGCGCCACCAAGGGCTTGTCGTGATGCAGGCGCAGTGGCAACAGCTCCAGCACGCTGGGCACCTGGCCGGCGCCCAGCACCAGCGTGGTGGTCGCACCCTCAACGCGCCAATCCAGGGTCTCCACGAACAACATGCCGGTGCTGGAGCCCTCACGCTGACTGCCCGCCTCCAACTGCGCAGCCAGCGCCGGGTCGCGCAGTAGTGAATCGCGGCCCAGCTCGGTGATCCACAACGGCATTGCCGGTTCCATCACCGTCAACACACCGAGCGTGGACCAGCGTTTTACCGCCGCCATCTCGTCATCGGTCAGGCCGACCAGCTGCAGGAAGTTCAATCGCCCGTTGCCGGTATCGATTGCCGGCAACTGCGGATCGGCGACGAATGCCAGATGCCGCAGCTGTGTGTCGGTATCCAGCGCGATCGGGCCATTGGCATCGAGGTGATGCCCGGCTTCGAACACGTTGCCACTGCTGAACACATAGCGCGCAAGATTCTGCATCAGGTTCATCGGCCAGGCCGGCGGTTCGTGCTTGTTTTCGCCAGGCGCTGCGGCCAGGCGGAACGTCAATTCGAAACCGAAGCCGCTCTCCTGCGGGTCGTCGCTCTGCTTGTCGTACAGCTCGGAAAAGCCGTAGCTGACGTAATGCCAATGCGGACGGGGCGTATCGCTCCAGTACACGCTGATGCCATCCAGGGGATCGTTGCCGCCCAGGGTATGCGACAGCAACGTGCCGAAATGCCGCGGCTCCTGACCCGGATACAGCGCTGCCATGGCCGCGTTGATTGCATCCCAACCCGCGGTGCTGATCTGACCGCTGTCTTCCTGCGCCATGCAGGGCACTCCAATGAAGGACAAGCCCACATCATAGTGCCCGTGCAGCGCGGCAGCTTGCGAACACCGTCGGCCACCGCCCTTGCGGGCGGTGGTCACATCCGCATCAGCCCACGACCAGGGCGCGTGTCTCTTCCAGCCAGCGGCTGGCAAATGCCGGGCTCTTGGCCTTGCCCAGCGCGGTGGACAACTCCGGCCACAGCTGTTCCAGGCTGACGGCGGTCTTGCTGCGGTCGATTTTCAACTGGATCAGATAGCCCTTCAGGCCCAGATGCTTGCGCACCGATTCGGCCATCCAGTCACGTAGCTGCTGGTAGCGCAGCGGGTCGTCGCCCAACTGCGTGGTCACCGGCAATACCGGCGCTTTCTCGGCACTCCCGGCAACCGCGTCGATCAGCTGCAGGGCAGCCAGTTGCTGCAATACATCCTCCGGCGCACGCAGGCCCTGCGCCATCTGTTGCAGTTCGCGCTCATCGCGCTGCCCGTCCACCAGCAACAGCACCGAGCGCAACGCCGGTGCCAACTTCAAGCCACGGTTCTCGATCTCCAGACGGCCAGCGGCCGTCTTGGCATAAATGAATGCCATTCCCCTTCCCTCTTTTGTGCATCGCAATACGGCACGTGCGCATGCTCCCGGAGCCCCCGCCCCGGAATCTGCAAAGCAGCTGCCCACGTACCGCCCCCTTGCGATCACCGCCGCACCGTGGCCTTACGGCCAAACTGCGTGCTATTTCCCCAGCACGCGGCGGATTTCTTCCAGTGCGCCCGGGTCGTCGAGTGTCGACAGATCACCGGGGTCACGCTGTTCGGCCAATGCCTGCAGTGAACGCCTCAGCAGCTTACCCGAACGGGTCTTGGGAAGTGCATTGACGATATGGACATGGGCCGGGCGCGCCACCGCCCCCAGGGATTGAGTGACCTGCTGCACCATTTCCGCTGCCAGCTGCTCTGCATTGTCGTCTGCCCGGGTCTGCCTCAAGGTCACGAAGACCAGCGGCACCTGCCCTTTCAACTCGTCGTGCACGCCGATCACCGCTGCTTCGGCCACGCGCGGATGGGCGGAGATGGCTTCTTCGATCTCGCGCGTGCCCAAGCGGTGACCGGCCACGTTGATCACGTCATCGGTGCGGCCAAGGATGAAGGTATAGCCTTCCTCATCGCGGATGGCCCAGTCCAGCGAGCTGTACAGCAGCTCCTTGAAATGGCTGAAGTAGCTTTTCAGGAAGCGCTCATCGTCGTTCCACACCGTGCTCATGCAGCCCGGCGGCAACGGCGGCTGGATCACCAGCACGCCCTTCTGCCCGGGCGCGACTTCGGCACCGCTCTGTTCGTCGATCACCTTCATCTTGTAACCAAGATTCGGGAAACCCGGCGAGCCGAACTTCACCGGTTTCATCTCCAGCCCCGGCAACAAGGTCAACGCCGGCCAGCCGGTCTCGGTCTGCCAGTAGTTGTCGATCACCGGCTTGCGCAAGGCGCTGCTGATCCACTGCGCGGTCGGCTCGTCCAAGGGCTCGCCGGCCAGGAACAGGTACTTCAACTCCGACAGGTCATGCCGGTTGATGAAGTCGATGTCGTGCTTTTTCAGCACGCGAATCGCGGTAGGCGAGGAGAACATCGTGCGCACGCCGTATTGCTCGCACAGCGCCCACCAGATGCCTGCATCGGGATTGATCGGCAGGCCTTCGTACAACAAGGAGGTGCAGCCGCCGATCAACGGACCATACACGTTGTAGGAATGCCCCACCGCCCAGCCGACGTCGGAAGTGGAAAACATCACCTGGCCCGGCCCGCAATCAAACACCGTACGCATCGACTGCGCCATCGCCACCGCGTAGCCGCCAACGTCACGCTGCACGCCCTTGGGCTTGCCGGTGGTGCCGGAGGTATACAGCAGATAGCTTGGCTCGTTGGACTCCAGCCATTGCACCGGCACCTCGACGTCACCCACCTGTGCACGCAACGCGGCATAGTCCTGGTCGCGGCCGGCGATGCGCGGTTCGGCCGCATCCAGCCCGCGCGAAACGATCAGCACCTGCGCTGGCGGTGTGCGCGCTTCTGCACAGGCCGCATCTACCATCGGCTTGTACGGGATGACCTTGCCGCCACGCATGCCGGCATCGGCAGCAATCAGCAGCTTCGGCGCTGCATCGTCGATACGCAGCGCCAGGTTGTGCGCAGCAAAGCCGCCGAATACCACCGAATGCACCGCACCGATACGTGCACAGGCCAGCATCGCGAACACGGCTTGAGCCATGTTCGGCATGTAGATGACAACGCGATCACCGCGACCGACGTCGAGCTTGAGCAGCACGGCAGCGAAGGCATTCACTTCGCGATACAGATCGCGATAGGTCAGTTCGCGGGTGACATTGGTTTCGGTGGAGATGACCACCAGCGCGAGCTGGTCGGCGCGCTCGGCAAGGTGCCGGTCCACCGCGTTGTAGCAGAGGTTGGTTTCGCCACCAACGAACCAACGGCGGAATGGCGGATTGCTGTAATCCAGGATCTGCTGCGGCGGGCGGTGCCAATGGATGGCCTTGGCTTCCTCTGCCCAGAACGCCTCGGGCTCATCAATGGAACGGCGGTAGATCTGATCGTACTGCACGACACCCTCCGACACCTGCCTGTTGTGTGCCGAGCATAGTCCGGACAGTGGGCTGGACTCCCTGCGACGATGGTCTTAAGACCAAAGGCTCGGAGGCCAGGAATTTCGGGACTACGGGCCTCGGACTACAAGCCAGGAGCTTGCCCTCACCCCAGCCCCTCTCCCGTAAACGGGAGAGGGGCTGGCAATGCGTCGGCTGCCAGTGCACTAGCCCCTCTCCCGCACGCGGGAGAGGGGTTGGGGTGAGGGCAAGCTTTTGACTTTAGAAAGGACACTCAGAAACAAAGGCCAACGCCTCCCCACTCAGCGGATGCGCAAACTCCAGGCGTCGCGCATGCAGGCAAACCCGCAACGCAGGACGTGCCTCGTACATCACATCACCGATGATCGGGTGCCCGATGCTGGCCAGGTGCAGCCGCAGTTGATGGCTGCGCCCGGTCACCGGTTCCAGCTCAAGCCGCGTGGTATGTGCAACCGCATCGCGCGCCAGCACCCGCCAACGCGTCAACGATGGCTTGCCCAGTTCAACGCTCACCATCTGCTTCGGCCGGTTCGGCCAATCACAGATCAGCGGCAGATCGATTTCGCCGGCCTCGCCCTCGACCAGACCCTGCACCACCGCCTCGTAGTGCTTGCTCACCTGGCGCTGTTCAAACTGCTTGGACAACGCAACCTGCATCGCCTTGCCGCGCGCGTAGAGCATCAAGCCCGAGGTCACCTGATCCAGCCGGTGCACGGTCAACGCATCCGCATACTCCAGCTGCAAACGCGACACAACGCAGTCCTGGTTTTCCAGCGAACGCCCGGGCACGGACAACAGCCCGGCCGGCTTCTCCGCCACCAGCAGCGTTTCGTCGAGGTAGTGCAAAGCGATCTTGTCAGTCATATCCAAAAACAAAATGTAGTGCCGAGCCATGCTCGGCAGAGGCCTTACCGATAGATCGTCAATCCGGCATAAAACCTACCCCTCCCCAACCCTCCCCTTCGCTACGCGAAAGGGAGGGAGCGTAGTGCCGAGCCATGCTCGGCAGGGGCCTTACCGATAGACCGTCAATCCGGCATAAAACCTACCCCTCCCCAACCCTTCCCTTCGCTACGCGAAAGGGAGGGAGCGTAGTGCCGAGCCATGCTCGGCAGAGGTATTACCGATAGACCGTCAATCCGGCATAAAACCTACCCCTCCCCAACCCCCCCCTTCGCTACGCGAAAGGGAGGGAGCGTAATGCCGAGCCATGCTCGGC
>NZ_JBDJMY010000054.1:0-28877 GCF_039674165.1 Stenotrophomonas terrae
GAGCCGAGCCATGCTTCAAGAGCAGCGGTAGTGCCGAGCCGTGCTCGGCAGGAGCTTCACCGGTAGAGCCTCAGCCGAGCATGGCTCGGCTCTACACGGGGCTCCCACAACACCACCTGTGCACAGCCGTGGCACACTGCCGCCATGCGCCTTCGCCTGCTCCTGCCCGGTTGCCTGATCTGGTTGCCCGTCGCGGCACTGGCGGTTGATCCCCCTCCGGCCGGTCCTGCCGACAATGTGCGCATCTACCGCTGTGTGGGCAGCAATGGCGCGGTATCGCTGCAGGATGCGCCCTGCACCAAGGCCCACCAGCAACAGGTGCTGGACATGACGCGCCCCAAGGATCCACCACCACGCCCTGCAACCGCAGCACCGGCAGCGGCCGCTGCACCGGTACTGCAGCGCGAGGTGCGGGTAGTCACGGTACAGCCGCCGCAGCCCATGTATGAGTGCGTCACCAGCGAGGGCGAGCGCTATACCAGCGACAACAGCGACGGCAATCCACGCTGGGTGCCAACCTGGGGCTATGCCTATCCGACTTTCCCCGGCCACGGCCACGGTGGGCCACGCCCACCGCACCCACCCGGTGGCGGCGGGCCTTGGCAGCCCGGCGTCGCGGTTCCGATGGGTTCGGTGCTGGTGCGTGACAGTTGCCATGCACTGCCCCCGCAGGAAGTCTGTGCACGCCTGCGTGATCGCCGCTGGGAACTGATCCGCCGCTACAACAGTGCCCTGCAAAGCGAGCGCCAGGAACTGATGCGCGAGCAGCGCGGCATCGATGCCCGGCTTGAACAGGATTGCGGAGGAACCTGATGCGCAATCTACTCGCACTGCTGCTCTGCGCCAGCGCCAGCGCGCAGGCCGGCGAAATCGTGTTCTACCGCTGCACCGATGCCAGTGGTGCACTCACCGTGCAGAACATGCCCTGCCCCAAGGGCACCCAGCTGCAGAGCAGAAAAGTCATGCAGGCGGTGGACACTCCACCGCCAATGCCAGCCCCGGCTCCGCCCGCCGCGCTGCCAACGCTGATGGCAGCGCCCGTGCAAGCGCCGCCAGTGGCAGCACCCACGCCGGCAAAAGTGCCTGCCGCGCCCATTGCACCGCCAGTACCCTTGCCCGATCTGTTCCAATGCCGCACCCGCGAAGGTGAGAGCTACTTCAGCGAAAGCAGCGAGCCGCCATCACGCTGCGTGGCGATGCAGGTAACCGGCCTTGACGGCAACCCGACGACCGGCGCCGGCGAGGCCTGCGAAGTGGTGCGTGATACCTGCACTGCGGTTGATCCGGCACAGCTGTGCGCGACCTGGCAGCAGCGGGTGGACGAGGCCGAATCGCAATGGCGCTTTGCCACGCCCAGCCAGGCGCAGGCGCTGCAGAAGAATTATCAGCGGCTGCAATCGCTGCTCGACGGCAGCGACTGCAGGACTCAGAAGCCGTAGCGCAGGAAACCGCCATCCACCGCGATGCATTCGCCGGTGACGTAGCTTGATGCCGGCAGGCAAAGGAAGCTCACTGCCGAAGCCACTTCCTCCGGCTCACCGATACGCCGCATCGGCGTGCGCGCGATCACTTCGTCGTAGTAGTCGGCATCGGACAAGGGCCCGGAGGTACGGCGGGTACGGATGTACCACGGTGCCACCGAGTTCACGCGGATGCCGTCCTCGGCCCATTCGCAGGCCAGGTTGCGGGTCATCTGCTGCATCGCCGCCTTGGTCATGCCATAGACCACGCCGCTGCGCACATGGGTGATGCCGGACACGCTGCCAACGTTGACGATGGCCGAGGAAGCATGCCGGGTAAGCAACGGGTGCGCGTAGCGGCACAGCTCGAACGCCGAGAACAGGTTGGTCTCGAAAATGCCGCGCCACTCGTCTTCGGAATACTCGGTCGCCGGTTTGGTGGTATTGCCACCGGCGTTGTTGACCAGGATGTTCAGGCCATCGCTGTGGTCCTCGACCCAATCCAGGATTTCCTGGCGATCCTGGTCGTCACTGACATCGGCGGAAAGCGCGTGGATGCCACGCTCGGGGAATGCATCGGCCAGTTCATCTCGCGCGGTTTCCAGCGCATCGCCATCGCGCCCGACGATCAGCACATCGGCGCCGAAGCCCAGCAGTTCGCGGGCGATCGCAAGACCGATGCCGGCACTTGCACCGGTTACCAGTGCGGTCTGTCCATCCAATCGCCAGCGCTGCGGGTTCATTGCCTTTCCTCTTCGGTGCTCGAGTGCGGCGTCGCGGAAGGACGCTGCGGGGGGATGGGGCTAGGATAGCGGCCTGAGCCCCGCGGAGCATGCCAATGAAGCGCCTTTTCCTGTTGATCCCACCGTTGCTGATTGGCCTGGCCGCCTGCGGCAAACCGCAGCCGCCGGAGACCGAACGCCGTCCAGAGCCGCAGGCCACGGCGCTGCGTGATGCGATGAAGAAGGATCTGGATAAGGCCAAGGCCACCGCAGCGGCGGCCGAGGATGCTGCCAAGGCGCAGCAAACCGCACTGGATGCAGCTGAAGGTGCGAGCGGCCAGTAGGACGTACACCTGTAGTGCCGAGCCATGCTCGGCATTGGGCGTTACCGGGAAGGCCTCTTGCCGAGCATGGCTCGGTACTACAGGGGCATTGCTTGGAAAGCCTCTGCCGAGCATGGCTCGGCACTACAGGGGCATTGCTTGGAAAGCCTCTTGCCGAGCATGGCTCGGCACTACAGTGGCATTGCTTGGAAGGCCTCTGCCGAGCATGGCTCGGCACTACAGTGGCATTGCTTGGAAAGCCTCTGCCGAGCATGGCTCGGCACTACAGGGCTTCTTTCTGCCGAGCATGGCTCGGCATTACATGCCACAAACAACAACGCCGCCCGAAGGCGGCGTTGTGATTACGCGCTACACAAGCGTGCTTACAAACCGCAGAAGCAATACGCCAGTGACTTCACCGGTGCGCCGTTGCGGTCCTTCACTGCGTCTTCGACGAAGCGCAGCTGGGTGTCCAGCTCCGGCATCTGCTTGGCGATCAGCATGCGCGCGATGCCCGAGTCGGCCAGCATCCAGGCGCCTGCACGGCTGCCGGCAAAGCCGGTCATGAACTGTGCAAACGGGGTGGCTGCCTTCTCGATGTAACGCACGCGGAACTTGCCGGCCTCGCCCAGCTTGGCCAAGGTCGCTGCGTGCTCGACGGCAGCCTTCAAGCCACCAAACTCGTCCACCAGACCGCGTTCCTTGGCCTGCGCACCGCTCCACACACGGCCGCGTGCAACTTCGTCCACCGCTTCAACCGGCTTCTTGCGTGCCGCTGCCACCTTGCCGGTGAAATCGGCATAACCCTTGTTGATCACCGACTGGATCACCTGGCCCACGGCCGGGTCCATCGGCCGGGTCACGTCGAACGCGCCGGCAAAACGGGTGGTGCCCACGCCATCGGTGTGCACGCCGATCTTGTCCAGGCTGCGGGCGAAGTTCGGGATCATGCCGAAGATGCCGATCGAACCGGTGATGGTGGATTCATCGGCGTAGATGCGGTCAGCGTTCATGCTGATCCAGTAACCACCCGATGCCGCCATGTCGCCCATCGATACCACCACCGGCTTGCCGGCAGTCTTGAGGGCTTCAACTTCGCGACGGATCTGCTCGGAGGCGAATACTTCGCCACCGGGCGAATCCACGCGCAGCACCACGGCCTTCACGTCATCATCGTCGCGGGCCTCACGCAGCAGTGCCGAGGTCGAAACGCCGCCGATGCGGCCGGCCGGCAGGTCACCGCCGCCGATTTCGCCTTCGGCCACCACCACCGCCACCTGCGGACGCGAATCCACCGGCGAGCGGTGTGCATCGACCTGGGTCAGGTAGTCGCCCAGGCTGATCTGGCGGTAGCCACCGTCGGCATCGCTGTCGGCCACGCCACGCTCGGTGAGCAGGGCATCCACTTCTTCGCGGGTCTTCAGGCCATCCACCAGCTTCTGCTGCAGGGCGAAGCGGGCCAGGTCGCCTTCGGCGGCGGCAACCCCTTCAGGCAGGGTATCGATGCCGGCCGCCAGCTGTGCGGCGTCCAGCTTGCGTGCCTTGGCGATGTCGCCCAGGTAGCGCTGCCACACGTCGTTCATCCAGAACAGGTCGGCTTCCTTGGCCTGCGGCGAGGCGGCGTCGAGCACATAGGGCTCGGCGGCGGACTTGAACTCGCCCACCTTGAACAGGTGCACGTCCACGCCCAGCTTGTCCTGCAGGCCACTGCGGAAATACTGGCGGTAGCGGCCCAGGCCTTCCAGCAGCAGGCCACCCATCGGATCCAGGTAGATCTCATCGGCCTGCGCGGCCAGCAGGTATTGCGACTGGCCCATGTTCTCGCTGAAGGCCACGACCTGCTTGTTGGCCGCACGCAGGTCCTGCAGTGCAGCCGTCACTTCGCGCATCGAGGCGAAGCCGCTGGGCTGCAGCTTGTCCAGCTGCAGCACCACGCGGTTGATCTTCTTGTCGTCCTTGGCCGCTTCGATGGCGCGGATCAGATCGCGCAGCTGCAGCTCTTCGGCATTGCGTTCACCCAGCGCCTTGCCCAGCGCGCGGCTGAGCGGGTCGGTGCTGTACTGCTCGACCAGGCGGCCTTCCGGCGCGATCACCAGGGTGGTGCCTTCCTGCAGCAGGGCGGTCGATGAGGCGCCCTTGCCCACGGCAACCATCAAGCCGATCAGGATCAGGAACAACAGGCCGAAGAACAGCAGGTTGAGGATCAGCCGCCGGGTGAAGTTCATTACATCCCACAGGCCGATGAAGAAGCTGGCAATGGGATTGCGGCGTGGCAAGGGGGGGGGATTCATGGACGCTCCGGTGGGGGCTGGTTGCAAGTCAGGATACGCATAACCGGACGCCGCCGGCATAGCCTTTAAGTCAGGGGGAAGCCTGGGCGATAAGCCGGCTGCTGCTGACCCGCAACCGCCAACCCAACAGTACGGCGGCCACGGTCAAGCCGATGATCAGGCCGATCCACATGCCCTGCGGCCCCCAGCCCAGACCCAGTCCAAGCCCGGCGCCGACCGGCATGCCCACGCCCCAATAAGCAAACATGGCGATGAACATCGGTACCCGGGTGTCCTTGAGCCCGCGCAGGGCGCCGGCGGACAGCACCTGGATGCCATCGGGAATCTGGAAGGCTGCCGCATACAACAACAAGGTGGAGGCCAATGCGGCCACCGCAAGGTCGTTGGTGTACAAACCCACCACCGCGTCGTGGCCGAGCAGCAGCGCGGTGATCGATACCATCTGGGTGACCAGCACGATCCCGTAACCGGCCCAGGTGGCCCGGCGCACGCCCAGCGGGTCGTTGCTGCCCACGGCATGGCCGACGCGCACGGTGGTGGCTTCGGCCACGCCCATCGGGATCATGAAACACAGCTGCGCCACGTTGATCGCGATCTGGTGGGCGCTGGCTTCGGTGGCACCAATACGGCCGATCAGCAGCGCGGTGATGATGAACAAACCACCCTCCATCAGCACGGTGATGCCGATCGGCAGACCGGTGCGCAGCAGGTCCCAGATCGCCCGCCAGCGCGGCAATTCGAAATGGGTGAACAACTCAAGGTGGGCAAAGCGCTTGGTGGTCCACAGGTAAGTGGCGAAGGCCAGGGCCTGCACCCACATGGTCACCGACGACGCGATGCCCAGGCCTTCGGCGCCCATCTCCGGGAAACCGAACTTGCCGTTGCACAGCGCATAACCCAATGGCCCGAGCACCAGCAGGCCGCCAAAACCAATCAGCATGGTCGGCAGCGTCCAGTGCATGCCTTCACTGAGGTAGCGCATGCAGAAATACAACGTCAATGCAGGCACACCCCAGCGGATGGCATGCAGGAAGTCGGTGGCGCCGGGCACGATTTCCGGGGCAATGCCAAACGCGGGCAGGAACGCCGGCACCACGCTCAGGAACAGGAACATCAGCGCGCTCAAGCCCACGCCCAGCCACAGCGCCTGGCGGAACAAGGGGCCGATTTCACGCTCACGGCCAGCGCCATGCAGCTGTGACACCGAGGCGGTGAGCGAGATCAAGGTGCCGATCGGCACCAGCATCGGCAGCCACAGCAAGGCCGTGCCAATGCTGACTGCAGCAAAGGTATCGGTGCCGTGGTGGCCGGCGATGGTGTTGTCGACAAAGGCAATCAGACCGGTGGAGACGTGGCCCAGCACCAGAGGCAGGGCAAGCAGTCCGGTCGTCCGCACTTCCTGCAGGAAGCGCGGCGTAGCGGGAGACATAGACATAAAACCAGGGGACGCAGACTACGGCCGGCGCAGGACGCGCGCAGATGCCGGGTTGCGGAGTGTGCCTATTCTACCGTGGCGGCGGCGTTACAGCCCCGCACCGCGGATGAACGGCCTGCCGGCTGCGTCAGTGCCCCACTTTCTCGCGCAGCCAGGCATCGCGTTGGGCCGGCGCCAGCGCCAGCAGCTGGGTGCGCAGTTCTTCGCGTTGTTGCGGCGGCGTACGCTGCGAAATCAGGCTCAACTGCTCCAGCTGGGCAGCGTCGAGCTGGCGCAGCAAGGCCATCACCGGTTCCCGCTGCGCGGCCGGCAGATAGCCGAACAAGGGTTGCAGGCGCGGATACAGGACACCCAGCTGTGGGCCCAGCAGCCAGCCATCGCGGTGCATCTGATCGATATCCAGGTAGCGGGCGCGCAATGCCTGCTGCTCTGCGACCGGCAGCGCGGCAACCGCCGCCGCTGCGTGGCGGATGCGCTGGCGCTCGCTTTCCGGCAAGGCCTGCCAGGCCGCATAACGGCTGCGCAGCTCGCGCTTCTGGTCCGGGCTCAGCGTGGCCCAACTGGTCTGTATGCCGGCCACGCCGACACTGCGCGCGGGCGCCGGCGTCGCTGGTACTGCGCTGGGCACGGCGGCATGCGAGGACAACGCCAACGACACGCACGCCAGTAGACAGGCCAGCCCGAACTTATTCATCGGCATCGCTGGTCTCCAATGCAGCACCGGCCGGTTCCGGACGGCTTGGCTGCGGCTGCGATTCGTCCACCGGGATCGGGCCGCCGGCGGCATACCAGGCATACAGATCAGCGTCGCGGGCGATATCCAGCTCGGCATCGGCCAGCATCGCCGCATCACTGGCGGCATGCGGGTCTTCGCCTGGGCCGGCTGGCGTGCTGTCATCGGGCAGCGCTTCAACCTGCACCGGGCCGTTGTCGGACAGGCCATTGCCGGCATTGGGATCGGCCGCCACCGTGGTGTGCGAACGCCACCACCACAGGGCCACCACCGCCAGCAACAGCAAGGGCAGGCACAGCAGCAACCAGGTGCGCAGCGTCCAGGCCTGCGCGGGTTTGCGCCGTGGTGCCGGCTTGCGCCGCCGCTCCTCTTCCACCCGCTGGCTGGGCGCCGCGGCGGGGGACGCCGCCGGCAACGCGCCGGTGATGACCGACTCACGCAGTTGTTCGAGCTGCTGCAGGCGCGGTGGCGACAGGTCGCGGATGCGGGTCTGCACGTGTTCGGCCAGCGCGCGCCAGCTGGCAGCGTCTGGCCGCCCACCGGCATCCAACGGACAGGCGCCGGCCAGGGCCTGCCGGTAGGCACCGGCATCCACACCCAGCACGGCAGCAGCCGGCGCTTCATCCAGCCCGGCGCCAATCCGCAGCAACAACGCCAGGCGCTCGCCGGCAGCCAGGCTGCCGAGATGGGCCAAGGCCGGCTCCCATTGCCCCGGGCTGGCCGGCTTCAACAACAGCGGGGTGCTGCACAGCAGCCCCCAGAAGCGGGCCGGCCATTCCACCATCAATAGTTGCGCGGCCGGGCCGGCGAAGGCGCGCATCGCCACGGCCACTGCCCGCTCACCCACCACGGCATCACCGGCCTGCAATTCAGCAACAACCAGGGCACGGCGTTCCACCCCGCGCAGAAAGGCGGACAGAGCGTTGGCTGCGGCCGGCGAAAGAGGGGCTGGTGCAGCCATCATGTGAACTCCGTCATGCCGTGATGATACCGAGCGCACACCGCGCTGCCGACGCCCCACGCCATCAACCGGCGGCTTTTGCAAGGGCCTGCAACAACTTGTGCACAGCGTCAATACGCTGCGGCCAACTCGCCGCGCATACCGCACCGAGACTGTATTTCGTTTTTGTTTCACGGATAAGTTATTGATTTTAATAACTTATTCTTTGTGGCTATTTTTTGTCCAAGTTGACTCAGAAGCCCCAACCATCGCCTTGAGCGCGTGGAGCACATTACTCACCCACAGAGTTATCCACAGGAAATGTGGATAACAATAAATCCCCAAGCGCAGCCAGCGTTTACGCCTCATTTATGCAGGACTTCACAGGGCCCCGATGCCGGTGAATGGCGGGGGCCAAACCGTCCGCTGCCGCTAAACTGGTCCCATGCCTGCCTGCCCCACTCTCCGCATCGCCCTGCCGGTGCCGCTGCCCCAAGTGTTCGATTACCTGCCCCCTGCCGGCAGCCCTGCACCTCGGGAAGAGGATGTCGGCCGCCGCTTGCGGGTGCCGTTCGGGCCGCGCGAGCTGGTCGGGGTGGTGGAGTCGATAGGCTTGAGCGATGACCCGGCCAACCTGCGCCCGGCCCTGCAGTGGCTCGACGACAGCGCCTTGCTGCAGGGCGAACTCAGCGCCAGCCTGCGCTGGCTGGCGCGCTACAGCCATGCCCCGCTCGGCGAGGTGATCGCCACAGCATTGCCGGCACCCTTGCGCCGCGGCGACGCCCTGCCCGATACCCACGGCTGGGCCTGGCAACTGACCGACGCCGGCCGTACCGGCTACGCGCGCCTGCGCAGCGGCACCCGCCCGCAGGGGCTGGCCACGCTGCTGCTCGATGGCGCAGTCAATGAAGACCTGCTCGACGAGCAGTTGGACGACTGGCGCAGCGCCGCCCGCGCGCTGCTCAAGCGCGAGCATGTACAGCGCATCGAAGTGCCAGCGGTTATCCCGCAGCCGCGCATCGTGCCGGGCCCGCAGCCCAACCCGCAGCAACAACAGGCCATCGATGCGCTGCAGGCGGCCGATGGCTTCCAGCCCTTCCTGCTCGATGGCGTCACCGGCAGCGGCAAGACCGAGGTCTACCTGCAGGCCATCTGCCATTGCCTGCAACAGGGCAAGCAGGCGCTGGTGCTGGTGCCGGAAATCGGCCTGACCCCGCAGACCCTGCATCGCTTCCGCAGCCGCCTGGGCATTCCTGTGCATGCACTGCATTCGGGTTTGAACGATAACGAACGTGCGCGCGTCTGGGCCGCAGCATCACGCGGCGAGGCGCGGGTGATCGTCGGTACCCGCTCGGCGATTTTCACGCCGTTGCCGCAGGCCGGCTTGATCGTCATCGATGAAGAACACGATGGCAGCTACAAGCAGCAGGACGGCATCCGCTACCACGCGCGTGATTTCGCATTGGTGCGTGGCAAGGCGCTGAACGTGCCGGTGGTACTAGGCAGCGCCACCCCCTCGTTGGAGTCGCTGCACAACGCACGCAGCGGCCGCTACACGCACCTGCGCCTGCAGCAGCGTGCCGGCGATGCCAAGCCACCCAGCGTGCGCGTGTTCGACGTGCGCAAACGTTCGCTGCAGGATGGCCTGTCGCCGGAAGTGCTGGTCGGTATCGAGCAGCATCTGAAGGCCGGCAGCCAGGTACTGGTGTTCAAGAACCGGCGTGGTTACGCGCCGGTACTGCTCTGCCATGACTGCGGCTGGACCGCGCCGTGCAAGCGCTGCAGCACGCCCCTGCACAAGACCCCGATGACGGTGCACGGCGCTGGCCGCCGCCTGCAATGCCATCACTGCGGCGCGCGCCAACCGGTACCGCTGGCCTGCCCGGATTGCGCCAGCCTTGCGCTGCAGCCGCAGGGTATCGGCACCGAGCGGCTGGAAGAACGCCTGCTGCAGTTGTTTCCGGATTACCCGGTGCTGCGCATCGACCGCAGCACCACCAGCCGCCGCGATGCGTTGGAGCAGACCCTGGCAACACTGGGCGAGCAGCCCGGCATCCTGGTCGGCACGCAGATCCTGGCCAAGGGCCACGACCTGCCGAAGCTGACCCTGGTGGTAGTGGTCGGCATCGACGAAGGCCTGTTCTCGGCCGACTTCCGCGCCAGCGAAAAACTGGCGCAGCAGTTGATCCAGGTCGCAGGCCGCGCAGGCCGCGCCGAGCGCCCCGGCGAGGTCTGGCTGCAGACCCATCACCCGGACAATGCGCTGCTGCACACGCTGGTCAACGGTGGCTACCACGCCTTTGCCGATGCCGAACTGCTGCAGCGCGAGGCGGCGGGATTTCCGCCCTTCGCGCATATGGCTTTGCTGCGTGCCGAAGCCAAACAGGTGGAACAGGCCAATGAGTTCCTGGCCGCACTCAAGCAGCTGATCCCGACACAGAGTGATGTCGAACGCTTTGGCCCCATGCCGGCACCGATGCCACGCCGCGCGGGTTTCCAGCGCACGCAGTTGTTGTTGTCGGCCGCACAACGCCGGCCGCTGCATGCCGCATTGGACAGCGTCATGGCGCAGGCCTACGGGCTGCCGCAGGCGCGCCGGGTGCGCTGGTCGCTGGATGTAGACCCGATGGATCTGTACTGAGAAAAGGATCTGCTTTTGTGGGAGCGGCGTCAGCCGCGAAACTCGCAAAGCCTGAAAGACCAGAGCCTACCCCTCCCCAACCCTCCCCTCCGCCTTCGGCGCAAGGGAGGGAGCAACAGCGCCTGTCATCTGTAGAAATCGGCGATCTGCGCGGTGAACTGTTGTGGGTTGGCACCGACCAGGTTGGTCAACACCACAACCGCCAAGCCTTGCTCCGGGTACATCACCAACGCCGCCCGTGCACCGCCGAAGCTGCTGACCTGGCGCCGTCCCTGCAGCGTGGACACCGGCCAGCCCGCAGCCCAGTCGCCCTCGCTGCCATCATTCAAACGCTCCGGCGTCCACATGCGCGCAAGGCTGTCGGCAGCCAGCACACGATGCTGCAGCAAGGCTGCCAACCACTGCGCCAATTCGTCAGCAGTGATCTGGATACCGCCACCTGCCCACAAGCCGTGTGGCATGTCATAGAACCAGTGCGACAGCCGCGCCGGGGTGTCGGCCGCATCACTGCTGCGCGGGAAGAAGCTGTACATGGTGGCCGCATTCGGCACCAGGTCGTAGCTGTCGCCGAAGCGGGTGTGGGCCATGCCCAGCGGCTTGAACTGGTGCGCGGCCAGATGGTCTTCGTAGCTGCTACCGCTGCACCGGGCGATGATCCTCGCCAACAAGGCGTAGTTGGTCTGGTTGTAAACAAACTGCGCACCCGGTGCTGCCTGCATCGGCTGCTGCTCCAGCAACTGCCAGGCCTGCGCTTCGGAACCACCGCCCACCAGACCGTTGCCATCAACGATATCCGGCAAGCCGGAGGTATGCGCCAGCAACTGACGCACACGAATGCCCTGCCATGCCACCGGCAGCTGCTGCAGATACGTGGCAATGGGCGCATCAAGATCCACCTGCCCGGCCTCGACCAGCTGCATCAGCGCCACACCGGTGAATGCCTTGGTCGCCGAGTTGATCGGAAACAAAGTGCTGCGCGTGGCGGCGATTTTGTTCTCCACATTGGCCAGACCAGATGCCTCCGAGAACACCACGCGGTTGTCCTTGACCACCGCAACCTGCATGCCTGGAATACCCCGCTCCTTCATCGTCGTTGCAATGAAGCGGTGCGTCGCCTGGTTGGCATCACCAAGTGTTGCGGCAAACACCGGCGCGCAGCACACAAGAAGAACGGCCTGCAGGCAAAGCAGGTAGGGGCGGGCTGCGAATTGCATGGCGTGGTTCCGGTCGCTGGGTGGCAGGGCATGGCAGGTGCGTTGCGCACCCACCTCAGGCTTGGATGCACAAAGCACTGAAAAGGTTTAAACAGCACGACCAGCCAGCTGGCAGTACTCACCGCCCCAGATGCTGCACCAGTGCCAGCATTGTCTGCTGTGCACGCACGATGCTGAGCCACGCCTCGCCACCAGCGGACATTTCAACACGGTGACGGAACCCTGGGTCGTAACGGATCCAAGACTTGCTGCAGGATGTCGCCGCGCGCGGCTTTACCCTCCGCAAGGAAGGCAGCCCAGGCGCCGCCAACGGATCAAATGCTTCGCTGCATTGAGCGATCTGCACCGCCCTGCCGTCCATCAGCCCGCGCCAGCATCAAAGATCGAGGCCGAAGCCAACACCGGCCGACTTCTCGCCGCCTGCAAACGCGCCCCCCAACGAGAACGAGCCACGTGCACCCAGGCGTACACCATAGCCAACCGACAAGGCCTGCTCCCCACCCTGGAAACCTGCACCCACCGCCACCCGTCCGCGCGCACTCTGCCCGCCAGCGGCATTCATCGCCATGTTGGTCATTGCCGACGTCATCGCCCCCATCCGATCAATGCGCCGGTCCTGATCGTGCAGGCGCCGGTTCACCCCATCGCCGAAACGGCTGAAGTCATCGCTGAACGCGGCAACGGCTGCATCGGTATACGCGCGCGCGCTGCCCAGTGACTGCGCGGCTGCGGTATCGGTGTATTGATTGGCCGATGCCAGGGTTGCGCTGTCACCAGCATTCACTTCAGCACGCACTGCCGCCACCCGCGTATCGGTATAGCCCGATGCCGCCGCCAGCGTCGCTGTGTCACCCGCATCGGCATGTACCTGCGCCGCTTGCAGGGCAACGTTCTGGCCACCGGCCAACTGCTGGTCGGTGTACTGCATTGCAGACACCAGGGTGGCCGCGTCACCGCTTGCCGCGAGCGCGGCAAGGCTGCTGTTCTGCGCGGACAAGGCACCATCCAACGCGCCCAATGCACCGCCTATCTGCTGGTAGCTGGAACCTTGGATGAGATAGCTGGGGGCGGTGAAAATTCCACCGCTGTAGCCCGCTCCACCGCCAAGCACGCCGGACAACGCCGCCAGCTGCGTGAGGTTGACGGCGTCGTTGGCATTGATGCCGGCTGCCACGTTGCTTATGCGCCGTTTCAAGCTGGCCGAACCCACCGAAACCACGTTCGCGGCACCCTCATCGCTGCTGCCTGCGCCCAAGGCCACGGAGCCACCACCGCTGGCCTTCGCATTCCTGCCGATGGCGACATTGTTGTCCGTACCCGCGGCGCCCGCGGGGGCTCCGAAACCACAGCACATGTCTCTGCCGTCACCGCCGTTTCCGGCCTGGCTGCCATTGCCCAACGCGATGTTGTAGTTGCCGCCTGCGCCACCATTGCCACCCGTGCCACCCGCGCTGCCCTGACCCGCCTTGCCGCCGTTACCCGCACTGCTGCTAGTACCGAATGCCAAGTTGTAGGCCCCCCCATTGCCACCGATCCCGCCGGTTCCCCCGGCGGTGCCATTTGAGCCCTGCCCGCCCAAGCCAGCTGAACTGCCCTGCCCGAAAGCGGCATTGCCGGTGGCATTGCCCAGCCCGCCCGCGGAGCTGCTCGAACCCAGTTGCGGCGCACCTGGGGCACCGTCGCTACCCACCCTGCTGCCGTCCTGGCAGGCGATGGCGCCGGTGCTCGTGTCCTGTGTGCAGGGAGCTGTGGGTGAGGTTCCGCCAACCACTTCAGCGGCATGCACCGGCAACCACGGCAGCAAGGCAAGCAAGGTGGCCGCCAACGGCATGGCGGCGGTTACAAGGTGACGGCTCATGAACGGTTCCCCCGAATCAACAAGGGGGAAAGCTAACGCCTGAGCTTGCTGTGCCGCATCCACGAAATCAGGTAACGCCGGTGTTGCCGGACCGTGGCAGGGTTGATCACAGCACGGACAACACCAAGGCCAGGCGGGTGCCGGCGCCATTGGCGGCGGGCAGCACCTGCAGCTCGCCACCGAGCCTGCGCGCGCGCAGGCGCATGCTGGCCAGTCCCGCGCCCGCGCGTACCGCAGTCAGGTTGCCGGTGCTCTGCATCAGGCCGACGCCATCGTCGTCGATATGCAGTTGCAGCTGATCGCCCTGCCGGCGCAGGTAGACATCCACACGCCGTGCGCGACTGTGCTTGAACACATTGGTCAGGCCTTCCTGCAACAGCCGCAGCAGGTCCAGGCTGCGCGTCGCGCCCAGCTCCACGCCCTGAATATCATGCAGGTGCCAATGCGCCTGGATGTCGGCCGCCTCCAGCAAGCTGCTGGCGCGATGCCGCAGCGGTATCAGAAGCTCGGCCAGATCGGCCTGTTCGCGCGCGGTACTGTCGATCACCAACCGCAGGTCATCGCGCATCTCGCGCAGCACTCCGATCACCTGCTGTCGCGGCATGTCATCGGCTGCCTGCTCCAGCCGCGCGATGGCGCCCACCAGCGTGCCGCCAAACCCGTCGTGCAGATCACGTACCAGCTGCAGGCGCTCACCGGCGCGGCTGTGCGACAAGGCCAACGCGTGCTGCTGCTGCAAGGTGTCCGCCAGCTGGGTGGTGGCCTGCTGCACTTCGTGCCGCAGCTCGGCATTGAAACCTTCCACCCGCTGCATGGTATTGGCAAAGCGATAGGCAAGGACAAAGCCCATGCCCAGCAACATCAGCGGCGAGGTGAATGAACCCAGATAGCTGACACCGCCGTACCAGCCCATATAGACACCAAGGTCATGCAACGACACCGCGATCGGCAGGATGATGCACAGCGCCAGCACCTGGTAGTCGCGCCGGCCGCTGCGCAGCGCATAGGCCATGAAGGTGAACGACACTGCATAGAGAAAGGCAATGGTCGGCACCAGGTAGATATTGCGGTTCGGCCCCATCCACTGCGGCCATAGCAACGCGCCCGCCATCACCAGCATCGCGATGCCCAGCAGCAACCGCTCCAGGCGCGGCCAACGCCGTTCGCAGAAACGCAGCAGAAATATCGTGTGCGCAGCGGCGCCTGCCACATAGCAGGCGCCGATGAAGGCCTGCCAGCCATCGGTGGTGGCGAACGGCCACGGACTGGTGGCGAAGAAATTGCTGTCATACAGCCGCCCGAATACCGCGCTCAGGGCGTACCAGCCATACATCGATTCTTTGCGCCGCAGCAGCCAGAACAAGCCGATGACCGCCGCCAGTACCAAGCCGATAGCGCTGTCCAGAACCTGCAGGTCATGGCGGACGAACACTTGCTGGCGATAGCGCGCCTGCAGCGTCTGCGGATCGCCTACGTCCACCACGCCGAGCGAGGGCTGGTAAGCCGCCAGCCCGGACACCCGAACCAGCAGCTCATTGTCTCCCTGCCTTAGCAGCGGTGACTGCAGCAGGAAATAGCGCGGCACATGCCAGCTGCGCGATAGCGGTTCGACCAGCGATGCATCGCGATCGATCAAGCTGCCATTGAGGTAAACGGCGGCCGCCATGCAGGTGTAATCCAGCAGCAGGCCGGTAGGTTGATTGGCATCAGCTTGCTGCCAACGCAGCCGATACCAGACCACGCCATCGTGGTCCGGCCAGCGGGTCTGCCATTGGTCGGCCAGTGGCACCTGCACCCAACCCTGCGACGGTGCCGCTGACGAGTGCCAGTCCGCACGCACCGCCTCCGCCTGGCTGATGCGCAGTACATCCGGCGTCTGTGCCTGGGCTGGGACCGTGCATGCCCACACAAGCAACAGCAGCAACCAGCGGATCAAGGCAGCAGTCCCATCGCGCGTGCTTCGTATACCGCCGCGGTCCGCGAACCCACTGCCAGCTTGCGGTAGATGTTGCGGGTATGCGCTTCGATGGTGAGCCGTGACAGCCCGAGCAGTTCGGCGATTTCACGGTTGCCGTAGCCCTGGGCGACATGCGCAAGAATGCCGAGCTCACGCTCTGACAGGTGCACGCTGGCCGCCGGTGGCGCGGCCACTGGCAACTGTGCAGCGGGCAGCAGCGCAAGAATGCGGCGTGCGATCATCGGGTCGATAGGCGCGCCGCCGCGTTGCAGGCTACGCAGCGCAACCGTCAATTCGATGTCCTCGCGGTCCTTGAGCAGGTAGCCCACGGCGCCGGCACGCAGTGCGGCAAAAATGGCTTCTTCTTCGGCGAATGCCGACACGATCACCGCCTGCATTTTCGGCAGGTGCTGCTGCATCCAGCCGATCAGATCGATGCCGGTGCCGTCGGGCAATTGCATGTCGACCAAGGCGAGATCGAAATGCCTGCCCTGCAGTAAGGCACGGGCGCCGGCGAGATCTGCGGCGGTGTCGATCTGCGATACTCGATCTGCCGGGAGTTCTGCCACGAGCCTAGCCAGCCTCGCCAGCGAAGCTGCATCGTCATCGACTATCAGGATGGAAGACAGCTCCATCGGCCCCCGCCTTGTGCCCCGTTGTGGCGGAGTTTAGCGCGCTCTTACGGGGGGCTTGTGAGGGGGCTTGTGAGGGGGTTTGTGAGGGGGTTTGCGGAAGTTGGGCTTTGCGTGGCCTCGGAGCGGGACAGCAACCTTCGTTGGGGGTCAGTGAGGGCGAAGGCCCTCACCCCCTGCCCCCGCTCCGCGCCCCGGCCCTTGCGCTGGCGCAAGGGCGTTCGTGGGGTAGCGAACCTTTGGTTCGCAAACTACCCCCCTCACCCCGCAAGCGGGAGAGGGGAGGAAGCCTAGCTTCGGTGGGTTTCGAGGAAGCCCAGCTTCGGTAGGTTTCGAGGAAGCCTAGCTTCGGTGGGTTTACCAGGAAGCCAGGCTCCGGATGGATCTGGACGAGCCTTTGCTCTCCCGCTTTCTTACCAGGTACGACGCAGCGGGTGGGCTTCGGTGTTGAAGACCACGCCGTTGAAGTCCAGGGTCTTGGCCGGGGCGAACAGCAGGTAGTAGTACTTGAAGGTCTCGGCGAACAGGAAGCTCTCCATCGAGTCGTCCTTCTCCTTGCTGCGCACGTCCTTCAGCGCCGAGAAGCCATGCTCGGTGCGGGTGTAACGCACGAAGTCATCGAAGAATTCCTTGCCCATGCCGCGGTAGCGCGCATCGCCGGTGTAATGGTGCAGGTAGTACGCCGACTCCACGATCTCCGGGCGCAGCGCATAGCTGGGCGAGAGCACTTCCATCTTGGCGTAGTCCAGCGATTCCGGTTCGATGTCGTGCAGGCGCCACATCTTCAGGTTGGATTCCTGCAGGCGCTTGGCGCGGTCCAGGTCACCGCCCAGTGCCAGCAGGCCGGGCATGAAGGCGTCCAGTGCACCATAGGTGGTGGCGGTGCGGGTGCCGGTATCCATGTCGGCGTGGCCGTACCACAGCTCACCCTCGCGCACTTCGTCGGCCAGGTACTGGTTGATCGGGCCGATGCTCTCGTCCCACATCTTCTTGCAGTCTTCGTCGCCGAACAGCTTCCAGCACTTGAGCAGGTACTCGTAGTACGAATCGATGCCGCCGGCAATCGAGGCATCCTTGTTGGTCCACTCGCCGGTTTCGACGTTGATGTTCAAACCCACCAGGCCGATCTTGGAACGGCGCTTATGGGTTTCCACCAGCGCACGCTTGGCCTTGTCGTAATACGCCTGCTTGCCGGTGAGCTTGGCCAGGGTGCCGAACTCAAGCAGCAAGGTGCCGGTTTCGGCCGGGTTGCTGATCTCGCCGCTGGTCTTGCCGGTGTGCAGGTTGACGTGGGTGTACGGCAGGCCGGTGGGGCTGTCGAATACCGGCGACAGGCGCGTGCCCAGGTCATCGGCGAGCTTGAGCAGGCGCTCGTCGTTGGTCATCTGGTAGGCCGACAGCAGGCCGCCGAGCAGACGGATGGTGACTTCGAAGTTCTGTACGTCGATGTCCTGGTCGAAGGACAGCTGGGTGACGATCAGCTCGCGGGCTTCGTTGGCTTCCTTGTCCAGGCCGAGCAGCAGCAAGGTGTCCAGCGCGTCCACCGGCGACATCAGCAGCGGCTTGGGATACCAGTCGCGCGGCTGCGCGCTGATCGGCTTGAGATCGTCGTGGCCCTTGGCGTACTGCATGTAACCCTGCCAGGCGTGGCGGGTGGCCTCGCGGACCTGTTCGGCCATGCGGGCGGCTTCGGCATCATCCACCACAGGCACGGCGGCATCCGCATTGGCTGCAGTGGCAGCGGCCGGTGCAGCCGGGGCAGTGGCGGGAGCGGCGGCCTGCTGGCTGCAGGCGGAAAGCGCCAGCATCAGCGCGGCGACCAGGGGGGCGGTACGCAGGGAACGGGTCATCAGTGAATCCTCTCGACGGAAGCGTTGTCTTGCGATGCAACGGGACGGGACTGCAGGATGTCGCCCAGCGTCTGCAACTGCAGGGCTGTGCGCAGGGTGGTAAGCGGTGCGGTGCTGCGTACGATCAGCTCACGGGCTTGACCGGGCAGCAGGTCGAAGGCGTTGTCCTCGACGTTGGCATCGGCATTGTTGAAGCCGATCCAGACGCCACGAACCAGGTTGTCGGCGCGCAGCTGCAGCAGGTAATGATCGCCTTCGGCGCGCAGCTCGCTGTGCAGCTGTGCGGCCTGCAAGGCCTGCTGCTTGGCCGGGACGAAATAGATCAATCGCTGCGCAAGCACTGCATCGCCACGCAGCAGCTCAAAGACTGCGACGCTGCGGCTGGCGTCTGCGCCCTGCAGCAGTTCGGCATCACTGAAGCTTGCCACTGCGGTCGCCGACAGGGCTGGCAAGCGGACGGCCTTGCGTTCCTGCCGCAGCACACGGCCGTCAAAATCCAGCACGCGCATCTGCCACTGCGCATCCAGTGGTTGGCGGCCATCATTGAGCAGACTCAAACGGGTCGTTCCTTCGTCGCGCAGCGCAGCGACCGCGACATCGGCGAAGAAGCGCTTGGCGTGGAAGTTCAGCGCCTTCCAGTTGCCGTAGTAATCCACACTGGACCACGACGCACCCGGCCAGACATCGTTGAGCTGCCAGTACAGCGAGCCCATCGTGTACGGCCGCGAGGCGCGGTGATGCAGCGCCGCCAGCTCGATGCCTTCGGCCTGCATCATCTGGCTCAGATAGACGAAATCGGCGAAATTGCGCGGCGTACCGAACTCCATCTCGATGTAGTGCAGCAGCCGCTCGTTGCCCTTGCCGGCGAGGAATTTCTGGTGCGCCTGGATCACCGGGCCATCAATCTGCTGTTCTTCGGCGGTGGCAAAGGCATTGATCGTCGACAGCTGCGGCCAGGCCTGCAGTCCGTACTCGGACATGAAGCGCGGGGTTTCCTTCAGATACGCGGTCGGCGGCAACGCCGGGTTGCCCCAGACTTCCCAATAGTGCTTGTCACCACGGCGCGAGTCGTTGGCCTTGGCATCCAGATCATTGCTGGGCGAGCTGGACCAGTACGGCACGCCCAGGCCTTCCTCGGCCACCACGCTGCGCAGGTCCTTGCCGAACAGGTCCACATAGCCCTGCCACACCTTCTGCGCGAACACCGGGTCGGCTTCCTTCAGCGTCTTGCCGTGGCCCCAATCCTTCCACGCGGTTTCTTCCTCGTTGTTGCCACACCACAGCACGATGCTTGGGTGGTGGCGAAGGCGGCGGATGTTGTCGCGCGCCTCGGCCACCACGTTGGCGCGGAATGCGGGGTCATAACCCGGCTGCATGCCGCCGCCGAACATGAAGTCCTGCCAGACCAACAGGCCCAGCTCGTCGGCGATGTCGTAGAAAGCATCGTCCTCGTAATAGCCGCCACCCCAGTTGCGCAGCATGTTCATGTTGGCATCGCGCGCGGCCTGCAGATCGCGCCGCAGGCGTTCGCGCGTCACCCGTGCAGGGAAGGCATCGAAGGGAATGACGTTGGCACCTTTGGCGAACACCGGCACGCCGTTGATGACAAAGGCGAAGCCCTGGCCGCCGTCCTTGTCTTCCTCACGCTGCAGCTGCACGGTACGCAGGCCGATGCGGATGCTGGACACCAACGCGTCCTGTTTCCCATCACCCAGCCGCGCCTGCACGGTATAGCGGTCCTGGGCGCCATAGCCTACCGGCCACCAACGGCGGGGCTTGTCGATCTGCAGCGGCAGCGACACGGTGTTTTCGCCCGGCGTAAGCGCGATGTCCTGCGTGAGCTGGGCGACCTTGGCACCGTCCGGACCGAGCACGTCAACAACCACTTTCTGCGTGGCAGCGGCATCGGCCTGCTCAACCTGCAGCAGCACGCTCAGCCGCGCGGCGTCCGCATCCAGTGCATCGGTACGCACCGACAGATCGGTGATGCGTTGTTGGTCCCAGCTGTCCAGGTGCACCTGTCGCCAAACGCCAGCAGTAACGTAGCGCGGGCCCCAATCCCAGCCGAAGTGATAGGCCGGTTTACGCACGAAGTTGCCAACCATCGCGTCCTTGGGTTCATCACCGTAGGGCGAGGGATAATTGCCGGCGATTTTGTGCGGCATCGCCTGTACCTGCGGCAGCAGGGTGCGGATAGGCGAGCGGAACACGATCTGCAGTTCATTGCCCTGCGCGCGCAGGCGGCCATCAACGCGGGCACGCCAGGTACGGTGCGCGTTGTCAGCCTTCAGCAAGGGCTGGCCGTTGAGGCGCACTTCGGCAAACGTATCCAGGCCGTCGAAACGCAGTTCGGCATGCGCGCGCGCCAGGGTTTCGGCATCCACATCGAAGCGTGCGCGGTATTCCCAGGCGCCCAGGCCAATCCATTGCAAACCCGCCTCTGCGGCTCCCACATACGGATCACCAATCAGACCGGCAGCCATCAGATCGGTGTGCACGCTGCCAGGCACTGTGGCCGGCTTCCACGCGTCCATGCCGGGGTGGGCCTGCAGCTGTGCATCACCGGGCAGCAACCTGAAACTCCATTGCGCCTGCAGTTCGGCAGCCGACGCGTTGCCGGCCAGCGCCAGCAGAACCCACGTCAGCCACGCACGCTGCACGCTGCCAGCGCGCTTTTGTATCGATCCAAATTTTTTCTGCAAACGCTGCCGCATAGCCCCTCCGCTAGTGCTTGACGTTGCCGGGCCTCAGCCCGGCTGCTGCTCGCGAACCACGTTCAATACTTCGTGGCAGGCGCCCATGGTGTGGTAATCGGTCTTGCCGGCTGGGCTCTTTTCGTCGTCGTACTTGCGGTTGTCGGCATCGAGAATGCGGAACCACGCGCCGAAACGATGATCGACGAAGTACTGCCACGAATACGCCCACAGCCGGTCGTACCACTCCCAGTAGCCGGCATCGCCGGTGCGCTTGGCCAGCAGCGCGGCAGCGGCCAACGACTCGGCCTGCACCCAGAAATACTTGTCGTCGTCGCAGACGAAGCTGTCGCCACCGATGGCGGCGCCGTCCATGTTGGGCTGCCGGCGCGACTCCGGCGCGAAGCCGTAATACAGGCCACCACGCGCTTCATCCCACGAGCGCGTCATCGACGTATCGAACAGATGCCGCGCGGTAGGCACCAACCAGTCGGCGTCGACATGGCGGTCGAGGATCATCAACAGTTTGGCCCATTCGGTCTGGTGGCCGGGCTGGAAACCCCACGGGCGGAACAGGTGCTTGGGATTGTCCAGGTTGTAATCCCAATCGATGTTCCAGTCGGTGTCGTAATGTTCCCAGACCAGGCCGCCGGCCTTGGCCGCCTGCCGGCGGGTCATGTTGTCGGCCAGCTGCAGTGCGCGCTGCAGATAGCGCTGCTCGCCGCTGGCTTCGAACGCAGCCAGCATGGCCTCGCACATATGCATGTTGGCGTTCTGGCCACGGTAACCGGTGAAGTTCCAGTTGGCGTCGGCTTCATCGCGGTACAGCCCGTGCTGCGGCTCCCAGAAATGCCGCTCCAGCAGCTGCCAGGTTTCGTCCATCCATTCGCGGCCCTGTTCGATGCCGGCCTTCAACGCGCAGCTGTAAGCCAGCAGCACGAAGGCCACGCCATAACAGTGGTTCATGTCGTCCTCGACCTTGCCATCACGCAGGGTCCAGGCATAACCGTCGGTGGCCGGATTGCGGTGTACATCACGCAGATAGCGCACGCCGTGCTTCACCGCTTCCAGGTACTCGGCATTGCCGTACTCGCGGTAGGCCATGGCGTAGTTGAAGACGAAACGCGTGCTGCTGACCAGGTGGCGGTGGCTGCGGTCGTAGATGCTGCCGTCGTCGCGGTAGTAGTGGAAGAAGCCACCTTCGGCATCGATGCAATGCGGGTGGTAGAAGGCCATCGTATCGGCGACATGCGCGCGCAGGAAAGCCGGTGAACGGAAATCCGGGGTGCTGGTCATGCAGTGGCCTCCTGTTGCTGCAGCAGCTGCTGCACTTCATTCAATGCGGGCATTGCGGCAAACGCGCCCTTGCGGGTAACCGCCAAGGCGCCAACGGCGGCGGCAAATCGCAGCGTGCCGTGGATGGCATTGGGGGTTTTGCAGAACGCGGCAAAGCCGGCGCCCGCACCACCGCGTTCGACCAGGCCCACCAGCACACCGCCGACAAACGCATCGCCTGCAGCAGTGGTATCTACCGCCTGCACACGGAAGCTGGGCACCTCGCCTTCGCCATGTCGCGTATACCAACGCAGCGTTCCCGCCCCATCGGTGACGATCACCCACTGTGCCTGCGCGGCCAGCAGGCGACGCAGCACCTGTGCCTCGCCATCGGCACCCAATGGTGCGGCCAGGTAATCGAGCTCTTCGCGCGAGAGCTTGACCAGATCCGCACGTTCCAGCGCCTGCCAGAGACGCGGTGTCGGATCGACATCGGCCGGCCACAGCGCCGGGCGCAGGTTCAGGTCCAGGCTGACCACCGCACCGGCCGCGCGTGCACGGTCCATGCCCTCGAACGTCACCGCCGCGATCTCCGCCTCGGTCAGGCTGTTGGAGCAGACGTGGAAGCAGGCGGTGCCGTCGAAACAGGCTGGCAGGTAATGCTCGGTGCGGAACAACAGGTCCGCCGCCGGTGGCCGGTAGAAGCTGAAACTACGCTCGCCCTGCGCATCCAGCGCGACAAAGGCAAGCGCGGTCTTGGCCTGGTCGGTACGCACGATGCAGTCGGTTTCAACCCCGGCCTGCTGCAGGCTTTCCAGCAGGAAATCACCAAACATGTCGCGCCCCAGCATGCCGGCGAAGTGGCTGCTGGCACCGAGCCGCGCAGCCGCCACGGCGACATTGGCCGGGGCGCCGCCCGCGTACTGCAGGAACGCGCGCGGGGTGTCGGCCGAGGCCGGCGGTTGCGCTAGTAGATCGATCAAAATTTCGCCGAAACAAACAATCTTGCCCATCTGGCCTCAGTCCTTTTGGCTGACACCGGTGCTGGCGCGTGAACCGACCAGCCCGTAGAAAATGATGTAGCCGTAGCACAGCAACGGCAGGATGAAGGAGTGATGCACGCCGATGCGATCGGCCAGCATGCCCTGCAGGAACGGCACCACGGCGCCGCCGACGATGGCCATGATCAGCAGGCTGGAGGCCTTGTTGGTCAATGGCCCCAGGCGTTCGATGCCCAGCGCGAAGATGGTCGGGAACATGATCGAATTGAACAGGCCGATCGCCACCACCGAATACAGCGCCAACGTGCCTTCACTGGCCATGGTCAATGCCAGCAGGCCGACGTTGATCAAGGCGAACAGCGCCAGCAGCTTTCGCGGCGAGAAGCGCACCAACAGCGCGGAACCGGCGAAACGGCCGATCATCGCCATGGTCCAGTACAGCGACACATAATGCGTGGCCTGCTGCTCACTGAAGCCGCCGATATTGGGCAGCGACAGGTAGTTGACCAGGAAGCTGCCGATCGACACCTCGGCACCTACATAGAAGAAGATGCCCAGCACGCCGAACAACAGGTGCTTGTGGCGCAGCGCATCGCCATAGCTGTGCCGCGCACTGTCGGCCTGCTCGCTGTTCTCGCTCAGCGACGGCAGCCGGAAAAGAAATACAAACAGCGCAAGCAGGAACAGCGCCACCGCCAGGCCGAGATACGGCCCCTGCACCGACTGCGCTTCCTGCGCGCGGTAGGCCAGCTGGTCAGCCAGCGGCAGCGCGGTCAGCTCATCGGCGCTCTTCACCGTATTGCCCAGGATCAACATGCCGCCGAAGATCGGCGCGATGGCGGTACCCAGCGAATTCAATGCCTGTGCAAGCGTGAGGCGGCTGGAGCTGGTGCGTTCCGGGCCAAGCAGCGCGACATAGGGATTGGCCGCAACCTGCAGCACGGTGATGCCGGTTGCCAATACGAACAAGGCCGCAAGGAAGGCACCGTAGACACGCAGCTCGGCCGCCGGCCAGAAGCCAAGTGCACCGATGCCGGCAATGACCAGCCCGGCGACGATGCCCTGCTTGTAGCCCAGCCTTGCCACCAGGCGCCCGGCCGGCAGCGACATCAGGAAGTAGGCACCAAAGAAAGTGAACTGCACCAGCATTGCCTGGGTGTAATTCAGTTCGAACACCGACTTCAGGTGCGGAATCAGGATGTCATTGAGGCAAGTAAGGAAGCCCCACATGAAGAAGATGATGGTCGCCACCGCCAAGGCCACGCGCGTATTGACCACGGGCGCCGACGGGTTTGATGTAGACGATGGCGATGTAGGTATGTGCATGTGGGCTGCCTGGATGCGGTAGTCGAACGGTGGGATTGAAAACTCAACTCGGCCTTGCTGCACTGCTTTCGCGGATCCGCAGCTGCACCGGTGCAACGGTGCGCATTGGTGGCGCGTCGGGGTTGTCCAGGCGCTGCAGCAGCAAGGCGGCGGCTTGGCGGCCACGTTCGCGCGGGTCTGCAGTCAGCGTGGTCAACGGTGGCACCGCAACCGCAGCCTCGGAGATATCGTCGAAGCCGGTGACGGCGAAGTCGCCGCCCGGGCGGATGCCACGCGAGGTCAGGCCCAGCATCAGGCCCAATGCAACCGTATCGTTGTAGCAGACCGCCGCGCTGGGGCGCTGTGCGCTTTCGAACAATTCACCGGTACGTGCCGCCGCTTCCAGACGATTGGGGGCGGACTCGATCATCCACTGCGCGTGCAGCGGCAAACCCGCTTCGCTCAACGCCTGTTGGTAGCCGAGCCGGCGCTGCGCGCACGAGCTGGATGCCGCATGACCGCCGAAGAATGCGATATCACGATGACCGCGATCGATCAGGTGCCGGGTGGCCATGTAGGCACCGTGCTGGTTGTCCAGGGTGAGGAAGTCCCACTCGGCACCGGCCAGCTCACGGTTGAACAGCAATACGTTGGCGTGCGCACCCAGCACGTGGCGCAGCTCCTCGGCATCGCTGCCCTCGGCCGGCGACAGGATGAAGCCGGTGGGCGTGTGTTCCATCAAGGTACTCAGCACCGCCTGCTGCCGCTGCGGCGATTCGCCGGTACTGCCGAGCAGGGTGACATAGCCCTTGCCGCCCAGCGCCTCGTCCACGCCCGAAGCGAACTCGGCGAAGAACGGGTTGGACAGGTCGTTGATCACCAGCGCGATCGACGAGGAGGTGCGCCGGCGCAGGTTGGCGGCGGTGCGGTTGTAGACATAACGCTGCTTGCGCAGCTCAGCCTCGACCTTGGCGCGGGTGTCGACATTGACCAGCGGGCTGCCACGCAGCACCAGCGACACGGTCGCCCGCGACACCCCCACCGCCTGTGCGATGTCGGTGACGGTGACTGCGCGCTGGCCGGCCTTGCGTGCGCCCTTGGCGCCGGGTGAGGTTTCTTTCATCGTTTCCGCTGCGGTTCCAGGATGCCCCAAGCCTATAGGATCGCGGTCACCGCTTGCGCTGCCCGCTCCTGCCTTACCAGCCTTGGTGCGCCCCGTGCTCACGGCTGGGCGCTGGCCGGGGTGGCGCAGTACGACACCGGCAGGTCGGCCGTGGCCGTGCCCCAGCCCTGCTCCGGTGCCTGCGTGCCCAGCGTGAAGCGGACATCGCCGCCCTGCTGCAGGCGCTGCCAGTCCAGCCACACCGCCGGCTGCGGCTTGCCATCAACCTGCACCGCCTGGATGTACTGCAGGCTGCGGCCATCGGCGCCCGGTGCCTGCAGGCGCAGCGTGCGCCCGTTGCCCAGGGTGACCTCGGCCTTGCTGTAGCGCGGGGCGTGCAGCAGGAACTGGCCACTGCCCGGCACTGCCGGGTACAAGCCCAGCGCGCTGAACAGGTACCAGGCCGACATCGTGCCCAGGTCGTCATTGCCGGTGACGCCGTTCGGCGCATTGGTGAACAGCTGCTGCGCGGCGCGGACCACGGTGGCCGTCTTCCACGGCTGGCCGATCAGCGTATACATCCACGGCGCATGCAGGTCCGGCTCGTTGTTGGGGTTGTAGCGGTACTGGTTGTAATAGCTGTACGGGCCAACCACCCACTCCTTGCGTGCCGCGGTCAGCGGCGCCTGCAGAAGAGCGTCGTAGGCGAAGAATGCATCCAGGCGCTTGCCGGCCTGTTCGCGGCCATGCATGGCCTGCAGCATGCCCGGCACGTCCTGCTGCACCAGCCACTGGTACTGCCAACCGGTGCCTTCGTGGAAGCCGTGCTGCGAACGCGGGCTGTAGTGGCCATCGGCCGGTGTATACCAGTCGCCGTTCTCATCGCGAGGACGCGGGAAGCCGGTGAAGCCGGTTTCCGCATCACGCACATCCGCATCCCACACCTTGTGCCAGTTGCCGCCGCGTGTACGCAGCGTCGCCGCATCGGCCGCGTGACCGAGGCCATCGGCCATCTGCGCCAGTGCGCAGTCGGCCAACGCGTATTCCAGCGTTGCCGAACCACCGTGATGCGGGTCCACATCCATGCCCTTGGACGGGAATGCACGGTCGTAACCGACATAACCGTTGGCCAGGTAGCTGGCGTTGCCGGAACGCCCGGCATGGCGCGAGTTGATCGGCGGCATTTCAAAGGCATTGCGACGCAGTGCACCCCAGGCTTCCGCCTCGCGGCCCTGCAGCGCACCGAAGCGCCACAGGTCAACCATGAACGGGGTTACCGGGTCGCCGGTCATCACATTGGTTTCGAAGTTGGCATAGCCCCAGCGCGGCAACCAGCCGCCCTGTTCATTGATGGCCAGCAGGCTGCGGCCGATATCGCGCGCAACGTCCGGGCGGGTCAATGCCAGCCACTGGTTCTGCGTGCGGTAGGTATCCCACAGCGAGAAATACTCGTAATAGGTCCAACCATCGGCGCGATGAATCCCGTCGTCATAACCACGGTAGCGACCATCGGCATCGCTGCCGGTCATCGGCTGCAGCAGTGCGTGGTAAAGCGCGGTGTACAGCACGGTGCGGTCGTCGGCACTCGCGCCTTCAACCTTGACGCTGCCCAACTGCTCGCGCCATTGCGCCTGCGACAGCGCGCGCATGCGATCGAACCCCAGCAGCCTGCCGCCCTGCATGCCGTCACTGCGCAGGTTGTTGCGCGCGCCTTCGGCATCCACATGCGAGATCGCGCTGGTAGCGGTGACGCTGCGGCCGTCGGCCAGATCAAAGCTCAGCCACGCACCATTGGGCTTGGCCTCGCCTTCCATGCTGTGGCGCGCGCCGGGCAGGCCGCCTGCTTCGCCCCAGGTACCATGCGCCTTGAACGGGCGATCGAATTCGATGCGGAACCACGTCGTGTACTGGTGGCCACCGCAGAAACTCTTGGTGACCAGCTTGCCTTCCACCGCGCGGTCACCGACCACATCGATGACGCTGCCGATCACCGAATGGCGCTCGTTGGCCTGCGCAACGTTGACCAGCACCTGGCCTTCGCTGACGCCAGCGCTGAAGGTGTAGCGCTCGGCCGCGGCGCGGGTGCGCGCGGTGGTTTCCACGTCGATGCCGCGGTAGTCGGTAAGGCGTACTTTGTAATAGCCGGCCTGCCCTACTTCGCCGTCATGGCTATAGGCCGAGGCGTAGTTCTTGTGGTCGAAACGCTTGGGGTCCTTGGTATCGAAATCACCGCCCGGGCCGATGCTGCCGGTCACCGGCAAGACCGAAACCTGCCCGCCCTGCTCCCAGCAACCAGCGCCGGAAATGAAGGAATGCCCGAAGCCACGGATCTTCTCGTCGTCATAGCGCCAGCCCGAGTAATGACTGCCGATCGGGCTGACCTGGATCAGGCCGAATGGCGCCGACGCACCCGGGAAGGTGTTGCCGTCATCCTTGCTGCCGATGAAGGTGTTGACCTCGCGCTCCAGCGCGGCCGACGGAGCGGCCTGCAGCAACGGCGCGAAGCTCAGCGCCAGCAGACAGGCAGCCATTGCCAATGGGCGGCGGCGGGAATGGACGGTGGACGGCGATCGGCTCATGTCTTGGATCCTTGGGTCGGTCGGTGCGGCAACGATGTTGGTACGGCAAAGGTTGGCCCGGACAAGCCGGGCCGCTGATACCCAGCCCGTCCCGCAAGGGACGGGGGAGAGATGCCAGGCATCAGCAAAACTGCTCAAGCCCCGCTGCCCGGCTACCGCGATGACTGCGGCAAGCAAGGCAGAAGCAGATAAACCGGGGCCTTCTGAAGCGTCTTTGGCAGCATTTCCAGTGGTTTACAGCGGCCGCGACCGTGCATCTGCGCAACCAGCACTGCCCCCTGGGAATGCTTTCCTGAAAATTTAGATCGATCCAAGTAAAGCACGGGCATTTCCGCGAGCGCATTCTGCGGCGCAACATTCCAGCCAAATCCCGCCCCGTAGTGCCGAGCCATGCTCGGCAGAGGCCTTCCCAGCAAACATCCCGGCAGCGGCATAGGCCGCGAAGGTGGCGGCGCGCAAAGGCCTAGAAGCCAACCCCTCCCCAGCCCGTCCGGCCCGAAGGCACAGCCTTCGGTCGTTCATCAGGCCGCGCGCCAGTGGCGCGCAAGCAGGCCTTCTTCACCCCCTTCGCTACGCGAAAGGGAGGGAGCAAAGCGGTAGTGCCGAGCCATGCTCGGCAGGGGCTTTACCAGCAACATCCCGGCAGCGGCATACGCCGCGAAGCTGGCGGCGCAAACGCCTGAGAGCCAACCCCTCCCAGCCCGTCCGGCCCGAAGGCACAGCCTTCGGTCGTTCATCAGGTGGCGCGCAAGCAGGCCTTCTTCACCCCCCTTCGCTACGCGAAAGGGAGGGAGCAGAGCCGTAGTGCCGAGCCATGCTCTGCATAGGCTTTCCCGGTAAGGCCCCTTCCGAGCATGGCTCGGCAC
>NZ_JBDJMY010000055.1:0-26489 GCF_039674165.1 Stenotrophomonas terrae
GCTCGGCATGGGGCATTACCGGTAACGCCTCTGCCGAGCATGGCTCGGCACTACATTGGGTTTGCTGGTAACGCCTCTGCCGAGCATGGCTCGGCACTACAGGTGAGACGAAATGCCGAGCATGGCTCGGCACTACATTCCCGCCCTTGCGCCGAAGGCGCAAGGGCGGGCAACACGTCAGCGCTTCTTGCCGGCTTCGGCACCCAACCAACGGTCGAGCCAGTCTTCACTTTCGGCCAGCATGGTCATGATCGATTCGCGTGCACGGTAACCATGCGATTCGTTCGGCAGCATCACCAGCCGCGAGGTGCCGCCCAAGCCCTTCACCGCCGCGAACATGCGCTCGCTCTGGATCGGGAAAGTGCCGGAGTTGTTGTCCTCAACGCCATGGATGAACAGGATCGGGTCCTTGATCTTGTCGGCGTAGTTGAACGGCGACATCTTCTGGTACACGTCCTGTGCCTGCCAGTAGTTGCGCTCCTCGGCCTGGAAGCCGAACGGCGTCAGCGTGCGATTGTAGGCACCCGAACGCGCGATACCGGCCTTGAACAGACGCGTATGCGCCAGCAGGTTGGCGGTCATGAAAGCACCGTAGGAATGGCCACCCACGGCAATGCGCTCGCGGTCGCCGACACCGCGCTTCACCACTTCGTCCACCGCTGCCTGCGCACTGGCGACCAGCTGCTGCACATAGGTATCGTTCGGCTCGGTATCGCCCTCACCGATGATCGGCATGGTCGGGTTGTTCAGCACCACATAACCCTTGGCCAGGAAAGCCTGCGGCCCCCAGTAGCTGATGGCGTTGAAGCGGTACTGCGAGCCGCTGACCTGGCTGGCATCGGCGGCGGATTTGAACTCGGCCGGGTAGGCCCACATCAGCAGCGGGCGCGGGCCATCCTTCTTGGGGTCGTAACCGGGCGGCAGCAACAGATCGGCAGTGAGCTCGACACCATCGTTGCGCTTGTAGCGGATCTGCTCCTTCTTCACTCCACGCAGGGCTGGCAGCGGGTGCGCGAAATGGGTGAGTTCGATCGGCTTGGCATCGGCCGCCAGACCACGCGCGTACAGATTGGCCGGCACGTCGTTGGACTCACGGTAGGTGAGGATGCGGCCATCCTCGCCTTCAATGATGCTCAACGGCATTTCGTAATACGGTGCCTGCGACTGGAACAGACGCTCGCTCTTGCCGCCGGCCAGATCAACGCGATCCAGAAATGGGCGATCGCCTTCGGCCGATGCACCTTCACCAACACGGTAGAAACCGTTGCCATCAGCGGTGAGCTGCAGGCGCGAACGCCCGGCGCTGTCCATCTGCATCAGCGGCTCGCCCGGGTCGCTGTAGCGGTCATCTTCCGAACGCTGCACCAGCAGTGTCGCAGCCTGGTCGAGATGATCCGGCGCTATCTTCCATTGCTTCATCTGGCGGTTCTTCCACCAGTACTCATCCAGCAGCGCCAACTCGCCGTTGGCCCAGGTAGCACCGGCATAGCGCGAGCCCAGCTGCGCCAACGTCACCGGCGGCTTTTCGAAGGGCGCGGTCTGCATCAGTACCGCATCGCGCACCTTGGCCTCGCGTGAGGGATCGCCGCCATCCTGCGCTTCGGCCCATACCAGGGTTGCCGGGGCATCGGCGCGCCAGCTGATCGAACGCACGCCGGTGGGCACGGCATCGTTGCCGGTCGGCAGGCCATCCACCAGCGGCAGACGCGCCACCGTATTCACCAGCTTGCCCTGCGCATCCAGCACCTCGATATGGCGCGGGAAGCGGCTGACCGGCACCGCATAGGAGAACGGCCGCTGCACGCGCTGGCTCAACAGGTAGCTGCCATCCGGCGAGGCCGACAGGCCAAGGTAGATACCCACAGCGCCCACCGGCTTGCTGTCACCGCTGATCGACACCCGTACCGGCTGCGCCTGCATGTAATACGCGAACAACCGCGCGTCGTCTTCGTTCTTCAGCAGATCCTGATAGGTACGTACCGAACGCACGCCCTGCCCGGCTTCGGTCTGCTGCACCGCCGGCCCGGTGGGGACGCCGTCGCCCTGCGGCGGGGCGCCCTGCCCTGCCGGACGCTGCAGCACCAGCAACGCGTCGCTGCCCGGCAGCCAGCTGTAGCCGTTGCCGACGATGCTGTTCAGCCGCTCGGCGATGCGCCGTGCATTGCCGGTCTGCACATCCACCAGCCACAACTCGTTGCTGCCCGTAGCCGGATCCAACTGGTTGAAGGCCAGGTATTTCTGGTCCGGCGACCACGCCAGCGAGGCCACCGACAAGGGCTGCGGCAAGCCGGTGATCTGCCGTTCCTTGCCGTCGCTGGTGGACGCCAGCCAAAGCTTGCTGCCGAACGAGAAGCGGCTGTCGGACACGGTCTTGGGGTTGATGCGCAGCCCGGCCAGCTTCAGCTCCGGGGCCGCCACCTGGGCGATGGACGGCAGCGCCGGGGTCTGCAGCAGCGCGGTCAGGTCACGCTTGGGCGACAGGTACAGGCTGGGCGCGCGCGGGGCGTCAACCACCGCCTGCAGCGCCGCTGACGGCAGGCGGTAGCCCTCACCCTGCTGCGCCCCCTTCTGCACCGGCGGGGCCAGCGCCATGACCGGCGGAACCGCCAACAACAGGCCGGCGCACAGCACCAGAACCGCAGAAGTACGGCGACGGCGGCGGGAAGTCAGATTCATGGCGCATTCCTATTGGACGGAAACAATCCCCCAACTTAACAATCCCCATCGCCGCTGGCCCCTGCCGTTGGTTGGGCCAGCGGCGCGGGCGCCTTGGCGCGATATAATGGCCGGCCCGTTCCGAGGGGCGCTGCGACCGTTGGGTGGACCCGTCCACTACAGCCCGTGTTCTTGCACGGACTTCCCAAACGGCCAGGCTCGGACGGCTTTCACGCAACAACGGCGCCCGGCGAACGCGAGCTTGCTCGCACCACACCGGAGCTATAAATGAACGCTGTTGCCACTACCTTCTCGCAGGAAGGTGATTACAAGATCCGCGATATCTCGCTGTCCGATTGGGGCCGCAAGGAACTGGACATCGCCGAGCACGAAATGCCGGGCCTGATGTCGATCCGCCGCAAGCACGCCGCTACGCTGCCGCTGAAGGGCGTGCGCGTGACCGGTTCGCTGCACATGACCATCCAGACCGCCGTGCTGATCGAAACGCTGAAGGACATCGGCGCCGAAGTGCGTTGGGCTTCGTGCAACATCTTCTCGACCCAGGACCACGCTGCCGCCGCGATTGCCGCCACCGGCACGCCGGTGTTCGCATGGAAGGGCGAGTCGCTGGAAGAATATTGGGACTGCACCCTGGACGCGCTGACCTTCACCCTGGCCGACGGCACCCTGACCGGTCCGGAGCTGGTGGTCGATGACGGCGGCGACGTCACCCTGCTGATCCACAAGGGCTATGAGCTCGAGAACGGCAGCAACTGGGTCAACGAAGCTGCTGCCTCGCACGAAGAACAGGTCATCAAGAACCTGCTCAAGCGCGTTGCCGTCGAGCGCCCGGGTTACTGGGCGCGCGTGGTCAAGGATTGGAAGGGCGTCTCCGAAGAGACCACCACCGGCGTGCACCGCCTGTACCAGCTGGCCCAGGCCGGCACCCTGCTGATCCCGGCGATCAACGTCAACGACTCGGTCACCAAGAGCAAGTTCGACAACCTGTACGGCTGCCGCGAGTCGCTGGCCGATGGCCTGAAGCGCGCGATGGACGTGATGCTGGCCGGCAAGGTTGCCGTGGTCTGCGGCTACGGCGACGTGGGCAAGGGCTGCGCTGCTTCGCTGCGTGCCTACGGCGCGCGCGTGGTGGTCACCGAAATCGACCCGATCTGCGCCCTGCAGGCGGCGATGGAAGGCTTCGAGGTCAACACCATCGAATCCACCCTGGGCCGTGCTGACCTGTACGTCACCACCACCGGCAACAAGGACATCATCCGCATCGAGCACCTGAGCGCGATGAAGGACCAGGCCATCGTCTGCAACATCGGCCACTTCGACAATGAGATCCAGGTCGATGCGCTGGTGGGCTACAAGGGCGTGCAGCACGTCAACATCAAGCCGCAGGTGGACAAGTACATCTTCCCGAACGGCAACGCGATCTTCCTGCTGGCCGAAGGCCGCCTGGTCAACCTGGGCTGCGCCACCGGCCACCCGAGCTTCGTGATGTCCAACTCGTTCGCCAACCAGACGCTCGCACAGATCGACCTGTGGGCGAACAAGGACAGCTACGAGAACAAGGTGTACCTGCTGCCGAAGAAGCTGGACGAAGAAGTTGCCCGCCTGCACCTGGAAAAGATCGGCGTCAAGCTGACCACCCTCAGCCAGGAACAGGCCGACTACATCGGCGTGCCGGTCGACGGCCCGTTCAAGCCGGACCATTACCGCTACTGATCGGTAAAGCCTTTGCTTGAGCCCCTCTCCCGTTCACGGGAGAGGGGTTGGGGTGAGGGCAGCTTTTGGCGTGTAAGGCCCCTGCCGAGCATGGCTCGGCACTACAGATGGAGCCCCTCTCGCGAACGGGTTCTTGAGCCCTTCTCCCGTTCACGGGAGAGGGGTTGGGGTGAGGGCAAGCTTCAAAGCTTCAAAGAACGGGTGCCGCAAGGCGCCCGTTCTGCTTTTGGGTGTCTCCATTGCCGTCACCAAACGCCGCATCGCCGCCCTTCAGACGCACCTGAATCGCCAACACCCCGCGCTTGACGCATCATTGCCCGGCATCCTCCCTTTCAGGAAACGCCCATGAGCACCAGCGAGAAAGTCCAAGGCCCTGCATCGTACTTTCCGTCCATCGAAAAGACCTACGGCAAGCCGGTGAAGCATTGGCTGCAGTTGCTGGACACGGTCAAGGAAAAGAAGCACATGGAACAGGTCGCCTTTCTCAAGGAGCAACACAGCATCGGCCACGGTCATGCCAATGCATTGGTCGCTTACCAACGGGCGCAGAGCGGGGCCTGACAAGCCACGCATTGGGTATTGCAGGAACGCGCAACCTCGCAGCGATGAGTGCCTGCAAAATGCGCGAGCCTTTGGCAACACCGGCTTCGCGGCTTACGCCGCTCCCACAGAAGCGGCATTGCGGCGTACCGCGACATTTGCGTCTTTTGTAGGAGCGGCGTCAGCCGCGAAGCAGATAATCCATCAGATCGCACAGAATTCTGGAATTCCAGCAACACCGGCTTCGCGGCTGACGCCGCTCCCACAGAAGCGGCATTGCGACGTACCGCGACGTTTGCTTCTTTTGTAGGAGCGGCATCAGCCGCGAAGCAGATGGCCCGTCAGATCGCACAGAATTCTGGAATTTCAGCAACACCAGCTTCGCGGCTTACGCCGCTCCTACAGAAGCGGCATTGCGGCGGCACCGCGAAATTTTCTTCTTTTGTGGGAGCGGCATCAGCCGCGAAGCTGATACCCCATCAGATCGCAAAGAATTCTGGAATTCCAGCAACACCAGCTTCGCGGTTTACACCGCTCCCACAACACGAGGCACTCAGATCGCGCCCGGGCGCAGACGCAGGCTGCCCAGCACCTGGTCCCACAACCCAAGCGCCTGTGCGTCGTCGCGGAATGCTGGCGCCTGCGCCTTGTCGTCGGTCAGCAACTGCAGCGACAGGAACGGGAACTGCAGGGATTCCGCGCGCCCCTGTGATTCCCACAGGAAGGCATACATCCTGCGCCCGCCCTCTTCGGCACCGGCCAGTATTTCCTGCCCCTGGATAGGCCCGATATCGCGCTCGCCACGGCGCAGATTGCGCATTCGCGCTGCGGCGGCCGCGTACTCCGGCGGCAGATCGGAGGCGCGCTGCAATAGCGATTGATCCGGCTTGCCAGTGACATAGGACATCAGCGTCATGCGCGCGCCCGGATAGGCGCGCGGGCGCAGGCCGATGGTCATTTCCTCACTGTTGATGCGGTTGCCGGCAATGAAACCCGAATCAATGCAGAAACCCGCAGCGGTGGGAATGGTGTTGGGATCGCGGTAACTGATCCTCGGCCGCAATGCGCGGTAATTCTCGATGGCGGCGGGCAGTTTCGCAGCCTCGGTTTCGCCACTGACCAAATACTGCACGCTATGCGCAGGGTCCAGCACGTACAGTTCCTGGCGATGACCGGCGCGGCTGCTGTCGCTGACCCATGAAGTAACCAATACCGCATCGTCGTCAAAGCGGGTCTCACTCACCGACATGGACTCGCCACTGCGATGACGTGCAGCCTTCAGCGCCGCAATCCGCGCAGCAACGCGCTGGCGGAAGGCTTCTGCCGATACGCCGGTAGTCGTCTCCACCTTCTTGCGTGCATACACATAACCGGGTTGGACCGCAGTAGCGGCGGGCACATCCAGCAGGAATCGCCCAACACACAAAGTCTTCATTTCGCTTCCCCGTTGTATCGGTGCCGCGCCGGCAACGCCGCCCGAGGCAAAGGTCAGTAGTGTGGCAACCAGCAGGCTGCACAGCAGCGGCCGGCGCATCATCGCGTGCAACACCTCATGCCCAGTCCGCGCTCTGCGCAAACCGCACGGCGGCATAGAGGGTTGCCCAGCGGGTGCGCTCGTCGTTGTAGCTTCCTTGATGGTCATAGCCCTTTTTTCCTTTCAGCGCGTACTGCCCGGTGCCGAAACTGCCTTGGCGGAAACATCCTGTGACCTCAGCTTTGGGGGCGGCACCTGAACACGCCGGTACTGTGCCATCGCCTGGATTGGTGGGATCGGCGATTTCCAGCTTGATCACACCCACCGCGTCCTGCAGTTTGATCTTGCCGTTGTGGTTATCCGACACCGGCGTCACCGAATCCGCGCCGGTCATGCTGCCGCCGCTCCAGGCCAGATCACCCCAGGCAAGCTGTTTGGCGTCATCACCGTAATGCGCGAAGGTCGGCTTGTGGTATTTGCGCTCAATGTCCTTATGAAAATCCCGCACGCCTTCGATGTTGATCTGGAAACTGGTGCGCGGCGTAAGCGCGGGGCCATCTTCCTCTTCGCGTGCCGATGCGGCCGCCGGTGCCGGTGCGCTCGGATCGAGCAGGCCGGTATTGCCCTCGGGAACCAAGCCATACCATTTGGTGTTGAGGTAAATCTCGTTGTACGGATCTGCGCCAACCGGCAGACGCGCCCCCTTGTCACCAAGCTCCAGCCACGCCTTGCCTTCGTTGTAATCCGCAGCGGGCAGCAGCTCCAGACCGCCGGGTGAGCGGGCCAGGATCGCCACCACTTCACCGGCATCGCGGCCCAGAATGATGCTGGATGCACCGGTATAGCCAGCACGACAATGGTGGTACGTCGCCGCTGCGCCTGTCGCCGGCATCACGCCATGGGAGACGCCGAGCAACTTGCCGTAGTTCGACAGCTGCGATACCGCGCGCGCTACCAGGCCGCCCATTGAATGGGTAACCAGCAACACCTTCTGCGCGTTGATACCCCGCGTGGCGTAGTACGGCAGGATCACACTGTCGATGCGCGCGACAATATCCTGCGCCGAGAGGCGATTGCTCTGCAGCCAGTTGTAGCCGCCAGACCACACCTCGAAACGGTAGTGCGCCGCATGTTTGGCCTGCTCCAGCGTGAGTGCAGCGTTGCCGCCAACCATCTCGCCATACTCGGCCGGCGCGCGCGCACCCTCTTCGGCCCACCACGGCTGCAGCTTGCCAGCCGACATCAGATCATTGAGCTTGCGGTGCATCTCGGCCATGACCGGGTTGTAGGCCGAGCGCATCAACTGGCCCCAGCCGCGCTCGCGCGCCAGCGCCTCGGGAATCACATCTTCCGCATCCAGCGGGCCGCCATCGTCAACCTCCGAGGTCAACGGGTTCAACAACCGCTGCCGCGTTGCGGCACCACGGAACAGGAACACGAACATCTGCCCGATCGCGCCGAGCACCGCACCCACGCCATCGGTATTGGGCGGCCGCCATACCGGATCGCCGGTGATCTTCGACTTCAGGTTGGTGCCCATGATGCCGGGCAGGAAGATGACCGGAATCACCGCATCGGTATCGGCCTCGACCACCTTGTCGCGCTTGTCCTTGACCTGGGTGAGCCGCGCTCGCGCAACCGGCCGCCCATCCTCGTCCCAGTCTCCGCTGGGCAGCACAACGTCCTGTTTCTCTTCCATGCGTCAGACCTTCCCCAGAATCTTGATGAGCACCTCATCGATGCCCTGCCCGCGCTGCCGTGGCAGGCGCCCATGCGCATCGGTAACAACTTCGCTGCGCCCGCCATCGCCGCGGGTGATCTGCACCCGCGTGTTGGGCATGGGCTCGCCCGTGGCCCGGTGCCACACCACGTACACATCATCGAACTGCGCCTCCGGCCAACTGTTCATCTCAGTGGACAAGTGGGTGGCACCGAGGAAGCTCTTCTTGCCCGCATGCACGGTGATCTTGCCGGGGCAGTTGAAGCTGATGTTGCCGCCTTCGATGGTGACACTGGCGCCACCGGTGGTGGCGATATGCACGGTCTTGCCCGCCGTCAACTCCACCACGCCCTGCGCACTTGCTGCGCGCAGCGCCTGCCGCGATTGCAGGCGCACTTCGTCGTGTTGCGCCTGCATGTTCAATTCATCGGTGCCGGCTACCACGCTCAAGGCATTGCCAGCGTCAGCGCCACCTTCCACCGCCGTGGCCAACATGCCGATGGCCTGGCCCGAGTGCAGGCGCGCATCGCCCATCACAACGGTATCGCTGTCGCCGCCGCTGGCCAGCAGCAGGCCTTCGCCGACCGACCAATGCAGGGCCTGCCCTGCCACCTGCGCGATGCCCGCAGGCGCGGCGAATCCCAGCAAGGGATCACCGCTATGCGGCACCCGGCCGTCGCCAGCCGAGGCTTGCCGTTGCCCGGCCTCGCCGCTTGCAGCTTGGTATTCCGCGCCCGGCACCGTGGTCTTGGCACTGGCCAGCATCGCCGCCAACGGTGCCTGATCGCCGATGATGGCCGAGCGGTCCTTGCCGCGCGCGCCTTCCTTCATCGCCAAAGCACTGGTCAGATGCGTGCGCGCCGCTTGATTGAAGCGCGTGCTCAGGCCCTGCAGCTGATTGAGCAAGGCCGCCGGTTGCACCGCTTCACCGGCCGGGCTGGTGCTGCGATGCGCGTAGGCACTGAACCAACCGCCTGCAGTTGCGCGCACTGCGCCCCAGGCATCACTACGCAATTCAAAACCGGTACCGCGCAGGCTGCCGAGGAAGTTGTCCGCTTGATGGCGCAGATGGCCAAGGCTCAACTGCGAGGTCTGCTGGCTGCTGGCCAACTGCACGCGCAGTTGTTGGTCACTGTCATCGAACAACAGATGATTGCTGCCCTCGCCGCCTTCCCATTCGCGCGAGCGGATGCCCCACACCGCGCCCGCGTTGCGATGCGCATCATCACCTGCGCCCGCCGCATGCCATGCCGGCGCGTGGCCACCGCTCAAATTGGCTTGCGCGCTGGGCGTGCCATCGCGCGCCTGTGCATACGCGCTGTTATCGGCATCGGCGCTGGCACCGGCAGGCGTGGGCGCAACGCCCGCTTCGCCACGGCCGTTGTAGAGCGCGCCCAACACGATGGGCCTGTCGATATCGCCATCAAGAAAACCGACCAGCACTTCCTGTCCGATGCGCGGCAGGAACTGCGCACCGACACCCGGGCCGGCATAGCGCTGAGCCACCCGCAACCACGTGGTGTCGCCCTGCTCGTCCTGGAAATGGAAACGCACCCGCACCCGGCCCAGGCTGTCTGCATGCACATCCTGGCTGTTGCCGCCCTGACCGGCGACAACCACCGCCGTCTGGTAACCCGGCACGGTGGGCCGTGGATTCAAGCGATGGCCGCTGCCATCCTGCAAGGCCGGCCGCCATGGCAAAGACCGTTCGGTCGCCTTGAATCGGTTGGCGTAGCCGGTTCTTTCCGCCTGTTGCCAAAGCCCGGCATTGCCGCCCGCCATCAGCGCAGCGCCAAGTGCTTCATCCATCGCCTGACGTGCATCCGTCGGCAGGTTGTTGATGCCGGCATGTTCCACCTCAACCAGCAGCAACTCGGGCGCGATCTCAAACGGCGCCTGCTGCACTTCAAGCCATGTCCCGGAAAGGAAACCCCGTACCGTGCCTTGACCTTGCCAGCTGCGGGCATGCACTTCATGCGCCTGCGCCTGCAGGCGCGCATACCAATCCGCCGCGCTGGCGTTGTTGAACGCATACGGGCCTACCGCGTCATAGCTTTCACGCTGGGAGGTGTTGCCACCACCATCCAAAGGCAGCTGCGCGCTGATGTTGCGCACCTGCCGGTAGTCGTCACTAAGCAGGCTCAGCCCAGTGCTGCCCAAGGTGCGGCGCCGGCCCAGCGTTTGGATGCTGTCTGTGGATTCGGTTGCATCACTGCGATGAAAGCGCACACCGGCCGCGGCGCTGCTGACGTCCTGCGGCAAGCCCAGGCTGTCGGCAAAGATTTCCATGCCGTTGCCACACGGTGCCTGTTCCTCAGAGTACAAGTGCCACCCCAGCCCTTCCTCGGCCAATAGCCGCTGCAGGAAGTCCAGGTCACTCTCGCGATACTGCACGCAGTAGCTGCGCACACGCGTCCCGATGAATTCGTCACAGCCCTCGGCCCAGCGCCAGTTGGCCAGGTCCGGATAGTCGGCGAGCACCGCGTCGACGATCTCGCGCACGCTCTTGTCCTGGAACACACGGCTGTGACGTGCATGCTGCAGCCACCAGGTCCACGAGCGCAGCGATAGCCGATAGCGAACCAGCCCACCATCGCTGCCCATCCGCTGCGCCTGCGCGATCAAGCCGCTACGTTGCTGCTCGCCACCATCGGCCATGCGCATCAGCAGCGTCGCCTGCGTACCCAGCAGCGCGTCCAGCGCGACACTCTGATCTGTGGACAACACATCCACATCCGTCTGCGCATGCGCAGACAGGCCATCGCGGCCCCACCAGCGTTCGACCATGCCCCCATCAAACCCAGAGCATCGCCATTGATACTGACGTTGTGAATCACTCGGCGCAGCCACCTGCGCCATCAGGCTATTCAGCTTATCCATGCCAACCCAATGCCATTCCCGCCCGCCATTCAGCAGACGCAATCAGATCCCCCAGTCCGAATCTATCAGAACTTTCCTATAGCCTGCGTTACGGGTTGGAGGGGCTGGATTGGGGGGAACAGCGGGAAATCTGCCGGAATCATTGGGATTTGCTGTACGCAAACAGCAGGGCATTTAGCCTGTTCACAATTGTGTTGCCAGCGAATCGCCGGCGATTTGAGCGACCAACATCACGTTTTCGCGACGACTAAGACAACCATTAAGTCACGTCGTACCACCGACCCAAGCTGGTGCAAGGTCAGCGGGTGCGTTGTACCGCCCACCAACAATCCGTCAGATAGCTACAGTTGTGTCTGGCCACCTCGACTAGGGATGCCCCATGCCGCTAGCAGAACCGAAGCAGCCAGTTTCAGCATTGGCTACGCCGGACATCTGTCGTTGACGTCCATGGCCCCAATCACCTCATGAGCATTTGATATCAAAAACTGCTCGCATTCTGCTGGTCACGCTCGAGCAGCGACTAGCCAGTTTCCAGCTGGCGAGCAAAAATTTGTACCTCAACTAGTAATGACCCACCCTCGGCGGCGCCTTGCTTCGATACCAATCCATGCACTCTGGATCACGCTTGCATGTTTCCGCGGGGGTCAGCAATCCGTCGGGGAAATTCAAATGGCCAGGGTAATAACCCGATGCATAAACCTTAATTTTCCGACCTGGAAAGAACGCCACCCACAAATAACCAGAGTGGATTAACGGATACGGGGGAACTTCAACTTCTTCTGTATGCAGAGCATTTTTATCGCGCACATACAGTGCGTCATCACTCCACTTTACTGTCACCTTCGTCCCTGGCTTCCAAGGATAGGGCAACGCAACGCTTCCCGCAGAACCATTGCCATTATTGTACGACTGAACCGCCCCACCCCAAGATCCATTTACATAGATTGATCCAATTGGCATATCTGTATAGTTCAAACCGGACAGACCAAGCCCAATCTCATCAGGAGGAAGTTCTTGCGAACCGGCGCCCTGCTCTCGACAAGAAGCGACACCTCCACATAAAACCAAAATTACAAATAAGCGCGACCCATTTTTAGAAACAAAACTCAGCAGACAACCAAATAAACGCGGAAAAATCGAAAACATACAACCTCCAAATTGCATCCGCATTTCCAATTTTCGAAGCAATAGTGACTTAAGAGCGACGCACCATGAAATAAACGCTACAGAAGACCACACACTAAAACTGAGAAATCCAGCGGAACTCCAAGCATGGCCACATTCTGCCCATCACAAATAATGCAGCCGCTCCAATTTTGGTTACTATCACCCATCTAATGTTGCCGACCGCGCGAACACAGAACCTCTCTCCGTGTCTCTACTGCGCCCGAACCAGCTTGCCAGAACCACGCACACAACCAATAACGCCGAAGTTCGAAGTGATGCATAGATCAGCACTGGGCGACCTCATCGTCACCAAGCAAGCAGTACAAACGATTTAGATCTTCCTCAAGAACTCGCCGACCAAAGAACTCAGCATCATTAGGATCGATCCAACGACTTCCAAGCTTCAGCTTCACCGTACTTCCCTCAGCCAAGATATAGAGCGGATCAAAGCAGTACGGAAACTCTGTTGACTCACTTGGCCGCTTGCTCAGTGTAATGAAAGTACTCTTTTCCAGCTGAGCTCGGTCTACTGGCATGCACATCGGCACACCAACAACCAGATCCCTGATTATCGGCGACGTACTTACTGAGAACATTTCAGGCGAGGCCATCATGCCCGGAAATATCGACACTACTGACCGCACACCGGCCGAACCATCCTTGAGTACGACCCAGCCTGTATTGTCATGCGACGTGCAACGGCAGTCACATATAACCAGAGTACTGGACGACGCGGCATCTCTTGCCACGGAAAGCGCCCCGTCCGGGCACAATGCAAACCCGATATCGCTATCCAATCTGGGCTCAGCACAGCCACTTCCGGCGCAAACTTCCGCCACCGGCGTTGCAACGTCAGTCGCAACCGGAACAGCCCCTGCACTTCGCCCGCAAGCCAATGCAAGAGAAGCCCAGCCGACAAATAACAAGACCCTTCGCAGCTGCATTCTTCGACATCCTTTTCTGTATCAACAAGCTCGCATCCAGCGCCATTCCACCTCGCGCAGGCTAATTGGCGGGGATATTACCCCTCTCGCGTTCTTCTTCGATCTGAAAAAATACCGGAATCCGGCCGACCTTTGGTGACCTGAACCCGTATTTGGACACTGCATATATTGGAGCCGACGATTGCTCTAAGCTTGCTGGTTGTTGCGCGGGCTTCTCTGGTTGCTTCTGACAACCTGTGAGCACGTTGACCAAAAGCAGCATCGATAAAAATAGAACCCTCATTTTCTATCCACCAAAAGTACTCATAGGGATTCCCACCACGACAGTGGACCAATCTCGTCAATGAATACATTCACAGCCTTCAACTCTCGCTCTGCTGGCTGAATTTCGGCAAAAAGTGCTTGCGCATCTGCCATATATCCCATCATGGCACCCCCTCCACCTCCACCGCCTAACGTGATCGAAGGCGCGGAATCGGATGCTCGCTTCCTAAGGCTTGCCTCTCTCTCACGAAGTACGCGCAACTGCCTTTCCAGATGCTTCTGCCGTTCTATCAACTGTTGTCTGGAAGCGGACGCGAGTCTTGGATAGTCCGCCCTGAACTCAGCGAAATTATCTTCGAACATCCCTCGCCAGCGAAGATATCCCCACAACGCATAGATCTCGCGACCGGACTCCTGAAGTGGAAGCGAGTCCTTTGAAACATCTCCTTCAATTTTTCCGGATAGTTTCAGTCGCGCTCGATAGCTCGCCAATGTAGCCTTCTCCTCGTCACTGAGGGGAGCTGGCCCAACTCTGGGCAACACTAACAAAGGAAGGCTTACGCCTCGCACTGCGTTCGCGACGGAGTTCAACCCTTGATTGGATTCATTCCACGCTTTCTCCTTCTTCAATAGCCTTTCTATCTCTGCCTTATTCTGTTGCTCCCAAACATCATCATCTTGTCCCAGTGGCTTGAACCAAGCTCGCGAATCGTGCACATGCAGGTCAAACAAGGAAACAATGTCGGCATGAAGTGCAGCATTGCTCTGCCAGGCATTCTTGATCTCGCGCCACATCTCGTACTTCTTGCGTGCAGCCAGCTCCTGTGCGTATGCGAGCTCCACCGTAGCCATGCCCGAATAATATGGACTGATGCTCGCGATCGTCCCGCCTGGAACGTCATCGAAGGTGGCCCAAGCTGGATGGAGATATCCTCCCAGCAAGCCGATCAACGAGTACGCCCCTCCACGAGCAACCAGAATGCCGGCATCATCGAGCATGCCCAGGTAGCCACCACTCAGCCAGGCACTTCCTCGAACGCGCTGCACTCCATCAATCTTCTCCAGCAACTCAGCTTCTTGCTTCAATTCTCGATCTGCACCAAGAATATCGACGCGATCCTGTGCCGAGCCCAGATTGATTTCTCCATGTTTTCCAAGCCGCAACTTACGCCATCTCAAGTAGAGCCGATACTGATCCTTCATCAGCTCGCGAGTGTTTTTGGCTCCGCTCTGACACTGCGCGATATACGCATTGAATCGCCTTACCAGCACAGGGGAGATCCGGAAAGATTTCTTTACCGTATCAGGAAGTGAGTTTATATCTCGCAAAGGCACGCCGGCTGCCAAGGACGCGCGATACATACGCGCTAAAGGCAACTGCGACAGCTTCTGGGCATCACCTTCACCTCTAGCCTGCTCATTGGGGGCGTAGCCTCCGCCCAGATCCGAATGCACACCTGGAAAGACTTCCTCGGTGACGTTGGGGCCACTGGCTAACTCCAATGGAAACGAACCTCGCACTTCGTGAGCGGCCACCAAATGCAGGCATCGCGTGACTATCGTTGCGTCCGGAATGCGCATATCCCTTCGTTGCGCCCAGCCACCGTGCCCGGTTGCCAGATCATCCAGTACACCTTGTGCGGCTCCCACGGACGCCACGGTATCGAACAGTCCCAGAAACTCAACCTTCATCGGCAGGCCGCAGACTGTCATTGGACCCGTTGGCTCATCGCATAGATCACGCAACCAATGTACGAACGTACGCGCTGCAGCAGCGCCACGGGAAAAACCGTAAACGTAGAGCCGGATGCCATCAATCTTCGGCAGCCTTGCAGGAATCAATGGTAGCAGCTTCTTGTGGAGAATATTGCGCCGCTCTGCAAGCTTACGTCGCCGACCGTCCGTATTTGTTGCACGCCAATGCGTACTAAATATGGACTGAAAAGACTGCTTCGCGCTAACAGCTCCTCGCGCACGCACATCCTCGGCCCCTTTTGGTTGAATAACCTTGCCACCAAGATGGAGCTGCATGCTAGGCAATGACATGTCTGTGCTCATACGTCGAACAGCCAATAGATCTTCCTCTCGCACGGAAAGCGAATCTCTAAACCAATGCCGATGCAAATTATTCTGCAACTGAAGCAGTGCCCAATTAATGCGGGCTTCGCCCCCCCATCCTGCGGCTGCACCAGCTACTGCATGCATTCCAATACCGGCATCACCAACTTCCTGCCTAAATTCAGTTCCGACACCGGGCACATAAGTACGATATCGATAGAAGTTACTCCCGTCATTATCCGGCCGGGCATCAAACGCCTGATAGAGCCTTGCGACGTTACTATGTGTCTCAAGCACCTCATCGTACTTCAAGTTATTGCGCGTACCGTCAAAAAAAAAGCCCATCTCCAAAGGCCGGCAACAGCCTAGCACTGCCGCAGAGGGTACCGCCATGCGAGCAGCCAAAGATCGCTCGGCAGCACTTAACTGAAGCGGATCCTCCGGACTAAATGAAGTAATTACACTCTGAGTCATTACAGCGTTCCTTGCCGTTACCGGATTAACTGATGAACTTATCTCTGTTCCAAAAGCTTCCTAAAGTTCGAACAATACTTTAGAAATAATTAGTAGCAGGATTCCCTATTATCGGGACGCTCCCTTATGCACGTTTTAGTAGGATCAATGAGGCCATCAGGAAAATCGGGATCCCCCGGACTCGCAAAGGTCGGAAACAACTTGACAGACCCATCGGGAAAGAACGCAATCCACAGCCAAGTCATGCGGCCAAGCCTATCTTTCTGGGGCACCTCTGGCACCATATCTCTATTGAACAACGCTTTCTCATCACTCTTGAATAGCGACTCATTCCGCCAGCGCACGTTTATTTTGTAGTTCGGATCGTAAAACGCCGGCGTATCTGCTGAGCCAGCCCCTGTGGAGGAACTGTGCTTTGGAACATTTGCTGCCCAAGAGCTCCCAACATAGACCTCGTCTATTTCCTCATCTGTGTAGTTCAGGAGACCGATTCCCATTGGCACCAGATCACCCGGCTTGTGATTGGGAGGCCATTGACCTATGGCGATCAGTCTTTCCCTCTCGAGCGCCTTTGCCCTCGACTCGCGACTCTCACACCCTGTTGGCCCGATCGAAAATACAGCGAGCAGAAAACCAAACCACCAGACATTACGGAAACTGGCTATTTTCAGCAGGCCCAAGTATCGACTCATGACAAATCACCCAAAGTACTGACGACAGAGAGACCTAAAAGGCAGTGCATGTTTCCTTCCTGTTGATACTTATGGCCATCGTTAGTAGCACACCCTTCATCGACTGTTGGAAATTCATCAACAGATCCACGCGATGTTCCATGGAGATTCGGCTCCGAAGAACTGGAAAGCGCGTCAGTAGCGGCGAGAATATTCATAGCAACCATCCTCGGGAATGCAGGGCGTCGTAGATCTTCTCCAATCCGCTTGAATCATGATCATCCCCGGACGAGCGCTCCAAAGAGCCAATACCAACAAGCTCATCTGCAATCGCATGACATTGCGCATACGAGATCCTCTGCGTGAACTCGCCATATACGTGCGCATGATCATGAATGAAGCCAAGCATCAGATCCGCAGTCATGACAACCTCGAATCGCGTCATCTGGCCTGGATTCAGCCGTAGCTTTGTCGGAGCGCCGATGGCACCACTCGGATTGTCGTCGCTGGAGAAACACACGGGCTCCCCTTTTCTATCGAAGCTCCACCATGCAGATAACCCCGTCATGACCTTCGCCCACTGCACCTCGTCAAGCACATCGCGCAACGCACGCAGCGCTCGAGTGTCTGCCCAACGCAGCAGAAAGATTTGGCCGTCGGCAGATCGCGCCTCAAGATGAGCACGCAAATGGGCCCTCATGGATTCGGGATCAAGAACTGCCCCTATGAAGCTCAGAGCAGGCACACCGGCGAGAGCCTCAGACAGCACGATCGCTTCATCTTTGCCCTGTATTCCTACTAGATACGGATCTACGCGTTCCATCCCCTCGCCATCGTAGAGCCCCTCGTAGAGACGCATCGGAGGACTAGAGAGCTTGCCTGCCAACGCACCCACAAGCTCCATTTCCATGGATGGGTCCATCAATGCATAGATGTAGGGACAGTTGCCTCGCAACTTTTCAATATGCTCTGCCATCTGACCAATGGCGGTCTCTGTTGGCTTGTCATACCAGTACATATGCATCTACCTATGCCGTCTTCTTTGCCAATGCACTGCCCGACTTGGCAGCCATCAACAGGCATTCCACACAGATGCTCTGCGGGAAATTTGGCAATGGATAGGCCTTCTGTACCGGCCCAACAAACGACTTCTTACCCGCATGCACCGTAATCGTGCCCGGGCAGTTGAACGTGATGTTCCCGCCCTCGATGGTTATGCTGGCGCCGCCCGAAGTGGCGATGTGGATCGTCTTGCCTGCAGCAAGCTCCACCACGCCCTGCGCGCTGGCTGCGCGTAGCGCCTGCCGCGATTGCAGGCGCACTTCGTCGTGTTGGGCCTGCACGTTCAATTCGCCGGTGCCGGCCACCACGCTCAATGCATTTCCGCCTTCAGCGCTGCCCTCTACCGCGCAGGCCAACATACCGATGGCCTGCCCGGCGTGCAGGCGGGCGTTGCCCATCACTGCGGTGTCGCTGTCGCCACCGCTGGCCAGCAGCAGGCCTTCGCCTACCGACCAGTGCAGGGCCTGCCCTGCGACGTGGACGATGCCTGCGGGTGCGGCAAAGCCCAGCAGCGGATCGCCGCTGTGGGGGACGCGGCCGCTGCCTGCTGTGGCCTGGCGCTGCGCGGCCTCGCCGCTGGCGGCGTCGAATGCCGTGCCGGCTACCGTGGTCCTGGCGCTGGCCAGCATTGCGGCCAGTGGTGCCTGATCCGGCACGATGCTTGAGCGCTCCTTGCCACGCGCGCCCTCCTTCATCACCAGCGTGCTGGTCAGGTGGGTGCGTGCGGCTTGGCTGAAACGGGTGCTCAGGCTTTGCAGTTGGTTGAGCAGGGCCGCCGGCTGCACGGCTTCGCCAGCCGGGGTGTCGCTGCGGTGCGCGTAGGCGCTGAACCATGCGCCGGAGCTGGCACGTACCGCGCCCCAGGCGTCGCTGCGCAGTTCAAAGCCGGTGCCGCGCAGGCTACCGAGGAAATTGTCGGCCTGGTGGCGCAGATGGCCAAGGCTCAGCTGCGAGGTCTGCTGGCTGCTGGCCAGCTGCACGCGCAGTTGTTGGTCACTGTCGTCGAACAGCAGGTGATTGCTGCCTTGGCCGCCTTCCCATTCGCGCGAGCGGATACCCCAGACAGCACCGGCATTGCGATGCGCCTCGTCGCCTGCGCCAACTGCATGCCATGCCGGGGCGTGGCCACCGCTCAGGTTGCCTTGGGCACTGGTAGCGCCATCGCGTGCCTGCCCGTAGGCGCTGCGATCGTCACTGGCGCTGGCACCCGCCGGCGTCGGGGCGATGCCAGCTTCGCCGCGTCCGTTATAGAGCGCGCCCAGCACGATGGGCCGGTCGATGTCGCCGTCCAGAAACCCCACTAGCACTTCCTGGCCGATGCGCGGCAGGAACTGCGCGCCGACACCCGGGCCGGCGTAACGCTGCGCAACGCGCAACCAAGTGGTATCGGCTTCGCCATTCTGGAAATGGAAGCAGACGCGGATACGGCCCATGCTGTCCGCGTGCACGTCCTGGCCCTTGCCGCCGTGCGATGCCACCACCCGTGCGGTCTGGTAGCCGGGCGCAGTGGGCCGGGGGTTAAGCCGCTGGCCGGTGCCGTCCACCAGCTCTGGCCGCCACGGCATCGCGCGCTCGGTGGCCTTGAATCGATTGGCGTAGCCCACTTTTTCGGCCTGCTGCCATAGCGCTGTATCCGCATCGGCTATGGGCGCCGTGCCCAGCGCAGCGTCCATCGACTGCCGGACATCGGTGGGCAGGTTGTTGATACCGGCGTGATCCACCTCGGTCAACAGCAGCTCCGGCGCTTCCGAAAACGGCGCCTGCTGTACCTGCAACCAGGTGCCGGATTGGAAGCCGCGTACCGTGCCCTGCCCCAACCAGGGGCGGCTGTGCACTTCATGCGCCTGCGCCTGCAGCTTGGCATACCACGCTGCTGTTGCAGCGCTGTTGAAAGCATAGGCACCGACCGCGTCGTAACTCTCACGCTGCGATTGCTCGCCGCCGCCCTCCAGCGGCAGCTGCGCGCTGACGCCGCGCACGGACCGGTAATCGTCACTGAGCAGGCTGATGCGGGTACTGCCCAGCGCACGCTGCCGTCCCAGCGTCTGAATGCTGTCGCTGGACTCGGTGGCATCACTGCGATGGAATCGCACGCCGACGCTGGCGCTGGCCGCATCCTGCGGCAGCGTCAAGCTGTCGGCGAAAATCTCCATGCCGTTGCCGCACGGGGCCTGCTCTTCCGGGTACAGACGCCACCCCAGCCCTTCCTCTGCCAGCAGCCGTTGCAGGAAGTCGAGGTCGCTCTCACGGTATTGCACGCAGTAGCTGCGCACACGCGAGGCAATGAAGTCATCGCAGCCCTCGGCCCAGCGCCAGTTCGCCAGATCCGGATAGTCCTCGAGGACACTGTCCACAATCTGTCGAACAGTCCTGTCCTGGAATACGCGGCTATGCCGCGCGTGCTGCAGCCACCAGGTCCAGGACTGCAATGACAAACGGTAGCGCACCAAGCCGCCATCGCTGCCAATGCGGCACGCCGACGCAATCAAACCGCTGCGGCGTTGCTCATCGCCTTGCGCGGTACGCATCAGCAAAACCGCCGGTTTGGCGATCAGCGCCTGCAGATCGATGCCCTGGTCGGTGGCAAGTACGTCCACTTCAGTGATGGCATGTGCGGACAAGGCATCGCGCCCCCGCCAACGTTCGACCACGTTGCTGCCAAAGTCGTCGCACTGCAATTGGTACTGCCGTTGTGCATTACCCAGCACAGCGACCTGCGCCATCAGGTTATTCAGCTTATCCATGCCTATTCCAGATGTGATGACTGTCTGCAATCTGCAGACACAAATCGGATTCCTTTCGCGGAATTTACCAGAAGTCGGCGGCGCAGGTTTTCACGGCGCCGGCATTACAGTCTCCGCCCTGCATCCCGGCCCATCCATAGCGGCGGCTGCCACCGCACAGGGGCAATGCGTTTGATTTCAACGGTTACCGATCAACTCGAAAGCCGCGAAAACACTCGCTGACGTGTTGTTTCCGTCATTAATCCGTTCAAAATCAAGATTCGTCTCGAATGTCCGAACATGCGTATGCTCCGGACAGCATCAGATGCATTGGACAGCCCATCTGCGCAGATCGCGCAGCGCCAGCGCAATTGAGCGATGATCGGTTGGTCATTATCTGGATTCAGCCGTACCCAGCACTTCATCCACCCGCGTTGCCCTGCACTACCACCGAGCCAAGGACCGCCACATGCAGTGGATTGATGATCTTGAAGTGGATGCCTGGAATACCGTGATTGAAGAACTTGTCTGGCATCTTCGCAATGGCCGCACGCCGACGGCGATAAGCCGCCAACGATTACCGGACCGCGGAATTGAGTTCCGCTTCAATGATGTCGCACCGGTGTTTCTGCCGGTGGAAGAGGATGCGTTTGAAAGCCACTGGAAGGAAGCCATCGCCATCATCGCGCGCTTCCCGCAGCTCAATGCGTTGCGCTTCCGCTGCAATATTTGATCTGTATTTCTGATCAGCGTGAATGCGCGGGCGTTGAGTTTTTTGCGAAGGCGCTCTCCCCTTTTCTACGCGGAAAGGAAGGAACGAAGCGATAGTGCCGAGCCATGCTCGGCAGAGGCTTTCCTGGTAGAGCCCTAGCCGAGCATGGCTCGGCTCTACACAGTCAAAAGCCAACCCCTCCCCAACCCTCCCGTTCGCTGCGCGAAAGGGAGGGGGCGAAGCGGTAGTGGCGCGCCCTGCTCGGCAGGGGGTTTCCCGGTAAGGCTTCAGCCGAGCCTGGCTCGGCTCTACACGGTCAAAAGCCCTCCCCTGCACATTTGGTGCAAGGGAGGGAGTTGATCAGACCAGGTCGGGATGCCGGTCGATCAAGGCCTGCTTGCGTCGCTCAAGGTTGGCGAGCTTGTCCTGCATGTCGTTGATCTCCACATCCAGCCCATCAACGCTGGCTTCGATATGGTCATACTGCTCCTGCAGCAGCTCGCGCGCTTCGCTACGGCTGCCCGCATTGGGCGTATCACCGCGCATCGGCTTGTTGGCCGTCTCATGCATGAAGTAAGCGGTTATCAAACCAATCACTGCCACCACCATCAGGTAGTACGCCGGCATCATCAGGTCACCGGTGGTTTCCACCAGCCATGCGGCAAGCGTCGGGGTTACACCGGCAACGATCACCGAGATATTGAACGCACTGGCCAGCGCGCTGTAACGCACGCGCGTCGGGAACATTGCCGGCAACGTTGAAGCCATCACGCCGATCAGGCAGTTCAGCAGCACTGCCAACAGCAACAAGCCAACGAAGATCCAGCCGGTGTTGCCGCTGGTAATCAGATGGAAGGCAGGGATCGCGGCGACCAACAAGCCCAGGCTGCCAGCCGCAATGAACGGCCGCCGGCCAATGCGGTCACTGGCCATGCCGACGAAGGGCTGCACGAACAACATGCCCACCATCACCACGATGATGATCAGCACACCGTGGTCTTCCGAGTAGTGCAGGTTGTGCGACAGATAGGTGGGCATATACGTCAGCAACATGTAGTAGGTGACGTTGGTGACCAGCACGATTCCCACGCAGACCAGCAGGGAACGCCAGTACTTGCTGACGATCTCGGTGAACGATATGCGCGGTGCACTGCCCACGGCATCCTGATCCTCCTTCTCCATGCGCTCCAACTGCTCGGTGAAGGCCGGTGTTTCTTCCGCCGCATGACGCAGGTACAGGCCAATCAGGCCCAACGGCGCTGCAAGGAAGAACGGAACTCGCCAGCCCCACTCCAGGAACTGCTGTTCACCGACGATGCTGCTCAACAACACCACCACACCGGCGCCAGAAACGAAGCCGATGATGGAGCCGAAATCCAGCCAACTGCTCAGGAAGCCGCGGCGCCGGTCAGGCGAGAACTCGGCAACGAAGACCGCAGCACCGGTGTACTCGCCGCCTACCGAAAAGCCCTGCGCCAGCTTGCACAGCAGCAGCAGGATCGGCGCAAGGATGCCGATGCTTTCATAGGAGGGAATCAAGCCGATGCAGAAGGTACTGATGGCCATCAGGATGATGGTTGCCGACAGCACTTTCTGCCGGCCGAATTTGTCCCCCATTACCCCAAAAAACACGCCGCCCAACGGACGCACCAGGAACGGCACCGAGAACGTACCCAACGCGGCAATGGTCTGCACACTGGGCGACGCATCGGGGAAAAACACTTTACCCAGCGCATAGGCAACAAAGCCGTACACACCGAAGTCGAACCACTCCATCGCGTTACCCAACGCGGCGGCAGTGACTGCTTTTTTTACTTTTGCCTTATCGATGACGGTGATGTCATCGATTTGCATCGGCTCATTGCGGATAGTGGATTCACCTGTAGACATGACAGGGCCAGTCCTCCCGTTACTGAGTGGTTTGCGTGCTTGGCCATGGCTTGCATGAGTTCGCGCAGGCCGTAATGCGCACGAAGGAATGCCCCACGGCAAGGCCATGGGAACGGTCAGGGACAGAAAAAACCGGGATCATCCCGGTAAGGCGTAGTGCCGGCTGTCCAAGCATCAACAGGCAGGTTGCCTGTGCGTAATCGCTGAATGATGCTGAGCCGGCGCATTCTACGCGAACAGCCGTTAAGGCTTGTTAAAGACGCGTTGACTGCAATGCAGACACACGCGTCATGCGCTTACGCATCAACGATGAATGCGAAACAGGGCACGCGATAGCAGCACGATCACACCCGTTGCGATGCAGCCCACGGCATAGCAGACAATGTCGCCCCACGAGAACGTATTGCCGATCACCGTATACATCACATCGCCACGCACATAACCCAAGCGCTCGGCGACATGGAAGTACTGTGCCATCTCGATGCCACAGGCGAAGACGAACACCGCCAGCAGCACCAGATAGTCATTGATGCGCAGCACGCTGCGGATCATTGCGTACAGCAGCACCACTACCAGTACATCGCCCAGATAGGCACGCACCCACGACACATGTGGCAGGCGCGTTGCGATGAAAACCTCCACCGCGAACACCAGCAGCGCCAGCGCAAGATGCCAAGGGCTCAAGCCGAATAGACGCGCGGGCTGACTGGACGTACGCAGCAGCGAATCAGCGCCAGTTTGCATTGGCACCCCAGAAATCCACCGCACGCGCATAGGCCGCACGGTCAATCGGCACGCCGGAGCCACCCTCTTCCACACCCAGCGCATTGCGCATCATGGTGATGGGCGCCATTGGGATTTCCTCGGCCGTAGCGGTGTAAAGGCAACCCACCACGCCCCAGTCCGCCTCGATCGGCGAACCTTCCTTCTGCAACTGCTCGCGGCTGTAGAGGATCACGACCAGATAGTCGGCCACGGCCGGCTCCACGCCTTCGAACCAGCGCACCAGCACCGGCAGCTCCTCGCGGCTGCGCGCCTCGTAACCGGAGCGCAGCAGATGGCGGTTCTGCTCGGTGATCGACACGGTCAGGCAGCGGGTGCTGGTCCAGTTCCGATAGACATGCAGTTTGCAGAACGGCGCATAGCCATCGAGCACCTTGTCGGCGGCATGCGCGTTCAAGTGCTGCTCGAACGCCTCGGCGCTGCAGTCCTGGATGGTATTGGCGCGAGGGGTGCGCGGAAACAAGCGGGTACGTGCAAACGGCGTCAGGTAGATGGACATCAGCGCTTCCAGCAAAGGATACCGATATTGTCGACGATCAACGCCAGGACCGGAACCGCCGCATCTGCCTGAGCGCTACCGCGCAACCACCATCAGTGCCAATCAGCCATGCGCCTGCGCTTCGCGCTCGGCCACATCCATCGACGGCGTGCGCCAGCCCGAATGCACGCCCCACAGGTAGAACACCACGCCGATCACCGCTACCAGCAGCAGATCCCAGCCGTAGCTGAGGTAGCCGGCGCCACCGAAGGCGGTACTGCCCGCCCACGACACCAGCGCCAGTAATGGCAAATAGCAGATCAGCCACAGCGCGCCTTTCAGCTGCCGGGAAAAATCATGCCAGCCGATCTTGCGCTGGTAGTAAACGTAGATCGGCAGGGCCACCACCATCAACAGGATGATTTCGCCGGTCAACGGCCAGCGCGCCCAGTACAGCAGTTCGGTGGCCATCACGAAAGCCACGCCCGCCAACAGCGGCAGTGCAATGATCCGCAGCGGACGATGCAGATTGGGCGCGGTGCGCCGCAGCGACATCACGCTGATCGGCCCGGTCATGTACGAGATCACCGTGGCTACCGAAATCACCGCCGCCAACGTGCCCCAGCCACGGAAGAAGAACAGGAACAGGAACGACACCGCCAGGTTCAACCACATCGCCGGGCGCGGCACGCCCCAGCGTGGATGGATGTTGCCCAACAGCTTGGGCGCGGTACCGTTCTGCTGCATGCCGTAGATCATGCGTGCGGTAGTGGCGGTATAGGTCATGCCGGTACCACTGGGGCTGACGAAAGCATCCACGTACAGCAGTACCGCCAGCCAATGCAGGTTGGCGATCAAGGCAAGTTGCGCGAAGGGCGAACGGAAATCGATGCCATGCCAACCGTGCTCGGCCAGCATCTGCGTCGGCACCGCGCCGATGTAAGCCACCTGCAGCAGCACGTAAACCACCGCTGCCAACAGGATGGAGCCCACCACTGCGAACGGAATGCTGCGGCCGGGATTACGCGCCTCGCCCGCCAGATTCACCGGGCTCTGGAAACCGTTGAAACTGAAAACGATGCCGGCGGTTGCGATGGCGGTAAGGATCGCCGAAAAATCCAGTATCGGCGTACCTGCGCCTTTCAAGCCAACCGAGAAATTCTCGGTATGGAAGCCACTGGCGATCAGCGCCACAGCCGTCAGCGTTGGCACGATCAACTTGAACAGAGTGATGATGCTGTTGGAGCGCGCGAACAGTTTCACGCTCCAGTAGTTGATCAGGAAGTAGACGACCACCAGCACCGCCGCGATGAGCAGACCGGCATGACTTAGCTCGCCCATGCCGCCGGGCTGCTGCACATACATGTTCTGCGCCCATTGCCACGGCCACGACGCCATGTATTGCACCGAGGCCTCGGCTTCCACCGGGATCACCGAGACGATGGCGATCCAGTTGGCCCAGGCAGCGATGAAACCCACCAGTGAGCCGTGCGAGTAATGGCTGTAACGCACCATGCCGCCGGATTCGGGGAACATCGCGCCGAGTTCGGCGTAGGTAAGGGCGATGGTGAGGATGATGGCCGCGCCCAGCACCCAGGCCCAGATCGCCCCCGGCCCGGCCAGGCCCGCCGCGCGCCATGCGCCAAACAGCCAACCGGAGCCGATGATCGAGCCCAAGCCGGTAAGCATCAGGGCAATGGGGCCGACGTCGCGGCGGATGGCGCTGGAGGCGTTCATGGTGGCTTTCCAGATAGGGCAACACCGGTACGGTGCTGGCGGCCGATCATCGCAAACCGGATGTTAAGCGGGGCGTCGTTTTCGGCAGAAGAATGTTGCAGCCAGAACCGGCACAGGTAGCGGATGTCCGCGGTTTATCGACATGCCGGCAACGGCAAAGCCAGGCGTCTTCATCTTCGCTGCGCGGTGTAGTGCCGAGCCATGCTCGGCAGAGGCGTCCCCGGCCATGCTGCAGTTACGACGCGAACCGCTGCTTCAACCTCCTGCAAAAAGCACCCCTCCCCAGCCCTCCCCTTCGCTACGCGAAAGGGAGGGGGCAACGCGGTAGTGCCGCGCATGGCTGGGCTGGGTTTTTCCCGCCATGCCCCCCGCCTCGCTTGGCTCGGCTCCACCCAGTCAAAAGCCAACCCCTCCCCAGCCCTCCCCTTCGCTACGCGAAAGGGAGGGGGCAAAGCGTAGTGCGGCGCCAAGAGCGGCAGGGGGGGTTCGTGTTTTTAACGAAAACAGCAAGGCTAGGCGGGAA
>NZ_JBDJMY010000056.1:0-25333 GCF_039674165.1 Stenotrophomonas terrae
CCCTCACCCCAACCCCTCTCCCGGAGGGAGAGGGGCTTCAAGCAAGGGCCTCAAGCAAGGGCCTCAAGCAGAGCCCCCAAGCAAGGGCATCAAGCAAGGGCCTCAAGCAAGGGCCTCAAGCAAGGCATTCAAGTCATGCACTGCTTCATCCTTCCCGCTTAACTCCGTATCCTGCCAAGCAGCTTCTGGGAAACGCATTCCATGTTGAGTCTGGTGACGGTGGCGCTGGCGGGTCTGGCCTGGCTGGCCCTGATGTTTGGCGTGGCCATCTACGGTGAGCGCCGGCCTACCGCATTCGCGCGGCATTGGCGGCATATCTACACCTTGTCGCTGGCGGTGCACTGCACTTCGTGGACGTTCTACGGCACCGTTACCCAGGCCGCGCGCCATGGTTGGCCGCTGCCGCCCACCTTTGTCGGTGCGATCCTTTTCTACGCGCTGGCGATCGGCGTGATGATGCGGCTGGTACGGCTGGCGCGCGAAACCAATGCCACCTCGCTCGCCGATCTGATTGCCGCGCGGCTGGGGCGTGATGCCTGGTTGGCGGCGACGGTGACGCTGGTGACGGTGCTGGGCCTGATTCCGTATATCGCGCTGCAGCTCAAAGCGGTGGCGATGAGCTTCAGCATGATCACCTCGCGCGCGGTGGACGCCGGGCAGGGTGGGTCGATCTGGCATGACAGTGCCTTGTATGTGGCGTTGGCGATGGCCTTGTTCGCGATGCTGTTTGGTGCGCGTCGCGCCGATGCCTCCGAGCACAATCGCGGGCTGGTGCTGGCGATGGCTGCCGAGTCGGTGTTCAAGCTCGGCGCGATGCTGGCGCTGGGTGTATTCGTCTGGTTTGGCCTGAAGGGAGTTCCTGCCGCGCTGCCGGCGCCGGTCAATGCGCAGGAAGGCGGCTTCATCCCGCTGGTGATCCTCGGTGGTCTGGCGATGTTCCTGCTGCCCCATCAGTTCCATGTTGGCGTGGTCGAGTGCCGCGATCCGGCCGATGTGCGCACCGCGCGCTGGTTGTTCCCGTTGTACCTGTTGCTGATCGCATTGCCTATCCTGCCGTTGGCGCGCGCTGGCACGCAGTTGCTGGGTAACAGCGTCCCGTCGGATATGTATACGTTGGCGCTGCCGTTCGCCGCAGGCCATGAAGGTGTGGCCTTGTTCGCCTTCCTCGGCGGCCTCAGCGCGGCCACCGGCATGGTGGTGGTGAGTACGCTGACCTTGAGCCTGATGATCGGCAACCACTGGTTCGCGCCCGGCTTGTTGCGCAGTGCCTGGGCACGTGCCGGCGGCGGCGATCACCGCCGCGAGCTGGTCTGGCTGCGGCGCGCAGGTATCTGCGTGATCATGCTGATGGCCTGGGGCTATAGCCGGTTGATTGGTGGCGGCAATGTGCTGGCCGATATCGGCGCGGTGTCGTTTTCGGCAATGGCCACGCTGGTGCCGGTGCTGGCCTTTGCCATCTGGCGGCCGCAGACGCCACCGCGTGCGGCCATCGCCGGTGTGCTGGCCGGCTTCGCGACCTGGGCCTGGGTGCTGCTGCTGCCTTCGTTGCTGGAAAGCGGCGGGCGTACACCGGCATGGCTGCTGCAGGGCCCGTTCGGGTGGCAGTGGCTTGCACCGCAGGGCTTGTTTGGCCTGACCGGCTGGACGCCGTTGGGGCGCGCAGTAGGCGCCAGCCTGTTTGTCGGCACCGCGGTGACGTTGTTGGCGATGGCCTGGCGGCGCGATACGCCAGACCGTATCAGCCGCAATCTTGATGCCGATACCCTGCGCGACGCCGGCCGTCGCTTCCTGCCTTATGAGCGGGTGCAGCGCTTGCTGGCCGACGCGCCGCGCAGTGGCGCGGTTCCAGCGGCGATCGAGGCCAGTGTTGAACGTGAGTTGTCGGCGGTGCTCGGCGCCGCCTCCGCGCGCCTGCTGCTGGACGCGGCGCGGCGCGAGGGCAATGAGTTGGCAACGGTGGCGGCCATCGTCAGCGAGGCCTCGCAGGATCTGCGTTTCAGCCAACAGGTGCTGCAGGCGGCGCTGCAGAACATGAGCCAGGGCATCAGCGTGATCGACCGCGAGCAGCGGCTGGTGGCGTGGAACCGGCCGTATGCGCGCATGTTTGGATTCCCCGATGAGCTGCTGCAGGTGGGCCGCCCGATCATCGATCTGACCCGCTGGGCATTGCAGGCAATGCCCGCACGCGGCGGCGACGAGCGTGCCGTGGACCGGCGCCTGGCGTTCATGCGCGCCGGTACGCCGCATTTGACCGAACGCGTATTCCCCGATGGCAGCATCGTCGAGATCCGCGGCAATCCAATGCCTGGCGGCGGCTTTGTAGCCACCTTCACCGATGTCACCGAGTTCCGCCGCAGCGAGCGCGAGCTCAAGCGCAGCAACGAAACCCTGGAGCAGCGCGTGGGCGATCGTACTGCCTTGCTGGAGTCGGCCAAGCGCGAGGCGGAGCGCGCCAACGATGCCAAGAGCCGCTTTCTGGCGGCGGTCGGCCACGATCTGTTGCAGCCGCTGCATGCCGCGCATCTGTTCACCGATACGCTGGCGCAGCAGGTGGAATCCAGCCAGCAGCAACAAACGGTGGTGCAGATCCGCGGTGCACTGGATTCAACGACTGACCTGTTGACGGGTTTGTTTGATATGTCGAGGTTGGAAGCCGGTGGTCTGGTGCCACAGCCGCGCGATCTGCCGTTGGCCGAAGTGCTGGATCCGTTGGTTTCCGAGTTCCGCGCCTTGGCCACCGCACGCGGGCTGGAGTTCCACTACGTGCCTACCCGCGCCTGGGTCAACAGCGACCCGCAGTTGCTGCGCCGGGTACTGCAGAATTTCCTCGCCAACGCGGTGCGCTATACCCATGCGGGCGGCGTGTTGCTGGGCGTGCGCCGTGATGGTCAGCGCCTGCGCGTGGAAGTGCATGACACCGGCCCGGGCATCGCCAAGCAGGAACAGCAGCGCATATTCGAGGAGTTCCGGCGTGGCGAGGAGAGCAGCGGGCAAGGGCTCGGTCTTGGGCTGGCAATTGCCGACCGCATTGCCGGCCTGCTGCATGCGCCGCTGCGCCTGCGCAGCGAGAAAGGGCGGGGCACGGTGTTCTCGGTGTCACTGCAGCTTGCGGTGTCGGCGCAGGTAGCGGTGGCGCCATGGCTGCGCAGTGCGGCAACGTCGGGCGGTGTGCCGGTGCTGGTGGTCGACAACGATCCGGTTGCCTTGCAGGGCCTGGCCGGCCTGTTGCGTGGCTGGGGCTACCACGTGGCCGAAGCCTCCGGCGAAGCACAGGCGGTGGCGGCATTGCAGGCCTTGCCGGCGAGCCTGTGGCTGTTCGACTACAACCTGGATGACGGTGATACCGGCACTGCTCTGCAGCTGCGGCTGAGCGAACGTTTCGGCGCGCGACCAACCCTGATCCTCAGTGCCGACGACGGCCTGGCTACGCGCCGGGAGGTGTTGGAGCAGGGACTGACGCTGCTGCACAAGCCGGTGCGTCCGTTGGCGCTGAAGTCGATTCTTGATCGGCTATTGGCGGCCGATGCGTTGAGGCCAGGCGCGGGGCGGCGGGAGTCTTAGGCGCCGCATTTTCTCCACGTAGCCCGGGTAAGTGCGGCGCACCCGGGAGAACCTTGCGATATTCCCGGGTGCGCTGCGCTTACCCGGGCTACAGGCCCTACGCGCTTTATCGCAGCCTGAAGGTTAGTTGCTAGCGTTCCCGCAATAAGCCGCATGCAAGGCCTGCATCACGCCCATTGCAGGGCTGTCGGCCAGTGCATAGAAAATGCTTTGTGCTTCGCGGCGAGTGCTGACCAGCTCGGCTTCGCGCATCACCGCCAGGTGCTGTGACAGCGCCGACATCGACAGGCCTACCTGCGCCTGCAGTTCGCCTACCGAAGCCTCGCCCTCCACCAACCGGCACAGCACGCGTAGCCGCGCCGGGTGGGCCAACGATTTGAGCAGCTGCGCGGCTTGTTCAGCGTGCGCCTGCATTTGTTCCATATCCATGTCTGAAGCTGGCATCAGGGGCTTGCGTTCCGGGCTTGTGCTTTACGGATGACTAGTTTAATTTAGAAAAAGCTAAATTAAAAGCAAGGCCCTCTCAATGAGCCAGACGCAGATCTCATCGCCGGTGGTCGAGCCGTTCTACGACAAGGACACCGGCACCTTCAGTTATGTGGTCTATGACCAGATCGGCGGCATGGCCGTCATCATCGATCCGGTGCTGGATTACGAGCCGGCCGGCGCACGCATCAGCACCGTGTCAGCGGATGCGCTGCTGGCATTCGTGCGCAGCAAGCTGTTGACGGTGGCCTGGATTCTGGAAACCCATGCGCACGCGGATCATCTCAGCGCGGCAGGCTATCTGGCCGATCAACTGCAGGCGCCGGTGGCCATTGGCCGCGGCATCGTGCAGGTGCAGCAGCACTTCAAGGCCGTGTTTGGCCTGGGCGATGCGTTCGTTGCCGATGGCAGCCAGTTCGACCGCTTGTTCGAGGATGCGGACAGCTTCAACGTCGGTGGATTGACTGCACGGGTGATCGCCACGCCTGGGCATACCGATGACAGCCTGACCTATGTGATCGGTGATGCGGCGTTCGTCGGTGACACCGTGTTTGCCGCAGATACCGGCACCGCGCGTTGCGACTTCCCCGGCGGCGATGCGCATCGCCTGTACGCGTCGATCCAGCGCATCCTGGCCTTGCCGGCCGGGACGCGCATCTACCTGTGCCACGACTACCCGGGCAATCGCCGCGAAGCACAGGCACTGAGCTCCATCGACGAGCAGAAGCAGCACAATCTGCATCTCAAGGGCGGTGCCGACGAGGCCAGCTTCGTACAGATGCGCGAGCAGCGTGACGCAACGCTGCCGGTACCGAAGCTGATCCTGCCGGCATTGCAGGTGAATATCCGCGGCGGGCGCTTGCCCGAGCCCGATGCCAACGGCGTGCGCTACTTGCGCTTGCCACTGGACCAGATCGGGAAACCGCAATGACCGGCTGGATGCTGGCCTTGGCCGGTGGCGTGTTGATCGGCTTGGCCGCCACGCTGTTGCTATGGCTGACCGGGCGTATTGCCGGCATCAGCGGCATTGTTGGCGGAGTGCTGATGCCGCGCAGCGGTGACGTGGCCTGGCGCGGCGCGTTCCTGATCGGCCTGATTGGCGCCGGTGCCGCGTATCTGTGGCTGGTGCCGGGCGCTTACACACCGCGCCAGGGCTTTCCGCCCGTGCTGCTGGTTGCAGCGGGGCTGCTGGTGGGTTTTGGCACGCGCATGGGCAATGGCTGCACCAGCGGCCACGGCGTCTGTGGCTTGGGGCGCTTGTCCGTGCGTTCGTTCGCTGCCGTGCTGACCTTCATGGCGACGGCGGTTCTGACCACCTACATCGTCAGGCACGTGGCATGAGTACGTCGCGTATCACCTGGGCGGCACTGGTTTCCGGCGCGCTGTTCGGCCTTGGCCTGGCGTTGTCGGGCATGACAGATCCGCAGCGCATCCTCGGTTTCCTCGATGTATTCGGCGATTTCGATCCGGCCCTGCTGTTCGTGCTGGGTGGCGCCGTCGGCACAACGATGTTGCTGTTCCGTTTCGTGCTGCGACGGCCGGCGCCGGTATTTGCCGAGCGTTTCCAGATCTCGGATCTGCGCCGCATCGACCGGTCATTGCTGATGGGTGCGGCCTTGTTCGGCATCGGCTGGGGACTGGCTGGTTACTGCCCGGGCCCGGCGCTGGTCGGCCTGGGCGTGATGTCGCCGGAGGCGCTGTGGTTTGTGCCGGCAATGCTGGCGGGCATGTTGCTGCACAAGGCAACCCATCGGAGCGGCGGCTTGTAGGAGCGGCGTAAGCCGCGAAGCTGGAAATGGCTCCGACATCGGAGCCAATGCAATCAGGAGTGCGTGGGATTGGTTTGGCCGGACCGGGTGGTGTACCAGCTTCGCGGCTGACGCCGCTCCTACAAACCTACGGCCGGGTCACACCGCTTGGCGCGCTGGATCGCACAGCTTCAGCTCGGGCATTGCTGCGCAAGCTGGTTGGCAGAGGAACACTGTGGGAGCGGCGTGAGCCGCGAAACGGGTATCAGCTCCGGCACCGGAACAACTGCAATCAGGGGTGCGTGTGGTTGAACAGGCCGCGAGTTGCCAGTTCGATAGCTTCGCGGTTTACACCGCTCCCACAAGAATCAAAAGCGGTGGTCACACCGCCTGGCGTGCTGGATCGCTCAGTTCCAGTTCGCGCAGTACCACGCTGGCCTGGGTGCGGTTGCGAACCCCGAGGCGTTCGAAGATGGCCGATAGATGGGCCTTGACGGTGCGCTCCTGCACATCCAGGCGGTCGGCGATCTGCTTGTTGAGCAGGCCTTCGGCAACCAGCGCCAATACCCGGAACTGCTGCGGCGACAGACTGGCCAGGCGCGCGGCCAGTTCGCTGTCGTGGCTGGAGGACTGCGCCCGCGATACCGCCGCGCGCAGCGATGCCGGCAGCCATTGCTCGCAGGCCATGACGCTGCGGATTGCTTCGCGCAGCTCATTCAAACCCGAACTCTTGGGCAGGTAGCCGGCGGCACCGTGGTCTAGCGCACGCCGCACCACGCGTGGATCGTCATTGGCCGAGACCACGATCACAGCCACGCCAGGGTGTTGTGCGCGGATAGCGGCCAGTCCTGCCAAACCGTGATTGCCGGGCATATGCAGGTCGAGCAGGATAAGGTCGGTGTCCGGAGCTGCATCCAGCGCCGCCAGCACGCCTTCCAGCGATTCGGCCTCACGCACCTGCAGTTCGCTGACGGCCTCGCTGGCCGCCTGCCGCAGGGCAGCGCGGAACAAGGGGTGATCGTCGGCAATCAACAGACTGGGCATCAGGCCAGGAACCAGTGGTGGGAAAACAGCAAACAGTAGAGGCGCAGGGGCGGCCAAAAGCAAGGAGCAAGGAGCAAGGAGCAAGGAGTGAGGAGTGAGGAGTGAGGAGTGAGGAGTGAGGAGTGAGGAGTGAGGAGTGAGGAGTGAGGAGTGAGGAGCGAGGAGCGAGGAGTGTGGAGTGTGGAGCGAGGAGTGTGGAGCGAGGAGTGTGGAGCGAGGAGTGTGGAGCGAGGAGTGTGGAGCGAGGAGTGTGGAGCGGAACTGGAGCCGGCTCTGCTCTACCGTTACTCGCTCCTCACTCCTCGCTCCACACTCCTGGCTCCCAGCTCCCAGCTCCCCGCTACTGCTTCACTGCGCTGTCCAGCCACCGTCCATCGGCATCGCTGCGCCGGTGAGGTTGTGCGACTCGCGGCGGCACAGCCAGACCACCATCGCGCCGATGTCTTCGGGCAGCGACATGCGCAGGCTGGGCTGCTTTTCTTCCAGCAGGGCGCGGACGCCGTCATCGCGGCTGCCGCCATTGCGGTGCGCCTGGATCTGCGGCTCGATCAAGGGCGTCTCAACCCAGCCCGGGCAGACGCAGTTGACGGTGACGCCACCGCTCTCACGGTTGCCGGCAGCGGCGTATTCCAACGCCGCTACCTTGCTCAGGCCGACGATGCCGAACTTGCTGGCCACGTACGGGGCCTTGTTCTTCGAGGCGACCAGGCCATGCACCGAGGCGATATTGACCACCCGGCCGTAGCCGCGCTCGGCCATGCCCGGCAGCGCATGCTGCATGGTGTGGAAGGCAGCGCTGAGGTTGATGGCGATGATGTCGTCCCACTTCTGCGGCGGCTGTTCGGCCAGCGGCGCGGCGTGCTGGATGCCGGCGCAGTTCACCAGGACGTCGATGTTGCCCCAGGCCTGCACGGCTTCGAGCATGTGGGCGATCTGGTCGGGCTTGCGCAGGTCGGCATCGAAGTGCCGCGCCTCGCTGCCGGTGTCGGTGACGCTGGCCAGCGCCGCATCGATCTGCTCGGGCGTGCCCAGGCCGTTGATGGCCACGCGGGCGCCGGCGTTGGCCAATGCCTGCGCGATGGCCAGGCCGATGCCGGAGGTACTGCCGGTCACCAATGCGGTGCGGCCTTGCAGGAAGCGGTCCATGGGGGGACTCCGATGCTATGGGGGATGGTGGAAACGTAGCAGCAGCAGCGCTAAAAGCGTGTGGTACTTAAGTACGATGAGCCGGCCGTGGTTGCTCTGCTAGGGTGCGTCCATGAGCCAATCCCTATTGCGCGCCGCCTGCGGCCTATTTGTCGGACTGAGCCTGGCCTCCTGTGCCAGCGGCCCAGCGTCCAAGCCCGTGGAGTCTTCCATGTTCAGCAACGAACTCCGCAGCGAACACCGTGGCAGTGATGACCTGCTTACCGCCGGGCTGGGCCTGGCCGGCCTGCGCAGCATGGCGCCACCGGCCTTTGCCGATGCCAGCGCACCGACCGTGGATGAGCTGCGCCGTCGCGCGATGTGGGGTAGCTGGCGCGGCATTGCCGACCTCGCTCCGGGCGGTGGTTACGGCGAACTGTTCGGCAGCCTGCAGAGTGTGCCCGGCCGCGAGTATGCGGCGTTCGCACGCCTGCCCGGTGCCAAGCAGCCGCATCGCGTGCTGGCGCAGATTCCGGACAACTTTGATACCGCCAAGCGCTGTGTGCTGGTCGCACCGGCATCGGGGTCGCGTGGCATCTACGGCGCGGTGTCGGTCGCCGCTGCCTGGGGCCTGCCCAAGGGCTGTGCGGTGGTCTATACCGACAAGGGCGCCGGCAGCGACTACTACGATCTGAACGCGCAGATGGGTGTGCGTGCCAACGGCAGCATCGGTGCCTTGGGTGAAGTCAGCGACCTTGCGTTCGTGCCGGATGCGCCGGTCAATGCAGCGGGTGTCGCCTTCAAACATGCGCATTCCAAGGACAACCCGGAAGCCGACTGGGGGCGCCACGTAAAACAGGCGGCCGAGTTCGCGCTGTTGGCCCTGGCACAGGCCTATCCGCAGGCGGCTCCTTTTACGTTCGAGAACACCCGCATCATTGCCGTGGGCATCTCCAATGGCGGCGGCGCGGTGCTGCGTGCGGCCGAGTTGGAAGGTGACTGGCTGGATGCCGTGGTAGCCGGTGAACCCAGCATCTATTCCAGCGGCGCCGGTGCACGTGCGCTCTACGATTACAGCACCGAGGCGGCGTTGTTGATGCCGTGCGCGCAGCTGCACATGAGCAACCTGCCGCAGCCGCCGATGACTGCCGCGCTGCAGGCCGGTGCCGCCGTGCGTTGTGCAACTTTGGCAGCGGAGGGTGTGATCGGTGGTGCGACACCGGCAGCGCAGGCCAAGACGGCCTACGAGCTGATGCTCAGCAAGGGCTGGACCGACGAATCGCTGCGTGCTGGCGCCTTGTCCACCGGCTTTGATCTGTGGCGCGCGATCTCGGCAACGTATGCCTCGGCCTATGGCCGCTATGGCGTTGGCGAGCATCCCTGCGGCTTCAACTTCGCCGCACAGAATCCGGACTTCTCGCCGCGCGCGGCAAGCGCCATTGAGCGTGCTGCGTGGATCTCCGACGGCAGTGGCATTCCGCCGGGTGCCGGCGTTGGCCTGCTAGACAGCAAGGTGGCCTTGCCGGACCTGACCTATGCAGGGCTCAAGTGCCTGCGTGGTCTTTGGGACGGGCAGGGTGAAGACGCCAGGCGCGTACAGGCGGGTATCCAGGCCACGCATGCTGGTTTGCCGCGCAAGGGGCTGCCGGTGATGGTGGTACACGGTGCCGACGATGGCCTGATTCCACCGGCTTTCAGCAGCGCACCGTATGCGGCGGCGGCCAAGGCGGCCGGCCGTGAGGTGAGCTATTGGAAGGTGCGCAATGTGCAGCACTTCGATGGTTTCCTCGGCCTGCCGGATTACGGCTCGCGCTACCTGCCGCTGCTGCCGTATGTGTATGAGGCCCTGGATCGGGTGCAGGCACGCCTGGACAAGGGCACGGCCTTGCCGGCTGATGCAGTGATTGCGACCACGCCGCGTGGGGGTAAGCCGTTGACGGCTGAGAACCTGGCGATGCCGAAGTAAACGCTTCTGCCCCCTCCCTTGTGCGAAGCGCACGGGGCGCTTGAGCCCCCTCCCTTTGCCGAAGGCAAGGGGAGGGTTGGGGAGGGGTTGGTTTTGCTCCACGCTGTTGGTTCTGTGGCTTCGCGGCTTACGCCGCTCCTACAGCGAGCAGATGCAATGTGATTGCAGAGGTCTCCGCCGCTTGGTTGTGGTGAGCTTCGCGGCTTACGCCGCTCCCACAAAAAAGCAGTTGCATGCACGCTGATGGCATCATTGGCCAATGCATACCTTGAACTCTCCTTCCCGGGTCATACCGGCTGCTCTCTACCAGCGCGAGCGCTGGCGTAATGGCCTGGGTTGGACGCGCGAAATCCTGCGTCTGCCCGAGCAGGGCGACTGGCAGCTGCGCCTGTCCATTGCCGAGATCGAGCAGGATGCGGCTTTCTCCGCATTCCCAGGTGTTGAACGCGAGCTGGTATTGCTGCAGGGCGAAGGCCTGCGCCTGCGCTTCGCTGATGGCCGCTGCGAAACCTTGCTGCCGCCGTATCAGCGGTTGCGGTTTGCCGGTGAGGCGGAGCTGGTTGGCGAGTTGGTGGATGGGGTGACCCAGGACTTCAATCTGATGTGGCGCCGTGATGCCTTGCAAGCCGAACTGCTGCATCGGCCGCTGGTTGGCAACATGTTGTTCTTCACCGAGCCACAGGCCGCATGGGCCATCCATCTATTGGCCGGCCATGCTGAGTTCGAGGGTGGTGTGCTGCCGGCGATGTCGGCCGGCGATACCGCATGGCTTGGCGCCGGTGAGCGGCAACGCTATACGCTCAGCGGCGGCGGTGAGGTGTTGGCGATAAAGGTGATGCCGGTTGTGGGAGCGGCGTAAGCCGCGAAGCCAGATAGCCAACAGCGCAAAGCTTCACCTGTAGTGCCGAGCCATGCTCAGCATGGGTATTACCGGGAACGCTTCTGCCGAGCATGGCTCGGCACTACGGTTGGGATTGTTTGTAAGGCTTCTGCCGAGCATGGCTCGGCACTACCGATGGGATTGTTTGTAGGGCCTCTGCCGAGCATGGCTCGGCACTACCGGTTGGTTGCGATGGTCAGTAGACGTCGCGACGATAGCGGCCGGCGATACGTAGGGCCTGATGTGCGTCGGCACCAATCGCATCGATGATGACCTTGTCCACCGCCGGGGCCATGCCTTGCAGGCTGCCGCAGACCAGCAGGGTGGCGCCATCGTCCAGCCATTGTCGCAGCACCTCGCTGTGCGCAGCCAATGCGTCCTGCACGTAATGGTAGGCGCCATCATCGCGACTGAAGACCGTATCCAATCGCTCGATTCCACCCTCGCGCTGCCATTGCCGCAGCTCGTCGCCGAAATGGAAGTCGTGCGCCACGTTGCGCTCGCCGAACAGCAACCAGTTGCGGCGCGCGCCTGCATCGATACGGGCGCGTAGATGCGCGCGCAGGCCGGCGATGCCGGTGCCGTTGCCGATCAGAACCAGCGGCGCATCGTTGCCGGGTGGATGGAAATTGCTGTTGCTACGCAGACGCAGATCAATGCTGTCGCCGGGCTGGGTGTAATCGCAGAGCCAGCCGCTGGCCAGGCCAGGACTGCCATCGGGGCGTAGCTGCCGGCGCAGCATCAGCTGCAGGCTGCCCTCCGTTGGCATCGATGCGATCGAGTATTCGCGGTGTGGCAAGGGTTTGAGGCTGGCGGCCAGGGCGTCGACATCCCGGGTTTCGCAGTTGTCGGGCAGGTGCGAAACGGCCAGGGCATCGCGCAGCATGCGGCCATCGGCCAGCACGCTTGCTGGATCAACGTCGTGCGCCTGCAGCCATTGCGTCACCGCGGCAGCGGATTGGCGCGGGCCGATCTCGGCGATGTCGCCGGCCTGCCAGGTAGGCAGCTTGCCGTCCGCCGGTTGCAGCTGCAGGTGGAATACCTTGCCGCCGATGCTGCCGGGGTTGAGAACTTCGCGCTTGCGCAACAGCCAGGATTGATAGGCCGGCACGCTCCAATCACTTGCCTCCGTGCTTGAGCCGCCGAGCTGGCCCAGCAGCTGCTGCCAATGGCGCAGCGCTTCGGCGTCGGCATTGTCGACGTCCACGGTGTCAAACAGCGGCTGCGCACCGTGCGCACGCAGCCAGTGATCGAGTTGATGGCCGAACGCGCAGTACTGGTCGTAGGTTTTGTCACCCAGCGCCAGCACCGCGTATTGCAGCTGCGGCAGCTTCAGCGGCTGCGGCATTACCCGGCTCAGGAAGGCGAGGGCGTGATCGGGCGGATCGCCTTCGCCGGTGGTGCTGACGATGAACAAGGCCTGGCGACTGCTGTCGAGCAGTGCCGCATCCACCTGGTCGATAGCGCGCAGACGGGTTTTGTGGCCGGCAGCACGCAGCTGTGCCGCCGTGCGCTGCGCCAGTTGCTGGGCAAAGCCGGTCTGGCTGGCCCACACCACCAGGATGGGCGGTTCCTTGCTGTCACCGACCTCATCGTCGCGTTGGCGGGTACACCACCACAGGGCGAAACAGGCAGCTGCGTAGATCGCCAACGCTGTCAGGGCCATCCACCACTGTGGCGCCAGCGGCGGCGCCGGCCACCAGCGTTCGCCCAGGTGCAGGCGCAGTAGCAGCAGGGCGATCAGCAACAGGCCCAGGCCAACGGCGAGGTTGCCCAGCAGTGCGCGCGTGGAGCTGTTGCGGTTCATTGCGTGCTGGCGTCCAGGTAACGCTGGAAGGCGGGCGTCATGGTTTCGATCAGGCCATTGCTGCTGCGGGTGATGAAGCGTGCAGCCAAGTCATGGCTGTTGGCAAAGGCCAGACCTTGCTCGGCGCCCATCACGGTCAATGCGGTGGCCCAAGCATCGGCAAGCATGGCATCGCGGGCGATCACGCTGACTGCGGCGGCGGCATGGCTGACCGGCGCGTGGCTGCGCGGGTCCAGGGTGTGGCTGTAGGACACGCCATTGCGTTCAAACTGGTGCCAACGATCGCCGGAGGTGGCTACCGCAAGATCATCCAATGCCAATACGCGCGGCGGATATTCGGCGCCGGCATCTTCTTCCGGAGCGGATTCAACCAGCACGCGCCAGGGTTGGCCATCGGGTTTCAGACCATAGCCGTGCAGTTCGCCGCCTACTTCGACAAGCGCGGCGGTGATGCCGATACGACGCAGCCAGCGGCTGACCAGATCCACGCCGTAGCCCTTGGCGATGGCCGACAAGTCCAGCTGCAGGCCGCCCGGTTGCAGGGCGCTTTGCGTTTGGGGATCCAGCTGCAGTTTCTGCCAGCCGCAGCGTGCGGCGACTTCGGCCAAGCGCGTGGGATCGGGAACGGCCTGCGCGGCGGCATCGGCGCCGAAACCCCACAGCGCGACCAAGGGGGCGATGCTGGGATCGAAGGCGCCTGCACTGCGTTCGGCAATATCGCGCGCGGCGCTGAGCACGCTCCAGAAATCATCGGGTAATGCATGCCAGCTGTTGGCGGCGGCACGGTTGTAACGACTGATATCCGAGCCGGCTTCCCAGGTACTCATCTGCGCGACCACGCGGTCCAGTTCGGCCTGGATGCCAGCATGCAGCGGGTGCAGGTCACGGCTGCGCACAACGACCAGCTTGACGCTCCAGCTGGTGCCCATGGTGTGGCCGCCAAGAGCGGCGATGTCGGAGTTGGAGGACATCGGAAATGATCGGCTAGGCGGTGTTGCTTCTCCCGCGAGCGGGAGAAGGTGCCCCGAAGGGGCGGATGAGGGGAAGCTTTTGCTTCTTTCGACCGACGGCAGACTTCAGGAGCCCGACTCCGGCCTTGCCCTCACCCCAACCCCTCTCCCGCAGGCGGGAGAGGGGCTATGAGCGCATGAGCTTCGGAGTGCTTCTTCTCCCGTTTACGGGAGAAGGTGCCCCGAAGGGGCGGATGAGGGGGAGCTTTTGCTTGTTAAGGCCGACAGCCGACTTCAACTGCGCTGCTTCGGCTTTACCCTCACCCCAACCCCTCTCCCGGCGGGAGAGGGGCTTTGAGCATTACTGCGGCAGCACTTCCAGCGTGCCTACGTAGCTCAGGCGGCGGACGCTGGCTTGCGGGATCGAGGTCTTGTTGTCCTCGGTGCCGGTTTCCAGCCAGTACATGCCAGCCTGCGGCCAGGTCACCGAGAACTCGCCATTGGCGTCGGTGGTGACCTTGATCTCTTCCTGGGCGTTGCGGTAACGGGTGCCACCGCGGGTGATCTCGACTTCCAGACCCGCATGCGGCTTGCCGTCGACCAGCAGCTTGAACTTGGCCTGCTCACCGGCGAACAGATCATTCGGGTGACCCACTGCAACCAGCTCCATGCCCTTGCCGGTCGGCTGCAGCGCGGTGTCGTTCGGCTTGCCGTTGGTGACGAAGGTTTCGATGCGGCCGGCGGTCTCGGAGACCTTCAGGTCCTTGGCGTCCTTCGGCACTTCGGTGGCGAAGGTGGCGGCGTTGCCGCGCCAGCGCTTGGGCTTGCCGTCTTCCTGCCAGTTGGCCGACAGGCCGGCATTGACGGTGGCCAGGCGGTAGGTGCCCTGCTGGGTCAGCTCGACATCGAACACGCTGCGGTACTTGCCGGTGGCCGCGTTCTGCGGCTGCACGGTGCTGCCGTCCGGTGCGGTGATCACCAGGTTGTCCAGGCGCAGCGGCACGTGGTTGAAATAGAACAGGTCGTTGGACACGGCCGCATCCACCGTGATCCACGGGTTGGTACCGGCAATAACGGTCTGCGACGGCTGCAGCCAGGCCTTGTGGGCGGCGGCGGAGAAGGGCAGCGCGGCGGCAATGGTGGCAGCAAGCAGGAGGGAACGCTTCATCGGTTGGCTCCGTTGGTAATGGGGATCAGGGTTTGACGGCAAGGGTGACGGCGCCGAGTTCGGTGCTGCCTTGGGCACTGCCGTTCTGGGCGGCACGGGCCGGCCAGCTGAAGGGAATCTTGACCAGCTCGCGGCCACCGACTTCACGTGCGGCTTCCACCACCAGCGTGTACTGGCCGGCGGGCAGGGCGCGCAGCTGCGGCTGACGATCGTTGAAACTGAGCTGGTGCTTGCCGACCGGACGGGTCGGGCCGGTCACGCCATCCACCGGCACCTGCAGGGTGCGGCCGCTTTTGCGCCACCACTGGCGCAGGTCCGGCAGCCACTTGGTGCCATGGCCTTCGGCGGTGTCCTTGAGCTGGTACCAGACCGACAGATTGGCGGCGACCTGCTGGTCGGCACCTTCGATCCACACCGCCACATACGGGCGGTGGTACTCGGCCACGTTGAGCTTGGGCACTTCGACGTTGACGTCGAGGCTGGCGGCGTAGGCGGCAGGAGCGGTAGCGATCAGGCCACTCAGGGCGATGGTCAGGGTGACGCGCATGGTGCGACTCCGGGAAGGGCGACGGTCAATGGATGAGGAGCAGGGCGATCAGCAGCGGGATCAGCAAACCCAGGCCGACCAGCGGCCAGGTCATGCGCCGCTGCCGCGCATGCAGATGCAACAGGAACAGGCCGGTGATGCAGAACACCAGACAGGCCACCGCGAACACGTCGAGGAACCAGCCCCAGCCCGGACCGGCGTTGCGGCCCTTGTGCAGATCGTTGAAATACGAAACCCAGCCGCGACGGGTTTTTTCAAACTCCAGCGCACCGGTTTCGCGGTCGATGCTCAACCAGGCATCGCTGCCGGGGCCGGGCATGGACAGGTAGATTTCTTCCGGCGACCACTCGGCCTCGCGGCTGCCGATGGACACCTCCAGACGGTTGGACAACCAGTCGGAAACGCGGGCGGGCAGCGGTGCATTGCCGTCCTGGCGATCACCCAGCGCCTTGAGTACAGGTGCTGGCAGTTCCAGCTGCAGGTTCTGCACCTGCGGCTTGGCTTCGATCTTGGACGCGTGGTTCAAGGTGATGCCGGTGAGAGAGAACAGCAGCATGCCGATCAGGCACACCGCCGAGCTGATCCAGTGCCACTGATGCAAGGTGCGCAACCAGAACCCACGGTTGGCTTGGTGTTGCACGGTAGTGGCGGCGCTGCGGTCTGCGGACACGGGGATCAGGGGTGTTGAAGGATGACGATTAGAGCACTAATGAGAATGATTCGCAATTTGTGCTGTGCTATGCCCCCTCCCTTTGCCGGAGGCAAGGGGAGGGCCGGGGAGGGGTAGCTTTTGATCTGGCTGTTGCTTGGGTTCTGGATCTAGGCCTGAAGCTGGAAGCAAGATCAAAAGCTACCCCTCCCCAACCCTCCCCTTCACTGCGTGAAAGGGAGGGAGCGGTGTTGCTTGTGCTGGAAACGTTTGTGGGGCTGCGGCGTTGACAGGCGGGTGGGCAAGCGCTCAGCGCTGCCCGTGCCCAGCTACACCAATCAGAACTTCGCGTTCAACGACAGCCAGTAGCTGCGGCGCTGTTCCTTCACTGCATAGTCGTCGACGCAGCTGTACTCGCTCGGCGAGCTCAGGATGCAGGACTGCGAGACGAAATCCTTGTCGAACAGGTTGTTGACGCGCGCGTTGACGGTGAGCCAGTCGTTGAGCTTCCAGCTGCCGCCCAGGTGGAAGGTGGTGTAGTCCTCGTAATAACGCACGGTCGAGTTGCTGACGCCGCCCACGTTGGACACCAGCGTGTCGCGGTAACGGTCGTAGCGGCCTTCGCCGATCAGGCTCAGGCTGATGGCGTCGTTGAGCTGCCAGTTGAGGCTGGCATTGGCCATGTGCTTGGCCGGGTTGCCGGCAATCGGCCGGCCCTTGGTGGCGCCGCTGGTCTGCTCGCTCTTGGTGTAGGTGTAGTTGCCGCGCAGCTGCAGGTTGTCCAGCAGGTCCACATGGCTGGCCAGCTCAACGCCGCGGGTTTCGGCCTTGTCCAGGTTCACGCTCTGGCTGAAAACGCTGTAACCCAACGCTGCCCAGCCCGGGCCCACGTCCACACAGTAACCGCTGTTGGCCGGGGCCACTTCGCAGTTGGCGAAGCTGCCGCCGCTGGCGATCTTGTCGTCGAAGCGGTTGAGGAAGGCGGTGGCGTTGAAGCCCCAGCGGCCGCCATCGTAATAGGTGGCGATTTCGTAGTTGGTGCTGGTTTCCGGCTTCAGGTTGGGCGAGCCCACCATCGGGATCACACCCTGGCCGCCGAAACCGGTCACACCGGGGAACAGCTGGTCCGGGCGCGGGGTTTTGTAGCCGGTGCTGATGCCACCCTTGACGGTCCACGCATCGCTGGCATTCCACACCAGGTAGGCACGCGGGCTGACATGGCTGCCGAAGATGTTGTGGTCGTCGTAACGCAGGCCGAAGGTGGCGGTGAGCGCGTCGGTCAGCGCCCAGTTGTCTTCGGCAAATACCGACCAGGTGCGGTGCTTCTGCTTGACGTTGTCGCGGTAGCCGTTGCCGTCCATGCCGAACACGCCGTCGGTCATGTCGGTGTTGTTGTACTGGCCGCCGACGGTGACCTTGTGCGCGCCGAAACTCAGGTCAAGCATGGTGTCCAGCACCAGTGCGTCCAGTTCCATGGTGCGCAGTGGGCGCGGCAGGAAGGCCTGCAGGCGTGCGCGTTCGGCGTCATTGAGCACCGACAGGTTGCCGCTGGCCATGTTGCAGTTGGCGGCCTGGCCGCGGCGACGGCAGACATCGTTCCAAAGGGTCTGCAGGTCGGCGCGTTCGTCCAGGGTCAATGGCAGCGAGCGGCCCAGGTTGTTGCTCTGGGTGCGCGACAGGCTGGTCTGCCAGGTGCCGAAGTCGTAGCGGCCCTGGTGGGTCAGCGAGAGCTGGTCCAGCTCATAGCGCTGGTAGGCGGTATAACCAACGCGCGGCTGCACCACGCGACGGGTGGTGGTGCCACCGTTGCCATTGGGAATGGTCGCCACGCCGCTGCGCCATAGGCTTTCGGCGCTGTCCAAGGTGCCGGTCTGGCCCTTGCTGTTGTCGTACTTCTGGCGCGAGACGTCGTAGTCCAGCCACAGGTCGTGGTTTTCGCTGGCCTTGAAGTTCAGGCGGATGCCGCTGTTCCAGTTGGTGTTGGCCACGGCCTTGCCGCCGCCGCCAAAGCCGAGCGCACGTTCCCACTGGCTGCCATCGGGCAGCGGCAGCGAATCCCATTCCGGGCGCGATTCGTCGATGTCATACCAGCTGCCGCGCACGGTCATGCCCAGACGATCCTTGATCAGCGGGCCGCTCAGGTACAGGTCGGTAGTGCGGGCATCGCCGAAAGCATCTTCCTGCTGCACGGTGAAACCCTGCGTCACCGAGCCGTGCCATTCGTTCTGGTTGCGACGGGTGATGATGTTGATCACCCCGCCCATGGCGTCGGCGCCGTACAGGGTCGACATCGGGCCGCGCACCACTTCGATGCGTTCCACTGCATCCAATGGCGGCATGTAGGCGAACTGGCCGCCGCCGAAGTTGTTCGGGTACAGATTGCCGACGTTGCTCTGGCGGCGGCCATCGATCAGTACCAGCGTGTATTCGGACGGCATGCCACGCATGGAGATGGTAGCGCGGCCGTTCTTGTCGGTGGTTTCCATGCCGACGTCGATGCCTTCAACGTCGCGCAGCGCATCAACAAGGCTGGTGTAGGGGCGCAGTGCCAGTTCTTCGCGGCTGACCACGCTGATGCTGGCTGGCGCGTCGGTGATCTTCTGCTCGAAACCGCTGGCGGTGACGACCACCTTGTCCAGCGTGGTGGGCGCGCCGCTGCCGTTGGCATGGGCGCTGGCGCTGAGGGCGCCGAGCACGGCGAGGCTGAGCAGTTGGCGGGAAACGGACACACGGCGACGCTGGCACAGGGCCATGGGAATACCTCGAACAAGGGAATGCAGGCTGCAGCCGTCTACACCGCAAACGCGGGCGCAGGCAGGGACGGGCTGGAAAGGAAGGGGTGTAACGCGAGCGCCTGGGCGCGGAGCATCAGCTCAACGGGGGCGCTTGCCCGCGCTGCTGGCGCGGGCTGGCCAAGGCATGGCCGATGACCGGCTCGGATACCGGGATGACCACACGGGCCGTGCTGGGCTCGCTGGCTGCAGGCAGTAGCTGCCTGGCATTGGGCAAAGGCGGAATGGCGCGTGCTGCGCGCAGCTGGCTTGCCTTGCGAAGTTTGGCTGGGCTTTCTTCTTCAAGGTGGCGCTCGCCACCCTGACGCTCTTCGGCAGGCGCCGATGCATTGCTGTTTTCCGCAACGCCGAGCCGGGCCAGCGGGGAGCCGCTGTGGCAGAGCGAGGCCAGCAGCGACAACAACAGCAACAGACACAAGGCCAACGGGCGCAGACTGACAACGCCGGATGCGGCGGTGCTGTATGCGTGTTTGCGCTGTGGTTGCTGCATGCGTATCCCCGGATTGCGGACGCGGCCAACAGGGCCGATGTGCGCGGTGCGGCATTGTAGATACGATTCGTTAACTTTTGCAAATGAGAATTGATAGCAACATGACAATTATCAGTCCGCTGCCGTTGGCTGATGCGCGCGCCGCGCTGTCAGTGGCGTTGATTCGTTGGAGCTGTCCGGTGCGCGTGGCAAAGGAAGGCCGCGGCTTTTGTAGCCCGGGTAAGCGCAGCGCACCCGGGGGCAGGGATCGGCCGGATTCTTGGATTCTCCGCGAACAGCCCCGGGTGCGCTGGGCTTACCCGGGCTACTGGACTACGCAGCTACTGCGATGACGATGGGACCGGCAACGCTCAGGTCTGCGCCCATTGCCGCAGCAGGTTGTGATAGATCCCGGTCAGGCTGACCAGTGAGGGGTGCTGCGGGCAGTCCAGGGTGAGTTGCTGGATGGAAGTGTCCATTTCCCACAGCAGGCGCCGGTGGGCTTCGTCACGCACCATGCTCTGCACCCAGAAGAACGACGCCAGGCGCGCGCCGCGGGTCACCGGCTGCACCTTGTGCAGGCTGCTGGAGGGGTAGACCACCAGGTCACCGGCTGGCAGCTTCACCTCGTGCTCGCCATAGGTGTCACTGATGATCAGTTCGCCGCCTTCGTATTCTTCCGGCTCGCACAGGAACAGGGTGCACGACACATCCGAGCGCAGCTGCTCGCCCTGGCCCAGGTTCATCACCGCGCCATCGACATGGAAGCCGTAGTTGCCGCCACCGCTGTAACGGTTGAAGCGCGGTGGCAGGTACTTCAGTGGCAGCGCGGCGCTGAAGAAGGAAGGGTTGCTGGCCAGCGCCAGCAGTACGGTTTCTCCCAGTTCACGGCGCAGCGGCGAGTTTTCCGGCAACTGCTCGTTGCGCTTGGCATGGGTGCCGAGATGGCCAACGGTCTCGCGGCCATCGGTCCAGTCAGCCGCATCCAGTTTCTGGCGAAAAAGGGCGACCTGTTCGAGGCTGAGTACGTTGGGGATATGCAGCAGCATGGGAGTTCCTCGGGGCCTGGCTCAGGCTACCAGTGCGCGGATCTGCGGATGGGGAGAGGCGGCCAGTTCCGGCACGATATTCGCCATGAACGCCGGGCTGCCGTTGGCCAATGCCAAGCGCAGCCACTGCACGGCGGGCTCGATCTGGCCTTGTTGCAGCAGGATGGAAGCGAGGTTGGCCTGGCCGCGGAAATCACCGGCCTCGGCCGAGCGTTGATACCAGGCCAGGGCGGCCTGCGGATCGCGTTCGATATCCAGCCCGTCTTCCAGGTGGCGCGCCAGCAGGTTCATCGATTTGGCATGGCCCATGTGGGCAGCCTGCGTATACAGTGCCAGCGCCTTGGGCCGGTCCTGCGCCACGCCACGGCCGGTGGCGAGCAGGTTGGCATGGTTGTACATGCCCCAGTCCAGTCCGGCTTCGGCGGCATTGCGGTACCAGACCGCAGCCAACGAGGCATCCGGCGTGCAGCCCTGGCCCAGTTCATGGCAGCGGCCAAGCATGTTCATCGCCAGTGCGCTGCCGTTGTTGGCGGCGGTTTCGTACCAGAGCAGGGCGGCCTGCTCGTCGCGCGCCACGCCTTTGCCTTCGATGTATAGCTGGGCCAGCAGCAGCTGTGCATCCAGCTGGCCACCCAGTGCAGCCTCACGTATCTGCGCGAACGTGCCTTGCGGGTCGTTCAACAGTTGCTGCGCCAGTACATCGGCATCGCTTGGAAAGGAGTTGGACATCGTCTTGCCTGTGCCCGGCTTTGTTCGGCGTTTGATCGCTGATGGTAGCCATTGCGGGGGATTGCCGTCGCCTGTCGCGGCAGCGGCGGAAAGCAAAACGGCGGCAGGTTTGCACCTGCCGCCGTTGCTGGTCATGCCTGGATCAGAACTTGACGTTCAGTGCCAGCGTGGCCGCGCGACCCGGGGCGATGCTCGCGTAATGCGAGGCGTAGGCCTTGGTGAAATAGGTCTTGTCGGTCAGGTTCTGCACGTTCAACTGCAGGCTGATGTTGTCCTGGATGGCGTAACCGATCATGGCGTCCCAACGGGTGTAGCTCGGCACCCACTTGGTGTTGGCGGCATCGCCGTACTGCTTGTCGACATAGCTTGCACCACCACCGACGGTCAGGCCGAACGGGAACACATAGGTGGTCCATAGCGTGGCGGCATGCTTGGGGGTGTTCGGGAACATGTTGCCGTTGTTCGGCGAGACGATGTACTGGCCTGCCGGGCAGGGCTGGCCGCGCGGTACGGTGACACCGCAGACAAAGCCGTTGTCCTTCAGCTCCGAATCCATGTAGGTATAGCCGCCGGCGACATTCCAGTTGTCGGTGATCTGACCATTGATGCCGATCTCGACGCCATTGATCGCCTTCTTGCCCGCGTTCTGGGTAGTGCCGGTGTCGATGACGACGCGGGCATTGCTCATCTCGGTGTGGAAGATGGCGGCGGTCAGGTTCAAGCGCTTGTCGAGCAGGTCCCACTTGGTGCCCAGCTCGTAGTTCTTGGTTTCCTGCGGCTTGAGGTTTTCGATGGCGGCGCTGATCGAGTCGTTGCCCTCACCGCTGTCCATGCCCGGCGGGGTCGAGGAGGTGCCGTAGGACAGGTAGATGCTGCCGTTGGCGGTCGGCTTGAACACTACGCCAGCCTGGTAGTTCAGGAAGCCGTCGCTGTTGTTGAGCACGGTCGGCGCCTTGTTCAGGACCGGGGTGACCTGCTCGGTGTCGTAGTCGTCCCAGCGCAGGCCGAGGTTGACCAGCCACTTTTCGCTCAGCTCGATGGTATCGAAGGCGTAGACCGACTTGGTCTTGGTGGTCTGGTCGATATCCAGCGCCTTGTCGCTGCGGGTGACCGGGTGGGTGGCCGACCACGGATCCTTCGGGTTCGGGTTGTAGAAATCGGTGCAGTTGTAGCCGGTCGCTGCGCCGGTGGTCTTGCACACCTGGTTGTTGCCGATCGGGTTGTTGGTGCCGGCACCGCCGATCACGTAGCTGCCCTTGCTGCTCTTTTCTTCGCTGTACTCAACGCCAGCGCTGTAGCTGTGCTTCAGACCGCCGGTCTGGAACGCACCGGTCAGGCTCAGCTGGTCGGCAAAGGTCTTGGTGTCGATGGCACGGTTGTTGGTACGGCGCCACAAGGTGCCATACAGGTTCGGGTTGTTCTTGCTGTCGTCCGGCTGGGTCCACAGGTAGTCATTGCTGGTGTTGCCCAGGCGCGCGATGTTGCGCAGCTTGTGCTCGCCGAAGGAGTAGCTGGCATCCAGGGTGCTGATGTCGGCACGGGTGCGCTGGAAGTCCCGGTCAATCAGCCCGTAGTAGTTGTTGCGGTTGGGCACGATCGGCGCACCGACGGTGGTCTTGGTGGCCGGGTCGCCATACGGGAAGCCGCCGGCATCGGGCAGATCGTCGGTTTCCAGGTGGTAATGGCTGGCGATCAGCTGCAGCGGGCCGTTCAGGCCGAAGGCGATGGACGGTGCGATACCCCAGCGGCTGACATTGGCAGCGTCGCGGCCGGCGATGTCGGATTCGTGCTTGAGCAGGTTCAGGCGGGCGGCGATGCCGTCGCCCAGCACGTAGTTGGCATCAACCGTGCCACGCGCATAGCTGTCGGTGCCGATGCCCATGCTGGCACTGGTTTCATTCTTCAGCTTCGGGGTCTTGCTGACCAGGTTGATGCTGCCGCCGCCGGAGTCACGGCCGCCGTAGGCCGAGCTCGGGCCCTTGACCACTTCCAGCTGCTCCAGGTCGAACACTTCGCGGGTCTGCGTACCAACGTCGCGCAGGCCATCGACGAACATGTTGCTCTGGCCATCGAAGCCACGCAGGAACGGGCGGTCACCGGTGGAGTTGCCGCCTTCGCCGGCACCGAAAGTGATGCCCGGAACCATGCGCAATGCGTCGACCAGGTTGGTGGCACCGATTTCCTGGATGGTCTTCTCGGTGACCACGGACACCGACTTCGGCGTATCCAGCAGTTCGGCGGTGAACTTGGGCGAGGACGGCGCGAACCAGCTGCCGCGTACCTGTACCTGATCCAGATCGGTGGCCTTGTTCCTGGCCGAGTCGGCGTCTGCGTCGGCGGCCAGTGCGGTCAGCGGCGAGAAGCCGGCGGCCAGTGTGGCAGTGGCGAGCATGGTGGCGCGCGGTGCGTACTTGCGGGTCTTGATATGGGTCATGGACGGGTATATCCGGGAGAAAAGGACGAGTTGAACCTGACGGGCCGAAGGGCGCCGCGGGTGTCTAGATGGAAAGCGGGATATCGACGGCGACGCGCTGTTGCGCGGGGATCGCCGGAGGCTGCTTAGATGGCGCGCGCGCGGGGCGGGGCGTGGCCGGGATTGAGCAGCAGATAGGGCGCCAGCGGATAGCGCTGGGCGCGCTCCACCGCGTGCTGCAGCAGCGTGTCGCTGGCGGCAGTCATGAAAACGCGGTGGGCGGTAAGCGGAGCAGGCGTGACCGGCGGCGATAGCATCGTTGCCGGGCGCGAGCGGGTGGGGCGGGAGGATTCGCTGCCGGCTTCGCTGATGGCAGCCATCTGCAGCGGCTGCTGCGGGTGGCCCGGTTCAGGCGAAACCAGGCTCTGCGTGTAGCCTTCCACTGCCAGCGGGGCGGCAGCAACCGCCTTGGCCTGCAGGGCCACGGCCCATACCAGCAACATGCCAAACAACAGTGGCAGCCAAAGCAAGCGCTGCCGCACGGAGGCGACAATCAGCGGAGCAGCCTTGGCGGGCGGGTTGGACATGGGGGAGGGTGCGGACCGTTAACATCGCTTTGTCGCGATAGATGCGCATCTTATTGAGAATTGTTTGCGTTTGCAATCCTGATATGAGAGGGACAGCAGGGCATTCAATGGGTACGGATGGGAGGGCTGTTGGTCAGCCCGGGCACGTGTCGGCGGAGGCTGCGGGCCATCGGACGGCTGCGGCACGCCTCCCGATCGCGTCCGTAGCGGGGAAGGCTTGCGCGACTCCCCGCTGTCATGACACCGGGCCTGACACTCAATCGCGGTCGTCGCGCGACCAGATACCGCCGTGTTCGCGCTTGACCGGGAACTTGGGGACGGCAGTGTAGGCCGGGGCGCACAGGGCGCGGCCGTCGCGCACATCGAAACGGGCACCGTGCAGGATGCACTCGATGCTGCCTTCTGCCGCATCCAGCTCGCCGGAGGACAGTTCGAACTCCTCATGCGTGCACTGGTCTTCCAGCGCGTACAGCTCGCCGTCCAGGTTGAACACGACGATGGGGGCACCGGTTACTTCATCGAAGCCGGTCTTCATTTCGCCCGGCAACAGTTCCTCGCTGCTACAGATGAAGGTCCAAGTCTCGCTCATGCGGTGGCCCCGAGCGGCTTTTCCAACACCTCGAACTGCAGGTCGTCGCGCTTGGGTATGCCAAAGCGTTCGTCGCCATACGGGAACGGCTTCTTGATGCCGGTGCGCACATAACCACGGCGTTCGTAGAAGGCGATGAGTTCTTCGCGGCAGTCGATCACCGTCATCTGCATGGTCGGCAGCTGCCATTGCTCGGCGGCATGCTGTTCCGCGCGCTGCATCAGCTGCTTGCCGATGCCGCCGCCTTGGGCGGTGGGGCTGACCGAGAACATGCCGAAGTAGCCGTGGCCGTTTTCATCGGCGACATGGCAACAGGCCTGCAGCTGGCCGTCCTGCTCGGCGAGCAGGATGACGCTGCGCGGGCGGTCGAGGTCGCCCTGGATGCCAGCGGCGTCAATGCGCTGGCCATCGAGGATGTCGGCTTCGGTGGTCCAGCCGACACGCGAGGAGTCGCCGCGGTAGGCGGAGGTGACCAGATCGATCAGGGCCGGGATATCGGCGGCGGTGGCGTTGCGGAAGGTCAGCGTGTTCATGGCATGCATTCTAGCGCTGGGAGCCGGAACGGACGATGGGACGCGTCTGGGGGAGGGGCTGTGCCCCCTCCCTTTCGCGTAGCGAAGGGGAGGGTTGGGGAGGGGTTAGCGCTTCGCCGGCCATGCAGCCGTGGCGTCGCGTCTGTAGTGCCGCGCCAAGCTAGGCAGCAGCTCAAACCGTGAAACCCAGTCCCAGCAAGGCTCGGCACGAACACCCCCCTGACAAATTCTGCCGGCCCCG
>NZ_JBDJMY010000057.1:0-24844 GCF_039674165.1 Stenotrophomonas terrae
ATGCTCGGCAGAGGCCTTACCGGCAACGTCCCAGCCGAGCATGGCTCGGCACTACAAATGAAGCCTTCCCGGCAATGCCCCAGCGCAGCATGGCTGCGCGTTACCGGTGCGGCAGCAACCATGCGGCCAACCTCGCCGCATCAAACGGCCATTCCAGCTCCCTGCCAGCCGCATCACGCAGCACCGGCACGCGCTGACCGTACTTTTCTTCCAGCACCTCATCGTCGTCAATGAACACACTGTCAAATTCCGGCGCACGCGCCTGCGCCAGCACCGCCAGCGCAAGGTCGCATAAATGGCAATCGTCACGCTGGTACAGAGTCAATCCCATCTGTGCACCTGTCTGCGGAATGCTGCGCTGCATACATGGCCTGCAGCAATGAACCCGTAGAATAGCGGCCATCTCATCGCAGTACGCAGAATCAGCATGTCCGTCAGCACGTTCGACCTGTTCAAGATCGGCATTGGCCCGAGTTCCTCACACACCGTGGGCCCGATGCGCGCGGCCGAGCGTTTCGTCCACCGCTGGCTGCTGGACCCCGGCCAACTGCAGAACACGGTACGCATCCGCGCCGAAGTGTTCGGTTCGCTGGCCCTGACCGGCCGTGGCCACGGCACCGACAAGGCCGTGCTGCTGGGCCTGGAAGGCAACCGCCCCAATGAGATCGACCCGGACATCATCCCGGCCACGCTGGAGCGCATCCGCAGCAGCAAGCGCATCAACCTGATGGGCCAGCGCGAGATCGCCTTCGACGAGAAGCGCGACCTGGCCATGAACAAGCGCCAGAAGCTGCCGTACCACACCAACGGCATGCGCTTCACCGCCTATGACGCCGATGACCAGATCATCGCCACCCGCGATTACTACTCGGTGGGCGGCGGTTTCGTGGTCAACGAGGACGATGCCGCCGATGACCGCATCGTGCCCGACCAGACGCCGATCCCCTACCCGTTCAAGAGTGGCGACGAGCTGCTGGCGCAGGCTGCGCGCAGCGGCCTGAGCATCGCCCAGATGATGTACGAGAACGAAAAGTGCTGGCGCAGCGAAGAAGAGATCCGCGCCGCCCTGCGCGAAATCTGGGACGCAATGCAGTCCTGCGTTACCCGCGGCATCCGTTCCGAAGGCACCCTGCCCGGCGGGCTGAATGTCAGCCGGCGCGCGCCCGCGCTGTACCGCGAACTGTCGTCGCGGCCGGAAGCGGCCATGCGCGACCCCTTGACCACATTGGATTGGGTCAACCTGTATGCCTTGGCGGTAAATGAAGAAAACGCCGCCGGTGGCCGCGTGGTCACCGCGCCCACCAACGGCGCGGCCGGCATCATTCCATCGGTACTGCATTACTACGATCGCTTCTGCCCCGGCAGCAACGAGCAGGGTGTATTCAATTTCCTGCTGACCGCTGCCGCCATTGGCATCCTGTACAAGGAAAACGCCTCGATCAGCGGTGCCGAAGTCGGTTGCCAGGGCGAAGTGGGCGTGGCCTGCTCGATGGCTGCCGGCGGCTTGATGGCCGCGCTGGGCGGCAACCCGGGGCAGATCGAAAACGCCGCCGAGATCGGCATGGAGCACAACCTCGGTCTGACCTGCGACCCGATCGGCGGGCTGGTGCAGATCCCCTGCATCGAGCGCAATGCAATGGGCGCGGTGAAGGCGATCAATGCCAGCCGCATGGCCATGCGCGGCGACGGCAAGCACAAGGTGTCGCTGGACAAGGTGATCAAGACCATGCGCGACACCGGCCGCGACATGCAGGACAAGTACAAGGAAACCAGCCGTGGCGGCCTTGCCGTCAACGTCATCGAGTGCTGATCCACAGCTAAACCGGCGCTGGCCCCGCTGGGGCTGGCGCCTGCTGATGGTTCTGATGGCATGGTTTGGCGCCGGCTGGCTTTGGGGCAGTTAGCTGGTCACCACGGCCGCCCACGCGCGGCAGCATCGGCCACATATTGCAAACGCTCGCACCGGTACACCAGAATCGCGCATCACAACGCAGCTTCAGGGGGAGGGGATGCACGACCAAAAGGACTCTGGCGAGCCGGCACCGGTACGACGCCCGCGCTCGGCCGCACGCACCGCAGCGCCCGGTGGCGGCATGGCAACCTTGATCAAACTCGGCCTGGCCGCGCTGGCATTGCTGGCGCTGGCCTACCACTTCGGCAATCGCAAGCCGGCACCCTCTGCTGAAGCTGCAACAGCCGCAACATCCGAATCGGCAACAACCGCACCGGCGGCAGCCGCGCCCAGCGGCGAAGCGCTGGTGATCCAGGGTGAGAAGTCCACCACGATGGCGGACATCCAGGACGCGCATATGTCGGTGCAGGACGGCGGCAGCGTATTGCGCATCGAGGGCAGTGTCGGCAGGAACTTCGCCACCGAGATGAAGGCCTTGCTCGATGCCAACCCGAGCGTACGGCGTATCGATATCACCAGCGGTGGTGGCTATGCCAATGCTGGCCTGGAAGCAGCCCGGCTGATCAACCGCAACAATCTCACCGTGCGGGTGCGCTCGCATTGCGCCAGCATGTGTGTGGCGCTGTGGGCGGCGGCTGGCAATCGGCAGCTGGAGGCAGATGCGGTAATCGGCCTGCACCAATGGAACCCGCAGTGTGATGCGCGCCCTGACGAGGCGGAGCGCAAGGAATGCCATTACGAGGTGCAGTTCGCCACCGAGCACACGTCCAGCTACAACGCCTGGCTGCGTGCGGCCGGCTTCAGCCAACATCTGCTCAGCCTGCAATCCAGGACGGCTTCGGAAGACATTGCCGTGGTGTTCGCCCCGCAATTGTGGGAGAACGGCGTGGACTTCACCGCCGTCGACAGCAACGGCGCACGCATGAGCCGCGAGGCGGTAATGCAGCAGCTGGCCGCCAAGGCCGCGCGCAGCTGACGGAGGAACACGATATCGGCGCTTCCGGCGCCGCTGACTGAACCAACCAGGCCAATCACGCACCACGCCGCGCGCAGCCAAGGCGCGCGGCGTTTGCTGCTCAGCGATTGACGATGTTCAGCACATCATCCAACAGCGCCGCGGCGGTCACTTCAGCGCCTGCACCCGGGCCTTGGATCAACAAGGGCTGGCTGTTGTAACGATCACTGTGGATCGCCACCCGATTATCGGTGCCGCTACCGCCCGCCAATGCGTGCCCCTGCGGCAGCGCGCGTAGACCGACGCTTGCACCCTGCGCATCTAGGCGGCCGACGAAACACAGCTTCAAGCCCTGCGACTGCGCCTGCTGCAGGTGCGCGGCCAGCGGCGCATCCAGCAGCGACAGCGCTGCGTCGACATCGGCAGCTTCCAGCGCCGCCAATGCCGCCGGCACCAGCGAGTCGACGCTGATCTGATCCGCTTCCAGCGGCACGCCCGCAGCGCGCGCGAGTATCAGCAGCTTGCGACGTACATCTTCGCCGGACAGGTCGATGCGCGGGTCCGGCTCGGTATAGCCGGCGGTAGCGGCTTCGCGTACACAGGCCGAGAACGGCTGGCTGCCATCGTATCGATCGAACAACCACGCCAATGAACCCGACAGCACGCCTTCGATCGCATGCACCTGGTCACCACCGGCGACCAGCGCACGGATGCTGCGCAACAACGGCAGACCGGCGCCCACCGTCGCAGCGTCACCATAGCGCGCCCCACCAGCGGCAGCGGCCGTGCCGATCTGCTGTGCACGTGCCAAGGCCGTGCCATTGCCCAGCTTGTTGGCGGTCACCACATGAATGCCCTGCGCCAACCACGGCGCATGATCGGCGGCGACCGCTTCGCTGGCGGTCGCATCGACCACGATATCGCCGGCACGCAGCCGCCCAACTTCCTGCCGGTGTATCGGCGCGTCGCCCTGCCGCTGCGCATTGCGTGCACGCGACAACGCCGCATCCGGCGCATCCTCGCAGGCCAGGGCGATGCGCGAGTTGGCCACCACCTGCAGCAAAGGCAGGCTCAGCTGGCGCTGTTGCAGCGCCTGATAACGCGCAACAAAGGCCGAGCCAACCGTACCGGTTCCCAACAACACCAGCCGCGCCTGCGGCTGTTCCACCGGACGCAGTACCGCGCTCATGCATCCACCGTTTTTTTACAGTTGCCAACGGCCTGCTGTGCATCGGCGATTACCTGTGCAGCTCGCGCCAGCCCGGCCTGCAGGTCGGCGACCAGATCCTCGCTGGATTCAATGCCCACCGAAACCCGCAGCAGGCACTCGCTGATACCGGCCGCCGCGCGCGCTTCCGGGGTCATCGCAGCATGGGTCATGGTCGCCGGGTGCGCGACCAGGCTTTCAACACCGCCCAGCGATTCGGCCAGGGTGAAATAGTGCAGGCCATCAAGGAAGGCGCGCACCGCCGCATACGGATCCTCACCCGGGCAATCTGCCAGTTCGAACGACAGCATCGCACCGAAGCCCTTCTGCTGGCGCGCCGCCACCGCGTGACCGGGGTGCGATTCCAGCCCCGGGTAGTACACCGTGGCCACTGCCTCGCTGGCGGCCAGCAGGTCAACCAGCGCGCGGGTATTTTCCTGGTGAACGCGCAGGCGCGCATCCAGCGTGCGCAGGCCACGCAGGGTCAGGAAGGCATCGAACGGCGAGCCGGTCAGGCCCAGCGCGTTGGCCCACCACACCAGTTGCTGGTGCACCTCGGCATCGCGTGCGATCACCGCGCCACCAACCACGTCGCTGTGGCCATTGACGTACTTGGTGGTGGAATGCAGCACCACATCCGCGCCGAAGGCGATCGGCGTCTGCAGTGCGGGTGACAGGAAGGTATTGTCCACCACCACCTTGGCGCCGGCCTTGTGCCCGGCATCGATGACGAAGCGCAGGTCGGTGACACGCAGCAGCGGATTGGACGGGGTTTCGATCAGCACCAGCTTGGGCGACTGCGCCAGCGCATCGGCCAGCGAGCGCGGATCGGTCAGGTCAGCGGTGATCAGCTCGAAGTGGCCCTTCTTTGCCAGGGCATTGAACAGGCGCCAGCTGCCGCCGTAGGCATCATGCGGCACCACCAGGCGCTCGCCCGGCTCCAGCAAGGCGTTCAGCACCAGGTTGATCGCGCCCATGCCGGTCGCAGTGATGACGCCGCCGGCGCCGCCTTCCAGCTCGGCCAGCGCTTCACCGAGCAGATCGCGGGTGGGATTGCCGCTGCGGGTGTAATCGTACTGGCGCTTGTTGCCGAAGCCGTCAAAGCTGAAGTTGGACGACAGCACGATCGGCGGCGTCACCGCACCGTAGGCGGTATCGCGGTCGATGCCTGCACGCACTGCCGCTGTGGCACGGCTGCAGGAGATATCGGAAGTGGGGGACAGGCTCATGCGGTTTCTCCGGGCAGGCGTAGGGCAGTGGCGAGGATCGCGTCGATGCGATCGGTTTCTTTCAGGAAGGCGTCATGACCGTAAGGCGAGCGCAGCACGCGCAGGCTGCCGCGCTGGCCCAGGCCTTCGACCAAGGCGACCAGATCCGACAGCGGCACCAGCCGGTCACCTTCAACCGCGACCACCAGGGTCGGCACGCTGACGGCAGCCGGATCAATCCGGTGCAGGTCGATGGATTCGGACAGGCGCAGGTAGGCGTCGACGCGGGTGCGCGCCACGTATTGGGCGCCGGCCGCGTCGAGGTAATCCTCGGCGGCGACACGCACACGGCCATTGACCACTTCCGGCGCGGCGTCGAAGCGTTCGCCGAATTCTTCCGGGGTGCGGTAGCTGAGCATGGCGAACTGACGCGCCAGCGCCAGACCATGGTTTTCGGCGCACTGCAGCTGGCCCAGTGCAACCGCGCGGCGCTGCAAGGCGCGCCACGCCGAGGCATACGGATGCGGACGATGTGCGCCGCTGACCGCGATCAGCTTGTGCAGGCGGCGTGGATGACGGATGGCCAACTGCAGGCCAACCAGCGCGCCGTAGGAATAGCCGACAAAACCGTGCAACTGCTCTATACGCAACGCGTCCAGCAGCGCAACGACAGCATCAGCCTGATCGGCAGTATCGATCGGCACGTCCAGCTCGCCATCAGCGCCAATGAAATCAAAACCAAGCAGGCGGCGGCGCGACGGATCCAGTGCACGACCAACGCCAATCAGACCTTCAGCCCAGCCTTTTTCGGCATAGCCGGCATTCGCGGCAAGGTGCCGATGCGCGGAAATACCACCAGCCACCAGCACCACCGGTGCGCCGGCCGCGCCAACCAATTCATAACGCAGGCGCAGCGCACGCTGCCCTGCGTGGCGCATGCGTAGCTGCAGCTCGATTTCACCACGCACGGCGGAAACACCATTATCGGCGCGATCAATGAAGGCAACGGGGGCGAACTGGACGGCGGTAGCGGTGGCGAAACTCATGGCGGTATCCGATAAGGAGCGGCCATCGAGCTTTCGCGGAGCTCGTGTTCGCCGTACGCGGGGTACGGAACGAACCATCTTTCGGCGGACACGGAGGTCACCGCAGGATTTGGCACCAAACGCAGCCGCTTGCGCGTCCGCTGGTTGCCCCGGCTTCAAAGGGCCTGTCCCTCTGCCGGTCTCGATGGTGACGCTACATTGCCAGCGCACTTTCCGCCTGTCAATCTCTTTATTCGCATAAAGAGATGAATAAGTTTCCAGAGCAACCAAACAGGCACAATCACGCCTGTCATCCCAACGACACCCGCACTGTGACCCGCATCATTTCCACCGTGTTGTTCATTGCCGTGTCCTGCGCCAACGTTGCGCAAGCTGCACCCGGTAGCCGCTGGCGCGACGCCTGGGGATTGGCTGCGACGACACCGGCAAATGCGGCGGCAAGCTCCGACGCCTTCGCCAGCCTGAAGTTGCAGCCACGCGCTGGCGGCCGCAGCGCCATCGTCAGCAACCTGCTGGCCGGGCCGCTGCAGGTCCGCCTGCAAGGCGACAGCCGCGCCCCGCCGGCTGCCGTGCTGAACGCTGGCGAGCAGCGCGAGCTGCTGTGGCTGGCCGATGAGGGCAAACCGTTGCGGCTGGTATTGGATGCCTTTCCCGGTGACCCGGCTGCGCGCCCGCAGGACCACCTTTATCGGGTGCCCCTGCAAAGCGCATCCGTCCAGGTCAGCCAGGCCTTTGCCGGCCACTACAGCCATAGCGACGCGCAGAACCTGTATGCGGTGGATTTCCCCTTGGCCGAAGGTACGCCGGTGCTGGCCGCACGCGCCGGCCGGGTAATGCAGGTGGTGGACAGCCGCGAACAAGGCAGTCTGCTGCGCATTCTGCATAGCGACGGCAGCATGGCCTTGTACGCGCACCTGCAGGCGGGCAGCGCCCACGTCCGCCCCGGCCAGACGGTGGAGAGCGGGCAAACCATTGCGCTGTCCGGCAACACTGGCCACAGCAGTGGTCCGCACCTGCATTTCGTGGTGCAGACCAATAGCGGGCTGGCGCTGCGTTCGATCCCGTTCCGCATGGGCAGCGCGCGCGGCGAGCTGAAGTTCCCGCGCCAAGCCCCTTGAACAAGCAGCGTCACAGGTAGTGCCGAGCCATGCTCGGCAGGGGCCTTACCGGGAAAACCCCGCCGGCCCCCTATTGTTTGTGGGAGCGGCGTCAGCCGCGTAGCTCGCTATCCATGAGCTTGAGCGCCCGGCCTCTGATTTCAGGATTGTCGGCTTCGCGGCTTACGCCGCTCCTACAAACTGCTGATGCATCGCCTGAAAGCCCTGCCGAGCATGGCTCGGCACTACCAGGGGGATTTGTGCATGAGGCCCCTGCCGAGCATGGCTCGGCACTACCGGCTGCCGGTCATCCCGGGTGGGCTGGCGGCAGGTATAATCGCCGGTTCATTCGTTTCTGATGCGCCCGGGCGGGCGCCCCTGCCATGTCCGAAGTCGCCTCCGAAGCCGCGCGCCGCCGCACCTTCGCCATCATTTCCCACCCTGACGCCGGCAAGACCACGCTGACCGAAAAGCTGTTGCTGTTCGGGGGCGCGATCCAGATGGCCGGCTCGGTCAAGGGCCGCAAGGCCGCGCGCCATGCCACCTCGGACTGGATGGCGCTGGAAAAGGAACGTGGCATCTCGGTCACTTCGTCGGTGATGCAGTTCCCGTACGAAGACAAGATCATCAACCTGCTCGATACCCCCGGCCACGCCGACTTCGGCGAGGACACCTACCGCGTGCTGACCGCGGTGGACTCGGCCTTGATGGTGATCGACGTGGCCAAGGGCGTGGAAGAACGCACCATCAAGCTGATGGAAGTCTGCCGCCTGCGCGACACCCCGATCATGACCTTCATCAACAAGCTCGACCGCGAGGGCAAGGACCCGATCGACCTGCTGGATGAAGTGGAAACCGTGCTCGGCATCCAGTGCGCGCCGGTCACCTGGCCGATCGGCATGGGCACGCGCCTGAAGGGCGTGGTGCACCTGCTGACCGGCGAAGTGCACCTGTACGAACAGGGCCGCAACTTCACCCGCCAGGATTCCACCATCTTCCCGTCGCTGGATTCACCCGGCCTGGCCGAGAAGATCGGCGAGAAGATGCTGGCCGACCTGCGCGACGAACTGGAACTGGTGCAGGGCGCCAGCCACCCGTTCGACGTGGAAGCCTACCTGGCCGGCAAGCAGACCCCGGTATTCTTCGGCTCGGGCGTGAACAACTTCGGCGTGCAGCCGCTGCTGGACTTCTTCGTTGAGCATGCGCCAGCGCCGCAGACCCGCGCTACCACCGGCCGCGACATCGCTCCGCAGGAAGAAAAGCTGACCGGCTTCGTGTTCAAGATCCAGGCCAACATGGACCCGCAGCACCGTGACCGCGTCGCTTTCATGCGCGTGTGCTCGGGCAAGTTCACCGCCGGCATGAAGACCTTCCACGTGCGCACCGGCAAGGACATGAAGCTGGCCAATGCGCTGACCTTCATGGCCAGCGACCGCGAGATCGCCGCCGAGGCGTGGCCGGGCGATGTGATCGGCATCCATAACCACGGCACCATCTCCATCGGTGACACCTTCACCGAAGGCGAAGCGATCACCTTCACCGGCATCCCCAACTTCGCCCCGGAACTGTTCCGCCGCGCGCGCCTGAAGGACCCGCTCAAGCTCAAGCAGCTGCAGAAGGGCCTGGCCCAGCTGTCCGAAGAAGGTGCCACCCAGTTCTTCCGCCCGCTGATGAGCAACGACCTGATCCTGGGCGCGGTGGGTGTGCTGCAGTTCGACGTAGCTGCCTACCGCCTGAAGGATGAGTACGGCGTGGAAGCGGTGTTCGAGCCGGTGTCGGTGATCACCGCACGCTGGGTGAGCTGCAGCAATGCCAAGAAGCTGGAAGAGTTCCGCGAGAAGAACGCCAGCAACCTCAGCATCGATGCCGCCGGCCACCTGGTGTACCTGGCACCGACCCGGGTCAACCTGCAGCTGGCCCAGGAACGCGCGCCGGATGTACGTTTCTCGGCAACCCGTGAAGCAGCGCACACGGTTTCGGTGGCCTAGGTTCGATGGCGGCGTGCACACGCCGCCATTCGGGGTGATGATAGCGGGCACCGGGCCTCCCCCCAGCCCGCGCCATCAACGCCCATGACTGCAACCGTTGCATCGATCCGCGAAGAAGTCGCCAGCGCCCTCACCCACGGTCTTGGCGCGGTCAGCGCACTGGCTGGCGGCGCTGTACTGATCACCCTTGCCGCGATCTACGGCGATGGCTGGCAACTGGCCAGCGCCATCGTCTTTGGTGTCGCGCTATTGCTGCTGTACACCGCCTCCACCCTGTACCACGCCATCCAGCACCCGGTGGCCAAGGGCCGGCTGAAGATATTCGACCACTGCGCGATCTACATCCTCATCGCCGGCACCTACACCCCATTCACCCTGATCGGCCTGCGCGGCCCCTGGGGCTGGGGAATGTTCATCGGGATCTGGGCACTTGCGCTGTTCGGCGTGGTGTTCAAGCTGTTCTACACCGGTCGTTTCAAGAAGCTTTCCACCGCGATCTATATCGCCATGGGCTGGCTGGTGATCGTGGCGATCAAACCCATGTGGGCCTCGATTGATGGCTGGACGCTGGGCTGGCTGTTTGGCGGTGGCGTTTTCTACACGCTGGGCACCGTGTTCTATCACCGTGAACAACTGCCCTACTCGCATGCGATCTGGCATCTGTTCGTGATCGCCGGCAGCGTCTGTCACTTCGTCTCGGTGACCGCGCAGATCCTGTAGGCGCACGGCTACGCCGCAACACTCTGGCAACGCGCCTTGCACATCGCGTCAATGCCCGCTTCGCGTGATGTAAACACGGGCCACGCCACAGTGGGGGCGTGAATACTTCCACGCCCCCGGCTACGCCAGCCGCGTCGCGCTGGCGACTGCAGCGCCCCGGCAAACGCGGCCAACGCTGGCTTATCACCGCTGCCGCGCTACTGACTGCCCTGATCGTGCTGATCCTGTTGTGGGATTGGAACTGGTTCAAGGCACCGCTGGAACGCGCGGTGCAGGCCCGTACCGGCCGCGCTCTGCATATAGGCAACCTGGATGTGGATCTTGGCCGCACCACCACCGTTCGTGGTGATGCCATCCGCTTCGCCAATGCCAGCTGGGCCACGCAACCCCAGATGGCCACCGCCGACCGCGTTGAATTGGATATCCGTATCTGGCCCCTGTTGCGCGGCAGCGTGCAGATTCCTGAGATCCGCCTGAGCAGACCCGACGTACTGCTGCAGACCGCACCGCGCAAGGGCGACCCCGGCAACTGGAATTTCCTTTCCGGCGGTGGCGGTAACCCTCCGCAGCTGCAACGTCTGCGCATCAACGATGGTCGGCTGCAGTTCCTTGATGAAATCGGCCGCACCCGCATCGATCTGGACGTGCGCAGCGGCAACCCCAAGCAGGCCGATGCCGCACCGCCGCTGCTCATCCAGGGCAAGGGGCGCTGGCGTGGCGCGGCTTTCACCCTGAAAGGCGGCACCGAATCGCCGCTGCAACTGAGCAACAGCGAGCACCCTTTCCGCATCCACCTCGATGCCCGCGCCGGCCCTACCCACGCCATTGCCAGTGGCAGCTTGACCAACCCCTTCCAGTTCCAGGTGTTCGACCTGCAGTTCCAGCTCAGCGGCCAGGACCTGGAAGACCTGTACCCGCTGATCGGTATCGCCATTCCTTCCTCGCCGCCTTACCGCCTGGATGGTCAGCTCAAGCGCGATCACGAACGCTGGCGCTACGAGAAGTTCACCGGCCGTGTCGGCGACAGCGACCTGGCCGGCGATGTGGAAATCGACGTCGCCGGCGAGCGCCCACGGCTGACCGCCAACCTGCTGTCCAAACGCCTGGATTTCGATGACCTTGCCGGCTTCATCGGCGCACCGCCAAAGACCGGCGGCAAGGAGTCGGCCAATGCCGAACAAAAGGCGCAGGCCGCCCAGCTCGCCGCCAAGCCAACGGTCTTGCCGGACAAGCCCTACAACCTGACCAAACTGCGCGCGATGGATGCCGATGTGCGCTGGAAAGCCCAGCACATCAACTCGCCCACGCTGCCCCTGGACGACATGGACGCCCACCTGCTGCTGGACAACGGCCTGCTGCGACTGGAACCGCTCAACTTCGGCGTGGCCGGTGGCGATATCCGCAGCACTGTCCGCATGGATGCACGGCGCCCGCAGATCAGTACCACGCTCACTGCCAGCCTGCGCCGGATCCAGCTGGGTCAGCTGTTCCCCAATGCCAAACTGGCCGAACAGGCATCGGGTGGCATCAGTGGCGACATCCGCCTCAGCGGCAATGGCAACTCCATCGCCGCGATGCTCGGCAGCAGCAACGGTGATGTCGCACTGGGCATGGGCCGCGGCCATATCGGCAACCTGCTGATGGAACTGGCCGGGCTGGACGTGGCCGAATCGCTGAAGTTCCTGTTCACCGGCGACAAACAGATTCCGCTGCGCTGTGCCTTCGGTGACTTCGGCGTGCGCAACGGCCTGATGCAGTCGCGGGCTTTGGCGTTCGACACCACCGACACACTGGTCGTCGGCGAAGGCAGCATCAGCCTCAAGCAGGAACAGTTGGACCTGCTGCTGCGCCCGCGCCCCAAGGATGTCAGCATCCTCGCCCTGCGCTCGCCGTTGCGCATTGGCGGCAGCTTCAAGGACCCCTCATTCCGCCCCGACTTCAAGGCCTTGGGCCTGCGTGGCGCGATCGCCCTGACCTTGGCCAGTATCGCCCCGCCCGCAGCCCTGCTGGCCACTATCGAAACCGGGCCGGGCAAGGATGCAGATTGTGGCGGGCGCTACGCCAGGTAGCGCCAGAGCACTCAGGTGCCGGTGATGTACTGCTGCAACTGGCCCAGTTCGCGGCGCTGCGCCTCGATCACCGACTTGACCAGGTCACCGATAGAGATCACGCCCACCACCTCATCGCCGTCCACCACCGGCAGATGGCGGATGCGGCGGTTGGTGACCAACTCCAGGCATTGTTCAACGGTCACCGTGGGGGCCACGGTCACCAGTTCGGCGGTCATGATTTCGCGTACCGGTGTACTTGCCGAGGAGCGGTCCATCAGCACGATCTTGCGCGCGTAATCACGCTCGGAAAGGATGCCCACCAAGCTGCGCCCCTCCATGACCAGTACAGCGCCGATGCCTTTCTCGGCCATCAGGCGGATTGCCTGCACCACCGCCACATCCGGCGGCACGGCGTGGATCTCAGGGGACTTGGCCCCAAGCAACTGTCGAACGGTCTGCATGGCGTTCTCCTGCGCTGGCGGATGGGGCAGATACTGCCACGTTCGCCGGCTGCCATGTATCCACCAGGTACAACGGCCGCTGCTTGGCTTCCATGTACAGGCGGCCCAGGTACTCGCCGATCAAGCCCAACGCGATCAGCTGCACCCCGCCCAGGAACAGGATCGCAGCCATCATCGTTGGCCAACCGGCAACCCGGTCGCCATACAGCGCCGCCTTGCCAATCACCCAGGCAGCGAAGCCAAACGCCCCGGCAGCGGTGAACAGGCCCAGATAGGTAGCCACCCGCAACGGCGCGGTGGAAAAGCTGGTAATGCCTTCCAGCGCGAAGTTCCACAGCTTCCAGAACCCGAACTTGCTGCTGCCCGCCAAGCGCGGCTCGCGCCGGTAAGGCAGCGCGATGCGCTTGTAACCCACCCAACCGAACAGGCCTTTCATGAAGCGGTGGCGCTCACGCAACTGGCGCAGGCCGGCCAATGCCCGCGGCGAGAGCAGGCGGAAATCACCGGTATCCGCTGGAATCGGCGTTTTCGACAGACGCCCCATCACCCGGTAAAAGCCCGCTGCCGTGAACCGCTTCAGCCAGCCATCGCCGCCGCGTTCCACGCGCGTGCCGTAGACATCGTCATAGCCCTGCTGCCACAACGCGACGAACTGCGGAATCAGCTCGGGCGGATCCTGGCCATCGGCATCCAGCAGGATCACCGCACCCTCTTCAATGAAGTCCAGGCCCGCCGTCAGCGCGATTTCCTTGCCGAAGTTGCGTGACAGCCGCAGCACCGAAACCCGTGGTTCCTGTGCCGCCAGCTGCTGCATCACCGACCAGGTCGCATCGGTACTGCCGTCATCCACATAAAGAATGCGGCCGTCTACGTCGGCAGCCAGGTCCTGCAGCTGCGCGCACAAGCGCGGATGCAGCATCGGCAGCACATCCTGCTCATTGAAGGCAGTGATCAGCAGGGTCAGGCGTTCAGGCTGGCTCATGCAGCAAGTCTACCCAGAGCGGCGTATTCAATTGGCATCGTCAACATAGTCCGCCCCACCCAGCTGGCGCGCCTGGCGCTGGATCCACGCCGCACGCCGTTGCACGTAAGGCCCCGGTTTGGCCGCGTTGTAGCGGCGCGGCGATGGCAGCACCGCCGCCAAGCGGGCGCTTTCGGCAGGGCTCAGGCGTGCAGCGTCCTTGCCCCAATAACTGCGCGATGCCGCCTGTACCCCATAAATGCCGTCACCGAACTCGGCGACATTGGCGTACATCTCGATGATCCGCTGCTTCGGCCACAGCGCCTCGATCAACACCGTGTACCAGACCTCCAGCCCCTTGCGCAGCCAACTGCGGCCCTGCCACAGGAACAGGTTCTTGGCGGTCTGCTGGCTGATGGTGCTGGCACCGCGCAGGCGTCCGCCGCGCTCGTTGTGCTTGCGCGCCTTTTCAATGGCCTGCAGATCAAAACCATTGTGCTCGGGGAAGCGCTGGTCCTCCGCCGCCACCAGCGATATCGGCACGCTGCGCGCCATATCCTCCAGATCGCACCATTGATAATGCAGGCGGAATTTCCAATCGCCCTGCGCCACAGCTTCCACCTGGCGGAACAGCATCACCGTGGAAAATGGCGGGTCGACAAAGCGCAGCACCAGCACCTGCACTACGCTGAACACCGCAAACACCACCGGCGCCCACAACAGGCGCCGCAGCCAACGCCGCCGGCGCGTGCCGCCCGCCCCCTGCTCCACCTTGAGCTCGGCCTGCTCCGCCCCCATTGATATCCACCTTGCAAGATTCTTTGTCCGGCGCATTATCCGGCACCGGCCCCACCTCGCGTAGATGCAGCCCCATGACCGACACCTCCGATCTTCTTGTCCGCTTCCTCCTGCCCGCCGCTGGCGTGCGCGGCGTCCATGTCCGGCTGGACCAGGCCTGGCGCGACATCCTCTCGCACGGCGATTACCCGGCCACCGCCGCGCGCCTGCTCGGCGAGGCCAGCGTGGCCTCGGCGCTGTTTACCGGGCACACCAAGGTCGACGGGCGCCTGTCCATTCAGCTTCGCAGCAGCACCGCCCTGCGTGCACTGTTCAGTGAATGCACCTCGGCTGGCACCCTGCGCGGCATCGTCCAGCTGAACGACGGCGAAGACGCCCCGGCGACGCTGGGCGCGCTGGGCGAGGACGCCCTGCTTGCCATCACCATTGAAAACCCCGGCCTGGACCCGCGCGAACCGCAGCGCTACCAGAGCCTGGTGGCGCTGACCGGCGACAGCCTGGACGACGCATTCGAGGACTATTTCCGTCATTCCGAGCAGTTGCCGACCCGCCTGCTGCTGGCCAGCGATGGGCAGCACGCCGCCGGCCTGCTGCTGCAGAAACTGCCGGGCGACGAAGGCGATGAAGACGGCTGGATCCGCGCCGGCGCCCTGTTTGACACCCTCGGCCGCGACGAACTGCTGGCGCTGCCAGGCGCCGAACTGCTGCACCGCCTGTTCCATGAAGAGAACCCGCAGCTGGTCGGCGACAAGCCGCTGCGCTTCGGCTGCTCCTGCTCCCGCGAGCGGGTCAGCGCCATGCTGCAGTCACTTGGCGAGGAAGAGGCCCGGGCCGCGGCCGAGCCCACCGGGCAGGTCGAAGTGCGCTGCGAGTTCTGTGGTCAGGAATATCACTTCCCATTAGCAGAATTCGGCGTATTGTTCAGTTCCACACCGGCCAACCAGCCCGCTCCCGAGCGGCTGCAATAACGGTCCAACGAGTTACGTTCTGGGGAGGGCGAAGACTTGTTAAGAAACCATAAACCGCATAGGATCGAGAACTCACGCGCCGGGAACTTCCTGGCGCAAACGGGGTCTTACTGAGTCCATGAACGCCTTATTGCGCCTACCGCTAGCCTTGATGATCGCCCTTGGGGTGGTTACGGGCGTGCATGCGCAAAGCAAGCCGCGTGCCATGGACAGCACCGTGTTGCCGGTATGGAACCGCGGTAGCGGCAAGGTCGAGGCTCTGCTTTATCTGGAACCCACCGGCACCCAGAACGTGGGTGCGCGTTGGAATCTCGGCCAAAGCTCACTGGATGCCGCCTTCGGCCTGTCCTCGGGCGACTCGCTTGGCCTGCTCTGCAACAGCAGCCGTGGCAGCAGCATTGGCGGCCTCGCCAGCCATTGCATGCTGGCCAGCCTGGGCGATGACGACGACAACAACAACGGCCGTCATATCTCGGCAACCACTGCATTCAACCGCCCAGGCGGGCGCGTCGGGGTAACGGCCGGTACCGGCCGCGACACACTCCCTGCGTGGCTGTCCGGTGGCAACAAAAGCGGCGCGGCGCGGGTTGAGCAGAATGACCTGACCGTGTTCGGGCAGAAGAACATCGGCCGCGAAGGCTTCGTCTCCATTGGCGGCACCTATGCCAAGGCAAGGCTTGTCCCCCTGACCGATGCGGCTCCGGCCGTGGTCGATCAATGGGACAGCAAAAGCCTGACCGTAGGCGGCGGCTACGGCGCCTTCAGCGCCAATGTCATCGGCCGCGTTGTCGACGCTCCGGGCCAGAGTGGCAAGTGGGAAGGCCTAGGCCTGGGCATCACCTGGCGCACGCCATGGAGCGGCCAGCTTACGGTAGGCGCGGAAAACGTGATCACCCGTGGCAAAAACCCGTTCTCACCGCGTAACGAAAGCAACGACGACGGGGCAATCCCGTACGTCCGTTACGAACAGGACCTGTAAGTCTCCCTGCACTGATCCACACAGCGCCCCGCCTGCCGGGGCGTTTTGCATTGCAGCATTTCCAGCGACCCAATCTCTGGCCCGTAAGCCCGAAACGCGCGCGTCCACGCGGAAACTCCCCGCCGCACCGCCGTTTCAGCCGGCCAAATCCCCCTGCAGGCTTTGCTGAATTGGAGTGAATCCCACAACTTCATTAACCAATCTTTAATTTATTTGCAGTCGCAAGTACTATCGGTCTCAAGCCCATGGTTTTGGATCCGCTTTTCGGACCCGCCAGCGGCCATCCCAGCTATACCAAGTCCACTTGGCAGAGAGAGAGAACCCAATGAAGTGCAAGACCACGAAACTGCGTGATGCAGTTATCATCGCGTTGGCTGCGAGTGCGATGCCGGCAGGCGCCGCTTTCGCCCAGGACAGCACCCAGACGCTGGACAAGATTGAAGTCACCGGTTCGCGCATCAAGCGCGCCGACGTGGAGACCTCGCAGCCGGTGTTCACCATGAGCCGCGAGCAGATCCAGGCCCAGGGCCAGACCTCGATCGGCGACATCATCCAGAACATCAGCACCAACGGTTCCAGCCTCAACAGCACCTATAACAACGGTGGCAACGGCGAAACCCGCGTCAACCTGCGTAACCTGGGCTCCAGCCGTACGCTGGTGCTGGTCAATGGTCGCCGTTGGGTTGGTGGTACCGGCCTGGGCGGCGCAGTCGATCTGAACACCATTCCGACCGCTGCAGTGGAGCGCATCGAAGTCCTGAAGGACGGCGCCTCGACCATCTACGGTTCGGACGCCATTGCCGGCGTGGTCAACATCATCCTGCGCCAGAACTTCGACGGCGCCGAAGCCAACGCCTACTTTGGTCAGTTCGACAAGGGCGACGGTTCGCGCGAGTCGTACGACTTCACCATCGGTTCCAGCGGCGATCGCTGGCACGCTACCGTTGGTGTTGGTTACGTCAAGGAAGAGGCCGTGTGGGCTGGCGACCGCGCCATCTCCGCGGTACCTGCCTTCAACTCGCTGCCGAATACCGGCAACAGCAGCACCACCCCGGATGGTCGTTTCGGTTACTACGCCCAGACCGGCGTCAACGCCGATGGCTCGCCGAAGTTTGAATCCACCCGGCCGAACGGCGCTGCAGGTTACTTCGTAACCGGCAACGGCGGCGCTACCTGGCGTCCGTACACTGGCGCCGACAGCTTCAACCACGCCCCGGGCAATCTGCTGGTCACCCCGCAGGAGCGTACCTCGCTGTTCGCCGATGCTGGCCTGTCGATCACCGACAACGTCCGCTTCAAGACCACGGTGACCTACAACGAGCGTCAGTCCGAGCAGATCCTGGCCGCAATGCCGATCGTGCTGGGCCGCGCCGCACCGGGCACCAATGGCGCCAACATCGTCATCAGCAAAGACAACATCTACAACGAAACCGGCCGCGACATCGACTACATCCAGTACCGTGCGATGGAGACCGGTGGTCGTATCTACAAGCAGAACGTGAAGACCTACGGGTTCAACGGCGCATTCGAAGGTGACTTCGAAGTCGGCACCCGCTTCTGGAACTGGGAAGCCGGTATGTTCTACGGCAAGAACGACCAGACCGACATCACCACCGGCTTCTTCAACATCTCCGCCCTGCGCAATGCGCTGGGCCCGTCGTTCATCGACACCGACGGTACCGCACGTTGCGGCGCTGCTGGCAATGCGATCGACGGCTGCGTGCCGATGAACATGCTCAGCGGCGCTGGCTCGCTCACCCCGGACATGATCAAGTACGCAGGCTTCACCGCGCACGACGTCTACGGTTACGAGCAGAAGACCTATTACGCCAACATCGGCGGCGAACTGTTCGATCTGCCGGGCGGCGCACTGGCCTTCTCGGCCGGCGTCGAACGCCGCGACGAGTCGGGCTTCGATGATCCGGATGGCCTGATCAACTCCGGCGACACCACCGGCAACTCGCGTACCGCCACTGCCGGCGGCTACAAGCTCGACGAAGCCTACCTGGAACTGGCTATCCCGCTGCTGTCCGGCGTGACCGGTGCCCAGCTGCTGGACTTCAGCGTGGCAACCCGCATCTCCGATTACAGCAACTTCGGTGACACGCTCAACAGCAAGTTCGGCTTCCGCTGGAAGCCGATCAACGACCTGATGGTGCGCGGTAACTGGTCGCAGGGCTTCCGTGCTCCGTCGATCAGCGAACTGTACTCCGGCGTCAGCGACACCTTCGAAGACGTTGCTGATCCGTGCGCCGGCATCATCGGCGAAGACCCGAACACCCCGCCGGCCAGCTGCGCGGGCGTGCCGGCGTACACCCAGTCCAACTCGCAGATCCGCACCACGGTGGGTGGCAACACCAAGCTGGGCCCAGAAACCTCGGTCTCCAAGACCCTGGGCTTCGTTTATAGCCCGAGCTTCGTGCAGGGCCTGGACATCGCACTCGACTGGTGGAACATCAAGGTCGAAGACGCCATCTACGCCCAGAACGCCCAGCAGATGCTGGACGCCTGCTACACGCAGGGCGTGAGCGATTTCTGCAACATGATCACCCGTGACACCACCGGCCAGATCTCCAACATGTTGGCCGTGCCGACCAACGTCGGCACCATGGAAGTGGAAGGCTGGGACTTCACCGTCGGCTACCGCCTGCCGGATACCCGTTTCGGCAGCTTCAACTTCGTCTGGGATAGCACCTACACCTCCAGCTACACCATCGAAGATCCGGTAACCGAAGGCTATAACCGCGTCGGCAACTACCTGAGCCGTGACAACTACTGGCGTGTCCGTTCCAACCTGCTGGTCGCCTGGCAGCTGGGTGACTTCGGTGCAACTGCCTCGGCCCGTTACTACTCCAGCCAGGTCGAAGACTGCACCGGCGCCAACTACACCGGTGGCAACTTCGCCCGCCTGTGTTCGGATCAGGATCACATCGGTCGTGGTGGCAAGGCTGACCCGCAGCGCCACATCCCGAGCGTGACCTACACCGACCTGAGCGGCTACTGGAAGACCCCGTGGAACGGTCAGATCACCGTCGGCGTGAACAATGCCTTCGATCGTGATCCGCCGAAGGCTTACACCACCTTCGCCAACTCGTTCGACCCGCAGTACGAAATCCCGGGCCGCTTCTTCTACATGCGCTACAACCAGAAGTTCTGATCGTAGCCAGGTAGTACCCGGAAACAGACCACGGCCCTTCGGGGCCGTGGTTTTTTCATTGGACGAAAAGCTCGCAAAAAGAAAGGCCACATCACTGTGGCCCTTTTCAATACCGCGCAGCGATCAACCAGCTCAACCGTTCGGAATCAACGTCTCGATCACATGCTCGACATAGGCTTCAAAATCCTCGCGCGCCTGCTTGGGCTGTTGCAGCTGCAATGACAACTGCAGAAAACCTACATACGCCGCATAGGCCAGACGTGCACGATGCCGTGCATCGGTGGAGCTGAGCCCGGCCTGGCGGAACGAGGCGATCAGGTATTCCATGCGACGCTGCGAGACACGGTCGATGACCGGCCGCACCATCGGGTTGTCCAGCGCTTTGAGCAATTCGCTGTAGATCACATGCGGGGTGACTTCGTGCGCCACCAGCTGGAATAGCGCGCGCAGCCGCGTGCGTGGGTCCGGCACCTCTTCCAGGCTGCCGAACACCTGCTGCTGTTCCACCACTTCCCAACGCTCCAAAGCCGCTTGCAGCAGCGCATCGCGTGAGGGGAAGTGCCAGTAAAAGCTGCCCTTGGTCACACCAAGACGGCGTGCCAGCGGTTCGACCGCGACCGCGCCAACGCCCTGCTCGGCGATCAAATCCAATGCTGCCTGCGCCCAGTCATCCGCGCTCAGACGGCTGTGCCGCGTACTGCGGGATTCGGTGCTGGAAACTGAAGAATCGTTCATGGGCAGATTTAACCATACGGCGGGGACTGGTTGCAGTATGTGGAGGACAAATGCACGGGCAAATTGGCAAATATTTGATCAGCTGGGCCGGCACTACCCGCCAGGGGCAGCGTTTCCATACCCATGGGTATTGACAGTCATTCAGGCCATTCCATACCATCAGGTATGGTTACGCCTATACCCTTGTCCGCTACGACTGAAGAAATCCGCCTTGAAGGCGCGCATGGCGCTGGCCTTGGGGCATCCCGTATCCCGGGGAAACAGCCCGGCATCCTGTTCGCCCACGGCTTCGGCCAGACCCGCGGCGCGTGGACCGCGACCGCCGAAGCGCTCAATGCCGCCGGCCATGCCACGCTCAGCTATGACGCGCGCGGCCATGGCGATTCGGACTGGAATACCAGTGATCTGCCCTACCACGGCGACCAGTTCACCGATGACCTGATCGTGGTCGCCGGCGAGCTGCCGCGCCCGCCGGTGCTGGTCGCCGCCTCGATGGGCGGCCTGTTCGGCTTGATGGCCGAAGCACGCTGGCCGGGCCTGTTCTCGGCGATGGTACTGGTCGATATCACCCCGCGCTGGGAAACCCGTGGCGTGGAGCGCATCCTTGCCTTCATGAGCGCGCATCCAGAAGGTTTCGCCTCGCTGGAAGAAGCGGCAGACAGCATTGCCGCCTACATGCCGCACCGTCCGCGCAAGAGCGAGGATTCGCTGCGTGCCCTGCTGCGCCCCGGCAAGGACGGACGCTGGAGCTGGCATTGGGATCCGCGCCTGGTCGACGAGCTGGCACGCGACAGCGAGCAGCACCAGGACGTGATCGCCGAGGCGGCGCGCAAGGTGCAATGCCCGCTGTTGCTGGTCAGTGGTGGCCGCAGTGATCTGGTCTCGCCGCAGACCGTTGAAGAATTCATGGCGCTGGTGCCGCACGCACAGCACGTCCATCTGCCTGACGCCACCCACATGGTGGCCGGCGATGACAACAATGCGTTTACCGCCGCCGTGTTGAACTACCTGGACGCCCTGCCTTCCGCAGCGTCCGCCCGAACCGAGCACGTTACCGGAGCACGACCATGAGCATCGTTGTACCTTTCCTGGCCCTGCTGCTTGCAGGTGCCTTTGTTGCCTACCACCGCATGCGCCTGGTGGTGTGGGCCGCGCTGAGCGTGGCCGCCCTGGCCATCTGCTGGTTTGCCGGCGTCAACCAGACCGCCGTCATCGTCGCAGCTGCCATCGTCGCGCTGATCTGCGTGCCGGTGCTGCTGCCGTTCCTGCGCAAGCCGCTGATCACCGCACCGTTCATGGGCGTGTTCCGCAAGGTATTGCCGCCGTTGTCCAAGACCGAACGTATCGCTCTGGAAACCGGCTCGGTCGGCTTTGAAGGCCAGCTGTTCACCGGGGACCCGGACTGGAACATCCTGCTCAACTATCCCAAGCCGCAGCTCACCGCCGAAGAACAGGCCTTCATGGATGGCCCGGTCGAAGAGCTGTGCAAGATGGTCAACGACTTCGAGATCACCCACGTCTACGCGGACCTGCCGCCGGACATGTGGGAGTTCATCAAGAAGAACAAGTTCTTCGGCATGATCATTCCGAAGGAATACGGCGGCCTGGGTTTCAGCGCGCTGGCCCACCACAAAGTGATCCAGAAGCTGGCCTCGGTTTCCAGCGTGGTCAGCTCCACCGTCGGCGTGCCCAACTCGCTCGGCCCGGGTGAACTGCTCAACCACTACGGCACGCAGGAGCAGAAGGATTACTACCTGCCGCGCCTGGCCATCGGCCAGGAAGTGCCGTGCTTCGGTCTGACCGGCCCGTTTGCCGGCTCCGATGCGACCTCGATTCCCGACTTCGGCATCGTCTGCAAGGGCATGTGGAAGGGCGAGGAAGTGCTGGGCCTGAAGCTGACCTTCGACAAGCGCTACATCACCCTGGCCCCGGTCGCGACGCTGATCGGCATGGCCTTCCGCATGTACGACCCGGATGGCCTGCTCGGCGATACCAAGGACATCGGCATCACTCTGGCACTGCTGCCGCGTGACACCGATGGCGTGGAGATCGGCCGCCGCCACTTCCCGCTGAACTCGACCTTCCAGAACGGCCCGATCCGCGGCAAGGACGTGTTCATCCCGATGAGCCAGCTGATCGGCGGCGCCGAAAAGCGTGGCCTGGGCTGGAACATGCTCAACGAGTGCTTGGCCGTGGGCCGCTCCATCACCCTGCCCTCCACCGCGTCGGGCGGTGCCAAGGCCGGCGCAGTGGTGACCGGCGCCTATGCACGCATCCGCAAGCAGTTCGGCCTGTCGGTCGGCCGCTTCGAAGGCGTGGAAGAAGCGTTGGCCCGCATCGGCGGCAAGGCGTACAAGATCAGCGCGTTGTCGCAGGCAACCGCAGCTGCGGTGGACCGTGGCGACGTGCCGTCGGTGCCGTCGGCGATTGCCAAGTACCACTGCACCAACATGAGCCGCGAAGTCATTTCCGATGTGATGGATGTGATCGGCGGCAAGGGCATCATCCTGGGGCCGCGCAACTTCGCCGGCCGCAGCTGGCAGGCCGCGCCGATCGCCATCACGGTGGAAGGCGCCAACATCATGACCCGCTCGCTGCTGATCTTCGGCCAGGGCGCCATCCTCTGCCACCCGTGGGTGCTGAAGGAAATGAAGGCCGCACAGGACGAAGACCGCAAGGCCGGCCTGCGTGAGTTCGACCAGGCGCTGTTCGGCCATGTGCGTTTCGGCATCTCCAATGCCGTGCGTTCGCTGTGGTTCGGCCTGACCGGTGCACGTTTCGGCGCCGCCCCGGGCGACGCCTACACCCGCCGTTACTTCCGCAAGCTGGACCGTTACTCGGCCAACCTGGCACTGATGGCCGACATCTCGATGATGACGCTCGGTGGCAAGCTCAAGTTCAAGGAATCGCTGTCCGGTCGTCTGGGTGATGTGCTCAGCCACATCTACATGACCAGCGCCATGCTCAAGCGTTACCACGACGAAGGCGCACCGACCGCTGACCAGCCACTGCTGGCCTGGGCCTTCCACGACAGCGTGCACAAGATCGAGGAGTCCTTGTCGGCTGCACTGCGCAACTTCCCGATCCGTCCGATCGGCTGGCTGATGTGGGCACTGATCTTCCCGTTCGGCCGTCGCGCCGAGGCACCGGGCGATCGCCTGAGCCGCCGCGTTGCGGCAACGCTGATGGCACCGGGTGAAGCGCGCGACCGTCTGGCCCAGGGCGTGTTCCTCACCCCGTGCGAGAACAACCCGGGCGGCCGCATCAACAGCTACCTGTCCAAGGCGATCATGGCCGAGCCGGTGGAGCGCAAGTTCATCAAGGCACTGAAGACCAAGGGCATCGAAGCGCTGACCTTCGCCAGCCAGCTGGACGAGGCCGTGGCCGAAGGCGTGATCACCCAGGACGAGCGCAAGCTGCTGGAAGAGCTGCGCGAGCTGACCATGGACACCATCACCGTGGACGATTTCGAACCGCATGAACTGCGTTCGGCCGGCTACTACGACCTGCCGGGCAAGCAGCGCCCGCAGCCGCAGCAGGCCGCGTAAACCAAGCCACATGCGAAACCGACGGCGGGCCTTGTGCCCGCCGTTTTTCTTTCAGGAACCAACGCCATGACCGCTCCGCTGCTTTCGCTGTACCGCCGCTTCATCCGTTGGCCTGCCGGCAACTGGTTGTTCTCGCGCGCGGTGTGTTTCAAGGCGCCCTACTTTGCCAGCATCTCGCCGCTGATCACCGTGCTGGAACCAGGCCGCTGCGAAGGCGTGATCCGCCAGCGCCGCCGCATCAGCAACCACATCGGCACCGTGCATGCGATTGCCATGTGCAACCTGGCCGAGCTGGTCGGCGGGGTGATGGTCGATGCCAGCCTGCCGGCCGACATGCGCTGGATCCCCAAGGGCATGGAAGTGAAGTACCAGGCCAAGGCGCTGGGTGTGTTGAAAGCGGTGGCAACCCCCCAGCAGCCCATCGTCAGCACCGACCACGGCTATGACCTGCCGGTGCAGGTCAGCGTCACCGATGCCGCCGGTACCGAGGTATTCCAGGCCATCATCGCGATGTGGGTGTCACCACGCCCCACCCGCAACGGGGCCTAGCGCATGCAGACCTCCGAATGGATGCTGCGCCTTGACGGCCTGCACTGCCTGGGCTTTGCCCTGTTCCACCTTGCCTTCTGGCGTTTGTTCGGCTGGAAACACGAGCTGGCAAAGCTCAGCACCGCCAACCGCGCGATCATGCAGATACTCAATCTGCGCCTTGTCTATGTGTTTCTTGGGATGGGCGCGCTGTCGTTGGCCTTCAGCGACGAACTGCTCGATACCCGGTTGGGGCACGTGATACTGGCTTTCATGGCCTTGTTCTGGCTGGGCCGCAGCATCGAGCAACTCGTTTTCCTGCGCATCAATGATTGGCGCGTGCACCTGCTGACCGCTCTGTTCGTGCTGGGCGCAGTGCTGTATGCAGTGCCGTTGTGGCAGGGATTCTCGCTCTACATCAGCCGCTGACCCCAATGCCCCGTAGTGGCGGGCCCAGAGGCGCCCAACCCGAGATATCAACGTAATGCCCATGGCGAGCCGGGGGGGGCGCCACCCGGGAGCAAA
>NZ_JBDJMY010000058.1:0-24169 GCF_039674165.1 Stenotrophomonas terrae
CCGTGGCGACGCAACCGAACCTTCATCCGATGTCGGGTGCCATCAGGAACCGTACCGTCTCACTGCAGCTGGATCAGCCTGCCAGCTTGGCGGCTTCGGCCAGCAGGGCAGCAGCCAGCGGGTTGGCGAAAGCCAGCAGCAGGCCAACGGCGACCGAGATGATGAATGCAGCATCGATCAGGCCAGCGGTGATGAACATGCGCACCTGCAGGACCGGGATCAGTTCCGGCTGGCGAGCGGCCGACTCCAGGAACTTACCAGCCATGATGGCCAGACCGAGGCCAGCGCCAAGTGCGGCCAGGCCGATCATGATGCCGACGGCAAGGGCGGTGGAGCTCTGAACTTGGGCGAGGTTGGTCAGGACGGCGAAGTACATGGTTATCTCCAGGAACTTAAGTAGCTAAGGGTGATGAAACGGATGAAGGTTGAAACTGGGTAGAACTTGTAACTTTAGTGACTGTCTTCCGACAGGCTCAAGTACACGATGGTCAACATCATGAAGATGAAGGCCTGCAGCGGAATCACCAGCAGATGGAACAGCATCCAGCCAAAGCCGAATACACCACCGGCAACGGCACCGAAGAAACCGGCACCGCCCAGCACCCAGATCAGCAGGAAAACGATTTCGCCGCCGAACATGTTGCCGAACAGTCGCATCGCCAGAGAGATCGGCTTGCTCAGCCACTCGACGATGTTGAGGATCAGGTTGAACGGCATCATCCACTTGCCGAACGGGGCCGTCAGGAATTCCTTGATGAAGCCGCCGATGCCCTTGGACTTCAGCGCGAAGAAGATCATCAGGATGAACACGCTGATCGACATGCCCAGGGTGGCATTGACGTCGGCGGTCGGCACCGGCTTCCAGTAGTGGATGCCTGCCAGCTCAAGCGGCTTGGCGATGAAATCGGCCGGGATCATCTTGATGAGGTTCATCAACAGGATCCAGAAGAAGATGGTGATCGCGATGGGCGTGATCAGCTTGCTCTTGCCGTGGTAGGTGTCCTTGGCCTGGCGGTCAACGAACTCCAGGCAGATTTCAACGAACGCCTGCCACTTGCCCGGCACACCGGCGGTGGCCTTGCGGGTTGCCATCCAGAAGGCGAACACCATCAGCAGGCCCATCAGGACCGAGGTGACGATGGTATCGACGTGGATCATCCAGAAGCTGCCACCGCTGTCACCGACCGGAGCGGTCAGATTCTGCAGGTGATGCTGGATGTACGTGGTAGGAGTTAGAGCCTCGCCCGCCATGTGTCCGGAACCTTTATGAGTGAATCAACGTCTGGCCAGAGCCAGAACCTGGAACATCAGCGCCACTGGAATTGCCGCCAGCAGAGCCAAAGGAGGGAGTTGCCACCAGAAAAAAGCCATTCCCAGCACAGCAACAATAAGCACAATCTTCAGCACGAACCCCAGGAACAGGCGGACCATTGCTGAACCAGCGGCCTGAACGCCGCCACCAAGCCCTACCCACGCGGCCAGCGCCGTCCCTGCTACCACCGCCAGGCCCGAAACAAGGGCGCCCAGCGCATGCTTTGGCCCCACGAAGAGGAAGGCCAGAGCCAGGACCACCACTGCGGCCAGCGGGTATACCGCGGCGCGCAACATCAGTCGCCGACCCGCGTCAACGGAGTTCAGCACGTCAAAGTGTCCTGCATCAGGTAAAGGAAAGAGCCGAACCGCGCAAAGGCGTCTCGTCGAGCCGCGAAAGTATAACAGCGGGACAATTTGCGAGACAACCGGCATTTGTCCCCTTTTGACTATGCAAGTGGCCGCAATATCACGTTTTTTCCCGGAATGCCCGGTCCCGGGGCACCCGCACGGGACAATAAATATTGCATTGCAGCAAGGGAACTTCACCCAAGCCGGCAGGTCAGAGGTTGGCAGCCTACCACCCGCTACCTCGTCGGGCGGGTGCGCAGGTTCGGGTGAGGTGGTGTCGCACGCCCTCGGCGGCACCACCTCACCGCAATTGAATCGTGCCTGCCGCTGCTGCGTACACATCTTGTACACGCCCTGGTCACCCTCCCCGTACGGCGCATCGGCGAAGGTCACTGCTCTACCGCAACAGCTAGGCAACAGCATGCGTAATTCCGGCTTGATACTCGCACTTGCTCCGTGCGCACTCACACTCGCTCTGACCGTTGCGCTACCTGCGCACGCCGCCGAAGAAGACCCGCGTTTCACTCTGCGACTTGGCGCGATGAACATCGATACCGACAACACCATCCGCGGCAGCACCACCGTTGCCGGCCAGGACATCGATCTGTCCGAAGATTTCAGTCTGGGCGGCAAGGAATGGGAGCCGCGTATCGATGGCCTGTTCCGCATCAGTGATCGCCAACGGCTGATCTTTGACTACTTCAAGTACGACAAGGACCGCCGCGAGACGCTGGACGAAGGCATCAGCTGGGGCGACACCACGGTGCCGGCCGGCAGCTTCGTCAAGGGCGAGCTGAAGTACCAGGTGGCTACACTGGTGTACGACTACTCTGTGGTCGATGGTGATCGCTTCGATTTTGGTCTGCAGCTCGGCGCCGAATACGCCAAGGTCAGTGCCGACGCCTACGCCGATGTCGGCGACGTCTACCAAGGCCGCTTCCTCAACGAGAAGGCCGACGGCATCGCGCCGGTGGTGGGCGCACGCCTGACCTTCACCCCTTCGGAGAACTGGCTCATCAACCTGCAGGGCCAGTACCTCAACACCAGCTGGGGTAACTTCGACGACTACAAGGGCGACCTGAGCCGCGCCAATGCGATCGTGCAATACAACTTCAACAAGAACTTCGGCATCTTCGCCGGCTATGACTGGTTCAAGCTGGACGTGGACCAGAAAGGCAGCGACGGCGTGATCGGTCTGAAGCAGGAGTTCAAGGGCCCGCTGGCGGGCGTGAGCTTGTCGTTCTGAGGAGCGCCCCTCTTCCGCAGGGAGATGGGCCTGTAGTGCCGAGCCAAGCTCGGCAGGGGCTTCACCGCTCCTGTAGTGCCGAGCCATGCTCGGCAGAGGCTTTCCCAACAAAGCCCCAAGCGCAGAATCGCTGCGCTCTGAAAGCTGCCCTCACCCCAACCCCTCTCCCGTGAACGGGAGAGGGGCTTTTAGTGCAGAGCCCTGCTCTTCACCGCTCCTGTAGTGCCGAGCCATGCTCGGCAAGAAGCCTTCCCAGCAATGCCCCAAGCACAGCGTCGCTGCGCCTAAAAGCTGCCCTCACCCCCACCCCGCGACCCCACACGGGAGGGGGGCGGTTAGTGCAGTGCCCGGCCCGGCAGAGGCTTCCCCGCGCCCGTAGTGCCGCGCCATGCCCGGCCGGGGCCTTGCCGGTCAGGCCCCAGCCGAGCATGGCTCGGCTCTACAAATGGAGCCCCAGCGCAGCATGGCTGCGCACTACACATCGCGCACAAATGAAAAGGGCCGCTTAGCGGCCCTTTTCAATCTTCGATTACTTCTTCTTCGGGATATACAGATCGGTGATGGTGCCGTCGTAGATCTCCGAGGCCATCGCCACCGACTCACTCAGGGTCGGATGCGCGTGGATGGTGTGGCCGATATCTTCGGCCTCCGCGCCCATCTCGATGGCAAGACCAATTTCGGCCAGCAGCTCACCGGCATGCACGCCGACGATGGCGCCACCGATCACGCGATGGGTTTCTTCGTCGAAGATCAGCTTGGTGAAGCCTTCGGTGCGACCAATACCAATCGCGCGACCACTGGCCGCCCACGGGAACTTGGCCACGCCGACCTTCAAACCCTTGGCCTTGGCTTCGGTCTCGGTGACGCCGACCCAGGCGATTTCCGGGTTGGTGTAGGCCACCGACGGAATCACCCGTGCCACCCATTCCTTCTTCTCGCCGAAAGCGACTTCAGCCGCCAGCTTGCCTTCGTGCGTGGCCTTGTGGGCCAGCATCGGGTTACCGACGATATCGCCGATGGCGAAGATGTGCGGCACGTTGGTGCGCATCTGCCGATCAACCGGAATGAAGCCGCGATCGGTGACTTCAACGCCAGCCTTGTCGGCATCGATCTTCTTGCCATTGGCCGAACGGCCGACGGCCACCAGCACGCGATCAAACGTGCCGCTTTCCATCGCCGGCTTCTCGCCTTCGGTGGCTGCCTCGAAGGTCACGGTGATGCCCTTCTTGTCAGCGGAAACGCCCGAAGCCTTGGTCTTCAGATGGACTTCGATGCCCTGCTTTTTCAGGCGGTCGGCCAGCGGCTTGACCAGGTCCTTGTCGGCACCCGGCATCAGCTGGTCCATGAACTCGACCACGGTCACCTTGGAACCCAGGGCGCTGTACACGGTGGCCATTTCCAGGCCGATGATGCCGCCACCAACAACCAGCAGCGAACCCGGCACTTCGGCCAGTTCCAGTGCATCGGTGGAGTCCATCACGCGCTTGTCGTCCCACGGGAAGTTCGGCAGCTTCACCGCCTGCGAACCGGCGGCGATGACGCACTGCTCGAAGCGCAGCAGCTGGGTCTTGCCGTCGTCACCGACGATTTCCAGCTCGTTGGCCGAGATGAACCTGGCCAGGCCGTGCACGGTGCGGATCTTGCGCTGCTTGGCCATGCCGGCCAGGCCCTTGGTCAGCTGACCGACGACCTTTTCCTTGTAGCCGCGCAGCTTGTCCAGGCTGATCTTCGGCGCGCCGTACTCGATGCCAAGCTCATTGGCATGCGCGGCGTGGTCGATGATTTCGGCCGCATGCAGCAGCGCCTTGGACGGAATGCAGCCAACGTTGAGGCAGACGCCGCCGAGGCTGGCGTAACGTTCGATCAGCACCGTATCCATGCCCAGGTCGGCAGCACGGAAGGCCGCGGTATAACCGCCCGGGCCTGCGCCCAGCACCACGATGCGGCATTCGATGTCGGCGGTACGGCCGCTGGACGGCAGCGCCTTGGCGGCAACCGCCGGATCCGGCGCACGGTGCGACGGGGTCACCGGCGGCTTGCTGCCCGGTGCGGCCTTGGCCGCTGCCGGCGCGGCAGCAGCAGCGCCTTCCAGCACCACCACCACGTCACCGACCGAGAGCTTGTCGTCGAGCTTGACCTTGATTTCCTTGACCACACCATCGGCCGAGGACGGCACTTCCAGCGTGGCCTTGTCCGATTCCAGCGTGACCAGGCCCTGGTCCTTCTTCACCGTGTCGCCGACAGCGACCAGGATCTCGATCACCGGTACGTTCTGGTAGTCGCCGATATCCGGCACCTTGACCTCGACCGGGCCAGTAGCGGCCGGCGCGGCGGCAACCGGCGCGCTGACCGCAGCCGGGGCTGCAGCAGCGGCAGGCTGTGCAGCAGGCGCAGGCGCGGCGGCCGGTGCGGGTGCCGCGGCCGGGGCAGCGCCCTCGCCTTCGGCTTCCAGAATCACCACCACGTCACCCTCGGACAGCTTCTGATCGAGCTTGACCTTGATTTCCTTGACCACACCCGCGGCCGAGGACGGCACTTCCAGGGTGGCCTTGTCCGACTCCAGCGTGACCAGACCCTGGTCTTTCTTCACCGTGTCGCCCACGGCCACCAGAATCTCGATCACCGGCACGTCGTTGTAGTCGCCAATGTCCGGAACCTTGATTTCAATCGTCGCCATTGTTTTCTCCTGTGGGCTCAGCCGGCGTCGCCGACGAACCGGTCATGCATCTTGTCGAGCGCGCGTTCGATGTTGGCGTAACGCTTCTCGTACTTTTTGTCTTTGCTATGGGCCAGCTCGATCAGCAGCACCGCCTGTTCCTGCAGCGCTTCCAGCTGGCCGCAAGCAGGCCGCTGACCGCTGTAACGCTCACCGTTGACGGTGAACGACAGCACCTCGCCGTCGGTGACCGGCGCACGCGCAGCCACTTCGGAAGAGGCCAGGGCCTTGCCCCAGACCTCGACCAGACGCTGCGCCAGGGCATCGGGCAACGGCGCCTGGGCGAACTCAGGCTCCTGGTCCAGCTGCAGGTTGACGCCACCACGACCGCCAGCAGTGCTCCAGCTGTAGATACGCTTGTCGGCCAGTCCGGCCAACACCATCCACTGACCATTGCCGGCATCGCGGCGCAGCAGTACCTGCGATTCCACCCCGCGTGCCGGCAGCACCAGCAGCGACAGGCCATCTTCGGCCTGGCCACCGAGCAGGCTGGTTGCCGCCTGGCCGTAGTTGCCCACCGCCGGCGGCCAACCCTCACCCACCACCGGCAGACACTGGCTGGCAGCCAGTGCCGGTGCCGCCAAGGCGGCCAGTGTCAGCGCCAGCAATGCGCGTCGTGACGCCACTGGCATCACAGCAGCACGCGCCGCATGTCGGCCAGCACCTGCGACAGGTAGGTGGTGAAACGGGCGGCCAGTGCGCCGTCGATGACGCGGTGGTCATAGCTCAGCGACAGCGGCAGCATCAGCTTCGGCGCGAACTCCTTGCCGTTCCAGACCGGCTGGATGGCCGACTTGGAGACACCCAGGATGGCCACTTCCGGCGCATTCACAATCGGAGTGAAGGCGGTGCCGCCAATGCCGCCCAGCGAGCTGATCGAGAAGCAACCGCCACTCATGTCAGCCGGGCCGAGCTTGCCGTCACGTGCCTTCTTGGCCAGTTCGCCGGTTTCCTGGGCAATCTGCACCACGCCCTTCTTGTCGACATCACGGATCACCGGCACGACCAGGCCGTTCGGCGTATCGGCGGCAAAGCCGATGTTGAAGTACTTCTTCAGGGTGAGGTTCTCGCCGCTGGCGTCCAGCGAGGCGTTGAACTCGGGGAACTTCTTCAGTGCTGCGGCGCTGGCCTTGATCAGGAAGGCGAGCATGGTCAGCTTGATGCCGGCCTTCTCGTTTTCCTTGTTCAGGGCCACGCGCAGGCCTTCCAGATCGGTGATGTCAGCCTGCTCGAACTGGGTGACGTGCGGGATCATCGCCCAGTTGCGGGCCAGATTGGCGCCGGAGATCTTCTTGATGCGCGACAGCTGCACCACCTCGGTCTCGCCGAACTTGCTGAAGTCGACCTTCGGCCACGGCAGCAGGTTCAGGCCACCGCCGGCAGCTGCCGGGGCACCACCGCTGGCAGCAACGCCACCGGACAGCGCGCCCTTGACGAACTTCTGCACGTCGGTCTTGGTGATGCGGCCGCCCTTCTCCGTGCCCTTGACCTGCTGCAGGTCCACGCCCAGCTCGCGGGCGAACACGCGCACGGCCGGGCTGGCATACGGCACATTGGCCGGCAGCACGCCTTCGGCGTTGAACTGCACCGGCGGGGTAGCCGGCTTGCTGGTGGTAACCGAGTCTTCCTGGGCGATCTCGCGCTGGGCCAGCTTGTCGGCCACCGGCGCCACGGCTACCGGTTCAACCTTGGTGCCGGTCTCGGCAGCGGGCGCGACCTTGGCAGCTTCAACCTTGGCCGGAGCAGCCGGCGCGGCGGCAGCGGCAGGTTTGGCAGCCTCCTCGCTGACTTCAATCAAGGCCACGACCTTGCCTTCGGACAGGCCGTCGCCAACCTTGACCTTCAGCTCCTTGACCACACCGGCGTAGGCCGACGGTACTTCCATCGTCGCCTTGTCCGACTCCAGCGTGACCAGACCCTGGTCTTTCTTGACGGTATCGCCAACAGCGACCAGCACTTCGATCACCGGAATGTCGCTGTAGTCACCGATATCGGGGACAAGTGCTTCCTTGATTTCGGCCATGAACTACTCCAGCAACAATGAGGGAATCCCCTATTGTGGCGTTAGCGGGCCGCAGCGCCAACCGCTACAACTGAATTCGCAGCCGTATGTCCCCGGACAAGGGCACGCCACACACGCCATGACGGCCGCCCTGTCCGCCTCCAGCCACTGTTTGTGACTTGCTGGCTGTCTTGCCTGTCCTAGCCGGCCAAGCCGTTTGTTGCAGGCGATATCACCGGATCAGGCGTATTCAACCAGTGCTGCAGCGGCTGCCAGCGCTCAATCAGGCGCGGCAACGACCACGCCGCATTGGCCGGACTGGTCGAGGGAAGCGCCAGCACCGGCAGCGCAGCCGCCAAAGGCGGCAAAGCCGGAGCAATCCATTGCTGGAACGCTCTGTGCGCTGCAGCGCCATTACAGGCGATGGCGCGCAGCTGTGGCAGATCGGCAAACAGCGCGGGCAGACAGTTGGGTACTTCACTGCCGCGCACGATGGATGCATCCAGGCTGCCGCTGCGCTCGCATTGCCCGATCACATCCCACAACCCAACGCCTGACTGCTGCAGACACTGCAGCCGCTGCGCATACGCCAACTGCACATCGAAACCGCACAAGGCCGCCATCAGCGGCCAGAAGCGATTGCGCGGGTGTGCGTAGTAACGCGCTTCGAGCAGCGACAGCGCGCCCGGCATCGAACCCAGCACCAAGACACGACACTGCGCAGTCACCTGCGCGGGCAAGCCCTGCAATAGTTCGTTACTCATCACACGCAGCACAACATCGTGAATGAAAATTTCCGGCGGAACATCGTGTCCATGGGATTCCTCTGTTTTTCACTGAACGCAACACCACTGAAATACAGCTGCGTTTAGAGCGATTCATCTTGCCATCGTTAGGGTGACCACGCCCCATAACGAGGGCCTTGATAACAACGTAGTCCTGATCGCAGTAGTTCTGTTCGCAACATGAGGAGTTAGTCATGCGTTCCATCAAAATTCTCAGCCTTGCCACGCTCGGCGCACTGGCGCTGTCTTCCACCGCATTCGCGCAGGATGGCAATGGCGATACCGCTTCGGGCAAGCATTTTGCCGTGGTTGGCGGCATCAGCCTGCTGCAGCCGAAGAATGACCCAATCGACGGCGTAGGCAAGGTTGATGGCGGCCCGGCACCGACCCTGAGCGCAAGCTATTACTTCAACGACAACTTCGCCGTTGAGCTGTGGGGCGCCGCTGACAAGTTCGACCACCGCGTGCGCACCGATGGTGGCGCCAAGGCCGGCACCGTCGAGCAGCAGCCCATCGCACTGAGCGCGCAGTACCACTTCGGCCAGGCCGACAACACCTTCCGTCCGTTCGTGGGCCTGGGTTATTACGAATCGAACTTCAGCAACGAGAAGATCGACGGCCTGAGCGATAGCGGCAACCACGTTGGCGTTGAAACCGCCAAGGGCGCAATCGGCACGGTCGGTGGTGACATGAACATCAACTCCACCTGGTTTGCCCGTGCTGACGCGCGTTACATGCACGCCCGCCCGGACCTGCGCATTGCTGGCCAGAACGCCGGCGAGCTGAAGCTGGATCCGTGGACCGTTGGTTTTGGTATCGGCGCACGCTTCTAAGCGGTACCGATCCTGGCAACACCGTTGTAGATTCAATGCAGTGGTAGCAAATGAAACACGGGCCGTTCGCGGCCCGTGTTTTTTACGTCGCTGATCAACGCCAAAGCAGGAGCTACCCTCCCCAACGCTCCCCTGCCCTGCGGGGCGAGGGATGGCGTAGATCATGGGCTACCGTCATCGCTCCACTGCAGTGCCAGGTAATCAAACTTCTGTTGCAGGCGCGGCTTGACCACATCGAAGAACGGCGACACGTCGAAGTCGCGCGGGGTGTAAAGGCTGTAATTGCGGATATGCAGGATTTCCCGTGTCTGCTCGGCACCACCGGCCTGCGCCGCCACCGTTTCGATCTCCGGCAGGATCGGATAGCGGATCGACTCGAATGCCTGCGCCAGCAAGGTTGAACAGATCGCCTTGGTCGGCTCGCCGCTGCCCAGCGCAATCAGCCGCCGCCGCAGATGGCCTGGCACCGGCGGTTGCCGGACCAGGTAGCGCGCCAGGTCGAATACGTTCTTCAGGTCATAGCTGTAACCCAGGCGGGCACGCAGGAAACCGACCAGTTGGTCCACCACCATTGGGGACAGGCCCTGCGGGCGGCAGATGCGGGTGTGCTGATCGGTGAACGCGCTCAACGGGATGCGACGCACGCCCTGCTCCACATCCACGTCGATCAGCATTGGCTGCGGCGTGCCACCCTGCAGCAGCGGCTCTTCGCCGATGTACAGCGCCGCATGCGACCAGGTGGACTGGGTCAGGTACTTGATGGCGGTTGAGAACCGGCTGTTGCCCTCCACCAGCAACACATCGCCACGCCGCAGGGTGCGCGCCAGCAGCGCCGGCGCGCTGGTCGAGGGCCGCATCTGATGGCGACGCGGCTGTGCCAGGAAATGCGCCAGCCTGCGCCCGAAAAACCGCAGCAAACCCATCAATGCTCTCCGTCTGTGCCTGCATCAGACTAGCCGGGACCGGCCTTGCCTGCCATCGGCCAGCGGCTCAGCGCGGGCTGCGGTCAAACCCGCGATAGCGTTGATGGTGGCGGACCCTGCGCCGCAGCAACCAGGCATACATGCCGGCGTAACCGAGCAGCAGCGCCGCCATCGCCAGCAAGCCGGCATGGCTGAGCCAACCCGAATCGGGCCAGGGCACGTGGTTCACCGAGGCCTGCCAGCCCTGCACCATGCCGGCAACCACCCGCACCACGATCATCGCAGTCAGTGCCAGTACCAGCCAGGTATTGGGTTTGTAATGCAGCGTTTCCGCACCGGGCTCGAAGCGCGTCAGGAAGTGGCCAAGCACCCCGACCAGCAGACCGGCCAGCCAGCCCAATGCCGCATAGGACCAGGCCCCGGTCCACCAGAAACCGGCAATGGCGACAAACACCGCAAACAGGCCGGTGGACACCAGCGTCGCCCAGAAGTTGAAGGTGATCAACCAAGGCCGTGCCTGCCGCCGCGCACCGCCGCTGCGGACGCGTTGCCACAGCGATAGCGGCATCAGCAGCAACATGATGGCAACGAAAACCAGTATCGCCAGTGGCAGAGCGAACAGCAGTGGCATGGTGTCTGATCCCTGGATGCAGAACCAAAGAGTACGCCACCAACCAACCCGGTAGTGCCGAGCCATGCTCGGCAGAGGCCTTACCAGAATTCCAAACCTGTAGGAGCGGCGTAAGCCGCGAAGCAGACACCGGTACAGGCGTCAGCACCATCGCAATCCGATGATGCCCTTGCTTCGCGGCTTACGCCGCTCCTACATGGGGCTGTCGAGAAAGCCCTTGCCGAGCATGGCTCGGCACTACAGATGAAGCTTAGAACGCCGGCAGTACCGCGCCCTTGTACTTCTGCTCGATGAAGGCCTTCACTTCCGGGCTGTTCAAGGCCTTGGCCAGCTTCTGTACGCGGGCGTCGTCCTTGTTGTCCGGGCGCGCGACCAGGAAGTTCACGTAGGGCGAATCGCTGCTCTCGATCGCCAGGGCGTCCTTGGTCGGGTTGAGGCCGGCGTCCAACGCATAGTTGGTGTTGATCAGCGCCAGATCGACCTGGTCGAGCACGCGCGGCAGCATCGCCGAGTCCAGCTCGCGGAACTTGAGCTGCTTCGGGTTCTCGGTGATGTCGCGCTGGGTGGACAGCGCATTGCTCGGGTCCTTGAGCTTGATCACGCCGGCGGTGTCCAACAGGATCAGCGCGCGGCTGTTGTTGCTGGGGTCGTTCGGGATCACCACGTCGGCGCCGGTGGGCAGCTCGGCCAACGACTTGAAGCGGCGCGAATAGGCGCCGAACGGTTCGATATGCACGCCGGTGACGGTGACCAGATCGGTCTTGCGATCCGCGTTGTAGGCCTTCAGGTAGGGCTCGGTCTGGAAGTAGTTGGCATCCACCTGCTTCTGCACCAACTGGTCGTTGGGCTGCACGTAATCGTTGAATACACGCACGTCGAGCTTGACGCCTTCCTTCTCCAGCAGCGGCTTGACCACCTGCAGAATCTCGGCGTGCGGCACGGCGGTGGCGGCAACCACCAACTTGGATTCATCGGCAGCCGGCTTGGCGCAGGCGGACAGGGCCAGCACGGCGGCAACCAGGGGGAAGGCAAGCAGCTTGTTCATCGGTAACGTGATCCCGTGGGGAAGGATGGTGTACATACGCTAACAGGCCGGCACGCGGCGTGCCGACCTGCCTTCATTCCATTACTTGCGGCTGTAATGCGTGACCAGACGGTCGCCGAGCATCTGCAGCAGCTGCACCAGCACCAGCAGCAGCACCACCGTGACCAGCGCCACGTCGGTATGCGAACGCTGGTAGCCATCGCGGAAGGCCAGATCGCCCAGGCCGCCGGAACCAATCGCACCGCCCATCGCGGTGAAGCCGATCAGGGCAATGGTGGTGACGGTGGCACCGGCAATCAGACCCGGGCGCGCTTCCGGCAGCAACACTTTGAAGACCAGCTGTTTGGTGGTCGCGCCCATCGCCTGGCTGGCTTCGATCACACCTCGGTCGACTTCGCGCAGTGCGGTTTCAACCAGACGTGCATAGAACGGTGCAGCGCCAACGACCAGCGGCAGGATCGCGCCACGCACGCCCAGCGAGGTGCCCATCAGGCCCAGCGTCACCGGGATCAGCACGATCATCAGGATGATGAAGGGCACCGAGCGCAGCAGGTTCACCAGCAGCGCGGTGATGCCGTACACCACCGGCTTGCGGTGCAGCTGCGGCGAGCCGGTCAGGAACAGCAGCACACCCAGCGGCAGACCAATGGCCAGGGTCAACGGCAACGAGCCAGCCAGCATCAGCAGCGTGTCGATGGTGGCCTGGCCGATATCGGCCCACTTGCCCGCATCGAGATGACGGAAGAAGCCTTCCGCAGCAGTTGCAATGATCATCGGCGCAGCTCCTCCACGTGCACACCGGCGGCGACAAACGCCGCCTGCGCGGCATTCTGGTCGCCGCCCACCAGGGCAACGGTCAGCTGGCCGTAGGGCGTGTCCTTGATGCGGTCGATGCGGCCGGTAAGGATGTTGTAGTCCACTCCCGTGTCGCGGGCGATGCGCCCCAGCAGCGGGTCGTAGGTTCCGTCGCCGAGGAAGGTCAGGCGCACGATGCGGCCGCCGACTGCGGCGTAATCACGCAGCTGCTCGCCTTCGTCAACGTGTTCGGACTCGGAGACGAAACGGCGCGTGGTCGGGTGCTTCGGATGCAGGAAGACCTCGGTGACTGGGCCCATTTCCACCATATGGCCGGCATCAAGCACGGCGACACGGTCGCAGACGCGGCGGATCACATCCATTTCGTGGGTGATCAGCACGATGGTCAGGCCCAGGTCGCGATTGATCTTGCCCAGCAGGGCCAGCACCGAGGCAGTGGTCTGCGGGTCGAGCGCGCTGGTGGCTTCGTCGCACAGCAGGATCTGTGGGCGCGTGGCCAGCGCGCGGGCAATGCCGACACGCTGCTTCTGCCCACCGGACAGCTGCGAGGGGTATTTGCCCGCATGCGCTTCCAGCCCGACCATGCGCAGCAGTTCAGCCACGCGTGCATCGATCTCGGCCTTGGGTGTGCCCGCCAGTTCCAACGGGAACGCCACATTGGCGGCCACGGTACGCGCCGACAACAGGTTGAAGTGCTGGAAGATCATGCCGATGCGCCGGCGCAGCGTGCGCAGGTCGTCGGCTGGCAGCGCGGTGGCATCCTGACCGTCGATCAGTACGCGGCCGCCGCTGGGCTCTTCGAGCCGGTTGATCAGGCGGATCAGGGTCGACTTGCCGGCACCGGAATGGCCGATGATGCCGAACACTTCGCCGGCCTGGATCTTCAGGTCGAGCGGATGCAGCGCAGTGATCGCGCGACCGTCGACGGCATAAGACTTCTGCAGGTGCTGGAACTCGATCACTGCCAGGGCAACCGGGGGGCATAAGGAGGGGGCGTGCAGCCTAGCAGCGCCGGGCCGCCGGCGCGCGTGCCGCAAACCGGAATCTTATTCCTTTTGGTTCTAAGCGAAGCCCGTCGGGACTGTGCTGGGGCGGCGAGCGGGCTGTTTGTGGGAGCGGCGTCAGCCGCGAAGCAGATAGACGAGCAGATCGCGGCAATATCTGTTCATCCGGCCTGACCAGCTTAGCGGCTGAGGCCGATAGCGCCTGCTGGGAAGGCCCCTGCCGAGCATGGCTCGGCACTACACCCCCTCCCTTTGGCGCAGCCAAGGGGAGGGCTGGGGAGGGGTTGGCTTTGAGGCCTTTCCGGCAGTCTCAGTTTCGCGGCTGAGGCCGATAGCGCCTGCTGGGAAGGCCCCTGCCGAGCATGGCTCGGCACTACAGCCTTTCCGGCAGTCTCAGCTTCGCGGCTGATGCCGCTCCCGCAAGCGCTCTGCCCCCTCCCTTGCGCCGAAGGCGGAGGGGAGGGTTGGGGAGGGGTTGGCTCGGCCCTTCCGGCAGTGTCAGCTTCGCGGCTGATGCCGCTCCTACAACAACATCGGCCCCCGGCCGCTGGCTCAGGGGTGATCTACCTGATCTGGCCGCTGTGCCCGTTGCACCCGCTCGCGGTGCAGCAGGTACAGGCCGCTGGCGACGATGATGCTGGCGCCTATCCAGGTCCAGCGGTCAGGCAGTTTCTGCCACAGCAGCACGTCCCAGCCGATCACCCAGACCAGGCCGGTGTACTCCAGCGGCGCGATCATCGAAGCTTGGCCCAGCTGGAAAGCGCGGGTCAACGCGATCTGCCCCAAGGCCCCGGCCAAGCCCATGCCGGCGATCAGTGCGGCGTGCTTCCACTGCAGCGGCTGCCATTGCGGCCAGGCCAGCAACCCCGCCCCTATCGCCATGATCAGCAGGAACCAGACGACCATTGATTGCGGAGTATCCGTACGGGTCAGCAGGCTGACCGTTACCGCAGCAATCGCATACGCGGTCGCCGCCAGCAACACCATCAGGCCCGGGAAGGAGATGAACCCATCCACGCCTGGGCGCAGCACCACCAGCACGCCGATCAGGCCGATGCCGATCGCCACCCAGCGCCGTGGGCCCACGTATTCGCCCAGCAGGGGCACCGACAGCGCGGCTACCAACAAGGGCGCGACAAAGTAGATGGTGTAAGCGGTGGACAGCGACAAGGTCCGCAACGCATAGACAAAGCAGCCAATCATCACCATGCCGAGCACGCCACGCAGCAGGTGCAGGCCCCAGCGCACCGGGATGATCGAGCGTGGCCCGGCGGTGGCAAGCACCCACACCAGCACGAACGGCAGCGAGGCCGCGCCACGCAGCATGGTGACCTGCAAGGTCGGGTAGCTGCTGGACAGCATTTTCATGCCAGCGTCCATGCACGAGAAGAAAGCGACGGCGGCCAGCATCCAGACGATGGCACGCACGGGGGATTGAGTAGGTGACATGCGCCTATTATCCGCTGCCACGGCCCAGCTTGCAGACTGCCGCCAGTAATGGTCGATGCTATGTTCTGGCCAACGCCAGCCCGGGTCCGAACATGCGCAAGCCACTGCAACATCCAGGAGCCACGCCCCGCCTGCTGCGCTTTGCCCCGTTGCTGCTCGCTGCCGTGCCCTGGTTTGCCACTGCCGCGCAGGCACCCGGTGCTGAAGCGCTGGCACAGTTGGATGGCTTTGCGTTGAGGCTGCAGACCGCCGGCCAGTTCTCGGGCACGGTGTTGATCGCCAGCGGCGATGACGTGGTGTTCGAGAAGACCTACGGCGCGCGCGATGAGCAGCAGGAAACACCGCTGCAGGTAAATGACCGCTTCAACCTGGCCTCGGCCGGCAAGATGTTCACCAGCGTGGCGATCCTGCAGCAGATTGCCGCCGGCCGCCTCAGCCTGGACAGCAAGGTCGGTGAGGTGCTCAAGACCTACCCCAACCGCCAGTTCGCCAATGAGGTGAGCGTGCGCCAATTGCTGACACACAGCGCCGGCGCGGGTGATATCGATGAGCTGTTTGGCGCCGAGCACAGCGCCGATCGCGCGCGGCTGCGCAGCCTGGAAGAGATGGTTGCGCTGCACGCCGGGCGCGCACCGGAGTTCGCGCCTGGCAGCGCGCAGAAGTACGGCAACTTTGGCTATCTGGTATTGGGACGGATGCTGGAAGTGCTCTCCGGGCAGGATTTCGAGAGCTACATCCGCCAGCACGTGCTGCAACCGGCAGGCATGCAACATACCGGTTTCGTCGATTGCGACGACCCCGCAGCCGATCTCGCCCGCGCCTATGCGGACTTCGAAGGCAAGCGCGTGCGTAACTGCGCCACCCAACCCGGTCGCGGCCTGCCCGCCGGCGGCGAAGTAGGCAGCGCGCGCGATATGTTCCGCTTCGTGCAGGCCTTGAATGCCGGCAAGCTGCTGCCGGCTGCCCTGTTCGAACAGGCCACCAAAACCCAACGTGAGTTCATGGGCCTGGGCTTTTTTGCCACCGGCTACGGCAAGGACGTGCCGGCCCGTGACTTCCGCTGGGGCCACGGCGGCAGCACTGACGGTGTCTGCACCGACGTGCGCCATTACCCGGCAACCGGTGAGACGGTGATCGTGCTGTCCAACAAGGATGCACCGGCCTGTTTTGCCGTATCCGGCCTGCTGCACGCGCAGTGGAAGCAGCCTTGAATGAAATGCAGGGCGCGCCCCACGCGCTGCCCGTCCTAACGAATATTTCCCAATCCCCATGCAAGGATGCGCGCCGATGAAACCTCGCACGACACTATTGCTGGCAGCCTCGTTGAGCCTGACCACGCTCTCCATTCCCGCATTCGCCCAGCAGGCCTGCAGCCCGCGTTATCCGCCGCCGACCACGATTGCCGCCATGTTCGACATGGCCGCAGTCACCGCCGATACGCTCGATGCCCTGCCCGGCGTGGATGTGGCCATTGCAGCGCGCGGTGGCCAGGATCTGAGCAAGTACGGCCTGCGTCACAGCCACTTGGCCTTCCTGGTCCGCAACGACAGCGGCAGCTGGGACGTGGTGCACCTGCTGAACCGCTGCAAGACCGACAACTCGGACCTGTACCGCGAAGGCCTGGTGAACCTGGTTGGCGAAAGCTCGATCACCACCGACCTGCGCGTTGGCATTCCCACGCCGGAAGTACGCGCCGCATTGAAGACGCTGCTCAGCGGTGATGCGCGCAACGCGCGCGCCCTGCATGAGCCGCGCTACAGCATGCTGGCCTATCCCGGCAGCACCGACTACCAGAACTCCAACCAATGGATCCTGGAAGTCACCGCTGCGGCGATGGCACAGGCCGCCGGTGAGCCTACCCTGGCTGACCGCAGCAGCGCGCTGGCCTGGCTGAAGCAGAAAAGCTATACGCCCACGCGTATGCACATCGGCATCGGCAAGCGGCTGGGCGCGCGCTTCTTTGCCGACAACGTGGCAGTCACCGACCACCCGGCCAGTGAGCGTATTTCCGGCAACTACTCGGTGGTGACGGTGGAGTCGGTCTTCGACTTCCTGCACCGCAACGGCGCGCTGGAACGCGAACTCGCCATTGCCCGCCAAATCCCGGTGCCGGCCATGACCGGCACGCCCTCCCCCGTACAACGACAGGAGTCCACCCCATGAAGCATCTGCTCAAGAGCGGCGCCCTCGCCTTTGCCCTCGCCGCCAGCCTCGGCCTGGCGCCCAGCCAGGCAGGTGCTGAAGGCTTCAACCTCAACGGCTCGCAGGTTTCGGTGCTGGCGACCGGCTCCAGCGTGGTGATGGTGGTGTCCGGGCCGATCTTCCTGTCCGCCGCCGGTGTGCGCGGCGCCGCTGACATGTCCAAGGAATCCAGGGAACGCCGCGAAGAAAAGCGCCGCGTCAGTGCCGGCCCGTTGCCGGACCTGGAGGTCAAGTCGGTAGAGACCGCAGCGGACGGCGGCCGCCGTGTCGCCCTGGAAGACCCGGCCAACCCGGAGAACCACGCCACCCTGCAATGGCCCAAGCGCGAGGACGATCCGGCCGCGGGTTTCACCGTGGGCGCCAAGATCGCCTTCCAGCCGAGTCCGCAGGGCGCGGGCTGGATGCTGCGCAATCCCGAAGGCGCGGCGCTGGCGTTCGTGCCCACCATCGAGGCGGTGGATGAAAGCCGCACCCGCACACTTTGATCATTGACCTGGCCTCGCTGAGGAGCTCCCCATGAAACCCCTGTTTTCCCTGCTTGCGTGCGTTACCTTCAGCGGCCTGTTGGTGATTGCGCCGGCACGTGCCGGTGACGGCCTGAACCGTTCGGAAGTGAGCACACTGGTGACCTCAGCCGGCGCGTCGATGCTGGTTTCGGCACCGTTGCTGCTGGCGGCATCGGCGGCCGACAAGTCGTCCACGGCGTCATCGCAATCCGGTGAGCGCGCAACCCGCCGCGTCAGTGCCGGCCCCTTGCCGGACATGAAGGTTGAAGCAATCACCCAGGACGCCGATGGTGGCCGCAGCATTGCGCTTGCAGACCCACTGGACGCGGCCAACACCGCAACGCTGCATTGGCCGCAGCGCGAGGACAACCCGGCATCGAACTTCGTGCTGGGCCAGACCGTAGCGTTCACACCCAGCCCGCAGGGCGCTGGCTGGATGCTACGCGCCGAAGACGGCGCGGTGCTTACCTTTGTGCCGGCGATTGAAGCGGCGCAGGTGAGCCATAGCGGGAAGCTTTGAGCATCCCGTAATGCAGGGCCGGGGCAATCCGCACAATTGCCTGATTGCTCCCTTCTCCCGCCTGCGGGAGAAGCTGCTTCAGATCGCAAACATGCCTGATTGCTCCCTTCTCCCGCTTGCGGGAGAAGGTGCCCGGAGGGCGGATGAGGGGGCTTTGGCTTGGGTTTTTTGAAACTGAAACGCGAGCAAGGCCAACAGCACAAGCAAAAGCTTGCCCTCACCCCAACCCCTCTCTCGCCATGCGGGAGAGGGGCTAAGTTCTCCTGATCGCAGGCGACGTGCACTCCTGTCGCCGTTGACATCTCCCCAGACCCACACCAGTTACAATGCGCGCCTACCTGCCCTCCCGGGCACGGCCCTCCCCTTCTTTATTGATGCAGTGCCCACCGGCGCTGCCTGTGCCCGTTCATGTCCTCACATCCTTCCATCCGCTTCGCTCCGCTGACCCCCACCTCGCTGCTGCTGGCCGTGCTGGCAATGGGTGCCGTGGTGCTGGGCTCGAATGTGCTGGTGCAGTACCCGATCAATGACTGGCTTACCTGGGGGGCGTTCAGCTACCCGATCGCGTTCCTGGTCAGCAACCTGATCAATCGCCGCTTTGGCCCGCAGGCGGCACGCCGTGTGGCCTGGGCCGGTTTCGCGGTGGCGGTGGTGTTGTCGGTGTGGATCGCCACCCCGCGCATCGCGGTAGCCTCGTGCTCGGCCTTCATCGTTGCGCAGTTGTTGGACATCACCGTGTTCGATCGCCTGCGTGCCGGCAACTGGTGGCGTGCGCCGATGGTCGCCACCACCTGCAGCGCCACGGTGGATACGGCCATCTTCTGGTCCATCGCCTTCGCCGGCTCGCAGCTGCCGTGGATCAGCTGGGCAGCTGGCGATCTGGCCGTAAAGCTGGCCATCGGCGTCTGCCTGCTGGCGCCGTTCCGTGCGCTGCTGTGGAAGATGGCGCCGTTGAAGCCAGGAACCAGAGGCTAGAAGCGAGGAACTGGAGAAGAGCGACTCCGTTCTCTCTCTCCGTTGCTGTTTCCTGAACTCTAGTTTTTGACCTCCAGCTCCTGCCCCTTGGACGCTGGAAAAGGCAGTCCCTGTGCAATTGCCGCGGCCGTGATCGCCGCACAGGCGGCCTCGATCTCAGCGGTGGGCACAACGATGCGTGGGCGCCGGTCCAAGGTACAGCTCAGGCCGGCATCGAGCAGCGTGGCGTGGGCGTCGTGCAGGGCCGTTGCGGCTTCCGCCGGCAGCCAACCCACCTTGGCCAACGCGGTAATCAGCAACGGGGTTTCCCTCGGCTCGCATAGCGCCGGGCTGTGCTGCGCCTGCGACAGCACACCGGTCTGCAGCACGAACTCCAGGTCCACCAGCCCGCCCGGCCCCTGTTTCAGATCCAGTCGGCCCGCGTCACTGCGGTCCAGCTCGCCGCGCATGCGCCCGCGCATCTTCAGTACGTCGCCAAACAAGATGTCGTGGTCACGCACGCGGCTCAAGGTGGCAGTACGCACCTGTTCGAAATCCAGCAGCAACGAGGCGTCACCGGCAATGCCACGCGCACGCACCAAGGCTTGATGCTCCCAGGTCCAGGCACGCTCGCGCTGGTATTCGGTATAGCTGGCCAGCGATGACACCAGCGCGCCCTTGCCACCATCCGGGCGCAGCCGCACATCGATGTCATACAGGCGGCCCGCCGCAGTGACTGCGCCGAGCAGGGCCATCACCTTCTGCGCCAAGCGTGCGAACCAGCGGCCGCTGTCCAGCGCGCGCGGACCGTCACTGCCTTCCACACCCGCCGGGCTGTCGTACAGGAACACCAGGTCCAGGTCCGAGCCAAACCCCAGCTCGACGCCGCCCAGGCTGCCATAGCCGATGATCGCGAAGCGCCCACCGGGCACTTCACCATGTGCCTGCAGCATGTCGGCCTGCGCCATCTGCAGCACCGTCACCACCACCGCATCGGCCAGCAGCGCCAGTTGATGGGTGCAGTCCACCGCCCGCTGGCGGCCATCGTGGAAGGCCAATGCCATGCGGAAGCTCAGCGCGAGGCGCACTTCATTGAGCTCGCGCAGGGCCGCTTCCGGGTCATCGATGGCCAGTGCGCTGGCGCAGGCAGCGCGCATCTCCTGCGCGTCCGGCATCGGCCCGGCGACGCGGGTATCGAGCAGTTCGTCCAGCAGCAGCGGGAATGCCACCAGCCGCTCGGACAGCAACGCGCTGCGTGCCAGCACATTGACCAGCCGGGTCAGCGCGCTGGGTTGTTCGTCCAGCAGCGCCAGGTAGCTGGTACGGCGCAGGATCGCCTGCAGCAGGCCAAGCACGCGCCGCAACGCGGCATCCGGCTGCGGCGAGCGGGTGGCGGCATGCAGCAGCGCCGGCAGCACCCGGTCCAGGCGCGCGCGGGCATTGTCGGAGAGTGATTTCACTCCCAGCGACTGGGCGAACTCGCGCAGCGACTGGTCGGCGCCATGGGCATCGCTGAAGCCCGCCTCGGCCAATACCTCGGCGCTGCCACCGCCGGGCAATACACGCCAGTAACTGGACAGCACATCCGGCGCCGCCTGGCCGCGCCGCGGTGCCAGCAAGGCACCAAATTCGACGCTGACGCGGTCGCGCTGTTCATCCAACGCAGCCAGCAGGGCGTCCCAGTCGGCATAGCCCAGGCCCAGCGCGATGCGCGTGCGATCCAGCGGGTCGTTGGGCAGGCAGTGGGTCTGCGCGTCACGCAGCATCTGCAGGCGGTTCTCCAGCCGGCGCAGGAAGCGATAGGCCTGGATCAGGTCATCGCCATCGCCTGCCGCCATCTGCCCGCCTTCAACCAGGGCACGCAGCGCCGGCAGCAGGCGCCGTTCGCGCAGTGACGGCTCGCGGCCGCCACGGATCAGCTGCAGCGCCTGGGCAAGGAATTCAATCTCGCGGATGCCGCCGGGGCCGCGCTTGATGTCATCCAGGCGGTCCTTGCGTGCAACCTCGGCGGTGATCGCCGCCTTCATCTCGCGCAGGCCATCGAGCGCGGTGTAATCCAGATAGCGGCGGTAGACGAAGGGCCGCAACGTCTCCAGCCAGGCTTCGCCAGCGGCGATGTCGCCGGCAACCGCGCGTGCCTTGATCCAGGCATAGCGCTCCCAGTCGCGACCTTCGCGCTGGAAGTACTGGTCCATGCCGGCGAATGACAGGGCGATGCGCCCGGCCGTGCCAAACGGGCGCAGGCGCAGGTCAACGCGGTGGCTGAAGCCTTCGGCCGTGGTTTCATCCAGCAGCCGCGCCAGGCGCTGGCCAAGCCGGGCGAAATATTCCTCGGCCGCCAGCGGGCGCGCGCCATCGGACTCGCCGTTCTGCGGGTAGGCATAGACCAGATCGATGTCGGAAGAAAAATTGAGCTCACCGCCGCCCAGCTTGCCCAGCCCGAACACCACCAACTGTTGCGCACTGCCATCGGCCGCCCGTACCAACCCGTGGCGGCTGGCGAATTCCTGCTCCAGGGCCGCCAGGCCCAGCGCCAGGCATTGCTCGGCCAGGCGCGTGGCGCCGACCAGGGTGGCATCCACATCGTCCAGGTCCAGCAGGTCGCGCCAGATCAGCCGGGTCGAGGCGGCGGCGCGGTAGCGGCGCAGCTGGGTCGGCCAGGCGCTGGGCTGCAGTGGGTCCAGTTCGGGCAGGGGCAGCGGCGCCGGATCTGCCTGGCCCAGCAGTTGCAGCAGCTCTGGCTGCCGGCACAAGGTATCGATGGCGAAATCGCTGGTGATCGCCAGTTGCCGCAGACCCGCCTCGAAGCCCGCCGCTTGCGGCCATTGCGCCGGATCCGGGGCGGCCAGCTTGAGCCGGGCCAGCGCGCGTTCGATTACAGGCTGAACAAATTCAGAAATTGCGGGGGTGATTTGGTCCATCCCCCGATTCTGGCATCTGTGGGCGAGCGGTCGCCATCTCCGGCGATCAGGCAATAAAAAAGCCCGCTGACAGCGAACTGTCAGCGGGCTTTGCTCCCTCCCCCACGTCGGGATGCAGGGCGATCCTGCGGGCTGTGCGGACAACTTGCACGCTGCACTGCAAAACAATACTGGGCAGTACAAGAGCAAGGGGGCTTCAAAGACCATCCCACCAAGGTAGAACCCCCCTGTACCCGCCGAACGGCGATAATCAGCAATCCCCCCAACAAACCGTAGTCGTCATGTCTGTCGAACGTATTTTGGACCCGCGCCTGCGCGACCGCGTCGTTTCCGCCGAGCAAGCGGCCGCTTTCATCCAGCCGGGCGAAACCGTGGCCATGAGCGGCTTCACCGGTTCCGGCTATCCCAAGGCGGTGCCATTGGCGCTGGCGCAGCGCATTGAAGAAGTGCACGCCGCCGGCCAGCCGTTCCAGATCAAGTTGATGACGGGTGCCTCGACCGCGCCGGAACTCGACGGCGCACTGGCCAAGGTAGATGCCATTGCGATGCGCATGCCGTTCCAGACCGACCCGGATGCGCGCAAGCGCATCAACGAAGGCAAGTTGGACTACATCGATATCCACCTTTCCCACGTTGCCCAGCACGTGTGGTTTGGTTTTTACGGTGAGATCGACACCGCAGTGATCGAAGTCTCGGCCATCCGCGAAGACGGCTCGCTGGTGCCTTCCACCTCGGTCGGCAACAACAAGACCTGGCTGGACCTGGCCAAGAAGGTGATCATCGAGGTCAACGAGTGGCAGCCCGCGGATATCGAGGGCATGCACGACATCTATTACGGCACCGCGCTGCCGCCGCACCGCAAGCCGATTCCGCTGATCCATGCCAACGACCGCATCGGCCAGACCACGCTCAACGTGGACCCGGACAAGATCGTGGCGGTGGTGCGCACCAATGGCCCGGACCGCAATAGTCCGTTCAAGCCGATCGACGAGGACAGCCGCCAGATTGCCGGCTACCTGATCGAGTTCCTCAAGCACGAAGTGGCCAAGGGCCGCCTGCCGGCCAACCTGCTGCCGCTGCAGTCGGGCGTGGGCAATATTCCCAATGCGGTGCTGGCAGGCCTGGCCGAGAGCGGCCTGCGTGGGCTGACCTCGTTCACCGAAGTGATCCAGGACGGCATGCTGGATCTGCTCAAGTCCGGTGTGCTCGAGTACGCCTCGTGCACCGGTTTCGCGCTGAGCCCGGAAGCGAACGAAGAGTTCAAGCGCAACATCAAGTTCTACCGCGAGCGCATCATCATGCGCACGCAGGAGATCTCAAATCACCCGGAGCTGGTGCGCCGCCTGGGCTGCATCGGCATGAACGGCATGATCGAGGTGGACCTGTACGGCAACGTCAATTCCACCCACGTGATGGGCAGCCGCATCATGAACGGCATTGGCGGTTCGGGTGACTTCACCCGCAACGGCTTCCTGTCGACCTTCCTGAGTCCATCGATGGCCAAGGGCGGTTCGATCTCGGCGATCGTGCCGATGGTCAGCCACGTCGACCACACCGAGCACGATGTCTCCATCATCGTCACCGAGCAGGGCCTGGCCGATCTGCGTGGCCTGCCGCCGCGTGCACGTGCCCGTCAGGTGATCGACAACTGTGCGCATCCGGACTACCGCGACCAGCTCAACGACTACTTCGACCGCGCCTGCCGCGACAGCTACGGCAAGCACACCCCGCACCTGTTGCCCGAAGCCCTGTCCTGGCATCAGCGCTATATCGACACCGGCAGCATGAAGGCCTGAAGCCAAACCTGTAGAGCCGAGCCATGCTCGGCTGGGGCTTTATCGGGAGCCCGATCTGTAGTGCCGAGCCATGCTCGGCAGGGGCTTTACCGGGAGCCCGAGCTGTAGTGCCGAGCCATGCTCGGCAGGGGCTTTACCGCGAAGGCCCCTTGCCGAGC
>NZ_JBDJMY010000059.1:0-23217 GCF_039674165.1 Stenotrophomonas terrae
CGTCAAGATGGTTGTCACCCTGATCAACCCGGTGGCAATGGACGAAGGCCTGCGCTTCGCAATCCGCGAAGGTGGCCGTACCGTCGGCGCCGGCGTGGTTGCAAAGATCGTTGCCTAATAGCGCTGCGCTTCCTCGCGAAGCAAGGTGTTGAAGAAGGGCGGCCTCCGGGCCGCCCTTTTTTTTTGTCTGTTTTTTGCGGGGCAGGGGCATGGCCGATGGCTATGGGGGTTGGGGTTTCTCCTGTGGTCTTGGCTTTGGAGGTTGCCGGTTTCCGGGACTGAGGCTTCCGGGCTACCTGGCGCTGGGGGGATGTTGCTGGCCCAAAGCTTTGGTATCCGGGCGTTCGAAAAGTTTGGTGTTTCGAGGGTGGAGTGCTGAAAAGGCCGGAGGATCAACGGCCAAGAGCTTGCCCTCACCCCAACCCCTCTCCCGCGCGCGGGAGAGGGGCTAGTGCGCTGCGATCTGCGGGTATCCGGGCAGCTGGCAGGCATCGAGGCAAGCTGCAGGTATCCGAGCAAACGGCAGGGGCCGAGCAAGCGGCAGGGGCCGAGCAGGGAGCAGGATCCGAGCAGGCAACAAGATCCGAGCGGGCGGCAGGATTCGAGTAAGCGGCAGGATCCGAGTAAGCAGCAGGTTCCGAGTAAACGGCAGGATCCGAGCAAACGGCAGGATCCGAGCAAACGGCAGGATCCGAGCAAACGGCAGGATCCGAGCAAACGGCAGGATCCGAGCAAACGGCAGGATCCGAGCAAACGGCAGGATCTGAGCAAACGGCAGGATCCGAACAAACGGCAGGATCCGAGCAAATGGCAGGATCCGAGCAGGTCGCGGGGATCGGGCAGGCCGCAGTTATCCGAGCCCCTCTCCCGCCTGCGGGAGAGGGGTTGGGGTGAGGGCAGCTCTTCGAAACAAGCTTGGGCTGGCTGAACAGGGTCGATTTGTGCTCCTGCCCAGGTCGCATGGATAATGCGGCCCTCGTTGCATGCGCCCGGCTCGTTTGCCGTATGCGCTCGCTGTTTTACCCGTGTCACTGCTCGTTCCTGGGGCAGGGCAGGGCGGCGGATGGGGTGTTGAGGTGGTTCTTCGCAGTCTGCGTGGGTTTTGCCGAAACAGGGTATTGAGCTGACGCCTGCGAAATAGCGCGCTGTTTGCGCAAATGCCCGCTGGCAATAGCCAGGCTGCAAACGGCCATCTACGTCAAAACCCCTTGAATCCTGCTGTTGGCTGAAGCACCCCATACCTCGGCAGAGGGGTGAGTTGCAATAGGCAAAAAATACTGACAGAATGCACGACCACTCGCGGAAGGCTCGTTTACGAGGTTTCCGCAACCAGCGAAAGGAGGGGCAGGACGCACCTCGTATTCGCCAGACAAGGACAGGTCGCGTGGCTCACTCCGGTTAACCGGGGTGATACCGCGCGTTTGAATATGTCTGGGGCGGCCGGGAAACCGGGCCGCCCTGCTGTTTTGAAAGGATTCGCGCGACGGGCAGTGCTTCGGCGCTAAACGTCGTTTTCATGGGGTTCGGCACACTCAGGGGCCGGACCTGTCGCTCTTTAGACCTATAGGAACACCGTCATGGCGGACCAAAAGATCCGAATTCGGTTGAAGGCGTTTGATCATCGTTTGATCGACCGTTCGGCCAGCGAGATCGTTGAAACGGCAAAGCGGACCGGCGCGCAAGTGCGTGGCCCGATCCCTCTGCCCACCAAGATCGAGCGTTACACCATCCTCGTCTCCCCGCACGTCGACAAAGACGCGCGTGACCAGTACGAGACCCGCACGCATAAGCGCGTGCTCGATATCGTCGACCCCAACGACAAGACCGTGGACGCGCTGATGAAGCTCGAACTGGCTGCCGGCGTCGACGTTCAGATCAAGCTGACCTGAGGACTACGACCATGACGAAGAAATATTCGTTGGGCTTCGTGGGCCGCAAGGCTGGCATGAGCCGCGTTTTCACTGAAGATGGCCAGTCCATCCCAGTGACCCTGATTGAAGCCACCCCGAACCGCATCGCGCAGATCAAGACCGTCGAAACCGACGGCTACAGCGCTGTGCAGGTGACTGTCGGCGCACGTCGCGCTGCACTGGTCAACAAGCCGGAAGCTGGTCACCTCGCCAAGGCGAAGGTTGAAGCCGGTCGCGGCCTGTGGGAATTCCGCGTTGAAGACGCACAGATCGGCGATTTCGCCGTCGGTGGCGAAATCAAGGCAGACATCTTTGAAGTCGGCCAGACGGTTGACGTCCAGGGCGTCACCAAGGGTAAGGGCTTCCAGGGCACCATCAAGCGCTACAACTTCCGTATGGGCGATGCAACCCACGGTAACTCGCTGTCGCATCGCGCGCCGGGTTCCTTGGGCCAGCGCCAGACCCCGGGTCGCGTTTTCCCGGGCAAGAAGATGTCCGGCCACATGGGTTCGGTGCAGCAGAGCACGCAGAACCTGGAAGTGGTCAAGGTCGATGTCGAGCGTGGTCTGATTGCCATCCGCGGCGCCGTGCCTGGCGCAGCCGGTGGTGACGTGATCGTGCGTCCGGCTAGCAAGGCATAAGGAGAGATGACGATGGAACTCGTTATCACGGGTAGCAACAACAAGGTCTCGGTCTCCGACGCCGTGTTCGGTCGCGATTTCAGCGAAGATCTGGTTCACCAGGTCGTCGTTGCTTACCGCAACGCCGCACGTTCGGGCACCAAGGCACAGAAGACGCGTTCTGAAGTGGCTGGTACCACCAAGAAGTCGAAGAAGCAGAAGGGTGGTGGCGCTCGTCACGGTGCCCTGACCGCTCCGATCTTCGTCGGCGGTGGTGTCACCTTCGCGGCCAAGCCGCGTAGCTTCGAACAGAAGGTCAATCGTAAGCAGTATCGCGCCGCCATGTGCGCCATCCTGTCCGAGCTGAACCGCCAGGGCCGCCTGACCATCGTTGAGTCGTTCGATGTCGACGCGACCAGCACCAAGGCTCTGATCACCAAGCTGGCTGGCCTGGAAGTGGGCAAGCGCCCGCTGATCGTCACCGAAGAAGCCACCGAGCACCTGTACCTGTCGGCACGCAACATTCCCTACGTGGAAGTGCGTGACGTGCAGGGCCTGGATCCGGTCGCTCTGGTCGGTGCCGACACGGTCGTCATCACCGCTGACGCGGTCAAGAAGGTCGAGGAGTGGCTGGCATGAGCGCCAACGAAAAAATCTTCAGCGTGCTGCGTGCACCGCGAGTCTCTGAAAAGACCGCGCGCCTGCAGGAAATCTCCAACCAATACGTCTTCGAAGTTTCGAACGAAGCCACCAAGGCCGATGTAAAGGCCGCGGTTGAGCAGCTGTTCGACGTCAAGGTCGAGTCGGTCAACGTGCTGAACGTGAAGGGCAAGAACAAGTCCTTCCGTAACCGTGCAGGCCGCCGCGGCGATTGGCGCAAGGCGTATGTGCGTCTCGCCGATGGTCAGTCCATCGATGTAACGGCCAAGGCCTGAGGTACATCCCATGCCATTGATGAAATTCAAACCCACTTCTCCCGGCCGTCGTTCGGCCGTGCGCGTGGTCACTCCTGATCTGCACAAAGGCGCGCCGCATGCTGCGTTGCTGGAGCCGCAGAGCAAGTCCGGCGGTCGTAACCACCACGGCCGCATCACCACCCGTCATGTGGGTGGTGGTCACAAGCAGCACTACCGTCTGATCGACTTCAAGCGCAACAAGGAAGGCATTCCGGCACGCGTGGAACGTATCGAATACGATCCGAACCGCACTGCCCATATCGCCCTGCTGTGCTACGTCGACGGCGAGCGTCGCTACATCATCGCCCCGAAGGGCCTGAAGGCAGGTGACCAGGTCATCTCGGGTGCTCACGCCCCGATCAAGACCGGCAACACCCTGCCGCTGCGCAACATCCCGGTCGGTACCACCGTCCACGGGATCGAGCTGAAGCCGGGCAAGGGCGCTCAGATCGCTCGTGCTGCTGGTGCAGGCGTGCAGCTGGTCGCTCGTGAAGGCATCTACGCCACCCTGCGTCTGCGCTCGGGTGAAATGCGTAAGGTGCCGGTCGAATGCCGCGCCACCATCGGTGAAGTCGGTAACGATGAGCACAACCTGGAAAAGCTGGGCAAAGCTGGTGCCAAGCGCTGGCGCGGCGTCAAGCCGACCGTCCGCGGTGCGGCCATGAACCCGGTGGATCACCCGCACGGTGGTGGTGAAGCCAAGGCCGGCCAGGGTAATCCGCATCCGGTCACCCCGTGGGGTGTTCCGACCAAGGGTTACAAGACGCGCCATAACAAGCGCACTCAGCAGTTCATCGTCCGCGATCGTAGGGGCTAATCGACCATGGCACGTTCACTCAAGAAGGGCCCGTTCGTCGATCACCACCTCATCAAGAAGGTGGAGGCCGCTGCGGGCAGCAAGAAGCCGATCAAAACCTGGTCGCGCCGTTCCATGATCCTGCCGGAAATGGTAGGGGTCACCATCGCCGTTCATAACGGTAAGAACCACGTTCCAGTGCTCGTCAATGAGAACATGGTCGGCCACAAGCTCGGCGAATTTGCCGTCACCCGGACCTTCAAGGGTCACGGTGGCGACAAGAAGTCGGGCAAGTAAGGAGAGATGACAATGGAAGCGAAAGCAATCCTGCGCTCCGCGCGCATCTCTGCGCAGAAAGCCCGTCTGGTCGCTGACCAGGTGCGCGGTCTGCCGGCCGAGCGTGCGGTCAACCTGCTGAAGTTTTCGGATAAGAAGGCTGCCCACCTGATCAAGAAGGTGGTGGAGTCGGCTATTGCAAATGCCGAAAACAACCAGGGCGCTGACGTCGACGAGCTGAAGGTCCAGACCATCATGGTAGATGAAGGTCCGACCCTGAAGCGTTTCATGGCGCGGGCGAAAGGCCGCGGTACCCGCATCCTCAAGCGCACCAGCCACATCACTGTGGTTGTGGGCGCCGGCAAGTAAGCGGAAAGGATAAAGACCATGGGTCATAAAGTTCATCCGATTGGCATCCGCCTGGGCATTTCCAAAGATTGGAATTCCAAGTGGTACGCCAACAAGGCCGAGTTTGCCGGTTACCTGGCAGCCGACCTGAAGGTTCGCGAGATGCTGCGCAAGAAGCTTGCACAGGCTGGCATCTCCAAGATCCTCATCGAGCGTCCGGCGAAGACCGCCCGCGTGACGATCCACACCGCCCGTCCGGGCGTGGTGATCGGCAAGCGTGGTGAGGACATCGAAAAGCTGCGTAAGGAAGTGAGCGAAATGATGGGCGTCCCGGCGCACATCAACGTCACCGAAGTGCGCAAGCCGGAGTTGGACGCACAGCTGGTTGCCGAGTCGATCGCGCAGCAGCTGGAGCGCCGCATCATGTTCCGCCGTGCAATGAAGCGCTCGGTCGGCAACGCGATGCGCCTGGGTGCCCTGGGCATCAAGGTCAACGTCGGCGGCCGCTTGAACGGCGCTGAAATTGCTCGTTCGGAGTGGTACCGCGAAGGCCGCGTGCCGTTGCACACCCTGCGTGCGGATATCGACTACGGTTTCGCTGAAGCCAGCACCACCTACGGCATCATCGGCATCAAGGTTTGGATCTACAAGGGTGAAGTCTTTGATTTCTCCCAGGTTGGCCAGGAAAAGCAGGACGACAGCCCGCGCAACGATCGTAACGATCGCGGCGACCGCGGTGACCGTCCGTCGCGCCCGGCTCGTGAAGCGAGGTAACGGCAATGTTGCAACCGAAGCGAACCAAATACCGCAAGATGTTCAAGGGCCGCAACGACGGCCTGAGCTGGAGCGCCAACGCTGTCAGCTTTGGCGAGTACGGCTTGAAGGCAACCGCCCACGGTCAGCTGACCGCGCGTCAGATCGAAGCGGCTCGCCGTTCGATCAGCCGCTACGTCAAGCGCGGTGGCAAGATGTGGATCCGCGTGTTCCCCGACAAGCCCATCACCAAGAAGCCCATCGAAGTTCGAATGGGTGCTGGTAAGGGCGGCGTGGAATACTGGGTCGCTCAGATCCAGCCGGGCCGCATGATTTATGAAGTCGAGGGCGTGACCGAGGAAGTGGCACGCGAGGCGTTCCGCCTGGCCGCTGCCAAGCTCTCGGTGACCACCACTTTCGTAACCCGGACGGTGCGCTGATGGACATCAAACAACTCCGCGAGAAGTCGGCTGACGATCTCAAGGCCCACCTGACCGACCTGCGTAAGGAGCAGTTCTCGCTCCGTATGCAGCAAGTCACCGGCCAGCTGCCGAAGACTCACGAAACCCGTCGGGTGCGCCGCGAGATTGCTCGCGTCAAGCACCTGATCGGCAGCACGAAGTAAGGATGGCTGCTATGAGCGAAAATACTGAAAGCAAGTCGCTGCGCACGGTCGAAGGCCGTGTCGTCAGCAATAAGATGGACAAGACGGTCACCGTGTTGGTGGAGCGCCAGGTCAAGCACCCGTTGTACGGTAAGTACATCAAGCGCTCGTCCAAGCTGCACGCACACGACGCCGACAACGCCTGTAAAGAAGGTGATGTCGTTCGTGTGACCGAGATTGCTCCGATGTCCAAGACCAAGAACTGGCGCGTGGTGGAAGTCATCACGCGTGCGGCTGAATAAGGAGATCTGACTCATGATCCAGATGCAGAGCTACCTTGATGCTGCGGACAATTCCGGTGCCAAGGAACTGATGTGCATCAAGGTGCTTGGTGGTTCCAAGCGCCGTTATGCCCACATCGGCGACATCATCAAGGTCACCGTGAAGGACGCAATCCCGCGCGGCAAAGTCAAGAAGGGCGAAGTGTATGACGCCGTCGTGGTGCGTACCCGTAAGGGTGTGCGTCGCGCCGATGGCTCGCTGATCCGTTTTGACGGCAACGCTGCGGTCCTGCTCAACAACAAGCAAGAGCCGATCGGCACCCGCATCTTCGGACCGGTGACCCGTGAACTTCGTTCCGAGAAGTTCATGAAGATCGTCTCGCTCGCTCCCGAAGTTCTGTGAGCGCCAGGAGATAATCATGGCTAACCGTATCAAGAAGGGCGACCAGGTTGTCGTCAACACCGGCAAGGACAAGGGCAAGCAGGGCGAAGTCGTCCGCGTCGACGGCGATCGTGTGATCGTCGCCAACGTGAACATCGTCAAGCGCCACACCAAGCCGAACCCGCAGGCAGGCGTTGCCGGCGGCGTGGTCGAGCGTGAAGCGTCGATCCATATCTCCAACGTGAATGTGCTGAACCCGGCTTCGGGCAAGGGCGAGCGCGTTGGCTTCAAGGTGCTGGAGGATGGACGCAAACTGCGTGTGTTCCGCTCCAGCGGTGAGGCGCTCGACGCCTAAGGACTGACCGATGAATTCACGTCTCGAAAAGTTTTACAAGGAAGAAGTGGTACCGGCGCTGACCAAGCAGTTCGGTTACACCAATCCGATGCAGGTCCCGCGTCTGGTCAAGGTCACCTTGAACATGGGCGTTGGTGAAGCTGCGACCAACAAGAAGGTTCTTGAGAACGCCGTTGGCGACATGACCAAGATCACCGGCCAGAAGCCGGTCATCACCAAGTCGCGCGTCTCGGTGGCATCGTTCAAGATCCGTGATGGTTGGCCGATCGGCTGCAAGGTCACGCTGCGTCGTGACACCATGTTTGAGTTCCTGGATCGCCTGATCAACATCTCGCTGCCGCGCGTGCGTGACTTCCGCGGCGTGTCGGGTCGTTCGTTCGACGGTCGTGGCAACTTCAACATGGGTGTGAAGGAACAGATCATCTTCCCGGAAATCGATTTCGACGCCGTCGATGCGATCCGCGGTATGGATATCGCCATCACCACCACCGCCAAGACCGACGCGGAAGCGAAGGCGCTGCTCGCAGCGTTCAAGTTCCCGTTCCGTAACTGATTCGTCGAGGATACCGAAATGGCAAAGACCTCAATGGTCAACCGCGACATCAAGCGGAAGAAGCTGGCAGTGAAGTACGCCGACAAGCGTGCAGCTCTGAAGAAGATCGTGTCCTCGGTGGACGCGAGCTACGAAGAGAAGGCAGAAGCCGTGATCAAGTTGTCGAAGCTGCCGCGCGATTCGTCGCCGAGCCGCCATCGCAACCGTTGCGAACTGTCGGGTCGTCCGCGTGGCGTGTACAGCAAGTTCGGCCTTGGCCGTAACAAGCTGCGCGAAGCCACCATGCGTGGTGACGTGCCGGGCCTGCGCAAGGCAAGCTGGTAAGTAACAGCCCGGCCGGGCCGCAAGGCCCGGTCAGGTCGCCGGAAGGGCAACCTGAAGGTAAAGCAAAAAGTCCGACGCAAGTCGGGCTTTTTGTCGTATAATCCCGCTCCTTGCCTGCCCGAAACAGGCGGCAGGTGCGTCAAGGGCCCTGGCCCATCCCAGGAAAACACAAGATTTTCGCGAAAGCGGATATCGGTGCACTCAAAGGTATTTACATGAGCATGACTGATCCCATCGCCGACCTGCTGGTACGCATTCGAAATGCGGCAGCGGTTGGCAAGCAGACGGTGAAAGCCCCGTCGTCCAAGGTCAAGGTGGCTATTGCCCAGGTCCTGAAGGATGAGGGTTACATCACTGACCTGCGCGTCAACAACATCGAAAACAACAAGGCCGAGATCGAAATCGTCCTGAAGTATTTCGAGGGCAAGCCGGTCATCGCGACCCTGAAGCGCTTCTCGCGTTCGGGTCTGCGCCAGTACCGTGGCAAGTCCGAGCTGCCGAAGGTCATGAACGGCCTGGGTATTTCGATCATTTCCACCTCCAAAGGCATCATGACTGATGCGCAGGCGCGCCAGTTGGGCGTCGGCGGCGAAGTCCTGTGCTTCGTGGCCTAAGGGAAGGAGTCCACTATGTCCCGTGTAGCCAAGAAGCCGATCAACCTGCCCAAGGGCGTTGAACTGACCATCCAGCCGGAAGTTGTGAGCGTGAAGGGCCCGAAGGGCACCCTGTCGCTGAACAAGACCGCTGGCGTTGAAATCACTCTCGACAACGGCGTTGCCACGCTGAACCCGAAGGACATCTCCTTCGACGCGCTGGCTGGCACCGTGCGTGCGATCCTGGCCAACATGGTGCAGGGCGTGTCCGAAGGCTTCGAGCGCAAGCTTGAGCTGGTCGGCGTGGGTTACCGCGCTGCCATGCAGGGCAAGGACCTGAACCTGTCGCTGGGCTTCTCCCACCCCGTCCTGTTCGTGGCGCCGGAAGGCATCACCATCTCGACCCCGACGCAGACCGAAATCGTCGTGCAGGGCGTTGACAAGCAGGTTGTCGGTGAAGTCGCTGCCAAGATCCGCGGTTTCCGTCCGCCGGAGCCCTATAAGGGCAAGGGTGTGAAGTACGCCGGTGAAGTCATCATTCGCAAGGAAGCCAAGAAGGCCTAATTCTTAGGTTTTCAGCTTTCGAGGATAAAGAACATGAACAAGAACATCGCACGTCTGCGTCGCGCCAAGTCGACCCGTTCGCACATCCGTACCCTGGGTGTTGCGCGCTTGTCGGTCCTGCGCACCGGTCAGCACCTGTACGCACAGATCTTCACCGCCGACGGCTCCCTGGTGCTGGCTGCTGCCAACACCGCACAGGCCGACGTCAAGGAAGGCCTGAAGAGCGGCAAGAACATGGAAGCCGCCACCAAGGTTGGCAAGCTGATTGCAGAGCGCGCCAAGGCTGCTGGTATCGAGAAGGTCGCTTTCGACCGCTCGGGCTACCGCTACCACGGTCGCATCAAGGCTCTTGCTGATGCTGCCCGCGAAGGCGGCCTGCAGTTCTAAGCAATACAGGAAAGGGGCCTTTGGCCCCTTTCCGCCTGCCTGCCGGTACGGGTTTGTACCGGGCGCCTTTCGTTCTTCTGCAGCGGCTGGTGATTCAACGCTTCACTACACAACCATAAGCGGCTTCGAGCCGTACATAACCCAATCAATCAAGGAATCGAAATGGCAGAAGAACGTCAGCAGCGGGGTCGCGATCGCGACCGTAACCGCGAAGAGAAAGTCGACGACGGCATGATCGAAAAGCTGGTCGCGGTCAACCGCGTCAGCAAGACCGTCAAGGGCGGTCGCCAGTTCACCTTCACCGCACTGACCGTGGTCGGTGATGGCGAAGGCAAGGTTGGCTTCGGTTACGGCAAGGCACGCGAAGTGCCGGTCGCCATCCAGAAGTCGATGGAGCAGGCTCGCAAGAACCAGGTCACCGTTGATCTGAACAACGGCACGTTGTGGCACACCATCAAGGATGGTCACGGCGCAGCTCGCGTGTTCATGCAGCCGGCTTCGGAAGGTACTGGCGTCATTGCTGGTGGTGCCATGCGCGCCGTGCTGGAAGCCGTGGGCGTGAAGAACGTTCTGGCCAAGGCTGTTGGTTCGCGCAACCCGATCAACCTGGTTCGCGCCACGTTGAAGGGCCTGGCTGGCGCACAGTCGCCGGCGCGTATTGCTGCCAAGCGCGGCAAGAAGGTTGAGGATCTCAACCATGGCTAATGAAACCGTCAAGACCGTCAAGGTGCGCCTGGTGCGCGGCCTGCGTGGTACCCAGTCGCGTCACCGCCTGTCGGTGCGTGCGTTGGGCCTGAGCAAGATCAATGATGTGCGTGAACTGAAAGACAGCCCGCAGGTTCGCGGTCTGATCAACAAGGTTCAGTACCTCGTCCAGGTTGAGGAGTAATCGACCATGACTATGCGTCTCAATGAACTGAGCCCGGCACCGGGCGCCCGCACCGAGCGCACCCGCGTCGGTCGCGGTATCGGCTCCGGCCTGGGCAAGACCTGCGGCCGCGGCCACAAGGGTTCGTTCGCTCGTAAGGGCGGCGGCAAGATCAAGGCCGGCTTCGAAGGCGGCCAGACCCCGATGCAGCGTCGTCTGCCGAAGATCGGCTTCTTCTCGCACAAGGCCAAGGACACTGCAGAAGTGCTGTCCTACCACCTTGATCGTCTGGAAGCTGGTGAGATCGACCTGGCCGCACTGCGTGCAGCCAAGCTGATCCCGTCGACCGCGAAGAAGGCCAAGGTCGTCTTCAAGGGCGAGCTGAGCAAGGCATTCACCCTGAAGGGTATTGCTGCTACTGCCGGCGCCAAGGCCGCGATTGAAGCTGCCGGCGGCAGCGTACAGGAGTAACTGGAACATGGCGCAAGCTGGCATCGGTAAACTCGCGGCAGGGGCAGGCAAGTTCACAGAACTTCGCCAACGCCTCCTGTTCGTACTTGGGGCATTGCTCGTCTATCGCATTGGCTGTTATGTGCCGGTGCCGGGCGTCAATCCCGAGGCCATGCTTGCGCTGATGCAGGCGCAGGGCGGCGGCATCGTGGACATGTTCAACATGTTCTCGGGCGGCGCCCTGCACCGTTTCAGTATCTTCGCGTTGAATGTGATGCCGTATATTTCGGCATCCATCGTGATGCAGCTGGCGGTCCACATCTTCCCGGCCCTGAAGGCCATGCAGAAGGAAGGTGAGTCGGGTCGTCGCAAGATCACCCAGTATTCGCGCATCGGCGCGGTGCTCCTGGCGGTAGTGCAGGGCGGCAGTATTGCGCTGGCACTGCAGAACCAGGTGTCGCCGGGCGGTGCACCGGTGGTTTATGCCCCGGGCATGGGCTTCGTGTTGACCGCGATCATCGCGCTCACCGCAGGCACCATCTTCCTGATGTGGGTGGGTGAGCAGGTGACCGAGCGTGGCATCGGCAACGGTGTGTCGCTGATCATCTTCGCAGGCATCGTGGCTGGCTTGCCGGCTGCTGTGATCCACACCGTCGAAGCGTACCGTGACGGCAACATGAGCTTCATCTCGTTGCTGATCATCGTGCTGGTGGTGCTGGCTTTCACCTACTTCGTGGTGTTCGTGGAGCGCGGTCAGCGTCGTATCACGGTCAATTACGCCCGCCGTCAGGGTGGCCGTAATGCCTATATGAACCAGACCTCGTTCCTGCCGCTGAAGCTGAACATGGCGGGCGTGATCCCGGCCATCTTCGCCTCCAGCATCCTGGCCTTCCCGGCAACGCTGGCGATGTGGTCCGGCCAGGCCAGCTCGGCCACGTGGCTGCAGAAGGTGGCCAACGCGCTGGGTCCGGGCGAGCCGCTGCACATGATCGTGTTCGCAGGTCTGATCACCGGTTTCGCGTTCTTCTACACCGCACTGGTGTTCAACTCGCAGGAAACCGCCGACAACCTGAAGAAGTCGGGCGCGCTGATTCCGGGCATTCGTCCGGGCAAGGCTACCGCCGACTACATCGATGCCGTGCTGACCCGTTTGACCGCTGCCGGCTCGCTGTACCTGGTGATCGTCTGCCTGCTGCCGGAAATCATGCGCACCCAGCTCAACGCCTCGTTCTACTTCGGTGGCACCTCGCTGCTGATCGTGGTGGTGGTGGTGATGGACTTCATCGCGCAGGTTCAGGCACATCTGATGTCGCACCAGTACGAAAGCCTGTTGAAGAAGGCCAACCTGAAGGGCGGCAACCGCGGCGGTTTTGCACGCGGCTGATTCACCGGTTATACTTACGGCTTAATTACGCGAAACCCGCCCTGGTCAACCGGGCGGCTTTCCAAACAGAAGGGCGGCCCCTGCAGCGGTTTCGGGTGGGGGTGTGATGTGGTTGTTCCGCGCGGGAGTAGCGCGGGCGGCTCGGAGATGACTCTCCTTGCCAGGCACATCCGGCGCCGGAGCATGGGCACACTCCCCACGCCGGGTCTGTGGAACATTACGTTCCACGGCTTCCAAGCAAACCGAAGCCTTGTTAGTATCGCTAGTTCACTTTTTTGATCCATCCTGCCGGATTGGCGCGCCTCATGGTGCGCAGTCGGCCATCACTCAGCTGGAGAACCGCGTCATGGCGCGTATTGCAGGCGTCAACCTGCCAGCCCAGAAGCACGTCTGGGTCGGGTTGCAAAGCATTTACGGCATCGGCCGTACCCGTTCGAAGAAGGTCTGCGAAGTCGCAGGCGTTGCTTCGACCACCAAGATCCGCGATTTGTCGGAACCGGAAATCGATCGTCTGCGCCTGGAAGTGGGCAAGTACATCGTTGAAGGCGACCTGCGTCGCGAAATCGGCATTGCCATCAAGCGCCTGATGGACCTGGGCTGCTATCGCGGCCTGCGTCATCGTCGTGGTCTCCCGCTGCGTGGTCAGCGCACCAAGACCAATGCACGTACCCGTAAGGGTCCGCGCAAGGCTCTGAAGAAGTAAGGGACCCTAGATAATGGCTAAGCCCGCAGCAGCAAAAACCAAGAAGAAGATCAAGCGCGTCATCACTGATGGCGTTGCCCACGTCCACGCTTCGTTCAACAACACCATCGTGACCATCACCGACCGTCAGGGCAATGCACTGTCCTGGGCGACCTCCGGTGGCGCTGGCTTCCGTGGTTCGCGTAAGTCGACTCCGTTCGCCGCTCAGGTTGCCGCCGAAAAGGCTGGCAAGGCTGCGCTGGATTACGGACTGAAGTCGCTGGAAGTCCGCATCAAGGGTCCGGGTCCGGGCCGTGAGTCGGCCGTACGTTCGTTGAACAACGTCGGCTACAAGATCACCAACATCATCGACGTGACGCCAATCCCGCACAACGGGTGCCGTCCGCCGAAGAAGCGTCGCGTCTAAAGGAGCGATAAGAAATGGCTCGTTATATCGGTCCTACCTGTAAGCTCGCCCGCCGCGAAGGCGCCGACCTCTCTCTGAAGAGCCCGGCCCGCGCGTTGGATTCCAAGTGCAAGCTGGAGCAAAAGCCCGGCCAGCACGGCGCCACTGCCCGTAAGGGCAAGCTGTCCGACTACGCTACCCAGCTGCGTGAAAAGCAGAAGGTCAAGCGTATCTACGGTCTGCTGGAGCGTCAGTTCCGCAACTACTACAAGAAGGCCTCGACCAAGAAGGGCAACACCGGCGAGAACCTGCTGCAGTTGTTGGAAACCCGTCTGGACAACGTCGTCTACCGCATGGGCTTCGCAGTGACGCGTCCGGCTGCTCGTCAGCTGGTTTCGCACCGCGGTGTCACGGTCAATGGCAAGTCGGTCAACCTGGCTTCGTACCAGATCAAGGCCGGCGACGCGATTGCGCTGTCTGAGAAGGCTGCCAAGCAGCTGCGCGTCCAGGAAGCCCTGGTCGTTGCCGAGCAGCACGACCTCAGCCCGTCGTGGGTCGAAGTCGATTCGAAGAAGTTCAGCGGCGTCTTCAAGGCCGTTCCGGATCGTGCGGACCTGCCTGCGGATATCAACGAAGCGCTGATCGTCGAGTTGTATTCGAAGTAATTCACAATGGAGAACCTCCGGGTTGCACCGGAGGTTCGCAGGAGAACCCGCAACATGACGGTTACCGCAAACCAGGTTCTGCGTCCTCGCGGTCCGCAGATCGAACGCCTTACCGACACCCGCGCCAAGGTTGTGATCGAACCTTTGGAGCGTGGTTACGGGCATACGCTGGGCAACGCCCTGCGTCGCGTGCTGCTGTCGTCCATCCCGGGCTTCGCCATTACCGAAGTCGAGATCGACGGCGTGCTGCATGAGTACACCACCCTTGAAGGCCTGCAGGAAGACGTGCTTGACGTCCTGCTGAACCTGAAAGACGTGGCTATCCGTATGCACACCGGCGACAGCGCCACCGTTTCCCTGTCCAAGCAGGGTCCGGGCGTTGTTACCGCTGCCGACATCAAGGTTGACCACAACGTCGAAGTGATCAACGGCGACCATGTGATCTGCAACCTGACCAAGGACACTGCGATCAACATGCGTCTGAAGGTCGAGCGCGGCTTCGGCTACCAGCCGGCCGCTGTGCGTCGTCGTCCGGACGAAGAATCGCGTGCGATTGGTCGTCTGGTGCTGGATGCCTCGTTCTCGCCGGTCCGCCGCGTCGCTTATGCGGTGGAAGCCGCTCGCGTCGAACAGCGTACCGATCTGGACAAGCTGGTCATCGATATCGAAACCAACGGCACGATCGATGCCGAGGAAGCTGTCCGCACTGCGGCCGACATCCTCAGCGATCAGCTGTCGGTGTTCGGCGATTTCACCCACCGCGACCGCGGTGCGGCCAAGCCGGCCAACAACGGCGTGGATCCGGTGCTGCTGCGCCCGATCGACGACCTGGAGCTGACCGTGCGTTCGGCCAACTGCCTGAAGGCCGAGAGCATCTACTACATCGGTGATCTGATCCAGAAGACCGAAGTGGAACTGCTCAAGACCCCGAACCTCGGCAAGAAGTCGCTGACCGAGATCAAGGAAGTGCTGGCCCAGCGTGGCCTGTCGCTTGGCATGAAGCTGGAGAACTGGCCGCCGGCCGGTGTCGCCGCTCACGGCATGCTTGGTTGATAGCAATACCTGTTCCCCCGCATGGGCGACCATGCGGGGGAATATTGTTTCAGCAGTACCCGCATTGACGGTTAAACAACGCCGCAATGCAGGTCGTCCAGGACGGGCGACCAGGACCATCCGCAGTCCACTTACAACGCCAGGATGGCGACAACGAAGTCCAACGTTCCATCATTAATCAAGGAATACACCCATGCGTCATATGAAGTCGGGCCGCAAGTTCAACCGTACCAGCGCCCACCGCGAAGCAATGTTCAAGAACATGGCTGCGTCGCTGTTCAAGCACCAGCTGATCAAGACCACCCTGCCGAAGGCCAAGGAACTGCGCCGCGTTGCCGAGCCGCTGATCACCCTGGCCAAGGTTGATTCGGTTGCCAACCGTCGTCTGGCGTTCGCCCGCCTGCGTGACCAGGAAGCCGTCGGCGTCCTGTTCACCATCCTGGGCCCGCGCTACGCCAACCGTCCGGGCGGCTACCTGCGCCTGCTGAAGTGCGGCTTCCGCGCTGGCGACAACGCACCGATGGCCTATGTCGAACTGGTTGACCGTCCGGTCGCCGTGGCGGAAGAAGTCGGCGAGTAATCGCGCACTTCCATCCATCGACGGATGCAACAGAAGCCCGGCCAACGCCGGGCTTTCTGTTTGATGAAGTTGCAACTGGCATCACTGCTGATCGTGCGCGGATGGCCTGCTACTCTTGCCGCATTGTCTACTCCGGAATGATGCGATGAACCCCTTGCGTTGGAGCTTCCGTGCGCAGTGCCTGCTGGGCTTTGCGGCCTGTGCCGGGCTGCTGGCATTTGCGATCTACATGCAGATCCAGATGGGGTTGGAGCCGTGCCCGCTGTGCATCTACCAGCGCATCGCATTTGCCGCAGTGGGCGTGCTGTTCCTGTTCGGCGCGCTGCATGGGCCTTCCAGCCGCGGCGGTCGTGCCGGCTATGGCGTGTTGACGCTGCTGGCAGCGCTGGTGGGTATCGGCATCGCCGGGCGCCACGTCTACGTGCAGTTGTTGCCGAAGGACCTGGGCAGCAGCTGCGGCCCGCCGCTGAGCTTCCTGGCTGAAACCATGGGCCCGTTCGAGGTGTTCCGCACGGTGCTTACCGGTACCGGCGACTGCGGCAACATCGACTGGACCTTCCTCGGCCTGAGCATGCCGATGTGGAGCCTGGTGTGGTTCGTACTGCTTGCCGGCTGGGCGTTGTATGTCGGCCTGCGCACCCGCAAAAAACGTTCGATCTGATTTTTCCACTTCTTCCATTGGTATCTGCATGAACGCTTCCCTGTCCCCCTCATCCGTCGCCAACGCCAGCAGCTGGGCGCCGGATAGCTGGCGTGGCAAGCCTGCGCTGCAGATGCCAACGTATCCCGATGCGCAGGCGCTGGACGATGCGCTGAACGAGCTGCGGCAGCTGCCGCCACTGGTGACCTCGTGGGAGATCTTCGCGCTCAAGCAGCAGCTGGCCGACGCCCAAGAGGGCAAGCGCTTCCTGCTGCAGGGCGGTGATTGCGCGGAGAACTTCGTCGACTGCGAATCGGGCACGATTTCCAACCGGCTCAAGGTGCTGCTGCAGATGAGCCTGGTGCTGGTGCACGGCCTGCGCACGCCGGTGATCCGGGTGGGCCGCTTTGCCGGCCAGTACGCCAAGCCGCGCTCGGCCGACACCGAAACCCGTGATGGGGTGACCCTGCCGAGCTACCGCGGCGATGTGATCAACGCGCCGGCGTTCACCGAGGCCGCGCGTGTGCCGGACCCACAGCGGATGATCACCGCGCATTCGCGCTCGGCGCTGACGATGAATTTCGTGCGGGCGCTGATCGATGGCGGCTTTGCCGACCTGCACCATCCTGAGTACTGGAACCTGGCCTGGATGCGCTGCTCGCCGCTGGCCGAGGAGTACCAGAAGATGGTGGCCTCGATCGGCGATGCCGTGGATTTCATGGAAACCCTGTCCGGTTCGCAGGTGCACAACCTCAACCGGGTGGATTTCTACACCTCGCACGAGGCCTTGCTGCTGCCCTACGAGCAGGCGCTGACCCGGCAGGTGCCGCGCCAGAACGGCTGGTTCAACCTGAGCACGCATTACCCGTGGATCGGCATGCGCACCGCAGCGCTGGACGGCGCGCACGTGGAATACCTGCGTGGCGTGCGCAACCCGATCGCGATCAAGGTGGGGCCATCGGTGCAGCCGGATCAGCTGTTGCGGCTGATCGATGTGCTGAACCCGGACGATGAGCCGGGCCGCCTGAGCTTCATCCATCGCATGGGCGCGGCACAGATTGCCGACAAGTTGCCGCCGCTGCTGGATGCGATCAAGCGCGATGGTCGCCGCGTGCTGTGGGTCTGCGATGCGATGCATGGCAACACCGAGAGCACCAGCAACGGCTACAAGACCCGTCGCTTCGACAACATCCGCAGCGAAGTGGAGATGTCGTTCGACCTGCACGCAGCAGCCGGTACGCGCCTGGGAGGCGTGCACCTGGAGCTGACGGGCGAGGATGTCACCGAATGCACCGGCGGCGCGCGTGAGCTCACTGAGCGCGATCTGGAGCGTGCCTACCGTTCCAGCGTCGACCCGCGGCTGAATTACGAGCAGTCGCTGGAAATCGCCATGGCCATCGTCCGCAAGCAGGGCTGACGCACTGTAGTGCCGAGCCATGCTCGGCAGAGGCGTTACCGGCAATGCCGCATCTGTAGTGCCGAGCCATGCTCGGCAGAAAAGCGTTCCCGGTAATGCCGCACCTGTAGTGCCGAGGCATGCTCGGCAGAAGCGTTACCGGCAATGCCGCATCTGTAGTGCCGAGCCGTGCTCGGCAGGAGCGTTACCGTTAATGCCGCATCTGTAGTGCCGAGCCATGCTCGGCAGGGGAGTTACCGGTAATGCCACATGCGGAGCCATGCTCGGCAGAGGCGTTACCGGTAATGCCACATGCCGAGCATGGCTCGGCACTACAGGTGAAGCGGTGAAGCGCTGACGGATCTTCTCGGTTGCCGGCCTCAGGCTGCAGCGATGTCCAGTTCAAAACTGCGCCTCGGGCGCGTATCGCTGCCCGATCACATCTATTCAATCACCACGGTGACCGCGGGGCGCGCACCCCTCTTCGCGCAGCCTGAAAACGCTGCAGCGTTGATCGAGGCGCTTCTCGATTGTGAGCTTGCTGGCATCAGCCACAACCTGGCCTGGGTGGTGATGCCGGATCACCTGCATTGGTTGCTGCAGCTTCAATCCGGTTCGCTGGGCGCCTGCCTGCAGCGCCTGAAATCCGGCTCGGCAAGATCCATTGGCGGCGTCGGATCGATCTGGCAGGCGGGCTATCACGATCATGCGATCAGGCGCGATGAGTCACTGCGTGGCGTAGCCAACTGCCTGCTGCATAACCCGGTGCGGGCTGGCCTATGCGAAAGGCCGCAGGACTATCCGTATGCGTGGTGCAGATGGGGCTGGCAGCTGTGATGTTGCGCGGCGCCGGAATTGCACATGTAGTGCCGAGCCATGCTCGGCAGGGGCGTTACCGGTAGGGTGGGGCATATGTAGTGCCGAGCCATGCTCGGCAGGGGCGTTACCGGGAATGCCAAATGCCGAGCATGGCTCGGCACTACAGGTGAAGCGGCAAAGCCTAATGCCGAGCATGGCTCGGCACTACAGGTGAGGCGGTAAAGCCTGATGTCGAGCATGGCTCGGCACTACAGGTGGGGCGTTCGGGATTGCTGGGCAGGCCTCATGCCGAGCATGGCTCGGCACTACGGGTGAAGCGTCAGCGCTTGAGGTGGCGCTTGCCCAGGTCGCGGGCCAGTACCCAGACGACCAGCAGATTGACCGCCAGCAGCAGCCAGGAGGCCCAGCCGGGGTGTTTGACGATGGCGTAGAAGTCCAGCGGCAGGTAGAGCGCGGCGGAGATGCAGCCCAGCCATGAGGCCCAGGCCTTTGCGCGCCACAGGCCCCAGGCTTCAAGCACGCGCAGCAGCCCGTAGCCGACCAGTACGGCCGCGCCCAGGTGAACGGTATCGGGGGTGATCATGCCCAGCAGCGAGGAGAACGCGCCGTTCTCGGGGTCACCACCTGCGCGGTGGATCAGGGCATTGATGATGTTGCGAAGCGGAGCCGGCCCGGAGATTTCCAGGCCAGCCGCAGCGAGAAAGGCCAGTACGGCCTTTCCCGCTTCCAGCAGCGCGATGGCTGCCAGACCCGGATGCGCATGCGGATCCGGGTTGTAGGGCTTGTTGCCAGTCACGCTATCAGCCGCGCGAAGACTTCTTGCGCTCGCTTTCGGTCAGACCCTTCTTGCGCAGGCGGATTTCCTTCGGGGTGATCTCGACCAGCTCGTCGTCCTCGATGAAGTCCAGTGCCTGTTCCAGCGAGTACTTGATCGCCGGGGTCAGCTGGATCGCATCGTCCTTGCCCGAAGCGCGCATGTTGGTCAGCGGCTTGGTCTTGATGGCGTTGACGGTCAGGTCGTTGTCCTTGGAGTGGATGCCGACCAGCTGGCCTTCATACACGTTGTCACCTTCGGCGGCGAACAGCTTGCCGCGTTCCTGCAACGGCCCAAGCGAGTAAGCCGGGGTGGCGCCTGCAGCATTGGCGATCATCACGCCGTTCTGGCGCTTGGCGATGGCGCCCTGTTCCTTCGGGCCGTAATGGTCGAACACGTGGAACAGCAGGCCAGAACCCTGGGTCAGGGTCTTGAACTCGTTCTGGAAGCCGATCAGGCCACGGGCCGGGATCTGGTACTCAAGGCGTACACGACCCTTGCCGTCCGATTCCATGTTCTTCAGCAGGCCCTTGCGGGAGCCCAGCTTTTCCATCACGCCGCCCTGGTGGATTTCTTCAATGTCCACCACCAGCTGCTCGATCGGCTCCATGGCCTGGCCGTCGATCTGCTTGATGATTACTTCCGGGCGCGACACGGCCAGCTCGTAGCCTTCACGACGCATGGTTTCGATCAGCACAGACAGGTGCAGCTCGCCACGGCCGGAGACCAGGAACTTGTCGGCGTCTTCCAGCTGTTCCACCTTCAGGGCCACGTTGTGGACCTGCTCGCGGTCCAGACGGTCCTTGAGCTGGCGGCTGGTCAGGAACTTGCCACCGGACAGGTCCTTGCTGCCGGCGAACGGCGAGTTGTTGACCTGGAAGGTCATCGAGATGGTCGGCTCGTCAACGGTCAGCGCCGGCAGTGCTTCCGGGGTTTCCGGGTGGCACAGGGTGTCGGAGATGGTCAGTTCCGGAATACCGGAGATGGCAACGATATCGCCGGCTTCGGCGCTGTCCTGCTCGATGCGCTCCAGGCCCAGGAAGCCCAGAACCTGGCCGACCTTGCCGTTGCGCTTCTTGCCTTCACGGTCGATCACTGCAACCTGCATGCCCTTCTTCAGGGTGCCACGCTGGATGCGGCCGATGCCGATCACGCCTACGAAGTTGTTGTAGTCCAGCTGGCTGATGCGCATCTGGAACGGGCCTTCCGGGTCAACTTCCGGCTTCGGCGCGTGCTGCATGATGGCTTCGTACAGCGGGGTCATGTCGCCGTCGCGCACGCTGTCTTCCAGGCCGGCATAGCCGTTCAGGGCCGAGGCGTAGACGATCGGGAAGTCGAGCTGCTCATTGGTGGCGCCGAGCTTGTCGAACAGGTCGAACACCTGGTCGATCACCCACTCCGGACGCGAGCCCGGGCGGTCAACCTTGTTGACCACGACGATCGGCTTGAAGCCCATCGCGAAGGCCTTCTGGGTGACGAAGCGGGTCTGCGGCATCGGGCCGTCCATCGCGTCGACCAGGATCAGCACGGTGTCGACCATCGACAGTACGCGCTCCACCTCGCCGCCGAAGTCGGCGTGTCCCGGGGTGTCGACGATGTTGATCCGGTTTTTGATGCCGGTCTTCTTGTCTTCCCAGGTAATGGCCGTGTTCTTGGCCAGAATGGTGATGCCGCGTTCTTTTTCCTGGTCGTTGCTGTCCATCACGCGCTCGGCAAGCACCGTACGCTCAGACAGGGTGCCGGACTGCTTGAGCAGCTGGTCGACGAGGGTGGTCTTGCCATGATCGACGTGGGCGACGATGGCGATGTTGCGAAGATTTTCGATGGACATGCGAAAGACGGCCAGCCGGTGCCGTGAATGGGGAAAATGAGTTCGCCATTATACCGGTATGTGGCCGTTTTGCGAAAACTGCTGTTCAGACTCGTCCGATAGCCTATTCAGCTTCCTTCCGTGCAAGCTCGGAAAAGGGGGGGGGCAGCAGCACGGGCGGAGCCGGGTGTAAACTATCCGGCTATTGAGAGACGTCTTCTTTACTAAGGATTTCCATGTCGCTGATCGCCAATTTCGACACCTCCCGCGGCCCGATCAAGGTCGAGCTGTATGCCGACAAGGCACCGCTGACCGTTGCCAACTTCGTCAACCTGGTCAAGCATGGCTTCTATGACGGCCTGGCGTTCCACCGCGTGATCGCTGACTTCATGGTCCAGGGCGGCTGCCCGGAAGGCTCCGGCCGTGGCGGCCCGGGCTACCGTTTTGAAGATGAAACCAAGAACGGCGTGCGCCATGAGCGCGGCGTGCTGTCCATGGCCAATGCCGGCCCGAACACCAACGGCAGCCAGTTCTTCATCACCCACATCAAGACCGATTGGCTCGATGGCAAGCACACCGTGTTTGGCAAGGTGCTCGAAGGCCTGGACGTGGTTGATGCGATCCAGCAGGGCGATGCGATCAACAAGATCACCCTGGAAGGCGATACCGACGCCGTGCTGGCCGCCAAGGCCGACCGCGTCGCCGAGTGGAACAAGATCCTCGCCGCCTGATTGACTCCGACGGCCACCTGCTCAGGTGGCCGTTTCTGATTGCAGCCTGGCCCGCGCGCCTGCGCATGCCAGGCCTTACCCCCACAAACGCTTCTTAGCAGAGGAAACCCCCATGAAAGCACCCGTTCGTGTTGCCGTAACCGGCGCTGCCGGCAATATCGGTTATGCACTGCTGTTCCGCATCGCTTCTGGCGAAATGCTGGGCAAGGATCAGCCGGTCATCCTGCAGCTGCTCGAAATCGACAACGAAAAGGCCCAGGCCGCCCTGCAGGGTGTGGTCATGGAACTGGAAGACTGCGCCTTCCCGCTGCTGGCCGGCGTGGTGACCACCGCTGACCCGCTGGTGGCCTTCAAGGACGTCGATGTGGCCCTGCTGGTCGGCGCCCGTCCGCGCGGCCCGGGCATGGAGCGCAAGGACCTGCTGCTGGAAAACGCCAAGATCTTCACCGTGCAGGGCAAGGCCCTGAACGCCGTCGCCAAGCGTGACGTCAAGGTGCTGGTGGTCGGCAACCCGGCCAACACCAATGCCTACATCGCGATGAAGTCGGCGCCGGACCTGAACCCGCGCAACTTCACCGCCATGCTGCGCCTGGACCACAACCGCGCCCTGAGCCAGCTGGCTGCCAAGACCGGCAAGACCGTGGAGAGCTTCGAGCACTTCACCGTGTGGGGCAACCACAGCCCGACCATGTACCCGGACTACCGCTTCGCCACCACCGGCGGCGCCAAGGTCGGCGAGCTGATCAACGATCAGGAATGGAACGCCAACACCTTCATTCCGACCGTCGGCAAGCGCGGCGCAGCGATCATCGCCGCCCGTGGCCTGTCCTCGGCCGCTTCGGCTGCCAATGCCGCCATCGACCACGTGCATGACTGGGTGCTGGGCAGCAACGGCAAGTGGGTGACCATGGGCGTGCCGTCCGACGGTTCCTACGGCATTCCGGAAGGCGTTGTGTTCGGCTTCCCGGTCACCACCGAGAATGGCGAGTACACCATCGTCAAGGATCTGCCGATCGACGACTTCTCCAAGAAGTACATCGACATCACCCTGGGCGAGCTGGAAGAAGAGCGCGCCGGCGTGGCCGACCTGCTGTAACAGCTGGCGGTTGATGTGATGCAATGAACGGGGAAGCTTCGGCTTCCCCGTTTTTGTTTGCGGTAGTGCCGAGCCATGCTCGGCAGAGGCTCTACCAGTGAGGCCTCTTGCAGAGCATGGC
>NZ_JBDJMY010000060.1:0-22503 GCF_039674165.1 Stenotrophomonas terrae
GAGCGGGTGGTGGCCCGCGTTTGGGGGGGTTGCGTCTTTTCGTCTTCTGCGTGTGTGGTCCCGGGCCCCCCACTACGCTGCTCGGCTGAGGCATTACCGGGAAAGCCCTTGCCGAGCATGGCTCGGCACTACGCACACGCAGGCCTGACATGTCGGGAAGCTTGGCAGCTGCACGCAGCGGCCGCTGTATCATGGGCGCCATTCCCGCGCGCAACGCGCAGTCGGCCTTCAGCGCCGGCCCATGATCCAGAGAGTCTTTCGCATGTCTTCCGCTCGTCCCGCCACGCTTGAACAGTGGCTCGCCCATATCGAACAGCAGCACCCGCAAGCCATCGCGATGGGTCTGGAGCGCGTTCGCGAAGTCGCACAACGCATGCAGCTGGGCCGGCCGGCCGAGCATTGCATCGTGGTCGGCGGCACCAATGGCAAGGGTTCGACCGTGGCCTTCATCGAGTCCATCGCCCGTGCCGCGGAGTGGAAGGTGGGTGCTTATACCTCGCCGCACCTGCTGCGCTACAACGAGCGCGTGCGCATCGATGGCCAGGACGTGGATGACGCTCGCCTTGTGGCTGGCTTCAACGCGGTCGAAGACGCGCGTGGCGACACTGCATTGACCTATTTCGAGTACGGCACGCTGTGTGCGCTGTGGCTGTTCCAGCAGGCTGGTTTGGACCTGGCGGTGCTGGAAGTCGGTCTCGGCGGGCGCTTGGACGCGGTCAACATCATCGATGCCGATGTGGCGGTGATCACCACCGTCGATATCGACCATGCCGATTGGCTGGGCAACGACCGCGAAGCCATCGGTGAGGAAAAGGCCGGCATCATCCGTGGCTGGAAGCCGGTGATCCTGGGCGAGATCGATCCACCTTCGAGCGTGCTGCGGCGCGCCTATGTGCTTGGCGCCAATGCGATCCGTTTCGGCAGCGATTTCTTTGCCGAGGATATCGACGCCGAGCTGTGGCGCTGGCGCGACGTCTCGTTCCGGCTGGAACTGCCGCAGCCGGCCTTGTGGGCGCCGATCCAGCGCAACAACGCTGCCACTGCGGTTGCCGCCTTGCGCGCGCTGGACAAGCCGGTGCCGCGCACTGCGTGGGCACAGGGCGTGGCCGAAGCGCAGGTGGTCGGGCGCCTGCAGCGCTTCCAGCACAACGGCATTGAGGTCCTGCTGGATGTAGGCCACAACCCGCAGGCTGCCGCTGCCCTGGCGGCGGCCCTGAAGGCCGAACCGGTGGCTGGCCGCACGCTTGCGGTGTATGCCGCGCTGGCCGACAAGGACGCGGCCGGGGTGGTCGAGGCCTTGCAGGGGCAGGTTGATGGCTGGTTCCTGGCCGGGCTGGAAGGTGCGCGTGGGCAGACCGCCGCCCAGTTGCGTGAACGCCTGGCGCAGACCGGCGCCGCCAACGCCACGCTGTCCGACACGGTTGCCAAGGCGCTGGAAGCGGCAGTAGGCCAGGCCGGGCCGGGTGATCGGGTGCTGCTGTTCGGCTCCTTCCATACGGTGGCCGAAGCGCTGCCACTTCTCCGTTCAGCTGACTAAGACGCTGCCGCGCGTGCCCCGCATATAATCACCGGGGCACTCCGCCGCGCCGCGCATACGCCAATTGTGGATACTCCTCTGAAACAGCGATTGATTGGTGCCATCGTTCTGGTGGCTCTTGCCGTGATCTTCCTGCCGATGCTGGTCAAAGGGCCGGCCCCGGACAGTGGTGTACAGGACGTGCCGTTGAGCGCGCCTGCAGCGCCTGGCGAAGGCCAGTTCGAAACCCGCGAGCTGCCGCTGGTAGCGCCCGGCGCACCGGCAGGCGGTGCCTTGGGCATGCCGGCCGCACAGCCGGAAACCGGCGTCGCCGCTGCGGTCGAGCAGCCCGGCAATGCCTTGCCGCCGTCGGCTGCCGCCGGCAACTACGCGGTCAACTTTGGTGCCTATGGCAGCGAGGCCGATGCCGACGCGGTGATCGCGCACCTGAAGAAATCCAATCTGCCCGGCTTCCGCCAGGCCGACACCATCAATGGCCGCCAGGCTTGGCGTGTGCGCATCGGCCCGTATGCCGATCGTGTCCAGGCCGAGTTGGTGCGACTGGAAGCCGGCAAGGTCCGCAACGATGTGAATGCACAGGTGGTGGTGCTCAACGCCGCTGCCGAAAATGCAGTTCCTGCACCGGCACCGGCCCCTGCTGCCGCACCGGCCAGCAGCACCGCCACCGCAGCCGCCGCCACTGCCCCGGTACGCACGGAGGCCTTGCCGCCCGAGCCGGCCAAGCCGGTCGCGGCAGCGCCCAAACCCGAACCCAAGCCCGCTGCCAAGCCGGAAGCGCCCAAGCCCGAGCCGGCACGGCCGGTTGCGGCTACCCCGGCCAAGCCGGCGGTCACCACGCCAGCGGCACCGGCCGCCAGCGGCGTCGGTTTTGCCGTGCAGCTGGGTGCCTTTGGCCAGGCCGCCGACGCCAATGCGCTGCGTGACCGCGCGCGCGCGGCCGGCTTCAGTGCCTTTGTCGAACAGGTGCGCACCGACAACGGCGTGCTCAACCGCGTCCGTATCGGGCCGGTCGCCAGCCGCGAACAGGCTGAACAGCTCAAGGCACAGGTCGCGGCCAAGGTCGGCATTGCCGGCATGGTCCGCCCCCATCCTTGATGCGGCGTTGTATCCGCCTGACCGCTCACACGCCGGCACAGCGTATTCGCGGGGCGCCCGGTGATTGATCTGGCGCTGTTGGCGCTGATCGGCGTATCGGCCCTGTTCGGGCTGATGCGCGGCCTGCTGGCAACCGTGCTGGGCGTGCTGAACTGGCTGTTGGCTGGCGCGGCCGCGTTCTACTACGGCGAGCGCGCGGCCCTGATGCTGGCCGGCCAGGCCCAGCCCAGCGCCGGCGACTATGCCGGCGGTTACCTGCTGGTGTTCGTCGGCGTGCTGCTGGCGGCAAGCCTGGTGGGGCGCCTGCTGCGCGGGGTGGTGGATGCCACGGTACTGCTGAAATGGCCGGATCGCCTGCTGGGGCTGGCCTTGGGCCTGCTGCGCGGGGTCTTGTTCGCGGTGCTGGCCGTACTGCTGCTGGGCTTCACCTCGATGCGCGAGGAGGCCGGTTGGCGCCAGTCCAGCGTGCTGCCCTGGCTGCAGCCGATGGCCGACAAGCTGCGCGAGAAACTGCCGCAGCCACCTGAATCGCCGGCAATGGCGCTGATGGACTTGGGGAAGTCGGTGTTGGCAGGCGATAATGGCGGACCGAACGAAGCAGATGCGGGCAGTGGCTTGCTACCGGCGCAGTTGGAGGGGACGCGTTTTGATCCCCGCCAACGCAGCGGACAGGAAGGCCGAGCTGACCCGGCGGGGGCGTTGCCCTCCAACATCGATCCGGCGCAGGTGCGCCCGGGTCAACTCAAGCCGATACGGGTTGAGCCTCAGGGCCAGGCACGGCCACCTTCACGTTAACGGGCATCGCCCAGCGGAGATCGCGCAACATGTGTGGCATCGTCGGAATCGTCGGCAACCAGAACGTCGCCGGGCAGCTTTATGACGGCCTGACCGTCCTCCAACACCGTGGCCAGGATGCGGCCGGCATCGCCACCGCCGACGGCACCCGTCTACGCGTGGAAAAGGCCAATGGCCTGGTCCGTGATGTATTCGACGAACGCCGCATGGAATTGCTGCAGGGTCGCATCGGCATCGCCCATGTGCGCTACCCGACCGCAGGCTCGGAAGGCACCGACGAGGCGCAGCCGTTCTACGTCAATTCGCCTTACGGCATCGCCCTGGCGCACAACGGCAACTTGATCAATACCGAGGCGCTGCGTCGGCAGGTGTTCGAGGCTGACCGCCGCAACATCAATACCGATTCGGACAGCGAAGTGTTGTTGAACGTGTTCGCCTACGAGCTGGACGCGCAGCGCATGCTCACCCCGGAAGCGGCCATCCGCGCCGTGGCCGGCGTGCACCGTCGCTGCAAGGGCGGCTATGCGGTGGTCAGTGTGGTGCTGGGCCTGGGCCTGGTTGCCTTCCGCGACCCGCACGGCATCCGCCCGCTGGTGCTGGGCAAGCGCATGCATGCCGAAGGCATCGAGTACGCGGTTGCTTCCGAATCGGTGGCGCTGGACGTGCTCGGCTTCGAGCGCATGCGCGATGTGGCACCGGGCGAAGCGGTGGTCATCACCGAGCGCGGCGAGCTGTTCACCGAAGTCTGCGCCACCAGCACCCAGCCGACCCCGTGCATCTTCGAGTACGTGTATTTCGCACGTCCGGACTCGATGATGGACAACGTGTCGGTGCACAAGGCGCGCATGCGCATGGGCCAGAAGCTGGGCGAGAAGATCCTGCGCCTGCGTCCGGATCACGACATCGACACCATCATCCCGATCCCCGACACCTCGCGCGATGCCGCGCTGGAGATGTCCAACGTGCTCGGCGTGAAGTACCGCGAAGGCTTCGTCAAGAACCGTTACGTCGGCCGCACCTTCATCATGCCGGGCCAGGGTGAGCGGGTGAAATCGGTGCGCCGCAAGCTCAACCCGATCCACCTGGAGTTCCGCAACCGCGTGGTGCTGCTGGTGGACGATTCCATCGTGCGCGGCACCACCAGCCAGCAGATCGTGCAGATGGCACGCGATGCCGGCGCACGCAAGGTCTATCTGGCCAGCGCCGCGCCGCCGGTGCGTTATCCGAACATCTACGGCATCGACATGCCGGCCGCCGAAGAACTGGTCGCGCACAACCGCAGCGTCGAGGAAATCGAGAAGCACCTGGGCTGCGATTGGCTGGTCTACCAGGATCTGGAAGACCTGGAACTTGCCGTGCGCGAAGGCAACCCGGAGCTGAAGGAATTCGATTCGTCCTGCTTCAACGGCGAGTACGTCACCGGTATCGAACCCGGTTACTTCGAGCGCATCCAGCAGCTGCGTTCGGACGAAGCCAAGACCCAGCGCCGCGCCTGACTCATAAGCCCCCAAGGGGGCGCGCCCAAAGCCCCTCTCCCTGCGGGAGAGGGGTTGGGGTGAGGGCAGAACGAAGCGGCAACGTGTGAGCAGCCATGAACCCGCAACAATCGCATCACTCCACAGCCAACCAGGCATTCATACCTCCACCGGAAGCCGCCGATTTCTCCCTGCTCGACGCCGCCTGCATCTGCATGGCCGCCGCCGATCCGCTTGAGAAAGTCGCGCTCACCCAGCATTACGCCACGCGCTACCGCGCTGGCAGTTTGAAGCTGCCGGCAGACGCGCCAGACCCGGATCCGATCCGCTCGCCAGGCCGCCCACCGCAACTGGTGCTGGTGCACCCACGCGATCTGCCCCGGCGTGGCCTGGGTTCGATCGATGGCCGTGCCGCCTTCATCCATGCCATCGCCCACATCGAACTCAATGCCATCGACCTGGCCTGGGATGCGGTGTATCGCTTCCGCGGCTTGCCGGCCAGCTTCTACGCCGACTGGGTCAGCTGTGCGGACGACGAATCACGCCATTTCGTCTTGCTGCGTGATCGCCTGCTGGCGCATGGCCATGACTACGCCGATTTCCCCGCCCACAACGGCCTGTGGGAAATGTGCGAAAAGACCGCGCATGACGGTCTGGCGCGCATGGCCTTGGTGCCGCGCGTACTGGAAGCCCGTGGTCTGGATGTAACCCCGGCAATGATCGGCAAGCTGCGTTCGCTCGGTGATGCCAGCACTGCCGATGTGCTGGAGGTGATCCTGCGCGAGGAGGTGGCCCACGTGGCAGCCGGCACGCGGTGGTATCACTGGTACTGCACGCGCGCTGGCGTCGAACCGAAGGCGCGCTTCAAGCAGTTGCTCGGCGAATACGCGGGCGGCTACCTGCGTGGCCCGTTCAACCTGGAAGCCCGCCTGTTGGCCGGTTTTGACGAGGATGAGCTGGCCCACCTGGTCGAACAGGCCGGCTGAGCGCGGCGGCCTGCCTGCCGTTGATCGTGTCTGCTGTTGCCCGCTGCGGCAACGATGAACGCCGCCCCGAATTCGGGTCGCGTCCGATTGACTGCCTGCGTGCAGGCGTTCCACCATCGGTCATGGTGGATGTCTGGCTGTTGCATGCCGCATTCGCCACGCGGTGATGCAACGGCATGCACCATCATCTGATCGCGGCGCACGTCAGCGTGAGCGCGGTCGGCAATGACGCAATCAAGGAGAACGTAATGAAGCAGATGTTGATCGCAGGTGCGGTGTTGTTGGCATTGGCCGCGTGTAACGGGCAGAAGCCTGCCAGCACCGATGGCAGCACTGCGGCGCCAGCACCGGCACCGGGCGCAAGCGCTGAAGCGGGCGCCCAGGATGCATTCCCGGTGATCCTGCAGGCCACCGGCACCGAGCCGTTCTGGGCAGTGCGCGTGGACGGCGCCAAGCTTGACTACAGCACCCCGGAAACCCAAGCCAGCCCGCGCCATTTTGAAGGCGCCCGTGCCGTGCAGGATGGTCTGCTGGTGGTGCAGGGCGGCGAGGGTGCCGACGCATTCCGGCTGACGCTGCAACGTGCCGAGTGTTCGGACGGCATGTCCGACCTGAAACACCCGTTCACCGCCGAATTCGTGCTGGGCAAGGACACCTTCAAGGGCTGCGCCCGCGACCCCTCGGTGCCGGTGCAAGCCCCCTGAGCATGCTGCATGTAGAAGCGGCGTAAGCCGCGAAGCCAGCAATGCAAAGCCCGTCAGACAGGTCTGCAATTGCGGCCATGTTTGACGGGCTTTCTTGTACCAGCTTCGCGGCTGATGCCGCTCCTACAAATTCAAGGCAGCGGCTCCCTCTGTAGGAGCGGCGTTAGCCGCGAAGCCACCAATGCAAAGTTCGCCAAGCAGCTCTGCAATTGCAGCTATATCGGGCTTTCTTGTACCAGCTTCGCGGCGTAAGCCGCGAAGTCACCAATGCAAAACCCGCCAGACCGGTCTGCAGTTGCAGCTATGTCTGACGGGCTTTTTTGTACCAGCTTCGCGGCTTACGCCGCTCCTACGACAAGCCCGGTTGGCGTCAGCTCAACGCTTCCAGGCGGAAGCCATCGGCATCCACGCGCAGTACCGAGCCCTGTTCGTACCAGTCGCCCAATACGATGCGGGTGCAGGTGCTGTCACCGGCGGTCACGGTATGGATCGCAGGGCGATGGGTGTGGCCGTGGATCATGGTGTCCACGCCGTAACGCTGGAACGTGGCCAGCACTTCGGCCGGGGCCACGTCGGTGACGGTTTCAAAGGTCGCGTTGTCGTCCTGCTTCATTTCAGACTGGCGCGCCTGGCTGGCGGCGCGTGCCTTCTGTGCGAACGCAATACGCGCTTCCAGCGGCTGCGCCAGGAACTGCGCGATGAAGGCGGGGTTGCGGCTCTGCGCACGGAAGGCCTGGTAGGCAACATCGTCGGTGCACAGCAGATCGCCGTGTTGCAGCATCACCGGCCGGCCGTACAGGGTGATCACGGAGGGGTCGGGCAGGATGCGCATGCCTGCGCGCGCGGCATAGTCGTTGCCGACCAGGAAGTCGCGGTTGCCACGGATGAAATACACCGGTACGCCGGCATCGCTGACTTCGCGCAACGCCAGCGCGACCGCGTCGGCGGCGCTGGACGGCGTGTCATCGCCGATCCACGCTTCAAACAGGTCGCCAAGGATGTACAGCGCCTCGGCCTGGCGCGCTTCGCCGCGCAGGAAGTCGAGGAACAGCTCGGTGATGGCTGGACGGCTGGGGTCCAGATGCAGGTCGGAGATGAACAGCGTTGTCATGCCTGCATTGTAGAGCCTGATCAGCCGGCGAGCAGCGGCAGCAGCTGCAACGAGCCGGCACCCAGCAGCACACCGATGGCGGTGGCGGCCAGCACATCGCTGGGGTAATGCAACCCCAGCACCACCCGTGACAGGCCTACGCCCAGCGTGAAGGGCAGCAGCAGCGGCGCCAGCCAGGGGTAATAGGCCAGCGCCACCACGGTGAAGGACACCGCGTGCAGGGTATGGCCTGAGGGAAAGCTGTATTCATCCAGCGGTGCGACCCAGGCGCGGATGCGCATATCGGCGGCGAACGGGCGCGGGCGGCGGGTCCAGCGCTTGAGCAGCTTGTACAGGGTCAGCGCCAGCACGCCGGTGGCAGCCATGTGCGCGGAGGCCTGCAGGCCGTCCAGGCCATCGGCCAGTACCAGTGCGCCCATCAGCATGTACCAGAACACCCCGTCACCGAGGCGGCTGAGCACCGAGAACAGGCGGCGGATTCCACGGCGGCGGCCATAGCGGTTTGCGCGCCGGCACCAGCGTGCCTCGCGTGCGGCGATGCCTTCAGGCGGCAGCAATGGCATGGCCGCGTCTCCGGGAGGCCAACTCGCTGAGCAGGGCTTCGAATTCGGCCACTACCTGCTCTGGATGCAGGCGTTGCACAGCGCGGCTGGCGTTGGCGCCGAGCAGGCTGCGCATTTCGTCATCACCGGCCAGCTGCACGGCGGCGGCGATGAAGTTCTCATCGTTGTCCACGGCAACCCCGCTATAGCCGTTGCGAAGGTGCTCGCGGGCGGCGCCATAGTTGAAGGCGACGGTGGCCACGCCGCTGGCCATGGCTTCCAGGGTGACATTGCCGAAGGTTTCACTGCGGCTGGCGAACAGGAACAGGTCGCCGCTGGCGAAGTGCCGGGCCAGCGCCTCGCCACGTTGCACGCCGCAGAAAATGAAGTCCGGGTTCTGTTCGGCCAGCTTCTCGCGCATCGGTCCATCGCCCACCCAGACAAAGCGGGCCTTCGGACGCTGTTGCTGGATGCGGCGGAAGGCCTTGATCGTCAGCGCGAGGTTTTTTTCGGCGGCAATGCGGCCGACGTAGATCACCGCAAAGCCTTCGCCTTCGATACCCCATTCGGCACGCAGCGCGGCGTCGCGCTTATCGGGGCCGAACTGGCTGCCGTCCACGGCGCGTGCCAGCAAGCGTGCACGTGAAAAGCCGTTGTCCAGAAGGAATTGTTGCAGTTCGCGGGTAGGGACCAAGGTGGCTTCTGCCTGGTTGTGGAAACGCCGCATCCAGCGCAATGCGGCCGCCTGCAACCAGGCGGCGCCGTAGTCGGGCAGGTATTCATCAAAGCGGGTGTGCAGCCCCGAGGCAACCGGGATGCCGAGCCGGCGCGCGGTGCGCATTGCCGACCAGCCCAGTGGGCCTTCCGTGGCCACGTAGATCGCGTCCGGGCGTTGTTGTTGCCACTGCCTGGCAAGCCGCAATGGGGCGGGCAGGCCGAAACGCAGGCCGGGATAGCGTGGCAGGCCGGCGCCGCGAACCAATACCTCATGGGCGGCGCCGGTACTGTCCTGCTGCTGCCGTGGGCGCACCACATCGACCTGGTGGCCGCGCTTGCGCAGGCCGTGTTCCAGGCCCTGTACGGTCAGGGCAACGCCATTGACCTCCGGTGGATAGGTCTCGGTGACGATGGCAAAGCGCATGGCGACCTCCGGGTTTGGCGCAAGCCTGCGCGTCACCGATGAAGCACTTGTTACGTTGATCTGACCGCTTTGTGACCACCACGAAAGACAAACAACCACGGCCCCGAAGGGCCGTGGTCGTCGTGGCTTTGCGCAGCCTGGACGACCGATCAGAAGCGTTGCTGGTACTTCATGTAGACGAAGCGACCGATGTCATAGCCGCCGTAATACGAGAAGGCCGAGTTCGGCTTGCTGTACATCAGCGGGCCATACTTCTCGAACACATTGTTGGCACCCAGCGAAACCGTGGCGTCCCACGGCAGCGAGTAACGCACCTGCACGTCGTGGAAGGTCACCGAGCCGCGTTCGTTGTAGTTGCGCGCGCCCTTGTACCAAGGTGCGTAAACACCCGGGTCGGAGCATTCGTCCGGATACAGCGAAATGTTCGGGCACTGCTCCTTGACCCCGGAGTAGTAGCGCGATGTCCAGCTCGCACCGAAGTTGCCGCGTTCCCAACCCAGGCTCAGGTTGGAGCGGACGCGGAAACCACTGCCGATGCCATTGCTGGTGGTCGGTACGATGGCGCTGTCGTTGGTCGAGCGATAGATGTTTTCGCTGACATAGGTGCTTGCCCAGTTGCTGCTGAACTTGCCGTAGGCGGTGTCCAGCCGGTAGCTCACGTCCAGATCGTAACCTTCGGTCTGCATGAAGCCGGCGTTGCGGTTGCCGAACTGCAAGCTGCTGACGATGCCGGTTACCGGGTCACGGGTGAAGCGGGCACAGCGTGCATCGACGCCCTGCTCATAGCAGTCGATCAGGATCTGGTTCGGGCTGTCCGAGACGATGGTGTTGTCGATGCGGATCTTCCACCAATCCAGCGACACGTTGAGGTTGCTGATGAAGCTCGGGCTCCACACCAGTCCCAGTGTCTTGCTTGTGGATGTCTCCGGTGTGAGCGAGGGATTGGAACCGCCGACGAATGGAACCGGCGATGCGTCGCTGGCAGTGGTTACCGGGGTCATGCCCTGCCTGAGCTGACGGAAGCTGCCGGCGTTGGCGATATCGCGCGCACAACGGGCGCGCACCTCGGCACTGCTGCGGGAAGCGCCGAACACGGTATCGCAGGGATCGCTGAACTGGGCAAAGGTTTCCGAGCCGCCGCCGAACAGGTCATTGATGGTCGGTGCACGGAAGCCTTCGGCCCAGGTGCCACGCACCAGCAGCTGTTCAAACGGCTTCCACTTGAAACCGAACTTGCTGTTGAGCGTGTTGCCGAAGGTGTCGTAGTTGGAGTAACGCGTGGCGGCATTGAGACTCAGTTCCTTTGCACCGGGCAGGTCGGCCAGCAACGGGATGTTGAGCTCCAGGTAGGCTTCATCGACTTTGTAGTCGCCACCGGTTGGGCCGGACGCCAGGTTGGTGGTGGCACCGGTCTGCGCCAGCGGATCGGGAATGTACTCGCCGGTTTCCTTGCGGCTCTCCACGCCAAATGCAAAGCCCAGGTCGCCAGCGGGCAGGCTGACGATGCTGCCGGCGATATTGGCGAAGAAGTTCCTGCTGGTGGTCTTGCCCTTGGTGAGCTCGGCCGGGAACAGCCAATCCAGCAGCGTGGCGTTGCCGGTCAGCCCGTTCGGGTCGACCGTGCCGTAGGCGACCAGCGGATTCCACGGCGTACAGTTGGCGACCACTGCGCCGGGCTTGCCGCATTCGACCTGGCCGGTGGCGGCGTTGTAGAACGATGGCCCGGTGGCAGCGGCAACGCGGCCCTTGTGCAGGTTGCCGGTGGCGGCCGTCTCCAGTTCATTGCGGTTGTACTGGTAGCCCACTTCCCAGTCGAAGTAACGCTCGCCGATATCGAACGAGCCGTCGAACGAGGCAACCGCACGGTAGGTTTTCAGCTCGCTGTCGGTGATGCGCGGCACTTCCCAGGCGCGGCGGTTCCACGCCACTGCGGTTGGCTTGGCATAGCCGTGCTGGTTGCCGAACGGATTGAAGTAGCTGTCGATCGACATCGGGCCGACGCCGGCGGCACTGGATTGCAGCGGGTAACCGGCAATCTGCCGCTTGGAGCGACGTTGGTTGTAGCCGAGCTCGGTCTTGAAGTTGATGCTGTCGGTAAGCCTGACGCGGCCATCGAAATACACCGAATCGCGCTTCACCGGGTAGCTCACGTGCATCTGCTCGTTGGCGTTGCTGACATCGCCGGTGAAGGCGGTGGTATCGGTCAGATGATAGTTGGCCGGGTTGCTCGGGTCGCTGCCGCGGTCCAGTGAGTAGTTGCAGCCGGACTTGGTGTCGGTGCAGCCGGGGCCGCCCTTCAGGCCGGTGATCTGGCCCCACTGGCTGATGGTGGTCCAGTTGCTGGCATCGGCCGGGTGGCGGTCGCTGATGCCATAAGCGCTGAACCAGCGGTCCTTGGCCCAGACTTCCTTTTCTTCGGAATGCTCGGCGGCGAAGGTCAGCGCGATGCGCTCGTTGTTCCAGCCGCTGACCACATCGAAACGGTCGCGTGCGCCGTCACCTTGGCTGTATTGGCCGTGATACGCGTTGACCGTGGTGCCGCTGACATTGCTGCGGGTGATGATGTTGACCACGCCAGCCATGGCATCGGAGCCATAGATCGCCGAGGCGCCGTCCTTCAGTACTTCGATGCGCTCCACCGCCGACACCGGCAGGCTGGAGACGTCCTGGTAACCGGAGGTGCTGATGCCAAGCCGCTTGCCATTGACCAGCACCAGGGTGCGCTGGGTGCCGAGGTTGCGCATGTCGATATAGGTACCGCCGGCGTTTTCACCGGCCGTCAGCGCGTTGGCGCGGCTGATGGTCGGGCTGCCCATCGCGGTGACGTTCTGCAGGATGTCGGCGACCGAGCTGAAACCCTGTTGCTCGATGTCGGTGCGGCTGATCGCAAATACCGGCTGTGCGGTTTCGACATCCACCTGGCGGATGCGCGAGCCGGTGATCTCGATGCGATCAAGCGTGGTCGGCTTGTTGTCCTGCGCGAGTGCGGGCGCGACGACCACGCCAAGGGTGCTGGAAACAAGGGCACAGCGAATCGCCTGCCCCAGGATGCTGGAACGTGAATGCATAACGGCTCTCTCTCTCTCTCTTTGCACTGACAAGTGTCAAAAGGGGAGAGCTGCGGTGTTGCACAGCCCAGGCTCTCCCCTGAATCCACCAGATGTGAAGGTGGTAGTGCGAGGTTAGCCGGTTGGAATCGCGAATTAATCGCTAAGTTATTGAGATTTATCTGAAAAAAGGCTGGCGATTTGCCGCGGCAGATTGTCGCCGCGGCTACGCCTGACAGCGCTGGCTCAGGCCACGAATGGCCTGAAGCTGATCCCCAGCCCGCTCATGCCTTCGGCTTCGCCGACCAGATCGGCGCGCAGCAGCGGGCGCGCGTCGATGAAGTCCTTGGCCAGGATCAGCGACAAGGTATTGCCATCCACCGACAGTTCCAGCGTCGGGATCGGGTCGGGCTCGTGCGCGCGGTGCAGCAGCACCGCCAGCCGCAGTAGCGCCGCCGTGCGCTTGGCCGGCAGCAGCAGGCGCTCGGGCAGGGCTTCGAATGCGTTCTTGGAAATACCGCGCCGGTGTGTACGGATCAGCGCAGCCAGCATCTGCTGTTCCTGGCGTGAGAAACCGGCGATATCCGAGTGCTCGATCACGTAGCTGCCGTGGGTGTGATAGCCGCTGTGCGCGATCATCAGGCCCAATTCGTGCAGGCGTGCGGCCCAACCGAGCATGCGCGCATCGTCCACGTCGAGCTTCCAGGCCTCGGCTACCTGTTCGAACAGCCGCTGTGCGGTAGCTTCCACGCGCCGTGCCTGGGTTTCATCGATGGCGTAACGCAGGGTCAGTGCGGCCACCGATTCGTCGCGCGGATCGTTGTCGTTGGCGCGGCCCATGATGTCGTAGAGGATGCCTTCGCGCATCGCCGCTTTGCTGACCAGCAGCTTCTGCAGGCCCAGTGCCTGGAAGGCGGCCTCCAGCACCAGCACGCCGCCGGCGATGATCGGCCGGCGTTCGTTGGACAGTGTGGGCAGCACGATCTCATTGATGTTCTTGGCGCGCAGCAGTTCTTCGCGCAGCTGCGGCAGCGCTTCGGCGGTGATCGCGCCCTTGCTCAGCTTCATCGCCGCGCAGATTTCGCTGATGGCCTTGTGGGTGCCGGACGAGCCCAGTGCTTCCTGCCAGCCCAGCGCCTTGTACTTGTTGGCGAACGGCTGGAACTCGGCACCGATCTCGGTGAGCGCGTCTTTCCAGCGCTTCTTGCTCAGCTTGCCGCCGGGGAAAAAACGCCTTGTGCTGGCGATACAGCCGGCCTGCAGGCTTTCGCGTTCCAGCGTCTGCATGCCGCGGCCGATGATGAATTCAGTGGAGCCGCCGCCGATGTCGATCACCAGCCGGTGCTGGTCGGGCTTGGGCGGCTGTGCATGGGCGACGCCGAGGTAGATCAGGCGCGCTTCTTCGCGCCCGCTGACCACTTCGATGGCGTGGCCCAGCGCGGTTTCGGCCGGCATCAGGAACGACAGCGGTGAACGCAGCTGGCGCACGGTATTGGTGGCCAGGGCACGCACCCGGTAGGGCGGGATGTTGCGGATGCGCTGGCCGAAACGGGCCAGGCATTCCAGCGCGCGCTGGCGGGCTTCGGCGGACAGGCCGCCTTTGCCATCCAGGCCGTCGGCCATGCGTACGGTTTCGCGCAGGCGGTCCACCACCCGCAGCTGCCCGAGCAGGTAGCGCGCGATGACCATATGGAAACTGTTGGAACCCAGGTCGATGGCGGCCAGCAGGTCGCCGTCCTGCAGGGGTGGTGGGGTCAGAGAGGACTGGGGCATGGCGGAATGGTAGCGGTAGTAGGGCGTGAAGAGGAATGAGGAGTGAGAATTGAGGAGTGAGAAAAATCAGGGTCCCGCTCACTGACAGTGCCGGCCGGCCTCATTCCCGGCCCCGGCAAGAATGAGGCAGCCGCGCTCGCGGCCCTTGCTCCTTCTCGTTTCCCACTCCTGTTTTCTCCCGCTTGGCGTTTCGCTCCTGCCTCAAAGCCCTTCCATCAGCGCCTGCTGCGCCGAATGCGGCGGCTGGCCCGGGGCCGGCACGCATTTGCTGTAGCGGCCGTCTTCCTGCAGTTCCCAGGCGTTGAGGTTGTCGTCCAGGTAGTTCTGCAGCACCTCGCGGTAGATACGCCGGGCCAGGCTGCTGTCCAGGATCGGGAAGCAGGTTTCCACGCGGCGCAGCAGGTTGCGCTCCAGCCAGTCAGCGCTGGCACAGTACAGCTCGGGGGCGCCATTGTTGCCGAACCAGTAGACGCGGCTGTGTTCGAGGAACCGGCCAACAATCGAGCGTACGCGGATGTTCTCCGACACCCCCTCCACGCCGGGGCGCAGGGTGCAGGCGCCACGCACGATCAGGTCGATCTGCACACCGGCCTGCGAGGCCGCGTACAGGGCGCGGATCACCTGCGCCTCGTTGAGTGCGTTCATCTTGGCGATGATGCGTGCCGGCTTGCCTTCCAGGGCCAGCGTGGTCTCGCGCTCGATGCGTTTGATCAGCCCGGCATGCAGGGTGAAGGGCGATTGCAGCAGGCACTTGAGCTTCATCTTCGGGGCAAGCCCGGACAGCTGCTGGAACAGCAGATGCACATCGTTGCCGATATCCGGGTCAGCGGTGATCAGGCTCAGGTCGGTATAGGCCCGTGCCGTGCCGCTGTGGTAGTTGCCGGTGCCCAGGTGCACGTAGCGGCGCAGCTTGCGGCCCTCGCGGCGCACGATCAGCAGCATCTTGGCGTGGGTCTTGTAGCCGACCACGCCGTATACCACCTGCACGCCGGCATCCTGCAGGCGATCGGCCAGGCCCAGGTTGGCTTCCTCGTCGAAGCGCGCACGCAGCTCGACCACAACGGTCACGTCCTTGCCGTTGCGGGCGGCCAGGATCAGCGCTTCAACAATCCCCGAATCCTTGCCGGTGCGGTACAGGGTCTGCTTGATCGCCAGCACGTTGGGATCAACCGCCGCCTCGCGGATCAGCTCCAGCACGGTGCTGAAGGAATCAAACGGGTGGTGCAGCAGTACATCGCCCTGCGCCGCCGTCACGAAAATGCCCTCGGGCGACTTGAACACGCGCGGCGTCATCGGCGGGTATTTCAGGTCCGGCCGCAGCAGCAGGTCATAGACCTGGATCACCCGGTTGAGGTTGACCGGGCCATCGATGCGGTAGGCGGCATTCTCGGACAGGCCGAAATTCTGCAGCAGGGTCTGCATGATCGGCTTGGGGCAGTCGTGCGCGATCTCCAGCCGCACCGCCGGCCGGTACCCGCGGTCGACCAGCTCATCGCGCAATGCCAGCGCCAGGTTCTCGACTTCTTCCTCGTCCACCACCAGCTCGGAATTGCGGGTGACGCGGAACTGGTAGGCACCCTGCACATCCATGCCCGGGAACAGTTCATCGACGAAGGCCGACAGCACCGCCGACAGCAGCACGAAGTTCTGCGGGCCGCCCAGTGATTCGGGCAGCTGGATGATGCGTGGCAGCGAACGCGGAGCGCGCACCAGCGCCAGATGACCGGCCCGGCCGAAGGCGTCGGTGCCCTTGAGCACGACGACGATATTCAACGACTTGTTGAGGATCTTCGGGAACGGGTGCGAGGGATCCAGCCCCAGTGGCGACAGCACCGGCATGATTTCGTTGCGGAAGTAGGCGCGCAGCCAGCGGCGTTGGCGCGCGGTCCAGCTCTTGTGCGCAAGGATGCCGACCCCGGCCTCACCCAGCGCCGGGCGCAGTACCTGGTTCCAGCAGCGGTACTGCTGCTCCACCAGCTCGGCGGCGCGGTCGTGGATGGCATTGAGGATGGCCTGCGGGCTCATCCCGTCCGGCGCCGGTGGCAGCCCGAACTCCTGTGCATGGCGCACGGCCGCCGCGCGGATTTCGAAGAACTCGTCCAGGTTGGTGCAGGAGATGCACAGGAAGCGCAGTCGCTCCAGCAGCGGCACCTGCTCGTCCATCGCCTGTGCCAACACGCGGAAATTGAAATCCAGCTGTGACAGCTCCCGGTTGATGTACAGCGAGGGATCGCGCAGGGGATCGCTGCTGATGACAGCGGTGGCGGGGGGCGGGGGAGGAGGAGTCATGCCGGAAAGTCTTCCATGGACAGAGGCGAGGGGGATGCATTGCGCGGGCGTACATGCTCGGCGTCGAAGTGGCAGGCAAAGGTGCTGCCCTGGCCGACTTCGCTGCGGATATCCAGGCGCGCCTGGTGCAGGCCGAGAATGTGTTTGACGATGGACAGGCCCAGCCCGGTGCCACCGCTTTCGCGCGAGCGGCTGCTGGAGACGCGGTAGAAACGTTCGGTCAATCGCGGCAGGTGATTGGCCGGGATGCCGTAGCCGGTGTCGGTGACGGCCAGCACCGCGCCATTGCCCTCGCGGCTGAAGGTCAGGGTGATGCGGCCGCCGGCCGGTGTGTAGCGCACGGCGTTGGTCAGCAGGTTGGAGAAGGCGCTGTGCAGTTCCTTGTTGGAGCCGGCCAGGTCCACCCCGGCCAGGTCCTCGACCGTGATGGTGTGGCGGCCCTGGCTGTGCGCTTCGGCTTCGCGCCGCAGCGAGGCCAGCATCGAGGTCATGCTCACCGTTTCCAGCTCGGCATGTTGCTGCGATTCCAGCCGCGACAGGGTCAGCAGGTCTTCTACCAGTTGCGCCATCCGCTGCGATTGCTTGCGCATCTCCGACAGCATCGGCCCGGTATCGGGGAAGTCTTCCGGGTCCATCATGTCCAGGTAGCCGTGCACCACGGTCAGCGGTGTGCGCAGCTCATGGGAGACATTGGCGACGAAATCACGCCGTACCTGTTCCAGGTGCAACAGCTTGGTCACGTCGCGTGCGACCAGCAACCAGTGATGGTCCGAATAGGGGATCAGGCGCAGGTGCAGGCGGATTGCCGGATCCACCGGCGAGTTGGCATCCAGGATGGGCTCTGCATTGCGGCCGCCGGCCAGCCAATGGGCCAACGGCAGCGGCTGCAGGCGCGGCACCAGCGCCGCTTCCATGTCGGCCGGATGCTGCAGGCCGAGCAGGGTGGTGGCCGCTTCGTTGAACCACTGCACGCGCTGGGTGTTGCGGTCCACCACGACCACCGCATCGGGCAGCGCGGCGGCGGCGGCGCGGTAGCTGCGCAGCATTTCGACCAGGCGGCGCTTGCGCGCGCGCATTTCCTGCTGGTTGCGTGCCAGCAGGCGGTCCAGCTCGTTCCACACGCCCACGCCTTGTGGCGAATCCCAGCGCTGACGTGCGGTCAGCCGCAACAGCAGCTGGCGCAGCCGCCAGTAATGCCAGGTCAATATTGCCAATGCGGTGATCGCCACGATCAGCGCGGGGTGGCCCAGCAACGCACCCAGCCCCCATGCCAGCAACAGCAGCGTGGCCACGGTGGCCAGCGTCTTCAACCAGGCAGATCGGAATTGGCGGGGCATTGCACTCTCGGTGGTACTGGGTGGATCCGTCGGCGTTACCAGGTTATAGCATCGCTTGCGGCCGGGTGGCCGCAACGGCTCAGGTGGCGGCGGAGAAGCGATAGCCGGCACCGCGCACGGTCTGCACCATGTTCTCGGCACCGAAGGGTTCCAGTGTCTTGCGCAGGCGGCGGATGTGCACATCGATGGTGCGCTCTTCCACATACACGCTGCCGCCCCAGACATGGTCCAGCAGCTGCGAACGGGTATAGACGCGCTCGGGGTGGGTCATGAAGAAATGCAGCAGGCGGTATTCGGTGGGACCAATCGGCACCGGGGTGTCGTCGGCGAAGACGCGGTGGGCGGCGCCGTCGATACGGATGTTGCCAACGCTGACGCTGCCGTCTTCGTCATCATCGCGGGTGCGGCGCATCACCGCACGGATGCGCGCCAACAGTTCGCGTGCCGAGAACGGCTTGACCACGTAGTCGTCGACACCGGCTTCCAGGCCGCCGACGCGGTCGTTCTCTTCGCCGCGTGCGGTGAGCATGATGATCGGCACATCGCGGGTGAGGACTTCCTTGCGCCAGCGCCGGGCAAGTTCCAGGCCGCTGGTGCCGGGCAGCATCCAGTCCAGCAGGATCATGTCCGGCACGCGGTCGGCAATGGCGGTCTGCGCTTCAAGGGCGTCGCCGGCATGTACCGGGTCGTACTCGCCCTTGCGCAGGGCAAAAGCGACCATGTCACGGATCGCGGGTTCGTCATCGACAATCAGAATGCGTTTCTGCACGTGGCGCCTACCGGAATGCCCGTCAAGAGGGGGTGTGCCCAGTAGACTACGGTTTGATGACGGGTTTGTGACATCACTGCCGGAGTGAATCTTCAATCCACGCCGCGCAGGTTCAGTTCCGTGACATTTCCGGGTCATGCACGCCGAGCCGGCGCATTTCCAGCACGGTCGGCATGATCGATTCGATGCGCGCATCAACCCGCGCGCGGCTCACGTAATCCAGCCCGGGTTGCTTGAGCAGGGCCTGGAACTGGATCAGTGCCTGTTCCGGCCGACCATTCAGATAGGCCGCCTCGGCATAGGCTTCACTGGCACGGCTGCTGTCGCCGGCCAGCTCGCAGGCGCGGGCAAACGTTGCCTGGAACACCGGGTCGTCACTGGAACGTGCCAGCAGTGGCCGCAGCATGGCCTGCGCGCGCTGGCCGGCGGCCACGCCGCCCTGTTCATTGAGGATGCGCGCATAGGTCAGGGCCACCGGCCGGCTCTGCGGCAGGCGCTTGAGCAGGGCGTCGAAGCGCTTGTTGGCGTCTTCGTGGCGGCCGCTGCGCGATTCGGCCTCACCGACGGCCAGGTTCACCCACAGGTTGTCCGGGTACTCCTGCAGCAGTTGCTGCAGCTCGGGCAGGGCCTGGGCGACACCGCCGGCGCCGCCGTCGCGCAGGCGGGCGATGGCCACGCCGTAGCGCTGCGGGTCGGTCAGGCCGTTCTTCTGGCTGCGCTTGAGGCCTTCGTATTCGCGGACCAGCTCCGACGGGGTCGGCGCGCTGAGCACGCGCAGGCGTTCGCGGGCCCAGTCGAACTGTCCGGTGGGGCCGCGCGGCAGGCTGGTGCCGGGCAGCGACAGCTGCAGGCCGGCTGGCAGCAACGGGTTGCCGCCGCTGAGCGGATCACGGCTGGTATCGGGGGCGGACGGATTGACCCGCTCCTGCAGTACCCCGGTCGGGGTCTGCGTGGTCAGCAACACCGTGTCCTTCTTCATCTGCTCGGCACGGGCCTTGGCTTCGCTGATGCGGGTGATGTTGACCGGGTGGGTACGCAGAAAGTCCGGCGTGGAATAGCCGCCTTCGTTGCCGCGCATGGCTGCCGACATGCGTTCGAAGAAGCCGGCCATCGCGTCCACGTCATAGCCGCTGCGGGCCAGGGTACGGATGCCCAGGCGGTCGGCTTCGGATTCGTTGGAACGGGTGAAGTTGATCTGGCGCTGCTGCATCAGCCCCATGCCGGAGGTGATCGCGGCCATGGTCGCATCGCCGGAGGAATTGCTCCCGGCCTGCTGTGCGGCGATCACCGCCGCCAGCATGCCGAGCAGGATCGGGATCTGGTCGCGCTGGGCGCGCTCCACCCCGCGCAGCACATGCTGCTGGGTGACGTGCGAGATTTCATGCGACAGCACTGCCGCCACCTCATCCTCGCGCTCGGCGGTGAGGACCAGGCCGGCGTTCATGCCGATATAGCCGCCCAGCGTCGCAAATGCGTTGATCTGGCGGTCCTTCATCATGAAGAACGTGTACTTCTGCTGCGGCTGGGCGCTGTTGGAGCCCAGCCGTGTTCCCATGGTGCTGAGCCAGTCATTCACCAGCGGGTCGTCCAGCAGGTAGCCGTAGTTGCGCAGCTCGCGCAGCATCATGCCGCCGTACTCCGCCTGCCGCGCCGGGGTCAGCAGCTCGCCGGCCGAGGAGCCGATATCGGGCAGCTTGCTGTCGTCGGCACGGGACAGCGGGGTGGCCAGGGCCAAGGTAATGGCGGTGGCAAGCAGCAGGTTGCGCAAGCGGTGACTCCGGGTAGTGGCAGGGCGGAGGATGACGGGGAAGCGGGGCGCGGGTGTGAAGCGCAGGTTAACCCGCTGTGTTCTGCCGGTGGCGTCGAAAAACCACGCGGCCGGTACCATATATGGACAAAGTTTCCACTCAGGAGTTTCGTTGTGACTACTTCTTCCAGCGCCGGTGCACCGGAGATCACCATTTACTCCACCGCCGTCTGCCCGTATTGCGTAGCGGCCAAGAATTTCCTGAAGAGCAAGAACCAGTCGTGGACCGAGGTCCGGATCGACCTGGACCCGGCCGCGCGCGAAAAGATGATGGCGCTGACCAGGCGCACCAGCGTGCCGCAGATCTTCGTGGGTGACGTCCATGTGGGCGGCTACGACGACATGATCGCGTTGCACCGGGCCGGCAAGCTGGAGCCGCTGCTGGCCGGGCAGGGCGCATGAGCGCCGACAGCGAAAAGGACCGCCTGGCCGAATTCACCGAATTCCGCCAGCGTATGAACCAGCGCATCCTGGCCGAGCCCAACCAGGTGGTGCGGCGCTTTTTCGCGCTCGACACCCAGACCTACCAGGCCGGCGCGCTGGATGTGAAGACCAAGGAGCTGCTGGGCCTGGTGGCCTCGATGGTGCTGCGCTGCGATGACTGCATCAGCTACCACGTGGCCCAGTGCAAGGACGCCGGGGTCAGCCGTGAAGAGTTCTTCGAGACCTTCTCGGTGGGCCTGGTGGTGGGCGGCTCCATCGTCATCCCGCACCTGCGGCGGGCGGTGGATTTCCTCGACCAGCTGGAGAACGGGGCGGCCACCGCGCCGGCCGGGCACGAGCACAGCTGAACCCCAGACCTTTGTCCAGTTGGGGCTGGCGCGACTGATCAGGCATAATTGACAGTTGAAACCTTTTCAATCGCGCCGGGTTCCGGGCAGCCGGATGGCGCATTCCTCCTCCCTGTTCGGAATACCTAGAAATGACGCAGACAATCACCGTCATCCGCGGCGATGGCATCGGCCCGGAAATCATGGACGCCACCCTGTTCGTACTGGACAAGCTGGGTGCTGGCCTGACCTATGAATTCGCCGACGCTGGCTTGGCCGCGCTGGAAAAGCACGGTGAGCTGATCCCGGCTTCCACGCTGGAATCGATCAAGAAAAACAAGGTCGCCCTGAAGAGCCCGCTGACCACCCCGGTCGGTGGCGGTTTCAGCTCGATCAACGTTGCCCTGCGTCGCCAGTTCGACCTGTACGCCAACGTGCGCCCGGCCATCTCGTTCCCGAACACCAAGTCGCGCTACGAGAACATCAACATGATCACGGTGCGTGAGAACACCGAAGGCGCCTACCTGGCCGAAGGCCAGGAAGTGTCGGCCGACGGCGAGACCGCGTTCTCCGGCACCCGCATCACCCGCAAGGGCTCCGAGCGCATCGTGCGTTACGCCTTCGAGCTGGCCAAGAGCACCGGCCGCAAGAAGGTCACCGCCGTGCACAAGGCCAACATCATCAAGTCGACCTCGGGCCTGTTCCTGGACGTGGCGCGCGAAGTTGCCGCCAAGTACCCGGAAATCGAGTTCCAGGAAATGATCGTGGACAACGCCTGCATGCAGCTGGTGATGCGTCCGGAACAGTTCGACATCATCGTCACCACCAACCTGTTCGGCGACATCATCTCCGACCTGTGTGCGGGTCTGGTTGGCGGCCTGGGCCTGGCCCCGGGTGCCAATATCGGCGTTGACGCGGCCATCTTCGAAGCCGTGCACGGTACCGCGCCGGACATCGCCGGGCAGGGCAAGGCCAACCCGGTCGCGCTGCTGCTGGGCGCTGCACAGATGCTGGACCACGTCGGCCAGCCGGAAAACGCCGAGCGCCTGCGCAAGGCCATCGTTGCCACGATGGAAGCCAAGGATTCGCTGACCGGCGACCTGGGCGGCACCGGCACCACCATGGGCTTCGCCCAGGCCATCGCCAGCCGCATCTGATTGCAGCTGCGGTAGTTGGTGTAAAAAAAACGGAGCGCGAAAGCGCTCCGTTTTTGTTTGTGTAGTGCCGAGCCATGCTCGGCAGGAGCTTTCCCAAGACCAGCTGTAGTGCCGAGCGATGCTCGGCAGAGGCCTTACCGGTAATGCCTCAGCCGAGCATGGCTCGGC
>NZ_JBDJMY010000061.1:0-21211 GCF_039674165.1 Stenotrophomonas terrae
GGCTTTTGGCTTTTGGCTTTTGGCTTTTGGCTTTTGGCTTTTGGCTTTTGGCTTTTGGCTTTTGGCTTTTGGCTTTTGGCTTTTGGCTTTTGGCTTTGTCCCTTCTCCCGCCTGCGGGAGAAGGTGCCCCTAAGGGGCGGATGAGGGGGCTTTGGGTTTTGCGGGAAAGCTTCTGCCGAGCATGGCTCGGCACTACAGGCATCGCGGCTTTGCTTCATCCCTGCTCCCGCCTCCGGAACTGCAGCCCCCCTCTTGGGAAAGGTGCCCCGAAGAGGCGGATGAGGGGGGCTTTGGGTTTTGCAGTAAAGCCCCTGCCGAGCATGGCTCGGCACTACAGACACCGCTTGGCTTTGTCTTGAGCCCTTCTCCCGCTTGCGGGAGAAGGGTTGGGATGAGGGGGAGCTCTTGCTTCCGCTTCCGCTCTCAGCCCTGCGCGCGCAGCAGCTGATGCAGGGTGCTCTTCAGCCTGCGCCCCTCTTCGCGCAGGTAATCACGCTCATCCCGCCAGGCGGGAAAACGGGCCTCCACTTCCGCCCAGAACGCCGGCGAATGATTGGCCTGCAACAAGTGGCACAGCTCGTGTACCAGCACGTATTCGAACGCCGACGGCCGTGCCAATACCAGCGCAAGATCCAGGGCCATCGAGCCATCCGGCGCCAGCGAGCCCCACTGCGAAGACATCACCTTGGGCCGCAGCCGCGTCGGTGCGCGCGCCAAGCCCGGCAGATAGCGCGGTAGCCACTGGCCAACATCCGCACGCACCTGCACTTCATAGAACTCGCGCAGCGCGCGCCGCAATGCGGGTTCACCCGCGCGTGCGGACAGCTGGATGTTGACCACGCCAGCATCAACCTCGATACGGGCAAACCGCCCTTCCTGCCATTGCACCGGCAACAACTCGCCGCGCAACGGCAGCACGCCGGGTTCGCGCAACTTCAGCGCCGGTGCCAGCAGGCCATCGCCACCCAACCGCGCCAGCTGCTGCTGCAACCATTGCCGGTTGGCCTGCAGAAAACGTTCGCCGGATACCAGGCTCGCGCGCAGCGGCATGGTCAGCCGCGCGCCGCGTTCATCCACGCTGAGCTTGAGCCGGCGTGCACGCGGGTCACGCACGCGCAGCACGTCGATCTCGGCATCATCCAGACGCAGGCGCACCGTGTCGCGCTGGATCACCGGCGCGGCGGGTGTCATCAAACGGCGGAACAGACTAACCATAAGCCCAGCATAGTCCCTACCCGGTTACGAAACCGGGTAGGCCCACAACGGGTTCAGCTGTCAGCCTTGCTCAGCTTGAAGGCCTGCTCAAGCAGCAGGAACAAGCGACGGATTTCGCCGCTCTGCAAGGCGAAGCGGGCATCCAACTCGGCACGGCGGCCTTCCTCGTCGATGTGCTCAAGCTGGTCCAGCGCGCCATCGAGGAATTTCAGCTTGCGCACGATCAGGTCGTCGCCCAGCACGAAGGACAGGTTGTCCTCGAAGATCAGCGCCAGCTTGGTCACCTGCTTGCCGGCGTCCAGGTGCTTGTCGATCTCGTCGCAGCGCAGTTCCTGGTGCTGGCACTTGACCACCGCACCGCCTTCGGCCGGGTCCTTCATCTCGCATTCTTCGCCCAGGCTCAGGCCTTCGGGCAGCGGCTCGCCAGCGATCCACGCAGTCAGGATGGCACGCGGTGCGACTTCGGCGTTCAGCGGCATCGCCGGGAAGCTGCCGAGCATGCCGCGGATGTCGCTCATCACGTTCTCGCCGGTCTTGCGGCTGGAACTGTCGACGGCGACATAACCGTGCTGCAGGTCGAGGAAGGCATCGGTACGCGAGCTCTTGACGAAGGCGCGCGGCAGCAACTCGTGCAGCAGGTCGTCCTTCAGGCGCTTGCGCTCGCGGCCGCCGGGCTTGCGGCCTTCCTTCTCTTCGATCTCTTCAAGCTTGCGCTGCAGCAGATCGTTGACCACCACACTTGGCAGGATCTTGTCTTCGCCGCCCACGGTCAGCCACAGCGCATCACCGATGCGGTGCGAGAACTGGACCTTTTCTTCACGACCGAACGGCGAGATGAAGCCGCGCGAGGTCATTTCCAGGGCGCCAACAGGCTTGAGCACCACCTGCGGCAACAGCGTGTCGACGTCGGAGAAATCAATGGAAGTCGGGAAACGGAACAGCGTGAGGTTCTTGAAAAACATGGGTGTCCTATTTCGTAATCATGGTTCAGGGCCTTGCTTCTCAGCGCGGGAGAAGCTGCTCCGAAGAGCGTGCCCCCGTGGAGCTCGGGGGCGGATGAGGGAGCGCGCTACCGGACTTCAGATCACCGTAGCACTGCCTACCCTCATCCCAACCCTTCTCCCGGCGGGAGAAGGGCTGCTTGATCTTGTTGATTGTCGCCAACGGCCAGCCAGGCCTGTGCATCAGACTGCGCTGCGTCTTCACGGCGGCCCAGCGACAGGAAATCGAACAGCTTGGGATCGGCCAGCTGCGAGGGCCGGATATCGCCCAGCGCGCGGGAGATCTGTTCGATGCGGCCGGGCGTGTCCTTTTCCCACTGCTTCATCATCAGGCCGACCTGCTTGCGCTGCAGGTTTTCCTGGCTGCCGCACAGGTTGCACGGAATGATCGGGAACTGGCGGGCGTCAGCGTACTCGATGATGTCCGCTTCGCGCACATAGGCCAGCGGGCGGATCACCACATGCTTGCCGTCGTCGCTGCGCAGCTTGGGCGGCATGCCGGAAATCTTGGAGTGGTGGAACAGGTTCATGAAGAACGTGGCCACCATGTCATCGCGGTGGTGGCCCAGCGCGATCTTGGTGAAGCCATTGGCTTCGGCATAGGTGTACAGCGAGCCACGGCGCATGCGCGAGCACAGCGAACACATGGTCTTGCCTTCCGGGATCACCCGGCTCACCACCGAATAGGTGTCCTGTTCGATGATGTGGTACGGCACGCCGATCGAGGCCAGATACTCGGGCAGCACGTGCTCGGGGAAGCCGGGTTGCTTCTGGTCCAGGTTCACCGCCACCAGCTCGAAGGGCACCGGCGCCTTCTTCTGCAGCTGCAACAGCACATCCAACAAGGTGTAGCTGTCCTTGCCGCCAGACAGGCAGACCATCACCTTGTCGCCGGCTTCGATCATGCCGAAATCGGCAATGGCCTGGCCTACCTGGTGACGCAGGCGTTTGCCGAGTTTCTGGTGTTCACGTTCGGCCGCGTGCGGATCACGGGCCCGCGGGGCGGGATCGGGCAGGGAAATGACAGCGCTCATGCGGCCATTCTACCGGGTCGGCGGCATCCCTCACGCGGCCGATGGCAACGTGTATGCTCAACCCCCGTGGAGACCATGACCCCCGAGCAGATCAGCCAACGCATCGCCGTCCTGCGGGCCGAACACCGCAGCCTGGACGAGAACATCGCGCGCCTGGCCGCCAACCCGGACGACGATCTGGAAGCCAAACGGCTGAAGAAGCGCAAGCTGCAGCTGCGCGACTGCATCACCCAGCTCGAATGCATGCTGATACCGGACGAGCCCGCCTGAACGCGGCGTAGTGCCGAGCCATGCTCGGCAAGGGGCTTTGCAAGGCAATCCAGCAACACCGCAGGGCTTGTGGGAGCGGCGTAAGCCGCGAAGCCGGCAGCGTTGCAATCGCCGGCATGCCTGCAATCTGAGCGAGCGATGGCTTCGCGGCTTACGCCGCTCCCACACCCTGCGTCCCATCACCCTGCACGGCCGCAAACAAAGTCAAAACCTACCCCTCCCCAACCCTCCCCTTCGCTACGCGAAAGGGAGGGAGCACGTAGTGCCGAGCCATGCTCGGCAGAAGCCTTACCGGTAACGCTTCAGCGGAGCATGGCTCCGCTCTACGGGATATCCCATCAGCCTGCTGGGGGCACTTCCGGCTTCACCGCTTCCGGGCTCACACGCTCGATGGTGTGGCGCAGTTCGCGGCCGAGGATGAACTTGGCGTCCTTGGCCCAGGCATCCAGGCGTTCATCGAACAGCAGCTTGCTGTTCTGGTCCGGCCACACCAGGCGCAGTTCGCGCATCTTCTGGATGAAGCCGCGGAACAGGGTCTTGTCGAAGAACTCCGGCGCCGCCGGTGCGTACAGCAGGCTCAGCCGTTGTGCGGCCTGCTGGCACAGACTTTCCAGTTCGCCAGCGCCGAGCGTGCCGGGGCCGTTCTTCACCAGCACCGAGATGGCGATGTAATAGCGCTCGAACGCCTGTTGCAGCGAATGGCCGATCGCGCGCAGGCGGAACACCTCGTCGGTCTGGCCAGTGCTGCGTGCAAGCATGCCGCCATCGTCCTCGCCCACGTGCTGCAGCAGGCCTTCGCGTACGAACACGTCGATGGTCTGATCGATACGCGCGGCGAACTCGTCTTCGGTCCACGGCAGGAACAACTCTGCCTGCAGGAACGGGTACAGGCCGCGGCCCAGCCGCAGCAGGCCGCCACGGCTCATGCGGCGGTTGTTCTGGAAGCAGCACGCCACCCACGACGAGGCGGTGAACAGGTGCAGCACGTTGTTGCGGAAGTAGCTCAGCAGCACCGCAGTGTCGCCACTGACGCTGAGCACATCGCCCAGCGGGTGCTTGATGCGGCTGAGGACGTTGATTTCCTCGGCGTGGGCAATGATGCGCTCGGGCGAATGCGGGGTAACCGTGACCCGGTCCGAATACGGCATTTCCACCAGCAGCTTCTTGCACAGCTCGATCTGCGCGATCAGGTCGGCCTCGCCCATCGCGTGCTTGGGCGTGGACAGCAGCGCCAATGCCAGCAGGTTGATGGGGTTGACGTCGGCAGCGGCGTTGATGCGTTCCTGGATCTGTTCGGCCAGCACGTCGACGGTGCCGGCCAGCCAGCTCGGCTTCTCGTCTTCGGGTACCGGTTGGCCGTCCCATTCGGGCGCCATCTTCGCCAGTACGTCATTCAGCGCGATCGGCTCGCCGAAGTTCACCACCACCTGGCCGTAGTTCTGCTTGAGCACCTTGGGAATGCCCCACAACAGCGCCCAGATCGATTCCTTTTCCTTCGGCCGGCCGGTCAGCTCATCCAAGTAGCTGTTGCCTTCCATCAGCTTTTCATAGCCGACGTAGATGGGCTGGAACAGCACCGGCTTGCGCGGCTGGCGCAGGAACGCACGCAGCGTCATCGAGATCATGCCGCCCTTGGGCTGCAGCAGCCGGCCGGTACGCGAGCGCCCGCCTTCGACGAAGTATTCGATCGAGTAACCGCCGGCCACCAGCTGCGCCACGTATTCGCTGAGCACCGCCGAATACAGCGCATTGCCCTTGATCGAGCGGCGGATGAAGAACGCGCCGCCTTTGCGCAGCAGCGTGCCGACCACCGGCAGGTTGAGGTTGATGCCGGCCACGATGTGCGGCGGCACGATGCCGCGGTCGTACAGCAGGTAGCTCAGCAGCAGGTAGTCCATGTGGCTGCGGTGGCTGGGCACGTAGATGATTTCGTGGCCAGGCGCGGCTTCCTTGAACTTGTCCAGGTGGTGCACCAGCACGCCGGCATAGATGCGGTTCCAGACGTGGCTGAGCATGAAGCTGGCCGAACGCACCACCGGGGTGGAGTAATCGGCGGCGATTTCCCAAGCGTAGCCCTGCGCCTTCTTCCAGGCGTCGGTGGTCTTGGAGTTGTCGCGCTTGGCCTGGGTGGCGATGGCTTCGCGCACCGGGTCCGACTCCAGCACCTTGTCCACCAGCAGGCGGCGGGTGGACAGATCCGGGCCGATGATCGATTCGCGGATGCGGCGGAAATGGGTGCGCAGCACGCGCTGCAGCTTGCGTACGGTGCGCTCGGGCTCCAGGCCTTCGTCCACGGTTTCGCGCAGCGATACCGGCGGGGCGAAACGGACAATCGTGTCGCGGCCATTGAGCAGGATCGCCAGCAGGCGGCGGAAGCGGCCAACCAATGCCCAGTTTTCCGAGAACAGCACCGCGAACCAGCCGCTCTGCTTGTCCGGGGCGCGGCCGACGAAGATCGACACCGGCACCAGGTGCACGTCCAGGCCGGGGTTGGCGCGGTGCGCCTGCAGCAGCTTGGCCAGCGAATCGGAATGGGTCTTGGCGCCGCGCTGTTCGGGCAGCAGCATGTTGTTGCTGGAGCGGCGCGACAGGGCCACATAGGCGCGCTTGCGGCCGGTGGGGTCACCGGCCAGCGGCACCAGCGGTGAGGGCAGGCCGGCGTCACGGCAGGCCTTGTCCAGGATCAGCGCGTTGGACAGGCCGTAGTCTTCCAGCACATAGACCACCGGGCGGCCGTCATTGTGCTGGCCGGGCTGCTCGGGCTCGATCTTCAGGCCAAGCCAGGGCTCGACCAGCTTGCCCAGCAGGCGCGCCCACAGCGGTGGACGGGCGGCACGGGCAGGCGCCGCCGGCCGCGCGGGGGCGCCCGGCACGATGGCAGCAGGAGTGGCGGGCGTCGCGTTGGCGTCGTCCGGCGGCAGCAGTTCACCCTGGTCGGGCTGGGATTTCTGTTTCGACATCGGCGCCATTATGGCTTAGCTGCCGCAGCGGCGTTGTCTGGTCTTTCCAGCTCTGGGGTTGGCGCCGGCGCCAGGGCATCGGCCTTGGCCTGTTCGGCCTCGGCTTTGGCCTGCTCGGCAGTGCGCGCGGCGGCCAGCAGTGCGTCCACCTCGCTCAGGGTCCGCGCCAGATACCAGTGCTTGTCGCGGCGTACCAGCGTCACCTGCAGATCCAGCTCCTTGCCTGCCAGCGGATATTGCACACGCACGGTTGCAGTGTCGCCGTCCTGTGACACCAGCCCGGTGCGCATCTGCTGCACGCTTTCATCCAGATTCAAGCCGTACGCGGCCAGCACCTGCTTGCTGGCGGCGGCAAACGGCCCCAGTTTCTGCAGGGTGCCGGTCATGCCCGCGTCCTGGAAGGCCTGTTCGCCAGCCAGGCCGGTGGCGCGGGCAGCGGCGGTAAGGGTGGCAATCGAGCTTTGCGCCAGCTTGGGATCAGGCAGCGGCGCGGCCTGGGCCCAATCGCTGAGCGCGGTGACCAACTGCACGTAATGCGCACGTTCGGCGGCGTTGTAGTCGCCTTGGTGGCTGATGTACTGCACACCAAACAGGCCCAGCGAGTGCGCGGCCTGCCGCACGGCGGCAGTCTGGCCTTCCAGCTGCGCCTTGAAGGCACGCTGCAGCTGGCGTTCTGCGTCCTTCTCCGACAGCGTTGCCAGCAACGCTGGCAGCTTTTCATCCAGCGGCAGCTCGGTCAGCGGCCAACGGCTGTGGCCCTGCGCCCAGGCGGCCTCCAGCTCGGCGTACTGCGCCGGCGGCACCGCATCGCGGGCGTAGGCGACCAGATCGTTGTCGTGCAGGTGCTGGACCAGTTGGCGTACCGCCGCCGCAGGTTCAGTGGCGGCGCCGGGCAGCGCCTCGGGGTTGCGCTTGCAGGCAACCGTCACCGCCACAAGGCAGACGGCAAGCAAGGCGATGTTCTGGCAGCTGCGTAATGAACGTCGTTGCATGGCGGCGTCGATCCTCCCCGTAGGCCGAGCATCTTGAAGCCTGCCCGGTGACAGCAGCAAGCATGGCCGTCACGCCGTCGAAGTACGGGTCGATGGCCGCTGACGCTGCCAATCCCAGGTTCCACACCGGTCCGGGAATAAAAAAAGAGGCCGCCCCGTTGCCGGTGACAGACCCCTCAAACCGGCGCGAAGCCGGTAGACATGTTTGACGCATCGCCGGCAGAGCCGGACGAGACGTAGCCTACGCGCCGGATTCAGTTAAAGCAACACTTTATGAATAACAATGTAAGTTATTGATTTCACTTGATTGAATCGAGAATTTCGCGCTGCATGGCCAGCGCCGCAGCGCGCGGATCGGCCGCCAGCCGGATCGGCCGGCCCACGACAATCGCGTCAGCGCCATCGGCAAAGGCCTGGGCCACGCCGACGGTGCGCTGCTGGTCGTCACCGACCGGGCCGCCGGGGCGGATGCCGGGGCAGACAATGGAGAAACCCTGACCGGTAGCGGCGCGGATCGGCGAGGCTTCCTGGCCGGAGGCGATCACGCCGTCAATGCCGGCGCGCTGCGCGGCCAGCGCGCGCTCCACCACCACGTCCACCGGCTCACGGTCGATGCCCATCTGCGCCAGATCCGGCCGCCCCATCGAGGTCAACACGGTCACTGCCAGCAGGCGCATGTCCGAGGTGTTGGCGGCGGCAGCGGCTTCCATCATGCCGGGGTGCCAGCCGTGGATGGTGCAGTAGCTCACTGGCCACTGCGACAAACGTTTGATCACGCCGGCAATGGTGGCCGGGATGTCGAAGAACTTGAGATCGACGAACACGCGCTTGTCGCGCTTGGCCAATTCATCCAGCACGTCGAAGTACTCGCCGGAGGCCAGCAGCTCCATGCCGATCTTGTAGAAGGAGACCGCATCGCCAAGCTTGTCCACCCATTCGATGGCCTCGGCCTTGCCGGCTACGTCCAGCGCGAAGATCAGGCGTTCATCGGCACGCAGCGGCAGCGGTGCGCGGCTCATCGGGCCACCTCCAGCGCTTCACGCTTTGCCCCGTTGCGCAGATCGGCCGGCAACGACCAGGCATTGTTGATCGCCGCGCCTTCCCAGCCACCGTAGGTGGGGTTGGACAGGATCCACCAGCGCGAGCCGATCCAGCCCTGGTACTTGTCCAGCAGCAGATCACGCGCGGCCAGGCTGTTGTCCTCGACCTGCAGGAAATCGGTGAACTGGTCGCCCACCTGCATCAGCACGCGGTACTGCTGCGCCACCAGCTGGCGGCGGCAGCCCTTCTCGCTGCCATGTTCGGTGCAGCCCGGCACCGGCGTGCCCAGGCCCAGGTAGACGCTGTCATCGGCGACCGGGAAGCCGACCTGGCGCAGGTTGGCGATGGTGGCGTCCTTCATCGCCGCAGTGCGGTTGCTGATGTAGATCATGGTCACGCCCTTGGCCGCCGCGGCCTGCGCGAACTGCACCGCGCCGGGTACCGGCTGGGCCTTGCGTTCATCCACCCAGGCTTCCCAGGTGGCGTCGTTGTAGCTGGTGCCATCGCGCACCAGGCGCGCCTGGTAGGGCGAGTTGTCGAGTACGGTTTCGTCCACGTCCACCACCACCGCCGGCTTCAGCTTGGCCGACTGGTGATTGCCGCCTTCTTCGGGCAGCAGCGCGGTCCAGCTGCCATCGGCCAGCGCCGCGTCCAGCTGCGCGCCGGCCAGCTTCCAGGTCTGCAATGCGCTGGCCCGGTATTCCTGCGAACGCTGCACCCACAGCACGGCATTGAGGTTGTCGTTGGGGGCATTGGCCGGGGCCACCAGGGCGTCGGCCGGGGCCGGTGAAACGCGGCTCAGCGGCGCGGTCGAGCTGCAGGCGGCCAGCGACAGCACGGCGCTGGCCAGCAGGGTAAAGGCGGGGAATCGGGACATGGAAACTACCGGGTATCTTCGAAAACCGGGCAAGTTTACCGGCTCCCTGCCTTGCTCGCCCTGCGCGGCGGAAACCGGGGTCGGCGCAGGGTTTCGCCTTCGGAGCCGCCGCTGCCCCGGCTTCGCCCCGGGTTTTCGCTGTCAGCTATGCTTGCGCCCCCTAGCAACACCGGAACCCGACCCATGAGCGACGACAGCCAGACCCCTGATTTCCCGGTACTTGATGCCGCCCTGGCGCGCGTGCTCGGCTGCCTGATCGAAAAGGAGGCCACCACCCCGGACGCCTACCCGCTCACGGTCAACGCCGCCCAGGTGGCCGCCAACCAGAAGACCGCACGCGAGCCGGTGATGAGCCTGGAAACCGGCAAGGTGCAGCACGCCCTGCGCCAGCTGGAGACCATGGGCCTAGTCCGTCAGCACTTTTCCTCACGCGCCGACCGCTACGAGCACCTGACCGGCATCAAGCTCGACCTGCCGCGCCAGCAGGTGGCCCTGCTCGGCCTGTTGCTACTGCGCGGCCCGCAGACCGTCGCTGAACTGGCCACCCGCAGCGAGCGCATGACCCGGTTCGCCGATGCCGCCGACCTGCGCCACCAGCTGGAGCGCATGCAGCAGCGCGGGCTGGTGGTACAGCTGCCGCGCGCCTCCGGGCAGCGCGAAGACCGCTTCATGCACCTGCTGTCCGGTCCGGTGGATGTAGACGCCTTGGCAGCGCAGTACCGGGCGCCGTCGGGCGCTGCCGCCCCGGCGGATAACAGCGCGCTGGAAGCGCGCGTGCAGCAGCTGGAAGACACCGTCGCTGCCCTGCAGGAGCAGCTGGCAACGCTGCAGGAACAGCTGGGCGGCTGAGCGGGTTCAGTCCTGTGGCGTGTTGACGAACAGCAGCAGCTGTTCGTTTTCGCCCGGCAATACCACGGTGCCGTCGCGCTGGAAGCCTGTTTTTTCCAGCAAGGCCACCGAACGTGCATTGCCCTGCGACACGATTGCACGCAGTTCACCCAGGCCGAGCGTGTTGCGGGCGTAGCCGAGCACCGCCTGTACCGCTTCGCGCGCATAGCCCTGCCCGGTAAATGGCGACAGCAAGGCATAGCCGACATCGGCGCTGGGCAGACCCGGGCGCCGCACCAGCCCGGCATTGCCCAGCCAGGCACCATCGCTGCGACGTTCAACAGCGTACATGCCGAAGCCATGCGCGGCGTAGCTGCCGAAGGTGTGTTTGCGCACGTATTCGCGCGCCTGCTCCAGCGTGCGCACGCCACGGTCGCCGATGTATTGATGGAAGCCGGGTTCATTGAGCAGCTGCAGCATCGCGGCGGCATCGCCGTCGTCATCACGCAGCAGGCGCAGTTGCAGGCGTTCGGTCTGGATCAGGGACATAAGGGGCTCGGTTTTAGCCCCCTCTCTTTTGCGTAGCAAAGGGGAGGGCTGGGGAGGGGTGTTTTTGATTTTGCCCGGTAGAACCCCTGCCGAGCATGGCTCGGCACTACCGCCATCCTTTTGGCCGAAGGCCAGGGAGACGGCTGGGAGCTGTTCGCGCTGAGCCCCAATCAAAACGCAAAACCCGGAGCCAAAGCTACCCCCTCCCAACCTCCCCCTTGGCTGCGCCAAAGGGGAGGAGCAAAGCAGCGTCCCTCGGCCGCAGCAGGCCTGCCCCCTCCCTAGAAGATCTGCCCCCTCCCTTTCGCGCAGCGAAGGGGAGGGTTGGGGAGGGGTAGCTTTTGATGTTGGCCGGTAGAGCCCCTGCCGAGCATGGCTCGGCACTACCGCGCTACCTTTAGCCGTAGCGCTGGGGTGGCTTTCGCGGCAACACCTCAATCAAAAAGCGCTTGAATCGCCGCCAATCCCGCTTTCGCCCGTTCCTGCTTGTGCGCTGCATCGGCTACCGGGTCGGCACCATCGCGCTGGATCTCGCCAGCCGGGATCTCATCAAAAAACCGACTCGGCTTGAGCCGGATGTGCTCGCCGAACTTGCGGGTCAAGCGGCTGAAACTCATCCACAGCTGGATCTTGGCGCGGGTAATACCCACGTACAGCAGGCGCCGCTCTTCCTGCAGATTGCCTTCGTCCAGGCTGACCTGGTGCGGCAACACACCGTCCTCGCAGCCGACGATGAACACATACGGGAACTCCAGGCCCTTGGACGCATGCAGCGTCATCATCCGCACCTGGTTACCGCCGTCGTCCTTGTCGTTGCGCGAGATCAGCGCCAGCTGCGCGGCCATGTCAGCGGCGCTGGCACCACGCGGGCCGCTTTCAAACCACGAGGCCAGTTCTTCCAGATTATTGGCGCGGCGCTCGTAACCGGCCGTGTCCTTGGCCGCATGCCGCAGCTCGGCCAACATGCCCGAATCCTTGGCCACGCGCCGCACCAGGTCGCCCGAGCTCATCTGCCGCATGTCCAGCCGCAGCGCGCGCAGGATGTCGGTGAACCTGCTCAGGCTGTTGGCCGCACGCGGCGTGAGCTGTGCCAAGGCGCCCATGCTTTCGGCTGCGTGGGCCATCGGAATATCTTTCTCGGACGCGAGCTCGGCCAGCTTGGCCAAGGTGGTTGCGCCGACGTCGCGCTTGGGCGACTGCACCGCGCGCATGAAAGCGGTGTCGTCGTCCGGGTTCACGATCAAGCGCAGCCAGGCCAGTGTGTCCTTCACTTCCTGGCGTTCCAGGAACACCGTGCCACCGTTGAGGTGATACGGAACGCCCACCAGCTGCATGGCTTTTTCCAACGGCCGTGACTGGAAATTGCCACGGAACAGGATGCAGAAATCACTCCACGGGATCTTGCGGTTGGTCGCGAGAAAGTGAATTTCAGAGGCGACTTTTTCCGCCTCGTGCTCGCTGTTGCGGCACTCCCAGACGCGGATGCGCTCGCCGTCGGCCTGGTCGGACCACAAGGTCTTCAGATGCTCATGCGGGTTGTGCGCGATCAAGGCATTGGCCGCACGCAGCACGCGGTTGGAACAGCGGTAATTCTGCTCCAGCTTGATGATCTGCAGCGCCGGGTAATCCACCGCCATCTGCTGCAGGTTTTCCGGGTTGGCGCCGCGCCAGGCGTAGATCGACTGGTCGTCATCGCCGACGCAGGTGAAGTTGCCAGCGGGCCCGGCCAGCTGCTTGAGCAACCGGTACTGGGCATCGTTGGTGTCCTGGCATTCGTCGACCAGCAGGTAGCCGATGCGCTCACGCCAGGCCAAGGCGACATCCGGGTTCTCTTCCAGCACCTGCACCGGCAGCCGGATCAGGTCATCGAAATCCACCGCGTTGAACGAGGTCAGGCGGGTCTGGTACAGCTCGTAGACCATCGCCGCGTCTTTTTCGCGGTTGCTGCGCGCCGCCGCCATTGCCTGTGCAGGCGACAGCCCGGAGTTCTTGGCGCGCGAGATCAGGTTTTTCATGTCCTCAATATCGTCGGGCTTGGCATTGGTCCCGCCCAGCAGATCCTTGATCTGCGCGCCGGCGTCGTCGGCATCGAAAATGGAGAAACTGCGCTTCAGCCCCACGTGTTCATGTTCGATCTGCAGGAATTTCAGACCCAGCGCGTGGAAAGTGCAGATGGTGACCTCGGCCGCATCCTCGGCGCGCAGGCGCTTGCCCACACGTTCGCGCATTTCCTTGGCCGACTTGTTGGTGAAGGTGATTGCAGCGATACGGCGGGCCGGGTAGCGGCGGATACCGATGAGATGGGCGATTTTCTCCACGATCACGCGGGTCTTGCCGCTACCGGCACCAGCCAGCACCAGCAGAGGACCTTCGGCATGCACGGCCGCGGCACGTTGGGGGGGATTGAGGGAATCCAGCATCTACAAACGAGTGAATAGGAGTGAGTAACGAGATCGAGCGGGGCGCAATGCCGGCACCGGGGTATTCTGTCACCCCTCGGGATCCGATGTTGCTTTCACTGGTTCCTGGTTCCCACTCCCTAGTTCCTGATTCAATGGCCAAGCTCTATTTCTACTATTCGGCGATGAACGCCGGCAAGACCACCACCCTGCTGCAGTCCGCGCACAACTACCGCGAGCGCGGCATGCGGGTGGCCCTGTTGACCCCGCACCTGGACCACCGCGCCGGCACCGGCGTGGTCGCCTCGCGGATCGGGCTGCAGGCCGAAGCAACCACCTTCGAGCGCGATACCGACCTGGAGAAACTGATCCAGCAGGACATCGCCGCCCACGGCAGACTCGGCTGCGTGCTGGTGGACGAAGCCCAGTTCCTGAGCAAGGCGCAGGTCTGGCAGCTGTCGGAAATCGTCGACCAGCTGCGCATCCCGGTGCTGTGCTACGGGCTGCGTACCGACTTCCGTGGCGAGCTGTTCGAAGGCAGCCAGTACCTGCTGGCCTGGGCCGACGAGATGCAGGAGATCAAGACCATCTGCCACAGCGGCAAGAAGGCGACGATGACCGTGCGCGTGGACGAGAACGGTTTTGCGGTGCAGGACGGCCCGCAGGTGGAGATCGGCGGCAACGAGCGCTATGTGTCGGTGAGCCGTGCCGAGTTCAAGAAGATCACCCGCGGTGAAGGGCGGATTGATCCTATGCAGGCGCCGCTGCCGTTGTAACGCTTTTTCTTCTCACGCGTGCGGGGTTAAGAACAGGCGCCAACGAGCCAGAGGCTCGTGACTGTTCGTACGCCCTGCGTGCTACGCAGGGCCGGGGCGCGGAGCGAGGTGCCCCGAAGGGGCGGATGAGGGGAGAGGCGCGAAGCGCTGCTTTGGCTTTGGCTTTGGCTTTGGCTTTCAAAGCTTCCCCTCACCCCAACCCCTCTCCCGTGAACGGGAGAGGGGCTTGAGCTAAAGCTTGAGCAAAGGCCTCAATACAGCGTCCGCTCCGGCGCACCAACAGCCGGCGGCGTGTACTGGTACAGCCAGGTTTCGGTCAGGGTCTTGCCGCCGCTGCGCAGGTACAGGCGCACGTCGATCTGCTCGGTGCTGCCTTCCGGCGGCACCAGGTCGAACATCGCGCGGTAGCCCTTGATCTCGCGCAGCGGCCGCGCCGAGACAACTTCCACTCGGCCACGGCTGGTTTCCACCACCGCTTCCACTTCGCCCTTGTCGATCAGGCTGGCCAGTTCGCCACCTTCGAAATCGACCGCGAAACGCCATGAGAAATACTCGCGCTTCTTGCCGATGATGCCGCCCAGGCCGGTGCGGCTGGCGACGCAATGGGCGAGCGGCGGACGCGCCGGCGGCTCGGCGCCCCAGTACAGGCGATAGCCGACCAACAGTTCCTGGCCCGGCTGCGGCTTGGCCTTGGGGTTCCAGAAGGCAACGATGTTGTCGAAGGTTTCATCGACGGTGGGGATCTCCACCAGCTGCACCGAGCCTTCGCCCCATTGCCCCTTCGGTTCGATCCACAGGCAGGGGCGCTTCTCGTAGAACACGCCGTCGTCCTGGTAATGGTCGAAGTTGCGGTCACGCTGCAGCAGGCCGAAGCCGCGCGGGTTGTTGTCCACGAACATGTTGAAGCGCAGGTTGGCCGGGTTGCACAGCGGCCGCCAGATCCATTCGCCGGCACCGTTCCACATCGACAGGCCATCGGTGTCGTGGATCTCCGGGCGCCAGTCCCAATCCATGCGGCGGTCGTTCTCGCCCACCTGGTACATGCTGGTGCACGGCGCGATGCCCAGCCGCTCGATTTCCTTGCGCGGGTACAGCGCGCTGTCGATGTCCATCAGCAGCACATCGCCATTGGTGATGGCGAAGCGATAGGCGCCGGCAACGCTGGGCGAATCCAGCAGGCCGTAGACAACCAAGGTGTCCGAGTCGGCGGCGGGCTGTTCCAGGTAATAGGCGATGAAGTCCGGGAACTCCTCCGGGCGACCCATGCCGGTATCGATGGCCAGGCCACGCGCCGATTGCCCGTACTGGCCTTCCTTGCCTACCGCGCGGAAATAGCTGGCGCCGAGGAAGGCGGCGAAGTCGCGGTCGGTATCGGTGCGGGTATTGAGGCGGAACCCGGCAAAGCCGAGGTCGGCTGGCAACTGCCCGCCATGGATACCGCTCTTGCCGTAATTGAAGGCGGCACCGTCATAGGCCAGTTCCTGCGCCTTGCCGTCGACCACGTCGAACATGCGCACCGGCGAATGGAAGTACAGGCCCAGATGGAAGAACTTGGCCTGGAACTTGCCCGGTTGGTCGGCCCACAGGGCGTGATCCTGGCGGTAGCTGATGGACTGGTATTGGTCCCAGTCGAGCTTTTCCAGCTCCGCCGGCAAGGTGCGCTTATGGCTCTTGTAGGGCGTCTGCGCCAGCGCGCGGGCCTGGCCCTTGAGCGTGGCGAAATCAAAGGCTTGCGGCTGGCCCAGCCGCCGCAGCCCCAGCTGGGCCGGCTTGCCGGCCGCACAGGCGGTGAAAGCGGGAAGCCCGAAGGCCGCCAAGGCGGCTGCGGCGTTGCGCAGGAAGTCGCGTCGTTGCATGGAAAGGCAGGCCGAGAAGGGACCGCAGCATGGTAGGCGGATTTACGTGAATCGACAGCCTCGGCCCGTCACTGAATGAACATCCGCTTCAGCTGCCTGTAGCGCCGAGCCATGCTCGGCAGAGGCCTTGCCGGCAAACCAGCAGCAACGGCGCAAAACGCGCAACCCGCGCTGCATGACTCAGCGAAAAGCCACCCCTCCCCAACCCTCCCCTTGCCTGCGGCAAAGGGAGGGAGCAAAACCCGTAGTGCCGAGCCATGCTCGGCAGGGGCCTTGCCGGCAAACCAGCAACAGCGACACAAAACGCGCAACCCACGCTGCATGAGTCAGCGAAAAGCCAACCCCTCCCCGACCCTCCCCTTGCCTGCGGCAAAGGGAGGGAGCAAAACCCGCAATGCCGAGCCATGCTCGGCAGCGGCCTTCGCGGATAACGGCGCTGCCGAGCATGGCTCGGCACTACAGGCGTCCCGCCCTCAACGCTGGCAATACCCGCACCACACCGTTGCCCGCTGGCCAATGCTGGCGTAGCGCAACGCGCGCCCGCACTGCTTGCAGGTCTCGCCCTCGCGGCCGTACACCAGCAGCTCCTGCTCGAAGTAACCGGGTGCACCATCGGGGCTGATGAAATCACGCAAGGTGGTACCACCGCGCTGGATCGCATGACCCAGGATTTCCTTCACCGCGTCGGCCAAGCGTTGATAGCGCGCCCGTGACACCTTGCCGGCTTCGCGCAGCGGGTTGATGCCGGCCATGAACAGGCTTTCCGCCGCGTAGATATTGCCCACGCCGACAACGATGCCCTGGTCCATCAGGAAGGTCTTGATTGGTGCCTTGCGGCCACGGCTGCGCCGGAACAGGTAGTCGCCATCGAAATCCGTATCCAGCGGCTCAGGGCCAAGATCGCGCAGCAGCTCGTGGGTTTCACCTGCGGGTTGCCACAACAGGCAGCCAAAGCGGCGCGGGTCGTTGAAGCGCAACAGCCGCCCGTCTTCCAGGCTGATATCGACATGGTCATGTGCGCGCACCGGCGTATCGCCGGGCAGCACGCGCAGGCTGCCGGACATGCCCAGGTGCAGCACCGCACTGCCCAGTTCGGTGTCCAACAGCAGGTACTTGGCGCGACGACGGATTGCCTCGATGCGCTGGCCCGGCAGCAGTTGTTCTATCTCCGCTGGAATCGGCCAGCGCAGGTCCGGCCGGCGCAGGATCACGCCATGGATGCGGCGATCGACCAGATGCGGCTCCAGCCCGCGCCGTGTGGTTTCTACTTCGGGTAGTTCTGGCATGCGGGCCTCAAGGCGATGTGCTTGCTTGTGTTTGTGGAAACGGCGTAAGCCGTGAAGCTGGTGATGGCGAACGACGGACCTGTATCGATTGCAATGCGCCATCGACTTCGGTTGGATTTTTGGCTTCGCGGCTTACGCCGCTCCTACAATCGCACCGACGATTGTATTTGTGGGAACGGCGTGAGCCGTGAAGCTGGTAGCGATGAACTGCCGGCCAGTACCGACTGCAATGCGCCATCGGCTTCGGTTGGATTTTCAGCTTCGCGGCTTACGCCACTCCCACATCCATATTCCAGGTTTCAGGGGCTGCCGCTCAGCGCGGGGGCGCCATCAGCTCGCGGGCGCTCAGGTAGCCATCGCCGTTGGCATCCTGCCTGGCGAAGCGGGCCAATATCACCTGCCGCTGTTCGTCGCGACTGATCGGCTTGCCGCGTGCGCCGGGCTGCTCGGCAGCTTCCAGCACACCGTCGCCATTGCGATCCATCCTGTCGAAGGCGTACAGCATCCATTGCAGGTATTCGTCCGGGCTGACGCGGCCATCGCCGTCGCTGTCCATGCGCTGCAGGTATTGATTGGTGTCCTGCACCTGCGCCGTCACCGGCAGCGCTGCACCCAGCAGACAAACCAGGAAAATCGTCTTCATGCGGCGCTGAGCGAATAGCCCTTCAGCCGCGCGGCATAGGCCTGCAATGCGGCGCTGCCACTGGCCTCGGCTTCCTGGCACCACTGCTGCAGCTGGCGCAGGCGATCGGCGGCGTCGTGGCTGCGTGCTTCCAGCAAGGCAGACAGGCGCGCGCGGTGTTCAACCAGCAACTGGATACGCGGGCGCTGCTGCACCCAATTATTCAACTGCGCACGGCAGTCGGGTTTCAGCCAGCGACCATCGTTGACCAGGCCCTTGCGCATGCGCCGTGGCAGCAGCTTGCGCAGCTTGGCGCCGGCAGCGGCGGCTTCTTCCTTGAGCGCCGGTGCCAATACATTGCGCTGGTAGTCGGTCATCGCCTGGAAGCGATGCGACAGCAATGCCTTCAAGGTATCGGCATCGGGCACGGCGATGTTCGGACGGATGTCCATGCTGGGTGCAACGCGCAGCACCTTGGCCAGGCGCAGGAACTGCAGCAGGCGGATCATCTGCCAGCCGATATCGAACTCCCAGCGCCGCATCGAGAAGCGTGCCGAGCTGGGAAACGCATGATGGTTGTTGTGCAGCTCTTCGCCGCCGATCCAGAACGCCCACGGGGTGAGGTTGGTGGAGGTGTCGGCCGATTCAAAATTGCGGTAGCCCCACCAGTGACCGAGACCGTTGACCACACCGGCCGCCCAGAACGGAATCCACGCCATCTGCATCGCCCAAAGCGCGATGCCCGGCAGACCGAACAACACGCTGTTGATCACAAACAACAGGATCGGACCAAGGTTGGCATGCGGGGTGTAGAGCCTGCGCTCGATCCAGTCCTCGGGCGCGCCACGGCCGTACTGCTCGATATCGCCACGCAGCGTGCGGGCCTCGCGGTACAGCTCCACGCCGCGCCAGAACACATTGCTGATGCCTTTGGTCACCGGGCTGTGCGGGTCGTCTTCGGTTTCCACCTTGGCGTGGTGCTTGCGATGGATGGCCACCCACTCACGGGTGATCATCGAGGTGGTCAGCCACACCCAGAAGCGGAAGAAATGCGACACCAGCGGATGGAAATCCACACCGCGATGGGCCTGGCTGCGATGCAGGTACAAAGTGACCGCAAAGATGGTGAGCTGGGTGAACACCAGCAGCACCGCCAGCATGCCCCACCAGCCCAGGCCGGCAACGCCACCGGTAAGGATATCGAGCAGTGCATCAGACATTGCGGGGACTCCAGGCAGTCGGTGCCAGATGAAACCAGTGCTACACATGATGGGGGCTGTCGGCGCAAACTTCATCCACCTGCGGCACGTCCGTTGGTCGAATCCTCAGCTGCCACCTTCACCTGAATGTCCATTGCTCCTGCCGCCGATGCGGTTCCCCTGATTGAACTAGACCATGCCTGCGTCATCCGTGGCCAGGTGCGCGTATTGCATGAGCTGAACCTGCGTATCGAGCAGGGCCAGCACACCGCCATTCTTGGCCCGAACGGCTGCGGCAAGTCCTCATTCATCAAGCTGATCACGCGCGAGCTGTATCCACTGGCTCGGGCTGATGGTCAGGTGCCGGTCAAGGTGATGGGCCAGACCCGCTGGCAGGTGGACCGGCTGCGGGCGCAGCTGGGCATCGTCACCGGCGATCTGTCGAGCAACCTGTCGGACATGCCCGGTCTCAGCGTGGAAGAGGCGGTTATTTCCGGCTTCTTCGCCAGCTATGTGGTGCCCGCGCATCGCGACGTCACCGATGCCATGCGCCAGCGCGCGCGGCATGCGCTGGAACTTGCCCGCGCCCTGCCCCTGCTCGGCCGCAGCTATGCCGAGCTGTCCGCCGGTGAAACCCGGCGGGTGCTGATTGCCCGGGCGCTGGTCAACCAGCCCAAGGCCTTGCTGCTGGATGAGCCCTCCACCGGCCTGGACCTGATCTCGCGCCAGCACCTGATCGACAGCATGCGTCACCTAGCCCAGCAGGGCATCACCCTGGTGTTGGTGACCCACCACATCGAGGAAGTGATCCCGGAGATCAACCGCGTGGTGTTGATGAAGGGCGGGCGCATCGCTGCCGATGGCAGCCGCGCTGACCTGCTGCGCTCCGGGCCACTGTCGGACGTGTTCGGCGGGCCTATCGAGGTGCGCGAGGATGCCGGGCGGATGACGGCCTGGGCTGGCGATCTGTAGTTTTTTGGAGCAAATGCACCCCTCCCCAGCCCTCCCCTCGGCTACGCCGAAGGGAGGGAGCTTTGGCCCCTCCCCTTTGGCGCAGCCAAGGGGGAGGCTGGGAGGGGGTGACTTTGGCCGTTGCTTGAGCCGGCTGCTGCAACCCCACGCGAACAGCACCCCTCCCCAGCCCTCCCCTGCGCGTAGCGCAAGGGAGGGAGCTTTGGCCCCTCCCCTTAGGCGCAACAAAGGGGGAGGGGGCAGCGCGCGGCGGTTGGTGCGATGATGCCCGCCCGCTCCCGTAATTCCGTTGTCCTCGCAATGTCATCTTCTGTTGCCCCGCTGCGCTTCGGCGCCGCCCTCGCGCTGGCCGCCGTGCTCAGCGCCTGTTCCAGCATCCCCACCCTGCCTTCCACCGCAGGCGGCGACTCCGGCACCAAGGTCCCCGGCTATCTGACCGGTACCGCCATCCCCGACAGCCTGGCGCTGAGCCCGGCGCCGCCAGCCCCCGGCTCCGCAGCCGCGCAGCTGGATGACGCCGTCGCCAGCCAGGCCCTGACCATGCGTGGCAGCGCCCGTTTCGTGCAGGCACATACCGATGCCGACCTGAGCTTCCCGGCCGGCGCCGACCAGTTCAGCTGTGCGCTGGGCGTGGCCGTCACCGCCAAGACCACACCGGTGCTGTATCGCCTGCTCGAACGCAGCCGCATCGACGCCAGCGCCGCTACCAAGGCGGCAAAGACGCACTACCAGCGGCCGCGCCCGTTCATGGTCAACAGCGCACCGACCTGCACCCCCGACGATGAGGAAGGCCTGCGCAGCAGTGGCTCCTATCCGTCGGGACATACATCGATCGGCTGGGCCTGGGCCTTGATCCTGTCGGAAATCGATCCGGAGCATGCCACCGCGCTGATCGAACGCGGCCGCAATTACGGCCATAGCCGGCTGGTCTGCAACGTGCATTGGTATAGCGACGTGCAGCAGGGCCAGTTCATGGGTGCGGCAACCGTGGCACGGCTGCATGACAACCCGGAATTTGCCGCCGACCTGGCCAAGGCCCGCGAAGAACTGGTGCACGCACGCACGCTGAATCTGCCGATGCCGCGCGATTGCGCCGCAGAAACCGCAGCGCTGACCTCGGACATCCCCGAAGCCCGCTAAGCAGGCTTATGTAGTGCCGAGCCATGCTCGGCAGGGGCCTTACCAAGAGAAACCTGCAGACCCGGGTAGTGCCGAGCCATGCTCGGCATCGAGATCCAAGCGACCCGATTTTGTAGGAGCGGCGTCAGCCGCGAAGCAAGCGTTGTTTGAATCACAGACATGCCTGCAACCGGGTCCACTCCTGGCTTCGCGGC
>NZ_JBDJMY010000062.1:0-20103 GCF_039674165.1 Stenotrophomonas terrae
TCTCTCCTCTTCTTTGCTTATTGTTCTCGCTTCATTGCCCCCCCCCCCCCCGCCTCCCGGCACTACAGGTCCATGAAATGACTGTTCCAACATGCCTTTCTGTCCAAAAGGACAGCCGCCAGACAACATTCAAATGCAACTGTTTCAGGTTTGGTGCACCGCAAAATTGTGCTGATTTTTGCGGTAGGCTTGACGGGTTTCCGCTCTTCAGGCTCTACGTCTTAGATGAACGAGTACCGCAGCAGCGTTGTCTTCGCCACCCCCGATCTGCCCTTGCGCGACGATGTGCGCCGCCTTGGCGCGCTGGTCGGTGATCTGATTTCCGAACAGGTATCGCCCGGCTTCCTCGATGAGGTGGAAGACGTGCGCACCGCCGCCATCGCCCGCCGCGAAAGCCAGGCGCCATTGGCGCCGCTGAGCACGCAGTTGGCCGGCCGTTCGCCGCGGGATGCCGAAGCGTTGGTACGCGCCTTCAGCACCTATTTCCAGGTGGTCAATATCGCCGAACGCGTGCACCGCATCCGCCGCCGTCGTGACTACCAGCGTGCCGGCACCAAGCGTCCGCAGCCCGACGGTCTGCATGACGCGCTGCTTGCGCTCAAGGCGCAGGGCGTGACCCCGGAAGAACTGGCGCAGTGGCTGCCGCAGATCGATATCGAACCGGTGTTCACCGCGCACCCCACCGAAGCCGTGCGCCGTGCCCTGCTGGAAAAAGAACAGTTGATGGTCGCCGCCCTGGTCGACAACCTCGACGGCCAGCGCACACCCGGTGAACAGGCCGCCGATGCGGCGCGTTTCCGCATGGCGCTGACCGCCTCCTGGCAGACTGCAGACTCCTCGCCGGTGCGTCCCACCGTGGACGACGAGCGAGAGCACGTTGGCTTCTATCTCACCCGCGTGCTGTACCGGGTGATCCCGGTGTTCTACGAATCGCTGGAACAGGCCCTGCGCGATACCTGGGGGCGAACCTTGCCATTGCCGCGCCTGCTGCGCTTCGGTACCTGGGTGGGCGGCGACATGGATGGCAATCCCAATGTCGACGCCGGCACCATCACCAATACCTTGAATGCGCAACGCAGCGCCGTGCTCGGCCTGTACCTGAAAGACATGGTTGCGCTGGCCAGCCTGCTCAGCCAATCGACCGAACTGGTCGGTGTCAGCGACGCGGTGCAGGAGCGCTTGCAGGAATACCAGCAGCTGCTGCCACAGGTGAAGTCGCGCCCGCGTCATGCCGACATGCCGTATCGCCTGCTCAATGACCGCATGCGCGCGCGCCTGCAGGCCACGCTTGAAGATGCAGCCGGTGCGTACGAGTCGCCGGAAGAGTTCATCGCCGACATCCAGCTCATTCTGGACAGCCTTGAGGCCAACAAGGGCAAGCATGCCGGTTGGTTCTCGGTACGCCGCCTGTTGTGGCGCGTGCGCACCTTCGGCTTCCACCTGGCGCGCTTGGATGTGCGGCAGGAATCCAGCGTGCACTCACGCGCGCTGGCCGAAGTGCTGGGCGGGCAGGAGGCATTCGACGCGCTTGACGATGCTGCGCGCGCACAGCTGCTGTCGCCGTACGCGGCGGGCACCGAAGTGCTGGCGCAAGGCGAGGATGAGGCCGGCCAGCGTCTGGACAAGGTGTTCGCGGCACTGGCGGATGCACGTCGGCGTCACGGTGCCGATGCGCTGGGCAGCTACATCATTTCAATGGCGCATGATCGCGGCGATGTATTGGCCGTGCTGGCCTTGGCACGACGCGGTGGGCTGCTGGATGCCGACAACGCCGTGCCGCTGGATATCGCACCGCTGTTCGAAACCGTCGACGATCTGCAGCGCGGCACCGCAACGCTGCACGACCTGCTGGCCGACCCGGTCTATCGCGCGCACTTGGCCGCCCGCGACAACGTGCAGATGGTGATGCTGGGCTATTCGGACAGCGGCAAGGACGGCGGCATCGCCGCCTCGCGTTGGGGCTTGCAGCACGCACAGGTCGAACTGCTGGACGCTGCCGCCGAGTATGGCGTCAAGCTGACTTTCTTCCACGGCCGTGGTGGCTCGATCAGCCGCGGTGGCACCAGGACCACGCATGCGGTCAACGCATCGCCGCGCGGCAGCATCGGCGGCCGGCTGCGCGTTACCGAGCAGGGCGAGGTGATCCACCGCAAGTACGGCATCCGTGCGCTGGCACTGCGCTCGCTGGAGCAGTCTGCCGGTGCGGTGTTGCGCGCCAGCCTGCGCCCTCGTGCCAGCGAGCCGCGCGAGGAGCAATGGAAGCCGGTGATGGCGCTGGTGTCCGAGCAGAGTTCGGCCGCCTATCGGGCGTTTGTCGGCGATGCGCAGTTCATGAACTACTTCCGCCAGGCCACGCCGATCGATGTGATCGAGCGCATGACGCTGGGTTCACGCCCATCGCGGCGTCTGGGCCAGGATGCGGCGCTGACCAATCTGCGTGCGATTCCGTGGGTGTTTGCATGGAGCCAGGCGCGCGCGGTGATTCCGGGCTGGTTCGGCGTGGGCAGTGGCCTGCAGGCTGCCGCCGATGCCGGGCATGAGCAGACGCTGCGCGAGATGGCGCACGACTGGCCGTTCTTCGAAACCTTCCTCGACGATATGTCGATGGTGCTCAGCAAGGGCGATATCCACATCGCCGAGCAATTCTCCAAGCTGGCCGGTCCGCTGCACGAACAGTTCTTCCCGTTGATCCGCGAAGAACTGGCGCTGACCGCGCATTGGGTGAAGCGTTTGAGCGGCCAGCAGGAGTTGCTGGAGCAGGACCCGCGGCTGGCCCTGTCCATCCGCCTGCGCAACCCCTACATCGACCCGATCAGCATCCTGCAGGTAGATCTTCTGCAACGCTGGCGGGCAAGTGATCGCCAGGACGAAGGCCTGCTGAGAGCCCTCGTAGCCTGCGTGAACGGCGTATCGCAAGGCGTACAGAACACCGGCTGAGCCAGCTCTGCAGTGCCGAGCCATGCTCGGCAAGGGGCCTCACCAGCAATCCAAACTGTAGTGCCGAGCCATGTTCGGCAAGGGGCTCCACCAGCAATCCGAGCTGTAGTGCCGAGCCATGCTCGGCAAGGGCCTCACCAGCAATCCGAACCGTAGTGCCGAGCCATGCTCGGCAAGGGGCATCACCAGCAATCCAGAACCGTAGTGCCGAGCCATGCTCGGCAAGGGGTATGCACTGGTAAAGCGCCTGCCGAGCATGGCTCGGCACTACAGGTGGTCCGATGCACTGGCAGCTTCGCGGCTTACGCCGCTCCCACAGGATCTACAGCGCGGGCACCGACAGATCCGCCTCGCCTGACGGGTTGTTCTTGAGCAGCTCAAGATGCCGCTGTTCCATCTCCTGGCGTAGCTGGCGGCGGATCTGTGCGGCAGCAAAGCGGCGCTTCTCGTCGCTGTTCGTCGGCACCAGCGGCGGCACCGGCGTCGGCCGGCCATCGTCATCCACTGCCACCATGGTGAAGAAGCAGCTGTTGGCATGGCGCACTGCGTTCTTGCGGATATCTTCGGTCACGACCTTGATACCGACCTCCATCGAGGAGTTGCCGGTGTAGTTGACCGAGGCCAGGAAAGTGACCAGTTCGCCGACCGCGATGGGCTGGCGGAACGTCACCTGGTCCACCGACAAGGTCACCACGTAGTTGCCGGCGTAGCGGCTGGCACAGGCATAGGCAACCTGGTCGAGCAGGCGCAGGATCGCCCCGCCGTGGACCTTGCCGGAAAAATTGGCCATTTCCGGCGACATCAACACGGTCATCGACAGCTGGTGGGCTTTATGTTCGTTCATGGGGCTTACTGCCACGGCGGGAACAGCAGGCTACTCCAGCCGGCGTGCAGGCGGTAGGCACACCCGCGCCGCCGCGTAGAGCCGAGCCATGCTCGGCTGGGGCCTTGCTGGTAGAGCCTCTGCCGAGCATGGCTCGGCACTACGGGGATCCGACATCTGTATGGCCGAACCTACGCGGGCTTACTGGAAGTTGTAGCGCACCACGTGGAAGAACACAGGCGCGGAGAACACCACCGAATCCAGACGGTCGAGGATGCCGCCGTGGCCTTCGATCATCTCGCCCCAGTCCTTGGCGCCCAGGCTGCGCTTGACCGCCGACAGCGCCAGCCCGCCGAGGAAACCGCAGATCACGATCAGCAGCGACAAGTACGCGGACTGCAGCGGCGAGAACGGCGTGATCCAGTACAGTGCGGCGCCGACGCCGGTTGCCGCCAAGCCGCCGCCGACCAGCCCTTCAACGGTCTTGGACGGGCTGACCAGCGGGGCCAGCAGATGCTTGCCGAACAGCTTGCCGAACACGTACTGCAGCACGTCGCTGAGCTGTACCACCAGCAGCAGGTAGAACAGCAGCATCAGGTTCTGGCCTTCGTAGCCGGGGATGCGCAGCAGCATCAATGCCGGTGCGTGGCTGAGGCAGAACACGGTGAGCATCACGCCCCACTGGATCTTGGTGTTGCGCTCCAGGAAGTTCTCGGTGTCGCCCGACAATGCCGATATCGCCGGCAGTGCGAGGAAGCCGTATACCGGGATGCACATGACGAACAGGCCATACCAGTCGATACCGATCAGCCAGTACTGCAGCGGGATGGCGATGTAAAAGCACAGGCACAGCGCAAGGTGATCGCCGCGCCGCGTCGGCGTCAGCGAAATGAACTCACGCAGGGCGAAGAACGACAGCAGTCCGAAGAACACCAGCGTGGCGATCTTGCCGAGCACAAAGCAGAACAGCAGCACGGCGGCCATCACCCACCACGCACGGATGCGCGCGTTGAGGTTGTCGACCACCGAGCCGGGTTTGATCCGGCCGAGGATGAAGCCGATCGAGCTGGCGAAGATCAGTACGCCGAATACACCGCCGATCATCCACCAGAAGCTGGGCGGGGCGCGGTCGATGGCCTGCTGCAGGAAACTGCCCAGCGGCAGCTGTAGGAATACGTTGTTCATGCCAGCTCCACCACGGCGTTGCGGGCGCGTTCAAGGAACTGCGCCTTGTCCTCATCGGGAATGCGGGCCAAAGGCGCGCCGAAGCGTGCCGTGCACACCAGCGGCACCGGCACCATGCTGCCCTTGGGCAGCGCGCGCCGCGCGTTGTCCAGGTATACCGGCACCAGCTCCACATGCGGGAAGTGTTGGGCCAGATGGAACAGGCCGGCCTTGAACGGCAGCGGCAGCGGCTCCTGGTTGCGGGTGCCTTCCGGGAACAGGATCAGCGAATCACCGGCATTCAGCGCGTCATGCAGCGGCTGCAGCGGATCACCTTCGCACTTGCTGCGATCGCGCTCGATCAACACCGCATTGAAACCCTTGTCGGCGATGAGCTTGCGCACGCCCTTGCTCCAATAGTCGCGCGCCGCGACCGGGCGGGTGTGCTCGCGCAGTGCCGGTGGCAGTGCCGACCACAGCGCCACGGTATCCAGATGACTGGAATGGTTGGCGAAATAGATGCGCTGGGTGTCGTTGGGGCGGCTGCCAACCCAACGCGGGTAGGCACCAATGAAAACCTTGACGGCGGCGACCAGCAGGCTTGAAAGCATCAGGTGCTTGCCTTGAGTTGCGCGGCGATGGCGCGGGTGCGGGTAATGCAGGTCAGCAGCGAGCCGGCGGCGATGATGATGGCCGCAGCGGGCAGGACGTAGGCGGTATTGCCGACCAGCTGTTCGATGATGGCCAGCACACAGGCTGCGGTGAGCACGAACATGCGGTGCTGTTTGGCCATCGGCCCACGGAAGTCCTGGGCCAGGCCGAGGCTGGCGCCGGACAGGCGGACATAGGCGGTGAGTGCTGCCAGCAGCGCGCCCAACCAACCCAGCCAGGGCATGCCGGCGGCATAGCCGAGCGCGACGATCAGCAGCGAGTCGGCGATGCGGTCGGGGTATTCGTTGTAGAGCGCGCCGGTAGGCGTTTGCTTGCCGCCTTCCATAGCGACCATGCCGTCGAGCAGGTTGCAGATCAGGCGCAGCTGGATGCAGATCGCGCTGGTCAGCAGGCCGAGCAGATTCGGGGCTGCCAGCAGTCCTACCGCAGCGATGGCGGCGAAGAACACGCTGAGCACCGAGATCTGATTGGGTGTGATGGAAGAACGTGCCAGCGCGGCGCTCAGGCGTTGGGCCCAGCCGGTGGAACGGGCGGCAATTGGTCTACGGTCATTTTTCCCCATGGGCCGATGGTAGTGCATTGCTGGTGAGGGCGGGCAGAGTGGATGGCAGAAGGCGGTAACAGTGGTCTTGCCGGAGATGCTGCTTGAACCTTCGCCTTCGCCTTCGCCTTCGCCTTCGCCTTCGCCGTAGCCTTCGCCGTAGCTTTCGCCGTAGCCGTAGCCGTAGCCGTAGCTGTAGCCGTAGCTATAGCCGTAGCTATAGCCGTAGTTTTGGCTCTGGCTCTGGCTTTGGCTCTGGCTCTGGCTCTGGCTCTGGCTTTGGCTCTGGCTCTGGCTTTGGCTTTGGCTTTGGCTGTGGCTGTGGCTTTGGCTTTGGCTTTGGCTGTGGCTGTGGCTGTGGCTGTGGCTTGGCTGTCCCTTCTCCCGCTTGCGGGAGAAGGTGCCCGAAGGGCGGATGAGGGGGTTTTGGATTTTCTAGCCTTTGCTTTTGCTGAAGCCAGATCCAGGCCCAAAGCCAAAGCCAAAGCCAAAGCTGCCCTCATCCCAACCCTTCTCCCGCAGGCGGGAGAAGGGCTAAATCAACGGCAGAGCCAAAGCTGCAGCCACAGCCAAAGCTAAAGCCACAGCCACAGCCACAGCCAAAGCCAAAGCCAAAGCTGCCCTCATCCCAACCCTTCTCCCGCAGGCGGGAGAAGGGCTAAATCAACGGCAGAGCCAAAGCTGCAGCCACAGCCACAGCCAAAGCCACAGCCACAGCCACAGCCACAGCCACAGCCAACGTCAACGTCAAAGCCAACGTCAACGTCAAAGCCAACGTCAAAGCCAACGTCAAATCCAAATCCAATAAAAGTCACCGCCTTCGCAGGCACCAGGCTTTGGTCAAACGCTATGGCTGCAAGGAGATGGATCTGAGCGAGGAATCAGAGCGCCTGCAACTGCGCGCGCATCTGTGCATCGGGGAAACCAAGCGTGAGGTAGCGAGGAGGGTGAATATGCCGGCTGTCCTCCTGCAACAGGTGGCCAAGAACCGGCTGTGCCTGCTCCCAATCCACAACCAGCATGTCGGCCTCCTGGCCGTCGCCCGGCGTCACCAGCACGATGCGGTCGGTGCGGGGCAGTGAACTGACGACTCCCTCCGTCCAGGCGCATAGCGAGCGCTGCTCTTCGGTATGGAGCATGAAGTTGGCGACGAATACATCCTCCGCATGCTTCTCATGCACACGGTCCAGCGACTGCATCTGCTGTGCATAGGCGTTGGCATCCAACTCCAGCCGCAGTTGCCGTTGGCGCTCACGCAATTCCGCAGTAGCCAGTGCATGTGCATGCAGCCGCCCTTCGTCGTAGCGCAGCACTTCCCATGAAATGACACGGCCGTCGTTGAATGCATTGGCAGCCAGTTCAAGCATATGGGCCTGACCTTGCAGGTCGCCTTCGCCGGCAACCAGCAATACGTCGCGGCTGGCCAGCATGAACACCGGTAGCCCGGCGACCGGCACCCGGTGCAGCAGGTCCGGCAGCAGGGCACGGCTGCTGTCGTATGCGTCTGCCCACGCCGCCTGGTAGACACCGGGCATGACTTCGACGAAGGGCGTATCAGGGCTTTGCCGCAGATTGGCGCGGGCGACGGCCAAGGCCTGCTCGAAGTCGATGCCCCATGCCTCCTCCGGACCCCGGGTGAGTGTGGCGGTGTGGTCGGGATGGTCGACAGCCAGCAGTTCCACGCACTCCTCGCTGAGGCGCCGGTACTGCAGTTGCAACGGCGAAGCGTCCCAGCCCTCCTGCTCGGCATGGTGCAGCATCAACTCCTCGAGCTGGGTGATGCTGCGGACCAAGGGGCGCAGCAATGGCCGGACCTGCTCCCAGCTCATCGCCTCATCGTTGTCGTGGATGCCCAGCAAACGGCTGAAGGATTGCAATGTCTTGCGTTGTTGCCCGCGTGGCGCGCCCAGGTAGGCGTGATAGGCGTTGTGCAGGTTGAAGTAGGAGCCATTGGCGTGGCGGATGCGGAAGCTATCGGCCTCGTACTCCAATTCGTCCGGATAGCCATTGCCGCGCACGGCGTCCATGAACTTGCGGGCAAACCGATCCTGGTCGGGCTTGTCCTTGAAAAGATTGCCGATAAATGCCGAAAACATGCCAACGCTCCCTGTGTATGCGGCGCCATCGTGTGCGGACGGGCGGTCGCTTGGCAAGGGCGAAGCTACAAATGCGGACGGGCCGCTTGCGCGGCCCGTCCGGGTAGTACTTCACCTGCCGCTGAACTTACTTCAGCTTTGCAGCCTTGCGCAGGGCTTCGGCACGGTCGGTGTTTTCCCAGGAGAACGCAGTTGCGTTCTGGGTCTTGCCGTCGCCGTCGACGTACGAGAAGTCCTTCGGCTTGCGGCCGAAGTGGCCGTAGGCAGCGGTCTGCTGGTACATCGGGTGGATCAGGTCCAGCATCTTGATGATGCCGTACGGACGCAGGTCGAAGTGGGCGCGGATCAGCTTCTCGATCTGTGCGTCCGCAATCTTGCCGGTGCCGAAGGTGGTGACCGAGATCGAGGTCGGCTCGGCCACGCCGATGGCGTAGGAGACCTGCACTTCGCACTTGTCGGCCAGGCCAGCGGCAACCACGTTCTTGGCGACATAACGGGCAGCGTACGCGGCCGAACGGTCAACCTTGGACGGGTCCTTGCCCGAGAACGCACCGCCACCGTGACGGGCCATGCCGCCGTAGGTATCGACGATGATCTTGCGACCGGTCAGGCCGCAATCGCCCACCGGGCCGCCGATCACGAAGATGCCGGTCGGGTTGATGTGCACCTTGTTCTTGGCCAGCTTGTCCAGCCACGCCTTCGGCAGCACCGGCTTGAGGATGTGCTCGCGCACGGCCTCGACCAGGTCCTTCTGCTTCACGCCCGGGTCGTGCTGGGTCGACAGCACCACGGCATCAAGACCTTCGATCTTGCCGTCCTGGCCGTAACGCAGGGTCACCTGGCTCTTGGCGTCCGGGCGCAGCCACGGCAACGGCGAGTTCTTCTTCTTGCGGACCTTGGCCTGCTGCTCGACCAGACGGTGCGAGTAGTAGATCGGCGCCGGCATGAATTCCGGGGCTTCATTGCAGGCATAGCCGAACATCAGGCCCTGGTCGCCAGCGCCTTGCTCTTCCGGCTTCTTGGCCTTCTTGTTGGTGCCGTCAACGCCGGCAGCAATATCAGGCGACTGCTTGCCCAGCATGTTGATGATGGCGCAGGTGTGGCCGTCGAAGCCGACATCGGAGTTGTTGTAGCCGATCTCGTTGATGACGTTGCGGGTCAGTTCTTCGATATCGACCCACGCCGAGGTGGTCACTTCGCCGGCGACAATTGCCGCACCGGTCTTGACCAGGGTTTCGCAGGCCACGCGGGCGCGTTTGTCCTGGGTCAGGATCGCGTCCAGCACCGCATCGGAGATCTGGTCGGCAATCTTGTCCGGATGGCCTTCGGAGACCGATTCGGAGGTGAACAGGTAGCTGGACATCGGGCTATATATCCCTTGATTCGGATGGAAAGATGGGTGCGGATGATACACGCTCGGCACCGCAACGGAATAGTGCCGATGCATTTGTTGCCATCCGGTTAAGGCGGGGTCACCGGATTGCCGCAAAACCGCAATCGAGCTGCCTTGTAACAGGCGCAGGCTCCCGGCCAATGGGCCGTCAGGGAGACCTTGCCATGCAACAGATCGCGCAGCGCCTGCAGCAACGCTACCCCGATTGGTTCCACGGCCCGCGCCGCCATCTGGCCCGGCCGCTATTGCACACAGTGGGACGCTGGTCACGTTTTGACCAGTTGGACGCCTTCCTGCAGCGCAGTGCCGGGCTGCAAGGCTTCGCCTTTGTCAGCGCCGCGCTCGGCTTCCTGGATGCCGACTACACGGTCGATGCTGCGGCCTTGGCGCGGGTGCCGGCCAGCGGCCGCCTGTTGATAGTCGCCAACCACCCCTCCGGGGCCTTGGATGCGCTGGCCCTGCTGGATGCGGTGGGCAAGGTGCGCTGCGATGTGCGGATCATCGCCAACGACATGCTGCTGGAGCTGGAACCGCTGCGCGAGTTGCTGCTGCCGGTGCGCATCCTCGGCGGCCGTGCCCAGCGGGCCAGCCTGCAGGCGGTGGAGCAGGCGCTGCAGGCCGAGCAGTGCGTGATCGTGTTCCCTGCCGGTGAGGTCTCGCGGCTGTCGTTGCAGGGCATCCGCGATGGCCGCTGGAACCGCGGCTTTGTCCGCTTTGCCCGCGCCTGTGCGGCACCGGTGCTGCCGGTGCGTGTGCAGGCGCGCAATTCGGCCCTGTTCTATGGCGCCTCGGCGCTGTTCAAGCCGGCCGGGACCGCCTTGCTGGCGCGGGAAATGTTCGCTCGCCGCAAGCGACCACTGCGCCTGCAGATCGGCCAGCTGATGCGGCTGGATGCGCAACAGGACCCGGCACGGCAGCTGCAAGCGGTGCGTGATGCGCTGTATGCGCTGGGTAAGGAGCAGCAGGGCGCCGAGCTGCAGGAGAGCAGCCCGCAGCCTTTGGCCGAACCGGTTGCTGCCGCCCAGGTCGCCGCCGCCATTGAGGCGACGGAACTGCTCGGCCAGACCGGCGACGGCAAGCAGATCCGGCTGGCCCAATGCACCGCCAACTCGCCCTTGCTGCTGGAACTGGGCCGGCTGCGCGAGCTGACCTTCCGCCAGGTGGGCGAGGGCACCGGCCGTAGCCGCGATCTGGATGACTTCGACCCGCTCTACCAGCACATCGTGGTTTGGGACGCGCCGGCCCAGCGCATTGCCGGTGCCTATCGGGTCATGCGCGGTGCCCCGGCGCTGGCGCGCAGCGGCCTGCAGGGCCTGTATACCGCCGGCTTGTTCCGCTACTCGGACGATGCCATCCCGCGCATCGCCGAAGGCATGGAGCTGGGCCGCAGTTTCGTGGTGCCCGACTATTGGGGCAGCCGCAGCTTGGATTATCTGTGGCAGGGCATTGGTGCGTACCTTGCCAGCCAACCGGGCATCCGTTATCTGTTCGGCGCGGTGTCGATCAGTGCCGCGCTGCCACGCGCCGCGCGCGAACAGCTGGTGGCGTATTACCAGCAGTATTACGGCGCCAGCCGCAGCCTGGCGGAGTCGAACCGGCCGTTCCAGTACTTCGCCGCGCCACCGAGTTTCGGTGCCTTGGATGCAGCGGCCGCATTCGATGTGCTCAAGGCCAATCTGGCAACGCTGGGCACCAGCGTGCCGACGCTGTACCGGCAGTACACCGACCTGTGCGAACCCGGCGGCGCGCGTTTCCTTGCATTCGGGGTGGATCCGGATTTCAGCGATTCCATCGACGGGTTGATCGAAGTGGACCTGCAGGCCATCCGCCCGCACAAGCGCAAACGCTATCTGCGTGATGCCGGAGCACTGGCATGAGCGCGGTGCCGGTGCTGCCGCCGCATCGGCGCGCGGTGTTCATCTCCGACACGCATCTTGGCGCGCGCCATTGCCATGCGGCCGAGCTCGCACGCTTCCTGGGCGGCCTGCGCTGCGAGCGGCTGTATCTGGTGGGCGATATCGTCGACCTGTGGTGGCTTGCGCACAAACGTGCGACCTGGCGGCAGGCACATAACGAGGTGATCGAAGCGCTGCAGGCCTTGCGTCGTGCCGGCACCGAGATCATCTACATCCCCGGCAACCACGATGCACCGCTGCGTCGCACCTGTGGCTTGATGCTGCCGGCCATGCAGGTGCGCCGCCGCGCCATCCACACCACCGCCGATGGCCGCCGCCTGCTGGTGGTGCATGGCGATGACTACGACGCCGCCACGCATTTCGGCGGGCTGCAGGAGCGCTTCGGCGATTGGCTGTATTACCGCATCCTTGGCGGCAACCGCCTGCTCAATGCCGCCCGGCGCAGGCTTGGTCTGCGCTACTGGTCGTTGTCGGAATTCCTCAAGCGGCGCAGTGGGGCGGCCGAGCGCTATATCGAGCGCTTCGTACAGGCGGGCCTGGCTGACGTGCGCCGGCGCGGCCTCGATGGCATCGTCTGCGGCCATATCCACCGCGCCGCGCTGATCGAGCGCGATGGCCTGATCTACGCCAACGACGGTGACTGGGTGGAAAGCCTGACCGCGCTGGCTGAAGACCCGGATGGCAGCCTGCGCCTGCTCGATCATTCAGGCCGCAGCCTGGCTTGTTTGCCAGGCGCCGTGCGGCTGGCACAGGCCGCCTGATCTGCCGACTGACTTCTTCCTCACCCGTTGGGCGGCTATGCTGGGTCCAGCCGACGAGCAGGGAGTATCGGGGTGGCAGGCAAGCAGCCAACATCGGTAGCGATAGGGTTGTGGATGCTGCTGGTGCCGCTGGCAGCGGCCGCCGAGGCCGTGCCGGCGCTGAGCTACGAGCAGGCGCGGCAGCGTCTGGAAGAGGTATCCGATGCGCTGGCCGCAGCCGATGCGGGGGTGCGCAACAAGCAGGACCTGCAGGATGCCAGCCGCTATCTGCGGCTGCCGGAAATCACCGCCGACGTTCGCCGCATGCAGTTCCAGAAAACCCTGAGCCTGCCGCTGGGGTCATTGGCACCGGTTGCCGAGGCCTTCGGCATCGAGTCACCGTTGGAATTCGGCGAGCGTGACTGGCGCACCCGCCCCATCGTCACTGCCAGCGTGCCTTTGTACAGCGGTGGCTTGATACCCGCCGCGCAAGGGGCTGCGGAGGCCGCCACCGAGCTGGCCCAGGCCGAGCGCGAAGTACAACGGCAGTCGTTGTCGCTGCAGCTGGTGCAGGCCTACTTCGGCCAGCAGCTGGCCGAGCAGGCATTGCAGGTGCGGCGCGACGTGCGTGATGGCCTGCAGCGGCACCTTGAGGATGCACAAAAGCTTGAGCGCGAGGGCTTCGCCACCAAGGCGCAGCGCTTGCAGGCCAACGTGGCCCGGGACAAGGCCGAGCGCGAATACCAGAAGGCGGTCAACGATCTGTCCACTCTGCAGCAGGCGCTGGCTACGTTGCTGCGCAGCGGTGGCACGGTTGCCACCAGCTCGCCGCTGTTCGTGATCAGCGGCCCGGTCGGTGCACGCGAGGCGTTCGAGCGCAGTGCCCAGCAGCGGCATCCGCAGATCGGTCGGCTGCGCGCGCTGACCGCGCAGGCCGAGCAGGGCGTGCGAGCGCAGCAGGCCAAACTCAAACCGCAGATCTACCTGTTCGGCCAGTACGACCTGCGCCGCCGTGATGCGCTGCTGAGCGATGCCGACTGGGCGTTTGGCATCGGCCTGCGTTACACCTTCCTGTCGCCCACGGCGCGGCCGTTGCAGGTCAGCGCGGCGCGGGCGCAGCTGGAGCAGGCGCAGTCGGGCCTGGATGAAGTGGAAAACCAGTTGCAGCTGGGCGTGGGCAAGGCCTGGAACGAACTGGAGACCGCACGTGCACAGTTCCGGCTGTTGGACAGCAGCATCGCCCACGCCGAGGAAAACCAGCGCCTGCAGGAATTGTCTTTCCGCGAAGGCCAGTCCACCTCGCTGGATGTGATCGACGCACGCCTGGCATTGGGGGCTGCGCAGGTGGAACGGGCGCAGGCCGCCTATCAGTTCGATGTGGCGCTGGCACAGCTGCTGGAAGTGAGTGGGCAGCTGCAGGATTTTGACGACTACCGCCAACGCGCGGACAAGGTGCTGGAATGAGCGATTCGCTGCAGGTGGAAACCAGCCCGCGGCAGCGCCGCGTGTTTCTGATTGCCGGCGTGGTGTTGCTGGCACTGGTGGGGCTCGGCCTGTGGTTGGGGCTGCGCAGCCCGCAGGACCAGGTGCAGGGCATGGCCGATGCCGACAACGTCAATGTCGCCGCCAAGGTCACCGCGCGCCTGCGCCAGCTGCATGTACGCGAAGGTGACCGGGTGAGCGCCGGGCAGGTGTTGTTTGAACTGGACAGCCCCGAAGTGGCCGCCAAGGAGCGCCAGGCCGATGCGGTGGTGGCGGCGGCCAAGGCGATGGCGGCCAAGGCCGAGGACGGCGCGCGCAGCGAAGACATCCGTGCGGCCGAAGCCAACTGGAAGCGTGCGTTGGCCGGCGCGGAGCTGGCCACCAGCACCTTCCGGCGGCTCGATAATCTGTATGCCGAGGGTGTGGTGAGCCGGCAGAAGCGCGATGAGGCCCAGGCCCAGGCCCGCAGTTCCAACGAGTTGGCGCGGGCGGCGCGGGCGCAGTACGACCAGGCACTGGCGGGTGCGCGGGTGGAGGACAAGGAGGCGGCGCAGGCGCAGGTACGCCAGGCTGAAGGCGCCAAGGCCGAGGTGGATGCCGCCCGCCAGGAAACCGAAGGCCGCGCACCGTTGGCGGGCGAGGTGGGCAAGCGCATGGCCGACATCGGCGAACTGGTGCCGGCCGGCTACCCGGTGTTCACCCTGGTCGACATCGACCACATGTGGGTGGCGCTGAACCTGCGCGAGGACCAGATGAACGGGCTCAAGCCCGGCGCTCGCCTGCAGGGCTCGATACCGGCGCTGCAGGGGCGCAGTGCCACGTTCGAGGTCTACTTCATCAGCCCGGCCGGTGATTACGCCACCTGGCGCAGCACCCGCCAGTCGTCCGGCTACGACGTGCGCAGCTTCGAGGTGCGGGCGCGGCCGCAGCAGCCGATCGAGGGATTCCGGCCGGGCATGAGCGTGCTGTTTGCATGGCCGCAGGACTGACACCGGGCAAGGCCTTCACCGCCTCATTGCGGCGTGAGCTGCGGCACTGGCGCAGCGACCGCTGGGAGCTGGCGTTGGTGACGGTGCTGCCGCTGCTGTTGATGGCGCTGATGATGTGGTTGTTCTCCGGCTCGGTGCTGCGGCAGGTGCCGATCGCCGTGGTTGACCTGGACCGCAGCCCGATCAGTCGCGGCCTGGCGCGCGCGCTTGATGACAGCCCGGGTGTACGGGTGGCGACCGAGCCGGCCTCGCTGCAACAGGCGCAGGCGCAGCTGCGCGCGCTGGATGTGTTCGCCATCGTGCTGATGCCGCGCGACCTCAGCCGGCATGCGCTGCGTGCCGAACCGGCGCCGCTGTATGCGTTCTACAACGCCACCTACATGGCCACCGGGCAATCGGCCGGGCGTGATATCGCCGATGCGGTGAGCGCCTACAACGCGCAGCTGCTCAAAGGACAGATAGGCCTGCAGGTTGGCCCGGCAAAGCTGCGCGGCGCACCGGTGACGGTGCAGGCCACCGTGTTGTACAACCCGGCGCGCAGCTACGAGTTGTTCCTGCTGCCGTTGATTCTGCCCGCGATGCTGTCGTTGCTGGCGGCGCTCGCCGCCGGTGCTGCATTTGGTCGCGAGCAGCGCGATGGCTTGCTGGGCAACTGGCTGCAGCAGCGGCCGTGGGCGGCGATGGCCGGCAAACTTTTTCCCTATGTCGCGCTGTTCTCGCTGTACGGCGTGCTGGGGGTGATGTATCTGGCCTATGTGCGCGGCGATGGCGTGGCCGGCAGCCTGTGGCTGATACTGCTGGCGCAACCGCTGTTCTATCTGGCCAGCTGCAGTTTCGCGCTGCTGTTCATCGCGGTGACCCGTGACACCTGCAGCGGGCTGTCGGCGGTAGGTCTTACCATCGGCACCGCGCTGGCGTTTTCCGGCGCGACCTTTCCGGTGATCGAAGCGCCGTTGTTCACCCGTGTCTGGAACACACTGCTGCCACTCACCGCCTATGTGCAGGTGCAGATGCAGCAGATGTTCATGGGCGCGCCGTGGCAGCTGTCGCTGCGCCCGCTGGCGATCCTGCTGTTGATGAGCCTGCTGGTGGGCGGCCTTGGTGCGGCCCTGCTGCTGCGGATGGCGCGGCAACCGCAGGTGCGTGCGTGAGCGGCTTCATTGCCAGCTTCCGGCTCACCCTGCAGGCGATGTTCGCCGACCCGGCAGCGCGCACGGTGATGATAGGTGCGGTGCTGCTGTATTCGTTCTTTTACCCGGCGGCGTACCGTCACCAGGTTGCCAGTGACCTGCCGATCGCAGTGGTGGATGCCGACCACAGTGCGACCAGCCGCGAGCTGATCCGGCATGTGGATGCGCTGCATGCGGTGCGCGTGGTCAGCCAGCCAACCGATCTGGCCCAGGCCCGGCAGCAACTGCTGGCTGGCGAGGTGGACGGCATCGTGCTGATCCCGCGGCGGCTGGAGCGCGACATCCTGCGCGGCGGCAGCGGCCAACTGGTATTGCTGGGCAACGGCGCCTACCTGAGCCGGGCCAGCGCCATCCTCAATGGTCTTGCCGAGGGCATCACGGCTTTTGGCGGCGAGCAGGCGCGGCGCCAGGCCGCGTTCATGGGTGCGCCACAGGCACCGCCGCTGCAGCTTGTGCAGCGGCCGCTATACAACACCCGCGAAGGCTATGGCAGCAGCGTGGTGCCGGGCGTATCGGAACTGATCGTGCACCAGACCCTGCTGCTCGGCATCGGCGTTCTATTGGGCAGTCGTCGTGCGCAGTTGGGCCGGCGCCTGCACTTCGACCTGCCAACCCTGTCGGGCATGGCCGTGGCATTCGGGGTGGTGGCGGTGGGCGGGCTGCTTTACTACGTCGGGTTCACCGCCTGGGCGCAGGATTACCCGCGTGGCGGCAACATCCCCGGCCTGCTGCTGGCCGTGCTTTTGTTCGCGCTGGCGACGGTGCCGTTCGGGATGTTCATCGCCAGCTTCTTCGATACCCGTGAGCGTGCCTTCCAGTACATTACGGCGGTTTCGATCCCGCTGTTTTTCCTGTCCAACCTGTCCTGGCCGGCCTTGGCGTCGCCGCCGGCCTTGGTGGCACTGGCCAAGTTGTTGCCCACCACCGCGGGAATCAATGCCATCGTCCGCACCCAGCAGTTGGGCGCGCGCGTGCCGGAAGTTGGCGGCGAGCTGCTCAATCTGTTGTTGCTGGCGGTGCTTTACAGCGGCCTGATGCTGTGGCGGCTGGGCGGCAAGCGGCAGCACTGAAGCTGGCGCCGGCTGCTAGCATCGGCGCATGGATTCCCTCAGTCAGATTGTTCTCGGTGGCGCCATTGCCGCCGCCATCACGCCCGCCGCCCATCGCCGTGCGGCCCTGCTTGCCGGCGCAGCGCTGGCGACCCTGCCGGATCTGGACGGGCTGCTGATCATGGCCTTCACCGACAACCCGGTGAGCCTGATGACGGTGCATCGCAGTTTCAGCCATTCGCTATTCGTGCTGCCCTTGCTGGGCACGCTGATCTGGTGGCTGTACAAGCGCTTCGGGCATGGCCGGGTGGCACAGGCGCCCGCGCGCTGGTGGTGGGCAATGGTGCTGGCCTTGGTCACGCATCCGTTGCTGGATGCCTTCACCGTTTACGGCACGCAGTTGTGGTGGCCGCTGACGCCGCCACCGACGATGTGGTCCAGCGTCTTCATCATCGATCCGCTGTATACGATCTGGCTGCTGCTTGCCTGCGCAATTGCCTGGTTCGCCCGCGCCCGGCCATTGGCGCAACGCGCGCTGGTGGCTGGGTTGGTGTTGAGCACGGGTTATCTGGGTTGGTCGTTGATTGCCAAGGCGCAGGTCGACCGCGTCGCCGCACAGTCGTTGGCGCATATGGGGCTGGCCGATGCGCCGCGCTTCTCGGTGCCGATGCCGTTCAATACCTTGTTGTGGCGGGTGGTGGCGATGACCCCGCAGGGCTATGTGGTCGGTGATCGTTCGCTATGGGCCGATCACGGGCCGATGCAGTTCCAGGGCTATCCGTCGAACGTGCAGGCCTTGCGCCAGGCCGGCGGTGTGCCGGCGGTGCAGCGGTTGAACTGGTTCAATCAAGGTTTCATGCGCGCGCAGGTAGTGGACGGCGAACTGGTCCTGAGCGATCTGCGGATGGGGCTGGAGCCGGACTACAACTTCAATTTCGCCGTCGCCCGCGAACATGACGGCCAATGGCAGGCGATGGCGCCGCGCCAGGTCCTGCCCGCGTACCGGCAGGACGGCAACCGCGATGTGCTCAAGCAACGCTTGGCGCAGATGTGGCAGCGCATCTGGCAGGCGCCGGCGACCACCGGCGCCGCCAGTACTCAGTAGACCGTGGCGCGGGCCTGCACGAAGGAATAGAAGAACACCGCATTTGGGTCGTTCTGCACCTGGGTGAACTCGCTGCGCATGCCTTCCACCGTGGCCTGGTCAACCTTGCCGGCCTCCAGCAGCTGCTCGGCCGCCGACAGCAGCAGTTCTTCCCATAGCGCGAACATCACCTTGCGTCGCGCCGGCTCGCGGTTGTCCAGGTGCACGGTCTTGGTCTGCGTCTGCACATCACGGAAGCCGCCGGCCAGCAGCAGATTGCCGAGCTTGGCGCCTACAAACGGGTCGCCGCCGCTGTCGATCTGGAAATCATTGAAGGCCATCCAGTAGCGCCACAGGTTGGGCGAGTAGGGATCCAGCAGGAAGGATGCATTCATCACCTCGGTGACGAACACCGGCGACCCCGGGCTCAACACCCGCCGCACTTCGGCCAGGGCGCGGGCGGGCGAGGGCACGTGCTCCAGCACCCAGCACAGGAAGGCGCCGTCGAAACTGCGCGGCTCGAACGGCAGGTCGGTGGCATTGGCGCGCTGGAACTCGACGCGCTCGCGCAGCCATGGCATTTCCGCCAGATGCGCGTTGGCGGCGGCGAGCTGACGTTCGTTCAGATCGATGCCGGTGACCCGAAGGTCGGGGAAGCGACGCAGCAGGATTTCGGTCTGCGCGCCGACGCCACTGCCCACCTCAAGGATATGGCGGGCATTGCGGAAATCGATGTCGTGGAAGATCGCCGGCTCGAACAGGCGCGCCTGTTTGCGCAACCGGGTCTGTTCGGTCGCGGAGAAGCCATGCAGGTAGGGGAAGTCGTTGAGGGTCATAAAACGATGCTGTGCAGTGATCGCACAAGTATCGCCAGGCGGTGTTACTGCGGCGCATGCGTAACGGAACCCAGTATTGCGGTGCCGCAGCCAATGTCGCTGCGCTGCGGGTTTGCGGGCAGCGGTTGCTGATCACGATTGCTCATGGAAATTGACCGCTTTGGAATAAGGGTTCGGCGCGAGTCTGGATTGGACCTGCCCGGAGATGCCTCGCCTTGGAGCCGCTCGGCGCACATTTGTTCCGAAATTGAAACGATTTATTGAAATATAAGTAATTGTTCTAAATTTGGTGGCAAATACAATGGGCGCCATCAAGCAAAGCCCGGCGCTGTTGCCGGTCTGCTTTCTCTTCAGGAACGCCCATGAACAGCCAAGTCATCTCCCTGTACAAGAAACGCCGATCCCAGTACGCCCTGGGCAAGCAGCTGCCGATCAGCCAGGACGACACCAGCAGCCTGATCAAGCAGGCCATGCGGGAAGCGCCGTCGGCCTTCAACGCCCAGTCCTCGCGCGCGCTGATCCTGTTCGGCGACCACAGCCAGAAGTTCTGGGAGCTGACCAAGGAAGAACTGCGCAAGATCGTACCGGCCGAGGGCTTTGCCGCCACCGAGGCCAAGCTCAACAGCTTTGCTGCCGGCGCCGGCACGGTGCTGTACTTCGTTGATACCGACGTGGTGAAGGGCCTGCAGGAGCAGTTCGCCCTGTATGCCGACAATTTCCCGGTGTGGGCCGAGCAGTCCAACGGCATGGCCCAGTTCGCGGTATGGACCGCGCTGGCCGATGCCGGCGTAGGCGCCAGCCTGCAGCACTACAACCCGCTGGTCGACGAAATGGTGCGCAAGCACTGGGGCGTGAATGGCAACTGGCAGCTGCGTGCGCAGATGCCGTTCGGCTCCAACGAAGCGGCGCTGGGCGAAAAGACCTTCATGGAAGACGAAGCCCGTTTCAAGGTTTTCGGCTGATCCACCCCGGCGCGGTTCTCTCCCCCGCGCGCCGATGGCAGTCGAGTGGGCTCACCGGCAAATGCCGGTGAGCCCATTTTTGTAGTGCCGAGCCATGCTCGGCAGAGGTTTCATGCACAAACCCATACGTTGCCGGTAACACCCCAGCCGAGCATGGCTCGGCGCTACAGAAGCGGGGCTGTGTAGTGCCGAGCCATGCTCGGCAAAGGCTTCATGCACTGTCCAGACG
>NZ_JBDJMY010000063.1:0-17384 GCF_039674165.1 Stenotrophomonas terrae
GGGAGGCCCGCTTTGCGTCCCGGTCGCCCCCTCTCACTGCTCCCGCCCTGGCCCTTCGCTCTGGGGTGGGTTGGTGAGGGGTAAGCTTTTCGCGCGCTGCCGCAGTTTTAGCTTCGCGGCTTACGCCGCTCCCACAACGCGCCGCTGTAGTGCCGAGCCATGCTCGGCAGGGGCGTTACCGGTAGAACCCATTGCCGAGCATGGCTCGGCACTACCTCTACCTCTGGCTTACTGGATCGACTTGATGGTCAGGTCCAGGGCGTCCTGGCCGTTTTCGCGCTGCAGCAGGCGTGCCGGTACCGGCATGCCGGGGACGATCCACGCGATCTGTTCCTTGTTGCCGTCCACGCGCGACACCTTGGTGGCTTCCTGCTGCTTGCCGGCAATGGTCATGGTTTCCTTGCCGATCACCCGGTAGGTCATCGGCTTGATGCGGCCATCGTCGACCATGCGGTAGTTCAGCGGTTTGCCATCGGTGACGTCGCGGGCGATCGCCAGGTTGATCAGCAAGGCGTCCATGTCGCCGTTCTGCAGGCGGATCGGGCCGGCGCGGTCGGGCTTCACATCGCCGGTCCAGGTGGCCTGGTTGCTGCCCCAGTCATAGCGTGCATCCACCTGCTTGCGCTTGATCAGCACCACTGAACGGTCGTGGCTGCTGAGCGGGCGCAGTTTGCCGCCGTGCTCGTCGAACACGGTCGCCTGGCTCAGGTCGGCCATCGGGTTCTTGATCTGCAGGCTGTAACGCCACTGATTGTTACCGGCCGGAGCGACCGTCATCACACCGTTGGCCTGCATGCCCATGTAGCTGGCCTGGTAATTGGCCGTGAACGGCTCAATCGCCAATGCCGGCAAGCTGGCCGCGGTCAAGGCGGCGGCCGCGAGGAAACGCAGGGGGCTACGGGAATGCTTCATGCTCAGGCTCCTTGATATTCGATCAGGCGCAGGTCGATCTCGTCCTGCCCATCTTTGCGTTGCAGGATGCGCACCGGCGTAGGTACGCCGTTGGCAATCCACAGGATGGTTTCATCATTGCCGCCATTGGTGCGGTAGACCCGCAAGGCGTCATAGCTGAGATCACCCACCTGTACGTTTTCGGTGGTGTCTGCGGCGCGGTACTCGTACTGACGCACACGGCCGACATCGACATAGCGGTACTGCAGGGCCTGGCCCGGTCGCGCATCGCGCATCAGGGACAGGTTCAACAGCAAGGCACTCTGGTCGCCGCGCTGCAACGGGATAGGCCGTTGCCGCTCGTCCTTCAGATCACCCTGCCACTGCGCGGTACCTGCCTGCCAGTTATAGACGCCGGTGACTTTCTTGCTCATGAACAGGGCTTTTTTGACCGTGCTCTGGCTCAGTGGCGTGTAAACGCTGCCTTCGTTGGTGAAGACATTGCTCTGTTCGATGTTCAGGCCGAGCACGCTGGCGAAGCCACGCTTGCCGCGCACCGCCAAGTCCACCCGCCATTGGCTGTCGTTGTTGTGGGTCACGCGCATGGTGGCGTCGCCGGCTTCCTTGCCCTTGTAGAAGGCCTGGTAGGTAGCGACGAAAGGTTCCAGTGCGGGCGGGGTCCACTCCAGCGCCGGCAATGCCGGTGCCACGGGCGCCTGTGCCGGCGCGGGGGCAGGCGTTTCCTGGGCGTGGCTGACCGCTGATACCAGCAGGGCGGTCAACAGCATTGGTTTGAAGAGCGCTATGGCCATGCGAGGAAGAAGGCAGGAGAGAGGGGAGATCATGCCAAACCACACATCAGCAGCATGTGCGGATCAGCGGCGGAGGGTTCCGGCGGAATCTAGGCGCAATGGACTAAACAGGGAATGACCGTCGACCTGAACCACACCGTCCTGTTCAGCCACGCGCCCGCCGACCAGCAGCTGAACGCTGGCCAGCAGCAAGGGGTGTTCGACCGCCAGCACGCGTTTTGCCAGCGTTTCGGCACTGTCTCCCGGCAACACCGGTACACGGGCCTGGGCGATCACCGCGCCGGCATCCAGTTCAGGCACCACGAAATGCACGCTGGCCCCGTGTTCGGCATGGCCGCCTGCAATTGCCTGCGCATGGGTATGCAGGCCTTTGTGCAGCGGCAGCAGCGATGGATGGATATTGATCAGGCGGCCGTTGAAGCGCTGCACGAAGGCAGCGCCGAGGATGCGCATATAGCCGGCACAGAGGATCCAATCCGGCTGGCTGGCAGCCAGCGCATCGGCCAGTGCATCGTCAAAGGCTTCGCGGTCGGCGAAATCCTTGGGGGGGCGCGCCCAGCGCTGCTCCGGCGCGACCTTGTCCAGCGCGGCAGCAGTGGGTTTGTCGGAGAACACGCCGACAATCTGTGCATGAAGCTGGCCTGCGGCAATCGCATCGAGCAGGCATTGCAGGTTGCTGCCGCGCCCGGAGGCAAGCACGGCAAGGCGCGGCAGCTCACTCATGCGCGGGATTTCCGCAGCAGTGGCCACAGCGCCAGGCTGCCGAGGGTAGCCAACAGCATGTCGGCATGCGCATCCCAGATGTCACCCTGCTGGCCGTTGTAGGCTTCGGCCGCTTCCGGCGACAGCGCAAGCGCGATGCCCCATTCCAGCCATTCGTAGGCCAGGCTGCTGCACATGATGGTCATCACCGCCAGCGTGAACGCCTGGCCCAGGCGCAGGGCCGGCCAGCTGTGACGGGCCAGCTGGGTCAGCGCCGGGGTGAAGCAGATGCCGTACAGCAGGTGGATCAGCCGGTCGAAATGATTGCGCTCCCAGCCGAACGCCGCATTCGGCGACCAGCCGAACACGGCCTGCGCCCATTGGTCATACGGGACGTTGGAATAAAGCCAACGTGCGCCGATGCAATGCAGGACGATGAAGCCGCAGATCGCCACGAACGCGCCGCAGCCCAGCTGCCAGCGGCGGTCCACCCACCACAGCGCGAGCAGGCCGACCACGGTCAGCGAGCTGTGCAGGGCCTGTTCCACAGGCCATAGCGGTTTGATCCAGGTAAGCGCGAATACAACAAGCACGCCGATGAAGGCGGCCTTCTTGGCGGCTGTCATGGAGGCGTTGGCTCAGCCGATGTGGACGCGTTCAGCGCCGTTTTCAGCCACCACTTCACCAATCTGCCAATGCGCCAGGCCCAGCGTATCCAGCGTGCCGTTGATGGCGGCCACCTGGTCGGCCGGCACCAGCAGCACGAAACCGATGCCGCAGTTGAAGGTGCGCCACATTTCGCTGTCGGCCACATTGCCTTCGCGCTGCAGCCACTGGAACACCGGCGGCAACGTCCAGCTGCTGGCGTCGATGTTCAGGCCCAGGCCTTCAGGCACCACGCGGATGATGTTTTCGGTCAGGCCGCCGCCGGTGACGTGGGCCATGCCGTGCACGGCCGCGCCGTGGGTCTTGAGCAGCGACAGGATCGGCTTGACGTACAGACGGGTCGGCGCCATCAGCGCATCGACCAGCTTGACGCCGTCTTCCAGCACCAGCTCGGCCGGGCTGCCGGCGCGTTCATAGATGCGGCGTACCAGCGAATAACCGTTGGAGTGCGGGCCGGAGGAGGCAATGCCGATCAGCACGTCACCCAAGGCAACGGCCGAGCCGTCCTTCAGCTCGCTCTTTTCCACGCCGGCGACGGTGAAGCCGGCCAGGTCGTATTCGCCCGGGGCGTACATGTCGGGCATTTCAGCGGTTTCGCCGCCGATCAGCGCGCAACCGGCCTCGGTGCAGCCATTGGCAATGCCGCCGACCACGGCCGCAGCGGTGTCGATGTCGAGCTTGCCGGTGGCGAAATAATCCAGGAAGAACAGCGGTTCAGCACCCTGCACCAGCACGTCGTTGACGCACATGGCGACCAGATCGATGCCGATCGTGTCGTGCCGGCCCAGCTGTTGTGCCAGCTTCAGCTTGGTGCCGACGCCGTCGGTGCCGGACACCAGGACCGGCTCGCGATACTTGTTGGAGAGGTCGAACAAGGCGCCGAAGCCGCCGAGTCCGCCCATCACCTCCGGGCGGAAGCTGCGCTTTACCAGCGGCTTGATGCGCTCGACCAGTTCGTTGCCTGCGTCGATGTCGACACCGGCGTCACGGTAGGTCAGGGGGGAGTTGGCAGAGGTCGAGGGGCTGGTCACGGGCGGCTGCACTGGCGGGGTGAACGGGCGATTTTAACAGGCCACGTTGGCGTGAAGGCCCCATTCGGGCAACAATTCCCTCCGGAATCGTCGAGCAATGGAAATTTCAATGCGCCGCAGCCTGGTCACAATCCTGTTTCTGGCGCTCTGCCTGCCAATTTCACTGGTGCAGGCACAGTCGTCCGGCATGCGTACCGAAGGGGACGTAGCCGGCGCCCGCAGTGCCTATGAGGCCGAAGTGCCGGTCAACAGCCAAAGCGAGGCCGATCGCAGCGGCGGGCTGGCGCGCGCGCTGGGCGCGGTGCTGGCCAAACTGTCGGGCGACCGCAGCGCCTTGGCGCGGCCGGGCGTCGCGCAGGCCCTGCGCAGCGCCAAGGACATGGTCGAGAGCTACGACTACCGCCAGGACCAGAGCGTCAGCGCCAGCGGCGCACCGAGCTTCCGCACCATGCTGGTGGCGCGTTTCCGCCAGGATGACGTCGATGGGCTGGTGGCTGCGCTGGGTTTGCCGGTATGGCCGCAGCCGCGTCCCAAGCCGGTGGTGTGGCTGGCCATCGACGATGGCAGCGGCCCGCGTCTGGTCGGGGTGCCGCAGTCCAATGCGGCGCGGCCCTTGCTGGATCGCGCGGTCGAACGCGGCTTCAAGCTGGGCTTGCCTGCCGGCGGCGCGGCCGAGCAGGCGCTGGTAGGCGCGATCTGGCGCCAGGACACCGCCGCGGTGGCGCGGGCTTCGGCCCGTTATTCGCCGCCGATGCAGCTGGTAGGCAAGTTGTACCGCGGCAAGGGCGGCGGTTGGGTTGCCGATTGGGTGTTTGTCGACAATGGCCGGGAGCTGTCCAAGTGGACCACCAACGACGCCGATGCACGGCGCGCGATGGTGGCTGGCGCCGACGGCGCCGCTGACGCGCTGGTGCGGCGCTATGCAAAGGCCCCGGCAGCGGGCGCTGCAGGCGTCTACCGCATCGTGGTCAGTGGCATCCGTAGCGCCGATGACTATCTGCGACTGGCGGCGACCTTGCAGCGAGTGGCTGTGGTCAAGTCGATCATCCCGATCCAGGCCTCGGGCGACCGTCTGGAGCTGGATGTCGAGCTGATGAGCGGCTTGCCTGGCTTCAACCGCATGCTGGGCAGCGACGCTGCACTGCAGCCGGTGGGTGCGGTAGCCGACGACGATGCCGAAGCAGGCACCGATCAGAGCAGCGGCACCCGCCGCGCGGAGTACCGCATCCGATGAGTACTGATACAGCGGAAATGGAAATCGCGCTGTTTCTGCGCCGCCTCAAATGGGTTGTGTTGACCGCGTTCGGGCTGTGGGTGACCTGGCTGCTGGCGCCGGTGCTGACCCCGTTCGTGGTCGCCTTGATGCTGGCCTGGCTGGGCGATCCGCTGGTGGACCGGCTGGAAGCCAGCGGGCGTTCGCGCAACACCGCGGTGGTGCTGGTATTCGTGCTGATGATCCTGCTGCTGGCCTTGGCGCTGCTGATTCTGGTGCCCTTGATCCAGCGCCAGATCATCACCCTGGTCGCCGCCCTGCCTCAAGGGCAGGAGTGGCTGATGGATACCGCCATTCCGTGGATCGAGCAGAAAACCGGTCTGGAGATCATGGCCTGGCTGGACCCTGGCCGCCTGTTTGACTGGGTACGCAGCCATTGGCAGCAGGCCGGCGGCGTTGCCACCACGTTCTTCGGCTACGTGTCGCGCTCGGGTTTTGCGATGGTGGCCTGGGTGATCAACCTGGCCCTGTTGCCGATCCTGGCGTATTACTTCCTGCGTGACTGGGACAAGTTGGTCGAGCGGGTTGCATCCCTGATCCCGCGCAACCATATCGAAGTGGTGTCGCGGCTGGCGCGTGAGTCCAACGATGTGCTGGGCGCCTTCATCCGCGGGCAGATCGTGGTGATGATCGCCTTGGGCATCGTCTATGCGGCGGGCTTGAGCCTGGTCGGCTTGAACCTGGGGTTGTTGATCGGGCTGATTGCCGGTTTGATCAGCTTCATCCCATACCTGGGCGCAACCACCGGTGTGGTGCTGGCGGTGCTGGCGGCATTGGTGCAGTCGCAGGGTTTTGACCTGCAATTGCTGGTAATGGTGGGTGTTGTCTTCACCGTTGGCCAGCTGTTGGAAAGTTATGTGCTGACGCCGCGCATCGTCGGTGACAAAATTGGCCTGCACCCGGTTGCGGTGATTTTTGCAGTGATGGCAGGCGGTCAGTTGTTTGGATTCCTGGGAATGCTGCTGGCACTGCCAGCGGCGGCGGTGATCAACGTCCTGTTGCGCTATGCGCACCAGCGTTATCGCCAAAGTGAGTTGTACGCCGGCCATGGGCCGACGATTGTCCTGGATCCGCGCAGCATCGAGGTGCCGGCGGATCTGAGCATCGTGTCGAAGGATGTAGAAATTAAGTGAGTGTGCCGCAGTTACCGCTGGCCTTGCGTTACCCGCCAGACCAGCGCTTTGAGACGTTCATCGGTGCACCGGAAGGCGCGCTGGCGCAGCTGCGCGCCGTCGCCAATGGCAGCAGCAAGGATTGGATCTATCTGGTCGGCGCTGGTGCCACCGGCAAGACCCATCTGGCCCTGGCCACCTGCGCCGCTGCGTTGCAGGCCGGGCGACGGCCTGCCTATCTGCCATTGCAGGCGGCAGGCACGCGCCTGCAGGACGCCCTGGAAGCACTGGAAGGGCACGATGTGCTGGCGCTGGACGGACTGGAATACGTTGCCGGCCGCCGCGAACAGGAAGTGACCCTGTTCGAGTTCCACAACCGCGCCCGCGCCGCCGATGTGACCGTTATCTACACCTCGCGGCTGCCGCCCGATGGCCTCGGCCTGGTGCTGCCGGATCTGCGCTCGCGGCTGTCGCAATGCAGCCGCATCACCCTGGAGCCGCTGGATGCCGAAGGCCGTGGCGCAGTGCTGCGCGAGCGTTCGGTGCGTCGTGGGCTGGTGATGGATGAGGCGACGCTGGACTGGTTGCTGACCCGCACCGGCCGCGATCTGAGCGGACTGGTGACCTTGCTGGAAAGGCTGGACCGTGAATCGCTTGCGGCAAAGCGGCGCATTACGGTGCCGTTCCTGAAGCGGGTATTGGAGAACGGGCCGGGCTGATAGCGCGGTTCGGGATCAAATTTTTTGTGGGAACGGTGCAAGTCGCGAAGCTGATGCCGCATCCACAGACAAAAATGCCTGCAATCGCAGGCATTTTTGCATCTGAGGTTTCAGTTGTTTCGCGGCTGACGCCGCTCCCACAAAACTGGCGGGCTGCTTGGGCTTTTGTAGGAGCGGCGTAAGCCGCGAAGCTGGCAATGCAACAACAGCCAGGCTTGCCTGCGATTGCATGCAACGCTGCTTCTGATCCTGCAGTGGCCTCGCGGTTTACACCGCTCCTACAGAGGAACGCGCCGGCTGTTGTAGGAGCGGCGTAAGCCGCGAAGCTGGCAATGCAACAGCAACCAGTCTTGCCTGCGATTGCATGCAACGCTGTTTCTGATTCTGCAGTGGCTTCGCGGTTTACACCGCTCCCACAAAGGAAGGAACGCGCGGGCTTTTGTAGGAGCGGCGTAAGCCGCGAAGCTGGCAATGCAACAGCAGCCAGGCTTGCTTGCGATTGCAGGCAACGCTGTTTCTGATCCTGCAGTGGCTTCGCGGTTTACACCGCTCCCACAAAGGAGCGCGCTGGCTGTTGTAGGAGCGGCGTAAGCCGCGAAGCTGGCAATGCAACAGCAGCCAGTCTTGCCTGCGATTGCACATGCGACGCTGTTTCTGATCCTGCAGTGGCTTCGCGGTTTACACCGCTCCCACAAAGGAGCGCGCTGGCTGTTGTGGGAGCGGCATCAGCCGCGAAGCTGGCGCCGCATCCGCAAACAAAGATGCCTGCAATTGCAGGCATCTCTGGGTCGGAACCTTCGCTGGCTTCGCGGCTTATGCCGCTCCTACAAAAGCTGGTTTTCCAGCTGCTGCAGGCGCTCGGGGGTGCCTACGTCGGTCCAGCGGCCTTGGTGATACTGGCCGCTGATGCTTTTGCTGGCCATCGCGGCACGCAGCAAGGGCGCCAGTTTGAAGCGTGGCGGGGTTTCCGCGCTGCCGTCTGCATCGCCAATCACTGATTGCCAGCCCTGCAGCAACTGCGGCCGGTACACGCCGATACCGGCAAAGGTCAGGCGCGCTTGTTCGCCGCTGTCGTGCAGCTGCCCATCGGCGCTCAAGACGAAATCACCACGCGGGTGCTGCACGGGGTTGTCGACCATGACCAGATGCGCGTTGCCCTTCGGCTCCAGCGGCAACGTAGCAAAATCAAAATCACTCCAGATATCACCGTTGATCGCCAGGAAGGGCGCATCGCCAAGCAGTGGCAAGGCGTTGTGCATGCCGCCACCGGTTTCCAGCGGCACCGGGCCTTCGTGCAGATAATGCAGGCGCAGGTTCCAGCGACTGCCATCGCCCAATCGCTCGGGGAACTGTGCGGCCAACCAACTGGTGTTGATCACTACATCGTTGATGCCCAACGCAGCCAGGCGCTGCAGATGCCATTCGATCAACGGCACACCGGCCACCGGCAACAGCGGCTTGGGCGTGTGATCGGTGAGCGGGCGCATGCGCTCGCCGAGCCCGGCGGCAAAGATCAAGGCCTTCATGCTGGAGCCTTGGCGGCCATCGCCGGCTTGAAGCGCCGCTCGAACAACTCCTGCAACGGTGCCAGCTCCGGATAGCGCGGCAGCACTTCATCCAGATAGCGGATGAAACGCGGTGCGTCCTCGAAGTAATGGCCCTTGCCGTCTCGGTCACGCAGGCGCACGAAGATGCCGAGGATTTTCAGATGACGCTGCACGCCCATCCAGTCTGCATCGCGCAGGAACTGCGGCCATGGCCGCAGCGGCAGGCCGGCAGCGCTGGCCTTGGCGTGATAGCGCGCAAGCCAGGCGTCGACTTTCTCCAGCGGCCAACTCAGGAAGGCGTCCTTGAACAGACTGGCCGGGTCGTAGGCGATCGGCCCGCTTACCAGGTCCTGGAAATCCAGCACCGCCGGACCATCGTCGACCGGCATCAGGTTGCGCGGCATGAAATCGCGATGGGTCAGCACCTGCGGTTGGTTCAGGGCATTGTCCATCAAGCGCCGCTGCACCAGCTGCAGCTGCTCGCTTTCGCCGCAGTCCAGCTGCAGGCCCAGATGACGCTGCACGAACCAATCTTCAAACAGCCCCGCATCGCGTTGCAGCAGCGCTTCGCCGAATGTGCCCATGCCTTCGGGGACGGGAATCGATTGCAGCCGGATCAGCTGCGCGAAGCTGGCCTCGAACCACGCATCGGCCGTGTCATCGGTGATGAAGCGGGCGAGGGTGGGGCCGCCCAGGTCTTCCAGCAACAGGAAGCCGTTGTCGAGATCGCGCGCCAATACCTGCGGCACGCGCACGCTGTTGGTCTCCAACAGGTCGTGCATGCGCAGCCACGGGCGCACATCTTCCAGGCCCGGCGGCGAATCCATCACGATGTGGCTGCCGCGCGTGCTGGTGGTTCGCCAGTAGCTGCGGAAGCCGGCATCGACCGATGCGCGTTCCAGGGTGGAGGCGGGGTCGCCGAGCGCGGCGGCTGCCCACTGCCGGCGTTGTTCGGTGCGCAGTGGATCGGAAGCGGGATCGTTCATGGACGCTACAAAGTTGCGGCGCCCGCAGGCGCCGTTGGATGGAAATCAGCGCTTCTTGCCGCCGCTGATCAAACGCAGCAGCGCCAGCAGCGCAATCGCGCCGATGATGGCGCCGACGAAGCCGGCCGGCTGTCCTGCCGAATACCAGCCCATCTCACGCCCGAACCAGCCGGCGAATACCGCCCCGGCCACGCCGAGCACGATGGTCAGCAGGCAGCCCATGCGGTTGTTGCCGGGCATGAAGAAGCGCCCCAGCAGGCCGACGAAGAAACCGATCAGGATGATGTACAGCCAGCTGTCGCTGCCAAACAATCCACTCATGTTCTGGTCCTTGGCAAATAAAAACGCAGCCTAGCAAGGCCAGGCTGCGTTCGTCATCCAACCGTCAAACGACAGACGATCAGCAGCAGCCGTGGCCGCCGTGACGGGTACCGCTGTCGGCGGCTACCGGCGAACCGCTGGTCTCACCGCGCAGGCTGGCGGCGTGGTGGTCGAACAGCACCTTGGACACGCAGGAAGTAACGCGCTTGCCCATCGGGATGTGCAGGAACTCGTTCGGACCATGGGCATTGGAATGCGGGCCGAGCACACCGGTGATCATGAACTGCGCACCCGGGAACTTCTCACCCAGCATGCCCATGAACGGGATCGAGCCACCTTCACCCATATACATGGCCGGCTTGCCGAAGAAGGCCTGGCTGGCGGCGTCGATGGACTGCTCCAGCCAGGGGGCCATGGCCGGGGCGTTCCAGCCGGTGGAGGCCTTTTCCAGGTCCAGGCTGACGTGGGCGCCGTTCGGCGGATCACGCAGCAGGGCTTCCTTCAGCAGCTCGCCGCAGACCTTGCCATTGGCGGTCGGCGGCAGGCGCAGCGACAGCTTCACCGAGGTTTCCGGGCGCAGCACGTTGCCGGCCGATTCCAGCGGCGGCATGCCGCCGATGCCGGTGACCGACAGCGCCGGGCGCCAGGTGCGGTTGAGCACCAGCTCGGTCAGCTCCTCGCTCATCGGCTTGAGGCCGTCGACCAGCGGGAACTTGTCGAAGATGGCGGTATCGACCACGTCGGCAGCGCGCTTGGCCTGTTCCAGGCGCTCGGCTGGCACTTCGGTGTGCAGGCCTTCGAGCAGGATGCGGCCGGTCTTCTCGTCCTCGATGCGCGACAGCAGCTGGCGCAGCAGGCGGAAGCTGGACGGCACCACGCCGGAGGCATCGCCGGAGTGCACGCCTTCGTTGAGCACCTTGACCGTGAAGTTGCCGCCGGTCAGGCCGCGCAGCGAGGTGGTGCACCACAGCTGGTCGTAGTTGGCGCAGCCGGAATCCAGGCAGACCACCAGCGACGGCTGGCCGATACGGTCGGCCAGGTGGTCGACGTAGGCCGGCAGGTCGTAGGAACCGGATTCTTCGCAGGCTTCGATCAGGATCACGCAACGGGCGTGCGGCAGGCCCTGCTCCTGCAGTGCCAGCACCGCAGCCAGCGAACCGAAGATGGCATAACCGTCATCGGCGCCACCGCGGCCGTACAGCTTGTCACCGCGCAGCACCGGCTTCCACGGGCCGAGGTCGTCGTCCCAACCGGTCATTTCCGGCTGCTTGTCCAGGTGGCCATAGAGCAGCACGGTGTCGTCGCCGGTTTCCGGGCCGGTGGCCGGGATTTCCAGGAACAGCAGCGGGGTGCGGCCTTCAAGGCGCACCACCTCGACCTGCAGGCCGGGGATGGTCTGCGCCTTGGCCCAGCTCTCCATCAGATTCACGGCCTGATCCATATAGCCGTTGGCGACCCAATTGGCGTCGAACATCGGCGACTTGTTGGGGATACGGATGTAATCGACCAGTTGCGGGACGATGTCGTTGTCCCACTTGTCGCTTAGAAATTGGCCGATTTTGGCGCTGTCCATCTGGATCTCCGGTAGAAATGTCAGGTGTAACCATTCTACGCCGCTCCCTTGTTCTGCGGGCTTGCGACGGTTTCATCAGTAAATTTTGTAGGACTTTTCCTACAAGAGCCCGGGGGGTTGGCTGGCTGCCTGCCCGGCGTGCTGCGGATATTCTAGGTTCATGTGGCGCGGGACACTGATTCGGCCGGCGGGATAGCCGCCAATCAGCCAACAAGCCACAAGGAGTACAGCGATGAAGCTTTTTACCGTGACGCTGCAGTCTCTGATTCTTGCATTGTTATTGACGCTTACGGCTCAGGCCAAGGACAAGCTCGATATCAATACCGCCTCTGCGGCGGAGCTGAATCAGGCGCTGGTGAACGTTGGCCCTTCCAAGGCGCAGGCGATCATCGAGCACCGACAGGCCAACGGACCGTTCAAAAGTGTCGAGGAACTGGCACTGGTGAAGGGAATCGGATTGAAGACGGTCGAAAGGAATCGTGACCTGATCGAGGCAAGGGCCGGAGCTGCCCCTGCCAAGAAAGCTGCCGGGACGGTAGCTGTGCAGCCGGTTGAGAGGCGCTGAGCGGAAGGAATCGGATAGTGACCCGTCAGGAAGGCGGATCACCGGGAACCCAAGAAGGGCAGGATGCTGGGGGCTGGCAGGATGCCAACAAGGATGTGAGGTCGTCCGGTGTTGCACAGTGACGTGCAGCCGGGCGATTTTTCTGTCTGTGCTCTTTGGAAACGGCAAGGCCCGGGGAAACCCGGGCCTTGCTGGTTTCTGGGCGTTGAGCTGGAAAATGGGATTGGGGATTGGGGATCCGCGATCCGGGATCCGGGATCCGGGATCCGGAAAAGCCGGGATTCGGACCTTGCGACTCGGCTGCCCGGCTGCCCGGCTGCTGCTGGGGCTGCGGTTGTTTGTAGGAGCGGCGTGAGCCGCGAAGCTGGTAGTGCCGAGGCGATTGGCAGCTGGGCGATCTGATTTTGTATCTGCTTCGCGGCTGATGCCGCTCCTTCAAAAAGCCCGTCCGCCCGGTCAATGTGGTCTGGGCGCGCTGCGCTTAGCCGAGCTGCGGTTGTTTGTAGGAGCGGCGTGAGCCGCGAAGCTGGTAGTGCCGAGGCGGCTGGCTGCTGAGCGATCTGATTTTGTATCTGCCTCGCGGCTAATGCCGCTCCTACAAAAAGCCCGTTCGCGCGGTCAATGTGGCCTGGGCGCGCTGCGCTTAGCCGGAGTACGGATTGCTTGTGGGAGCGGCGTGAGCCGCGAAGCTGGTGGTGCCGAGTGGCTTGGCAGCTGGGCGATCTGATTTTGTATCTGCTTCGCGGCTGATGCCGCTCCTACAAAAAGCCCGTTCGCGCGGTCAATGTGGCCTGGGCGCGCTGCGCTTACCCGGGGCTGCGGTTGTTTGTAGGAGTGGCGTCAGCCGCGAAGCTGGTGGTGTCGAGGCGATCGGCAGCTGAGCGATCTGATTTCGTATCTGCTTCGCGGCTGACGCCGCTCCCACAAAAAGCCAGCCCGCGCGGTCAATCAAAAACCAGTCTTTGCGCGGTCTATTCACCCCGGGTTGATTCGGCTGCGAAACCGCCTCGCGGTGGACTGCCCCGGCTTTGCGCCGGGGCGAGCCGCTGCTTAAACCAGGCCGGTGGCGTAGTACACGCCGATGATCGCGAATACCGCCAAGGTCTTGATGACGGTGATGGCGAAGATGTCCTTGTAGGACTGGCGGTGGGTGAGGCCGGTTACCGCCAGCACGGTGATCACCGCGCCGTTATGCGGAAGCGTGTCCATGCCGCCGGAGGCCATCGCGGCGACCCGGTGCAGCACTTCCATCGGAATCCCCGCCGCCTGTGCATTGGCGATGAAGCTGTCGGCCATGGCGGCCAGCGCGATGCTCATGCCACCGGAGGCCGAGCCGGTGATGCCGGCCATGGCAGTCACCGAAACCGCTTCGTTGACCAGCGGATTGGGGATCGAGCCAAGCGCATTGGCTACCACCAGGAAGCCGGGCAGGGCAGCAATCACCGCGCCGAAGCCGTATTCGGAGGCTGTGTTCATCGACGCCAGCATGGCGCCGCCGATGGCCGATTTGGTGCCCTCGGCGAACGAGGCCACCACCGGTTTCCAGGCAAAGGCGATGACGCTGAGGATGCCCAGCAGCAACGCGCCCTGCACCGCCCAGATCGCCCCCAGCTTCGACACTTCCTGCACCACGGGCGCCGGGTTGCCGATCACGGCCGGTATGAACGACTGGGTTTCACCGTAGAAGCCGGGGATCCAGCGGGTGAGCAGGTAGTTGGCGACGCCGACCAGAATCAGTGGCGCGATCGCGATCAAGGGATGCGCCAGGTTCTGGCCCTGGAACGGTTCCGGCTCGTTGCGCAGTTCTTCGTTGGTACTGGCATAGCCTTCGCCATTGCGTACGGCCACGCGGCGTCGCCATTCCAGATAGCTCATGCCCAGGATCAGGATCACCACCGTGCCGATCACGCCCAGCCACGGCGCAGCCCAGCTGTTGGTGCCGAAGAACGCCGACGGAATGATGTTCTGGATCTGCGGGGTGCCCGGCAGCGCGTCCATGGTGAAGGTGAAGGCGCCCAGTGCGATGGTGCCCGGTATCAGGCGCTTGGGGATGTTGCTCTGGCGGAACAACTCGGCGGCGAACGGGTAGACCGCAAACACCACCACGAACAGCGATACGCCGCCGTAAGTTAGCAGGGCGCAGACCAGCACGATCGACAGCATCGCGCGCTTGGCGCCCACCAGTTTGATGGTGGCGCTGACGATGGACTTGGAAAAGCCCGATACCTCGATCAACTTGCCGAACACCGCGCCCAGCACGAAGACCGGGAAATACAGCTTCAGGAAGCCGACCATCTTGTCCATGAACAAGCCGGTGAACATCGGCTGCACCAGGGTCGGGTCGGTCAGCAGCACCGCGCCCAGCGCCGCCACCGGCGCGAACAGGATCACGCTGTAGCCGCGGTAGGCGACAAACATCAGGAAGCACAGGGCCGCCAATACGATCAGAAACGACATTCAGGGCTCCCGGCCAATACACAGTGCCGGCGAGTATCAGCACCGCGGGCGGTCCGGCCCACTGTACGAAGGGACTATACGCGGCGAGCTAACGCTCCTTTAACGTGCGCTCCATGGCGGCACTCGTATGCCGCTACGTCATACCCGGGAGGAGGGAGACCAATGAAGCGCAAGTATCTGAGTATCGCCATCGGTGGCATTCTGTTGGCGCCTGCTGCATTCGTGCAGGCGCAGGAGCAGCAGGCAGTGCCGGCCGGCACCCAGGCCACGCAGCTGGACGAAGTGACCGTAACCGCACGCCGCCGCACCGAGTCCATCCAGGACGTGCCGGTGGCGGTCAGCGCCTTCGGCGAGGAGCAGATCAAGGATCTGCAGGCCTCGACCGTGGAAGGCCTGCAGGGCGCCGTGCCCAACATGAACATCGCCCAGGGCCGTGGTTCGGCCAATAGCGTCAACGTCTTCATCCGCGGCATCGGCCAGCCCGACGCGCTGCAGACCTTCGACCCGGGCGTGGGCATGTATGTCGATGACGTGTACTACTCGCGCATCAATGGCGCACTGTTCTCGCTGTTCGACATCCAGCAGCTGGAAGTGCTGCGCGGCCCGCAGGGCACGCTGTACGGCAAGAATTCCACCGGCGGCGCGATCAAGCTGACCACCAAGAACCCCTTCGACAATGAAGGCGGCGCGGTGGAAGTGACTGCCGGCGACTACGGTCGCCTGGAAGGCCGCTTCTATGTCTCGGGCAAGCTCAGCGATACGCTGGCCGGCAGCATCGCCGGTGCCAAGATCACCAATGACGGCTACGTCAAGGATGCGGTCACCGGCAAGCGCTACAACGACGACGACACCGAAGCCCTGCGCATGAAGCTGGCCTACAAGCCGACTGATAATTTCAGTGCGGTGTTGTCGCTGGATACCACCAAGCAGGATGCAGCGCTGACCCTGGGCCGGCCGATGGCGCCGTTGCTGCAGACCAGCCTGGCACCGGCTGGCGTGATCGTGCTGCAGCCGGGTGAAACCGGTGAGTGGAACCGCCGCGCACAGACCTCGTTCAAGGACGGCGAAGGCCAGTACCTGAAGCATTCCGGTGCATCGCTGGCGATGGAATGGGAGATCAACGAGCAGTTCATGCTCAAGAGCATCAGCTCCTACCGTAAGCTCAAGACCAAGTCGTATATCGACATCGACGCTTCCGAATACGAGCTGGGCGATGTGCTGGTGGCACTGGACCAGAACCAGAAGAGCCAGGAATTCCAGCTGCATTACGACAACGGCTCCAACCTGCACGCCACCTTTGGCGCGTACTACATGAAGGAGAACGTGCCTTCGTACCAGGAAGCCTATGCCGATGATCTGTTCTCGTTCATGGGCGCGGGTGTGCCGTTCCTGCGCACCATCGACGATGACCTGACCACCACTTCGGTCGCTGCGTTCGCCCACGTCAACTGGGAGTTCGTACCGACCTGGACCGTGGCGGCCGGCGTGCGCTGGACCAAGGACAAGAAGGACTACGACCGCACCACCAGCACGTTCTGGGGTGCGCCGTTCACCGCTTTGAACGGCACGGTTGCCTTCGATGCGAAGGCCTCGTGGACCGCGGTGACGCCGTCCATCAGCCTGCAGAAGGAATTCAGCGATAACCTGATGGGCTATGTGTCGGCCAACCGTGGCTTCAAGTCCGGTGGCTTCAACGGCCGTGCCAACACGGTGTACGACACCGAGCACGCCAAGTTCGATCCCGAGCACGTATGGACCTACGAGCTTGGCCTGAAGGGCAGCAGCGCTGACCACCGCATGCGCGGTACCGCGACTGCGTTCTACAGCAATTACAGCGATTTCCAGGCCCGTGTTTCGCAGGACGTGGGCACCTTCCCGGTGTTGAACGCGGCCAAGCTCAACATCAAGGGCATCGAGCTGGAAGGCAGCGCACTGCTGGGCGAGGCCACCACGCTGAGCGCGCAGTTGGGCTGGATGGACGCCAAGTACGACAGCTTCGAGGACTTCCGCCTTGATCCGTCCTACGCCGGCTACGACCCGAGCGTGAACCACGACCACGTGCCGTTCTCGCCGGATTGGACCGCTCGTGTGGCCCTGCAGCATGTGTTCTCGCTGGGCGACAACGGCAGCCTGACCTTTGGCGGCGACGTGTCCTATCGCGGCGACACCTGGTTGTCGGTGGACAACCGCAAGGTGCTGAGCCAGGACGCTTACACCCTGGTGGGCGCCTACGGCGTATGGGATTCGTCGCAGCTGACCTGGCAGGTCCGCGCCGGCGTGCGCAACCTGACCGACAAGCAGTACAAGACCGAAGGCCAGGAATTTGCCAGCGTCGGCAACATCCAGACCGCGTATTACGGTCTGCCGCGCAACTGGTATGTATCGGTGCGTTACAACTTCTGATGATGGCGCCGGCGACGGCTAGCTGACAGGAAGGCAAAACAGCCCTTTCCCGCATTGCGGGGGAGGGTTTTTGCGTTGCGGCTGGTGCTCAGGTTGTTGCTGTTGCTGTGGCTGTTGCTGTTGCTATGGCTATGGCTGTGGCTGTGGCTGTGGCTGTGGCTGTGGCTATGGCCTTGGTTGTTGCTGTTGCTGTTGCTGTTGCTGTGGCTGTGGCTGTGGCCTTGGCTGTTGCTGTTGCTGTGGCTTCGGCTGTCGCTTGTGCAGCTGCTTTTGCCGTTGCCGTTGCTTGAAGCCCCTCTCCCGCCTGCGGGAGAGGGGTTGGGGTG
>NZ_JBDJMY010000064.1:0-17143 GCF_039674165.1 Stenotrophomonas terrae
TCCCCAACCCCTCTCCCGGAGGGAGAGGGGCTCAAGTCGCCCCACCACCCAGCGCCTTGTACAGCGTCACATCATTCACCAGCTGGCTGCGCTTGGTCTGCGCCAGCGACAGCTCCGCATTGCGGCGGGTCTGCTCGGCTTCCAGCCAGGTACGCAGGTCGGTAGCGCCGGCGCGATAACGCACCTCATACAAACGCGCGATCTCAACCGCCTCGTCATACGAAGCCTGCGCAGCAGCTACCTGCTCAGCCAGGCGTGTACGTGCAGACAAGGCGTTGTCCACTTCCGACAGCGCGGTATACAACGTCCGCCGGAAATCATTGGCGGCGATCTGATACGACAGGTCCGCCGATTTGATATCCAGCTGCATCTGCCGGAACTTCAAAAACGGCAGGCTCAAGCCCGCGCCCAAGGTCGCCACCGGATTGGTCAGCACATCACCCAGCGAGCTGCTGGAGCTGCCCACCGAACCACTCAGACTCAGACTCGGGTAATAGCTGGTGGCCGTTACCTTGATGCTCTTCAAGGACTGCCGCAGGCGTAGCTCGGCAGCACGCAGGTCAGGCCGGCGTGCAAGCAACTCCGCAGGCATTCCTTCAACCAGCGCCGGGCTCTGTGCGACATCCAGATTCTGCGGTTCGTTTACCAGCGGCCAAGGCTGGCCATCGAGCAATACGGTCAAGGCATTGCGGGTTTCCACCCGCTGCTGCTCCAGCTGCGATTGCGCGGCCTTCTGGCTTTCAATGTTCTGCTGCGCCTGGCGTACTTCCAGCCGCGAAACACCGCCGGCATCGAACTGGGCCTGCACCAATGAAGCAGTACGCTGCAGTCGCTCAAGATTCGCCTGGCCGGTGGCGATGGCCTGGTTGAGGTAGCCCAGCTGCCAGTACAGCTCGGCGCTCTGGCCAACCAGGCTCAATGCGGTGCTCTGCAGGTCCTGTGCGGTGGCCTGTGCTTCCCATTGGGCGATATCACGCTGCCCACGCAGCTTGCCCCACAGGTCCAGCTCCCAGCCCAATGACACGCTGGCGCTGTTGTTGCGCGACCAGTTGTCGCTGCTGTCGATGCTGCGGTTGCCGCTGGCACTCACCGAACCATTGGCCTGCGGCCACAGGTCAGCGCTGGCCAGCCCAGCCTGCGCGCGTGCCCGTTCCAGCTTCAGGCCGGCCGAGGCCATGTCGGTGTTGCTGGCCAGAACGCGTTCGATCAGCTGGTCCAGGTCGGGATCGGCAAAACCCTGCCACCAGGCATCGGCATGCACGTCGGCGACCGGTGCGGTCACTTCATGCGCGATGGACTGCACCGGCGCATTGGCAGCGGCATCGCCACGGCCGTAGATGTTGGGGACACGCAGATCGGCGGCGGGATCGGCGCTGGGCGTGGTGGCGCAGCCAACCAGTGCAGCGGTCAAGGCAGCGGAGAGCAGCAGGGGACGGAGTGCTTTCATGGTCATCTTCATTCGCGGGCCAAGGCCTCCACCGGATCCAGCTGGGCGGCATTGCGGGCCGGCAGGAAACCAAACGCCACGCCGATCAGTGTCGAGCAGGCGAAGGCGGCGATAATCGAGCCGGTGGAGAACATCAAGGTGAAGCTGGCGCCAAATGTCTGGAACGCCCAACCGATGGAAAGCGCCAGCACGATGCCGAGCACGCCGCCGAGCAGGCACACCAGCACCGCCTCGATCAGGAACTGCTGGCGGATGTCGCTCTGCCGCGCGCCAACGGCCATGCGCACGCCGATCTCGCGGGTACGTTCGGTCACCGACACCAGCATGATGTTCATCACGCCGATGCCGCCGACCACCAAGGCAATCGCGGCGATGGCGCCGATCAGCAAGGTCATGGTCTTGGTGGTGGACTCGATGGTCTCGCGGATTTCGGCGGTGTTGCTGAGGAAGAAATCCTCGGTGCCATGGCGCAGGGTAAGCAGTTTGGTGATGGCGGACTGCGCAGCGTCCATTGGCGTGTCGTCCTTGACCCGCAAGGTGATGCTGCTCAGGTAGGTCTGGCCAAGCATGCGCGCCATCACCGTGGTGTAGGGCACCCACACGCTGAGATTGGTGCTGCCACCAAAGCCAATCGATTGACGTTTGGCTACCCCGATCACCCGTGCCGGCACGTTGCCCAGCAGCACCACCTGGCCGAGTGGATCATCGCTGCCGAACAACTGGCTGCGCGTGTTTTCGTCGATCACCACCACCTGCGCCAGGCCCTTGACCTCGCTTGCATCGAAGTAACGGCCAGTTACCAGAGTCATGCCTTTGACCCGGAAATATTGGTCACCAATGCCGGCGACCTGCGCCGAGGCGGCCTTGTTGCCAACCCGTGCGGTCACCGAGCTGGACACAGTCGGAGTGACGCTGTCGATATAGCTCTGCGTGGCCAGTGCTTCGGCATCGCTGCTTTTCAGCGTCTGCACGCGGCCCGAGCGCATATCGCCGAAGCCACGGCCCGGATACACGTCGATGGTATTGGTGCCCAGCGAGGAGATGTTCTGCAGGATCTGCTGCTGCGAACCATTGCCCATCGCCACCACCGACACCACCGAGGCAATACCGATGATGATGCCGAGCATGGTCAGGAAGGTGCGCAGACGGTGCGCGTTCATTGCCAGCAGGGCCATGCGGAAGGCTTCGACAAAGCGATCACGCGCAGCCTGGAAAGCGCTCCCAGCGGCTTTGACCGGGGCAGGGCGTTGCTGGACTTTCAGCGCTGGCACTTTGTCGTTGCGGCGGTCGGCGACGATCACGCCGTCGTGGATTTCGATGATGCGCTGCGCGTGTTCGGCCACCTGCATGTCGTGGGTGACGATGATGATGGTCTGGCCTTCGGCATGCAGCTCGCCGAGGATGTTCATCACTTCCTCGCCCGAGGCACTGTCCAGTGCGCCGGTCGGTTCGTCGGCCAGAATCACCTCGCCGCCGTTCATCAGCGCACGCGCGATGGAAACGCGCTGCTGCTGGCCGCCGGACAGCTGGCCCGGCTTGTGGCCCATGCGGTCGCTCAGCCCCAAACGTGTCAGCAGTGCTTGGGCGCGTTCGCGGCGCGCGTCGTGCGGGGTGCCGGCGTAGATCGCCGGTACTTCCACATTGCCGCGCGCATCCAGATCGCCCAGCAGGTGGTAACGCTGGAAGATGAAGCCGAAATGTTCGCGGCGCAGTTCGGCCAGCTCGTCGGCTTGCATGCGCCCGGTCTCGCGACCGGCCACCTTGTATGAGCCGACGGTGGGGCGGTCCAGGCAGCCGAGGATGTTCATCAGCGTCGACTTGCCCGAGCCGGACTGGCCAACGATGGCGACCATCTCGCCGGCGTGGATGTCGAGATTGACGTCCTTGAGTACGGCGATGGTCTGCTCGCCGGCCGGGAACTCACGACGCAGGTCGCGCAGTTGCAGCAGTGGCTGGCTCATCGGCGCGGACCACCCATCATCGGGCCCATCGGGCTGCGCTGGTTGCTGCGCGCGCTGTTCTTGTCGGCATCGCTGACTTCGCCGACAACCACCAGCTCGCCTTCGTTCAAGCCTTCCAGTACTTCAACATTGGAACCGTTGTTGAGGCCGATCCTGATCCTGCGCGGCTCCGGCTGCCCGTCCTTGTTGACTACCCGAACCATGTAGCTGTTGCTCTTGGCCAGTGCGGCGGCATCCGGCTGACGGCGCTGCTGGCGCTGGCCTTCCTGCTTGCTGCGGGCGACGCGTTGCTCGCCATTGCCAGCAGCTGCACCGGCGCCACGGCCGCCCTCCGGCACCTTGGGGCCGAGCGCGACGGTGGGGATCAACAACGCATCCTTGGCCTGGGCCAGCATCACCGATACCTGCGCGGTCATGTCGATGCGCAGCGTGCCGTCCGGGTTCTCTACGTCAAACAGCGCGTTGTAATACACGGCGGTGCTGGAGCTGGATGAGGACGAGCTGCTGGTGCTTGTGTCGGTGCTGATCGAGGCCGGCGCCGGGTTCACCGTGCGCAGCGTGGCCTGGTATTTGTGGTCCGGATTGCCAAGGATGGTGAAGTACACCGGCATGCCGGGCTTGACCTTGACCACGTCGGCCTCGGAGATTTCTGCATTCACCGTGACCAGATCCAGCCGTGCCAGTTTGACGATGGTTGGTGCGGACTGGTTGGCGTTGACGGTGCGGCCTTCCTCAGCCACCACCGCCACCACGGTGCCGTCGATGGGCGCGGTGATGCGGGTGTAGCCCAGGTTGGCCTGGGCGGTACCCAGCTCGGTTTCGCGCTGACGGATCTGCGCGTCGAGCGCGCGGATCTGGGCGCGGGTGCTGGCCAGGTTGGCCTCGGCCGATTCAAACTCGGCGCGCGAAGTGGCTTCGGCGGCGAGCATTTCCTTCTGGCGGGCAAAGGCCAGCTCGGATTCCTTCAGCGAGGCGGTCTGCACTGCGCGCTGGGCACGGATGTTTTCCAGCGCGGCTTCGGCATTCTTCAGGCTGTTTTCCTGGGTGACCGAGTCGATCTCGGCGATCAGGTCGCCCTGCTTGACCACATCGCCCAGCTGCACCTTGAGCAGCTTGATCTGGCCGGAGGCCTGCGCGCCCACGCTGACCAGCTTGTAGGCATCGATCACACCGGTGGCATCGACGGTCTGTTCCAGATCACCACGGCTGACCGGCGAAGTCGCCATCGAAGGGGTAGCAGGCTTGCGCGTGGCCCAGTACGCGCCGCCGGCGATCAGGACGACGATGGCGGCGGCAAGCAGGAGGCGGTTGCGACGGGAGGAGGGCAGCAGCTTCACGGTGGTGGGGCACTCATTGGCCGCGGTGGCGGCGTCGAGATCCAGTGTGGTCAGCGGCCTGTTCAGCCTCAAGGCACGGCGTGTGTCGGCATGTATCAGGTTCAGCCTGGCATGTATCGGCATGTATCAATTGCCGTCGCCGATACCTGGCGATACATGCACGGGCGCGCACTACGATCCGCTAGCATGGATCATTGCCCCATGACGGACATACAGACCTTGCACCGCTTGCTGGTGGTAGACGACGACAGTGACATCCGCGGCCTGCTTGCCGAGCAGCTGGGCCGGGCGGGTTATGCGGTGAGTACCGCGGCCGATGGCAATGAGATGCGTCAGGTGCTGGCGCGCGAACACATCGATCTGATCGTGCTGGACCTGAACCTGCCGCGCGAAGACGGCCTGGCGCTGTGCCGCGAGCTACGCGTGCGTTCGACCACGCCTGTGATCATGTTGACCGCACGCAGCGAGCCGATCGATCGCGTGCTGGGCCTGGAAATGGGCGCGGATGATTACCTGGCCAAACCGTTCGAGCCGCGCGAACTGCTGGCACGCATCCGCAATGTATTGCGGCGTACCGAAGCGCTGCCTGCCAACATGGAACCGCTGGCGATGCGGCGCGCGGTGTTTTCCGGCTGGGTGTTCGATCTGGAACACCGCCATCTGATCGACCCGGCCAAGCGTGTGGTGATGCTCTCGGGTGCCGAGTTCCGGCTGCTGCGGGTGTTGGTGGCGCATGCCAACAAGGTGCTGTCGCGTGAGCAGCTGGTGTCGCTGAGCAGCGGCCGCAACTATGAATCACAGGACCGTGCCATCGATCTGCAGATCAGCCGTCTGCGGCAGAAGCTGGGGGATGCAGGCGGCGCCGATGGCCTCATCAAGACGGTGCGCAACGAAGGCTATGTGTTTGCCAGCGCGGTCACCCTGGAATGAAACGCTTGCGTCTGTTCCTGTCGTCGATGGCGGGGCGGCTGTTCGTGATCCTGCTGGTCGGCATGATGGTGGCGGCGATAGGCGCGACCTTGCTCGCCGAATCACGCAGGCAACAGGAGTTCGAGCGGCAGAATCTTGCCCGCATCGCCGACCGCCTGCAGGGCTTCGTCAACCTGCTGGATGGCAACCCGGAACTGCGCAGCCGGCTGCTGGCAGTCGGCGGCCCCAGCGTGCGTGAGGTGAAAGGCGACTTCCGCACCGGTGAACAGGACAGGGCGTTGATGGACGTACTGGCTGCACGGGGCGGGGCGCTTGCCAGTGCACAGGTGCGTGCCAGCAGCTTTCGTGCCTGCATGCCGCCTTTGCCGGAGTTTCTGCCACCGCCGGAGCGCGGCCGGCGCCCTGCGCACCAGCGCGAGCGTGATCCAGCGTTCACGCCGCCACGTTGCAGGCTGGTGGAATTGAAACTTGGCGATGGCACGCCGCTACGGCTGGCGCTGGAATACCCGGCGGTGGCGCGGCGTTCGGCATCGGCCTTTGATCCATGGTTCCTGTCGTTGCTGGTGTTGGCGATTGGCCTGCTGGCGTATGTGGTGGCACGCATTGCCAGTTCACCGCTGCAACGGCTGGCAAACCACGCCACCGAGCTCGGCCACGACCTGCAGCGCGAACCGCTGCCGGTGACGGGCCCGTTGGAAGTGCAACGGGCCGCCGAGGCATTCAATGCCATGCAGAAGCGGCTGCAGCGGCATCTGGGCGAACGTACGCAGATGCTGGCGGCCATCACCCACGACCTGCAGACGCCATCAACGCGGCTGCGGTTGCGGCTGGAGAACGTACAGGACGAGCAGCTGCGCGAACGCTTGATCGGCGATCTTGCGGCGATGCAGGCGCTGATACGTGAAGGCCTGGAGCTGGCGCGCAGTGCCGAAAGTGCCGAGCAACGGGCAGCGCTGGATCTGGATTCGCTGCTGGAAAGCGTGGTCGAGGATGCGGCCGAGTCTGGCCACGACGCGCTGTTGCAGCAAGGTTGTGGCGCCGTGTTGATGCTGCGTCCACTGGCCATGCGGCGGCTGTTCTCCAATCTGGTCGACAACGCGGTGAAGTACGGTCATGCGGCGCACGTGCACGCCCGCCGCGACGGCGATGCGGTGGAAGTGCGGGTGCGTGACAACGGACCGGGCCTGGCCGAGGAGGAGCTGGAGTCGGTATTCACTCCGTTCCTGCGGCTGGAAACCTCGCGCTCGCGGGAGACTGGCGGTGCTGGCCTGGGCCTGACCATTGCCCGCGCCCTGGCCGAGAAGGATGGTGCCAGCCTGACGCTGCGCAACCATCCCGACGGTGGTCTGGAAGCCGTCGTACGCTGGGAAGTCCCGCAATGGGCCACAGCTCATACAGGCACTGCCTGAGCCTGTGGGAGCGGCGTAAGCCGCGAAGCCATGGGTCTCATCGGCGTATCTGCAGCCCGTCCAGCTAAGGCGCGTCGAGTGCAGGAGGGCTGTTGCCGTGATCTGCCCGGCCATCAGCTTCGCGGCTTACGCCGCTCCCACAAAGAAAATGCGCAGCCCTGCAGTTGTTGCAGGAGCGGCGTAAGCCGCGAAGCCATAGATCCCACCGGCCCGCACATCAATGGCATCCCAAGCACAGTGATGTGTCGCGGGGATCGCTACGGTCTTCTACCTTCCGGGCCAGATTCGTGTCCACAGCACCATCGGGACTACGAACCTGTTTCGGCGTTCGCCAACGTGATCTCCATCGCTGATCTACCGTAAGTGTTTGCTAGTATCGCCAGACCAGCTTGGGGCATGAACGATGGCAGCAGAGAAGAATCTGGTTACCCGCTCGGGCGTCAGGATGCGCGCGTTGGGGAGCAGGGGTGCGGTCTTTGCAAATCGAGGTCTTTGGGCGCTGATCATCTCGGCCGGATGCGCCGCATCGCCGGCGTGGGCGCAGGCGGGGAGCACAGCTTTTCACCCGTCCCCTGTGGTTGCGGCACTATCGGCCCCGGCGTTGCTCGCCGGCCTTTGCCTGCTGTTGACGCTGGCACTGCTGTGGTTGGGAATGCGGTTCCGGCAGCAACGCAGCCGGGCGCAACTACTATCAGCGCAGGCGCTGGCCCAATCGGACGAATTGCGTCAACAGAACAAACGCTTGGAAGCCACCCTGCTGGAAAAAGGCCAGCTTGAGCTCAAGCTGCGCGAACAGGCCGAGGCGTTCGAGCGCCTGGCAAACGAAGATGATCTCAGTGGGCTGCCCAATCGCCGTGCGTTCGACGAAATGCTTGCACGTGACATGGCCGTTGCCCGCCGCGCCGGCCGCGCACTGAGCCTGGTGGTGCTGAGCATCGACCACCTCAAGCAGATCAATGCCGAGTGGTCACGCGCGGTCGGTGATCTGGTGCTGTGCGAAGTAGGTGAGCTGATGCGGCGCAGCCTGCGTGCTTCGGACATGCCGGCGCGGTTGGGCAACAAGGAATTCGCGGTGTTGTTGACCGACACCGCACTGCCGGAAGCCGAGATCGCCTGCCAGCGGTTGCAGCGCCTGTTCGCTCAATACGTCGAGTGGGGCGGGCACGAGGCCGGCGACATCAAGGTCAGCTTCAGTGCCGGAGTGGTGCAGTTGCACGAAGACGACCAGGCACCCGTGCTGTTCTACCAGCGCGCAAAGAACGCGCTGGCCACGGCGAAAAGGGAAGGCCGCGCACGCACCTGCACGGACTGAGTGCCATGCCGCTCAGCTGGCGGGCATGGTTGGCCAGGCGTTGACGATCTTGCAGAACAGACGCGCGGTCTGCTCGGTGTCGTATACCGCGCTATGCGCTTCACTTGCATCCCATTCAAAACCGGCTGCCTGCACCGAACGTGCGAGCACGGTCTGCCCGTAGGCGACCCCGGCCAGGGTCACGGTGTCGAACACGCTGAAAGGGTGGAACGGATTGCGCTTGTGGCCGCTGCGGGCGACGGTGGCGTTTACGAAGTTCAGGTCGAAATGTGCGTTGTGGCCAACCAGGATCGCGCGTTGGCAGTGATATTTTTTCATCGCCGCGCGGATCGGTACGAACACATGTTCCAGCGCGTCGCGCTCGGGCTTGGCCAGCCGGAAGGGGTGGTCAAGCACGATGCCGGTGACTTCCAGCGATTTGGGGTCGATTTCGGTGCCTTCGGCCGGGATCACATGCGCGCTGGCGGTCTGGCCGGGATACAACAGGCCGTTGTCGTCCATCTCCACCGGCACGGCGGCGATCTCAAGCAGCGCATGACGATTACAGTCGAAGCCACCGGTTTCCACGTCCACCACCACCGGCAGAAAGCCGCGGAAGCGCTGCGCCATGGGCGTGTAAGCAGGACGGGGGACCGAGGGTTCAGCAGATTCGTTCATCGCAATAGGGTAGCAGAGCGGGTCAAGCGGCCGTGTCAGCGAGCGCCCGCAACCGGCGCGCAGGAGCGACGATGGCCATGTAGTGCCGAGCCATGCTCGGCAGAGGCTTTCCCATCAATACCTGCAGAAGCGGCCTAAGCCGCGAAGCCGGTACTGCTCGAAAGGCCCTCAAGGCCGACCCCTCCCCAACCTTCCCCTTGGCCTTCGGCCAAAGGGAGGGGGCGCGTCGTTGCCGCGGACAGAAGGGGTTTAAGCCTTCAGCCAAGCAATGCGAACAATCAAACCCTCCGTCAACGTCAGGCAGCAGCGCTGCCCAGCAGACAGCCCTTGTCCCTTAATTGCTGCAGCATCGCCGCGCCGTTGTCGATGAACGCCTCATCCGCCTGCGTACCGGCTTCGAGCGCCAATTCCTGCAGCTGCTCAAGCCCATTGAGCGCAGGAAACTCTTCCAGCCGTTCCAGCAGCCGAAACAGCAAGGGCGATAGTTCGGAGAACGCGATGTGGCCATCGGCCTGGCGGCGGGCCAGCAGCAGGGTCGGCTGCAGCGGTGGCTGGCGCGGTTGGTATTCCAGACCAATCCTATGCACCGGCCAGTGGTAGGCGAGGGCGCGGCAGCAGGGCGAAACCACCGGGCTGCCGGCCAGCAGGTCGCCGTATGGATCATGTGCCGGCAGCGCTGCGTCGCTGATCTTCAGGGCAAGTTCGATCCATTCGTAGTGGGCCAGCTCCAGCAACCAGGGAGCCTGCGGGTCGACGCTGCGCTGGTCCAGGAAGGCGATGAACTCCTGCCCGATCTCAGGAAACAGCGGCGTCCGCGCGCGGTGCTCGCGGCAGAATGCTTGCACCAGCTGCTGCCATCGCGGCGCCCCAAGGCTGCGTGCAATCACCGGGAAATTGGCCGCCAGCAGGCTTTGGATGTTGTTGAAATACAGCTCGCGGTAAACCTGCATGCGTGCAGGGGCGATGCCTGGCGGGGCAGGCTGCTGCGGATCACGCAGATGCGCGGCGAAACGCTTCTGCAGGGCGGCCAGAGACTCAGCCATGGCGGCCGATCCGGGCGAGCTGCAGTTGGCGGATACGGCTTACCTCGGCCAGCAGTTCCGGCAACGGCGGGAAGTTGAAATCGCGCTCCAGCAAGGTGGGGCGCACCCCGTGCATGGCATAGGTATCGGCCAGCAACTGCCAGACATCGCCTTTGACCGGCATGCCATGGGTGTCGATCTTCAAGTCGTCGGCTTCGTCGTGGTGGCCGGCGAGGTGGTAACTGGCAATGCGCTGCGAAGGCAGCCGCGCAAGAAAGGCGTGTGCGTCATAGCCATGGTTGATGGCGTTGACGTACACATTGTTGACGTCCAGCAGCAGGTCGCAATCGGCCTCGCCGAGCACGGCGTTGATGAACTCGGCCTCGTCCATGTCGGCCGCAGGTACGGCGTAGTAGGAAGCATTTTCCACGGCGATACGGCGACCGAGGATGTCCTGCGTCTGGCGGATACGCGCGGCGACGTGGTGGACGGCTTCGGCGGTGAACGGCAGTGGCAGCAGTTCGTAAAGCTGGCCGTCATCGCTGCACCAGCTCAGGTGCTCGCTGTACAGCGCTACCTGGTGCTGGTCGAGGAAGCGACGGGTACGTGCGAGGAATTCCACATCCAGGGGCGCCGGGCCGCCCAGTGACAAGGACAGTCCATGGCAGCTGAGCGGATAACGCTGTGACAGGGCGGACAGCGCTTCGCCCATTGGGCCGCCGACGCCGATCCAGTTGTCCGGCGCGCATTCGAGAAAATCGAATGCGTGTGCCGGTGCCTGCTGCAGGGCGTCGAGCAGCGAGCGTCGCAAGCCCAGGCCTGCGCTGGCCTGGGCCGGCATGCGCAGGCCGTGCGTGGCGGGCTTAGTGCTTGCCGCCACACTTGCCCTCGCCGCACTTGCCTTCGGCCTTGGCCTTGTCGGTGCTGGCAGCCGCTTCGCCTTCGGCCTTGGCCGCGTCGGTCGTGGGCTTGTCCTTGTCGGCGCCGCATTTGCCTTCACCACATTTGCCCTCGCCACACTTGCCTTCGGCCTTCTGTTTGGCGGCGGCATCGGCGGCTTGGTCGGTGGCGGTGGCGGCTTGGGTTTCGGCGGTGGGCGGGGTCTGGGCGCTGGCGCCAAGGGCGTAGCCTTGGGCCAGATCGGTCATGGCAAAGGCAGGGGCCGCCATGCCGCCAAGCAGGGCAACGCCCAGGGCGAGGGTGGTGGGCTTGCGGATATCGATGGCCATTGCGGTGTCTCCGGTGGTGGTTGGGCCGGGGGGAGGCTGGAGCTTAGCAAGCAGCCCGGGCCAGCGGCGTCACCTTGCCAACGTTGGAACGACAACGGGCCCAGACGGGCCCGTTGTGATCGAGCTGGAACCGGCACTCAGCGATGAGCGCTGACGATGTCGATGATCAGCCCGGTAGCGACGGCCATCAGCACATAGCGCTGATCCAGCTTGCGCCACTCATTGCCGCGCCCGGGTTTGCGCAGGCCGTGCCTGTTGTAGTCGGCGACACGGTTGCCACGCTGGTGCTGGGGCAGGCGCTCGCCCTTGCGCGGGGCGTGATGGGCGCTGTTCTGCGAAGCATGCCGGGCACCGTTGTGCGCGGCCGGTGCCGGGCCGTTGTGCGCAGGGCCTTGGTGGTGCGGCGCCGCGCTGCGCTGCGGCGCGTCGTGGCGCGCGTTGTCACGGTCGCGGTCCTGCGCCGGGCCGGCGAAGGCGGTGGCGGAGGCCAGCAGGGACAGGCTCAGGACGGTGGCGGCAATACGCTTCATGGGGATTCCTCGGTGCGCGGCGGAAGTGCTGCGGACGAGTCCATGCTCGGAAAAATTCCGTGAATGCGGAATTAAAACTGCCCTCTGCGGCGTATCACTTTGTACCGCTGTGTATCGGCCAGCTGGGATGCCGCACGGCGAGCCAGTGCGGAGGCGCGGAATCCGGCGCTGCCGTCGTGGGCAGCGCCGGTGATGGAACTCAGGCGTGATCGACGCTGCTGGTTTCGTCACGCTTCTCGCGCGGCGGCAGCGGCGCATCACCGTGCACCAGGAACCAGACGTTCTCGGCGATATTGGTGGCGTGGTCGCCGATGCGCTCCAGGTTCTTGGCCATGAACAGCAGATGCGTGCACGGGGTGATGTTGCGCGGGTCTTCCATCATGTAGGTCAGCAGCTCGCGGAACAGCGCGGTGTACTGCGCATCCAGACGTGCGTCATCCGCGCGCAGCTTGAGCGCCGCTTCGGCGTCGTTGTCGCGGTAGGCTTCCATGGCGCGGCGCACCTGCTGCGCGGCCAGGCGGCCGAGCGCGCGTACACCCTGGATCTGCGGCAGTGGTGGCACCGCCGCCAGAGCGATGGAACGCTTGGCGACGTTGGCAGCGTAGTCGCCAATACGTTCGATGTCGGCCGGAATCCGCAGGCCGGCAAGAATCTCGCGCAGGTCGCGTGCCATCGGCCCACGCAGGGCCAGGCGCATCACGTCGTGGCTGATCTGCTGCTCGAGCTGGTCGATGGCCTCGTCGTTGGCGACGATGCGCTGCGCGGCTTTTTCGTCGCGGCGTTCGATCACGTCCAGCGCGGCTTCGAGCTGCGCAACGGACATTTCGCCCATGCGCACGATCTCGGTCACCAGTCGCTGCTGTTCTTCGTCATAGCTTTTGACGATGTGGTCGTTGGGAAGATTCATGGAATGCTCGCTGGAAACTGTTCGGGTGGGACTGCATTCGTTCGGGAGCTGCGTTGCCTTCCATGGCGTACATCTGGCTTCGGAGTGCGGCCCGGCCGTCCTTGGCCAGGCGTCCAGCGGGCTGCGGACCATTCGCGGTCCGCGCGCCGGCCTCAGCCAAAGCGACCGGTGATGTAATCCTCGGTCTGCTGCTTGGAGGGGTTGGAGAAGATGGTTTCGGTGCGGTCGTGCTCGATCAGGTCGCCCAGGTACATGAAGGCGGTGTAGTCGGACACGCGCGCAGCCTGCTGCATGTTGTGGGTAACGATGGCGATGGTGTAATCGTTCTTCAGCTCTTCAACCAGCTGCTCGATGCGGCTGGTGGAGATCGGGTCCAGCGCCGAGGTCGGCTCGTCGAGCAGCAGCACGTCCGGGCGCAGGGCCACGGCGCGGGCGATGCACAGGCGCTGCTGCTGGCCACCGGACAGGCCCAGCGCACTCTGGTTGAGCTTGTCCTTTACCTCGTCCCACAGCGCGCCCTGTCGCAACGCCTGTTCGACGCGCACGTTCATCTCGGCCTTGGACAGCTTCTCGTGGTGACGAATGCCGTAGGCGACGTTTTCGAAGATGGTCATCGGGAACGGCACCGGCTTCTGGAACACCATGCCCACCTTGGAACGCAGGCGGTTCATCGGGTACTTCGGCGAAAGGATGTTCTCGCCGTCCAGCAACACCTCACCGCGCGCTTCCAGCTTGGGGTACAGCGCGTAGATGCGGTTGAAGATGCGCAGCAGGGTGGACTTGCCGCAACCGGACGGGCCGATCAGCGCGGTGACACGCTTTTCGGGGATTTCCAGGTTGATGCTCTTCAGCGCGTGGAACCTGTCGTAGTAGAAGTCCAGGCCGCGTGCGGCCAGCTTGACCGGCGCAGGCGTGTGCAGCGACTGGTTGGCGGCGGGCACTGCGATGCGTTGCATCGGTACGGCATTGCTGAGGTCGTTCATGGGGAGGTCCATGGCAGTCAATCGTTTAAGTTCAGTCGTTCGAAATGCGGTTGCGCAGCAGCAGGCCGCGCGCGGACAGGCTGACCAGCAGCACGAACACGGTCAGCACCAGCGCGCCGGCCCAGGCCAGCACCTGCCAGGATTCATACGGGCTGCCGGCAAACTGGTTCATCACCACCGGCACCGAGGCCATCGGCTGCATCACGTTGCTGTTCCAGTACTGGTTGCCGAAGGCGGTGAACAGCAGCGGTGCGGTCTCGCCGGAGATGCGCGCCAGGGCGAGCAGGATGCCGGTGACGATGCCGGCCATGGCGCTGCGGTACAGCACCTGCATGATCACCTTCCACTGCGGCACGCCCAGCGCCAATGCGGCTTCGCGCATCTGCACTGGAACCAGTCGCAGCATTTCGTCGGTGGTGCGGATCACCACCGGCAGCACGATGAAGGCCAGCGACAAGGCGCCTGCAAATGCCGAGAACTGGCCGCCGGTCTGCATCACATACAGCGTGTAGACGAACAGGCCGAGCACGATGGACGGTGCCGACAGCAGGATGTCATTGACGAAGCGCACCACCGTACCGGCCTTGCGTGCATTGCCGTACTCGGCCAGCCAGGTGCCGGCAGCCACGCCCAGTGGCGTGCCGATGCCGATTGCCAGCGCACACATCACCGCGCTGCCGAAGAAAGCGTTGAGCAGACCACCTTCCTGCATCGGCGGCGGTGTCATCTTGGTGAACAGGTTGATGTTGATGCCGGGCAGACCCTTGGACAGCAGCGTCCACAGGATCCAACCAAGGAAGAACAGGCCGAACAAGGCGGTGGCGCAGCCCATCAGCAGTGCAAGGACGTTGACGACGCGGCGGCGCAGGTACAGCGAATCGGCGGAAGTGGACATCAGTTGCCCTCCTTGCGTGACAGGCGCATCAGCATCAGACGGGCCAGTGCCAGCACCACGAAGGTGACGATGAACAATACGAAGCCGAGCAGCAGCAGTGCCGAGCGGTAGGTTTCAGTGGCTTCGCCGAAGTCGTTGGCAATCAGTGCGGCGATGGTGGTGCCCGGCTCCAGCAGCGAGGGCGTCAGGCGCACGCTGTTGCCGATCACGAAGGCCACGGCCATGGTTTCGCCGAGCGCACGGCCCAGGCCGAGGAACACACCGCCGATGACGGCAGAGCGGGTATAGGGCAGCACGATGTCCCAGCTCACTTCCCACTTGGTTGAACCCAGCGCGTAGGCCGATTCCTTCAGGCGGGTGGGGACGGTGAGGAAGACTTCGCGCATCACCGAGGAGATGAAGGGGATGACCATGATGGCCAGCACGAAACCGGCGGTGAGCATGCCGATACCCAGCGGCGGGCCGCGGAACAGCGCGCCGATCACCGGCAGCGGACCAAGGTGATCATTGAGGAACGGGGTGACGTATTCGGTCATCACCGGCACCAGTACGAACAGGCCCCACATGCCGTAGATGATCGAGGGAATGCCTGCCAGCAGTTCGATGGCGGTGCCGACCGGGCCACGCAGCCAGCGCGGTGCCACTTCGGTCAGGAAGAAGGCGATGCCAAAGCTCACCGGCACCGCGATCAGCATCGCGATCAGGGCGGTGACGATGGTGCCGTAGATCGGTGCCAAAGCGCCGAACTTGTTTTCGACCGGATTCCAGTCGGATGAGTAGAAGAAGCTCAGGCCCTGTTCCTGCAGCGCATGGCGGCCGCCCCAGAGCATGGACAGGGCGGCGCCAGCCAGTGCGACCAGAACGAAAATCACCGTGGCGATCAGGAACCAGCGGAACAGCCGGTCGTTGCGGGCATCGCGCAGATCGCGCGAAGTGGGCGACGAAGCGAGGGACGGTGCAATGGCATTCATGGCAGCGGCAGGGGCCCAGGAGGATGCGGTGAAATATCAGTCCCTCGGTGGAGGGAACCCGTCATTCCCGCCGAGGCGGGAATCGCGCTTGCCCTTGCATGCGATTTCAAGGGCGGAAGCGGGGTAACAGATGCAACAACAGAATTGATGGCGATCCCACCGAAGTGGGAATGACGCAATGACAAGAGCGGGTGCGCCATCGGCACACCCGCGTCATCGCATCACTTGAACTCAGTAGCCCAGTAGGTTTCGATCTGGGTCACCAGCTCGGCCGGCAGCGGCACGTAGTGCAGCTCGTTGGCCTGCGCCTGGCCGTTCTCGAAGGCCCACTTGAAGAACGCGCGGGTATCGGTGCTGCGCTTGGCATCCTTCGGCTGCTTGTGCATCAGCATGAAGTTGGTGGCAGTGATCGGCCACGCATTGGCACCCGGGGCGTTGGTGATCACCAGGTTGAAGTCCTTGGCATTGGCCCAGTCGGCGCTGGCAGCAGCGGCGGCAAAGGTTTCGGCGGTCGGCTGTACCCAGCTGCCTGCGGCGTTCTGCATCGACGCATACGGCATGTTGTTCTGCAGCGCGTAGGCCAGCTCGACGTAACCCACCGAGCCCTTGATCTGCTGCACGTAGGAGGCAACGCCTTCGTTGCCCTTACCGCCCACGCCGTCCGGCCACTGCACCGAGGTGCCTTCGCCTACTTTTTCCTTCCACTCGCCGCTGACCTTGGACAGGTAGTTGGAGAAGTTGAAGGTGGTACCCGAACCGTCGGAGCGGTGCACCAGGGTGATCTTGGTATCGGGCAGGGTCACGCCCGGGTTGGCATCGGCAATCGCCTTGTCGTTCCAGGTTTTGATCTTGCCCAGGAAGATGTCTGCCAGCAGGGTGCCGGTCAGGCGCAGCTGGCCCGGCTGCAGGCCTTCCAGGTTGACCACCGGCACAACGCCGCCGATGGCCGACGGGAACTGACCCAGGCCAGCCTGTGCCAGCTCTTCAGTGGAAAGCGGCTTGTCGGACGAGCCGAAGTCGACGGTGCCGGCCTTGATCTGGGCGATACCGCCGCCTGAGCCGATCGACTGGTAATTGATCTTGGCGCCGGTGGCGGCGTTGTAGTCGGCCGACCACTTGGACACCAGCGGGAAGATGAACGATGCGCCTGCGCCGGAGATCTCGACGGAAACCTTGTCGCCGGCGGCAGTTGCCGCGGCGCCCGGGGCGGAAGCGGCCTGGTTGCCCTTGTCACCGCAGGCTGACAGGCCCAGGGCGATGGCCAGCGAAAGGGCGGCAAGACCGGTCGTGTGCAGCTTCATGCGTCACTCCATAGCGGGAGAAATGCCGGCACCGCCGGCGGATGCGGCTATGAAATGATGTTTTTGTTACAACCTGATTACATCGTCAAAAAAATATAAAAAAACCAACGGAATCAATGGCTGTAAAGTTGAGGGAGGGCAGGGAATGGCCAGGTGGTGCCGCGCCATGCTCGGCAAGAGGCGTTACCGGGAAAGCCCCAGCCGAGCATGGCTCGGCTCTACAGGTGGAGCCGAAGCCATGCCGCTGCCTGT
>NZ_JBDJMY010000065.1:0-17081 GCF_039674165.1 Stenotrophomonas terrae
GGCGTAAGCCGCGAAGCCCATGCTGTTTCAGATCATCAGCTTCGCGGCTTACGCCGCTCCCACAAACAAACATTCACTAATGCTTATTCGAAGCCCGCCCCGAACCCGACTTCTTCCCGCCGCCATCCTGTTTGTTCACCGTCGCCCAGGCGATGCGCTCGGCATCTTCCTTCGAGTGCCCCTCCTCCCGTTCGCTCTGCTCGATATGTTCGGCCTGACGCTTCTGCTTGTCTGTATAGGCGCTTTTATCACCGCGTGTCATCAGCTGGCTCCGCTTTGAATGTGACATGACGTTAGGCCAGATCGCGTAAGCGTTGCGTGCGGTTCTGCTGAATATTCTGAAAGACAAACAAAGCTTCAGCTGGCATTTCTCTGGCTGAATACCGGGTGTTCGCACGCTGCTAACACCAAGGCCGCAAACCGCTAACCACTGTCTTGCTAGGCTCGCAATGGGTCGAGGAAAGCTGGCCCTTGTCCACCCAGAGGAGCATCGCGATGAAACGCCTGCAGCTGCGAAGTGTGTTGTTGATTGCAGCCGCCCTGCCCACCTGCACTCCGGTGGCCACCGCAACTGCCCTGTCCGCGCAGGAGGCGCCGCCCACCGTCGAGCTCGGCGACGGCGCTGCCGATCAACCAGGAAGTGACGCCTGGATAAGCCGCGAAGTGAAAGCCAGGCTGTTGCGCGTACGGGACACGCCGGGCATGGAAATCCACGTGCAGACGCGTGGCGGGATGGTGTCGCTGAGCGGCCAGGTCGGCAGCCAGAGCGAAGCTGACCGCATGAGCGCCGCAGCCGCCGCCGTGGATGGCGTGATCAGCGTCGACGATAGCGGTCTGGTCATCGGCGAACCGGCCAATTGATGGATCCAGAGCGAGCAGGCACCTGCGACGCGCGGATGCGTGTCGCAGGTGCTGTCACCGGGAAGTGACATCGGCCGGCTGCGATGCGCTTGGCTGAAAAAGTGAATTGGCAGCGTTGCCTTGCTTCAACCAAGCGGAGCAAGGTGTGCGATGCAGTGACGACGCGAAGTCCTGACCCCAACCAGCGCCGCCCGCACCGGGGCGGCGCCAGCCGGAATACGCGTTCAAGCTAGTGCTTCTTGCCCTGATCGCGCTTGCCCGCCTCGCGCTGATCAAGCATGTGCTGATCGTGCATGTCCTTCTGATGACTGGGCTCACCACGCGAGGCCTGACGCGAAGGGTTGGCATTACGCGCGTCTTCGGTAGCCGGGCGCTCCGGGCGATTCTGCTCACCTTTATGCATGTTCTGATGGGTCTGCTTGTTGGTCATTGCAACCTCCACAGCGGCAGCATGCCGCATCGCCAGCCTGCAACGGCCACGGTTATTGCAGCGTGGCTTTTCCGTGTGGCAGCGCGCACAAAGCTGAGCAGGTGCCTGCTATTCAAATGCGGTTGTCATAGCAGCTGGAGCCCGCCGCAGCATGTGGGAGCGGCGTAAGCCGCGAAGCTGACGGCCGTCTGAAAGAGCTAGCGGTCAGCTCGATATTGCCAAGTACATTGAATGAGCCAACCCGGCCGGCAGCTGATGGCTACAGTGCTGCGATACGGGTAAGGCCCCTGCCGAGCATGACTCGGCACTACAGTGCCGCGTTGAGCCCTCCCTTTGCCGCAGGCAAGGGGAGGGTTGGGAGGGGTGCTTTTGCTTTTTGCGCTTCGGGCTACCCTTGTAAAGCCCCTGCCGAGCATGGCTCGGCACTACAGGTGGCGGGCTGCGCGCCGCAGCGCCAGGTTGTAGGTGGTCGCGTAAATAGCGGTAACCGATAACGGCACGATAATCGTCCGCAGGATCTCAGGCGTGCCAGCCAGCCAGTGAATGCTGCTGAGCAGGCTCAAGGACGCCGCGATGGCCACCAACGGCGGCACCCAGTAACCCGCACTGCCGGGCAAGCGCGCCGACAGCGCTTCGATCATCCGTTTCAGGAACAAGGTGATCAGCGCTGACAACGTGCCCTGCACCAGGCCGGCGATCAGCGGGCGCGGCATCGGATGCGCCAGGTTGGCGAACGCGGCCCAACTGCCCATGGCCACGAAAGCCACAGCCATATGGACACCGCTGTTGCGGGCGGTTGCAGCGGTGGTTGGCGGCACGTGGGTGTTCCTTGCGGCAGCGCTTATGGAGGCGATGCAGCATGCCCGATGCGACAGCGACGGATCAACTCAACTCACCAACATGGCCGCCCGCCATCGAAGGACACAGCCAAACGCCCTGCGGATCTCGCCCAGTGCCGGTTCCGATACCACCAGAACATCACGAATGCAGAAGACCACACCCGCCCTGCCCCATCGGCACAGATGATCTCAGCTCATTCCTCAAGGCCAAGAAACACCCGCATTCGCGCCATCTCCGCGTCCAGTTCGCGGACAAATGCAGCATCGCGCGGTGCCCGCCCATCGACGTACCGGAGCTCGGCGTTCAATACGCCGGCAGCAACAGACAGATTGCCCCAGCCGATCACCCGCTCACCCCACAACAGCGGCAAGGCGTAATAACCCAGCTTGCGCTTGCCCGGCGGTGTATAGGCTTCGAAGCGATAAGCCCAACCCCACAACAGCTCGAAACGACGGCGGTCCCACACCACCGGATCGAATGGTGTCAGCAGGCGCACCTGCGCATCCGGTTTCCAGCGGCGGCTCTCGGCGCGCTCATCGGCCGGCCATAGCCAATCCACGCCATCCACCCTCGTCCGCTGCAAGCGCTGACGCGCCCGCACCAAAGCCGGCTTGCGCGCATCCTTCCACTGCGGGACACCATTGCCCAGGTAGGCCACCAGCTGTCCCAGGCTGGCGTCCGGCAAGGGTGCGTACTTGGCGACGATGAGATCAATCAGCGCATCCATGCGTACGTCGATATCCAGCGCGGCTACCGCTGGCGCCGCCTCACGCACCGCGTAAACCCGGGTACCGCCGTCACGCCGCGCCACCCGCAGCAGGCCGCGATAATGCATGCCGTCCAGCAACTGCGTGCTGGCATTGGACGATCCACCAAACCAGTTGGTGGTCTTGCCATGGGCAAAATGGGCATCCACTTCGCGAGGGTGCACCGCACCGCGCTCGGCGATGAATGCCTGCACCGCCTGCGCCTGCTTCCAACGCGCTGGCGCCCACTCCAAACGCGCCTGACGCGGGTGCATCAGCGCATGGTGGCCTTGCGGCAGGAAGCCATAGTTGACGAAGAAATCTTCCTCCAACGGCAAGCGCGGGTAACGCCGCTCAAGATCGCCTGCCCGGTACCCCACCACCCGCTGCCGCAAGGTCAGATCCTGCGCCCGTGCAGGGGCACGAATGGGATCCGCCTGCACAAAACCCAGCTTGGCGATCGCTCGCATCAGCGTGGTCGGCTTGAACAACGAGCGCGCGACGGCATAGCGCCGCAGGTGGTCGAGAGTGACGGTCATGGATGGATGATGCCAGTAAGCGGGTAGCTCGGTAGCGGGCTATCCGGCCAAGTCGTTCTTTCACCCAGGGAGCAGCCCGAATTCAATCCCGCCGCCTGGCATTCGGTCAACTCTCCAGACCGCACGCATCCCAGCGCCACGCGCCCCGGCGCCGGTCAAACAGAACCTGCCGAACCTCAAACCCGCTCTCACTCCGCACCATACAGAAGTGGCCGCTATACCAACGCCTCACTGGGCTGCCGTTCTTGTCCGCAATGAAGCCGGCAACTTCCGCCGAATACTCCGCGCCAGGAACCAACGCCGGCAACGGATTTTCTTCCGTGCCGACGTCATCCATGCAATCACCCGGTGATATCACTGGTGGCGCCACTTCATTCGGAGGATAGCTCTGCGACCAGATGGGGCGTTGAGCGCCAGCTTGGCGATGGTAGATCGTGACGTTGGTGACTATGGACGCGGCACGCTTCAACTCCGGCACATCATTCGCCCGCAGGCAAAGAGCACCGCCTTCGTCTGAAATCACCGCTTGCTGATACCGACCTTTGGGCTGACTACCTGAAGCGGTGCCCGGCAGCATCAATAGCGCTGCCAATAATATGAACACGCTTGTTTGCCGTTGAGTCATAGCGCAGCTTCCTTGTGCAGTTGTCCGGAGCATAGCGCTCGATGCAGCCAAAGCCGCAATCAGGGCGTGGTGAAATCACGCCCCTATCTCCTCCCCCAAAGAACAGATGCGCAGTATCGGAAGGCGTAATCCTTACCATTCGTCCTGTTCTGTCTCGACGTTTGCTATCTGCAATCCCCGCAGGTACATGCCGTTCGATCAACGCTGCCCGGCAATCGACCGGCAGTAGTACTCGGCCAGGGCAAAGCTCAGCGGGCGCTGTTCGGTCAGGTTCCATTCCGCCGTGAGCGCCTTGGCGTCCACCCGGGTCACCTGTGCCTGTGCGCCACGCTTTTCCAACAGCGCGGGGAGCTTCTTGCCGAACTCGCTGCTGTTGGTTTCGTCACTGGCGACGATGCATACCGGCACGCCCGGTGCGATGGGTGCGTCGGCGATCATTTCCTCCAGGTCCTCGAGGCTGTCCTCATCGTTATCGAGTTCGTCGATGCCGGCGCCCTCTTCCGCGAGCCGGTACTGCAGGTTGTCCGGATCCATCAGCATCACCATCAATGATGGCGTTGGTGCTGGCTCACCTTCGCACTTGGGCGCCATCATGCGGCTGATGACCGGCGTGGTGGTTCCGTCCGGCGCTATCCGCCGCAGGGCGATGCCGCAGCTGCCGCCTTCGAAGTCGCGGATCATGTCGCCCTCGTAGTCCACGCCGGGCTCCGGAACAAAGCTGGCTTCGATTCCGCGGCCGCGGTTGCAGGTCCAGCCTGAGCCATTGGCGACGTTCGCCTTGAGCATCACCGGCTGCCCCGGCACCAGTGGGTGCTCGGCGTAATACGGGCTGGCCCACAGCTGGTCGCGCGTAGCCAGGTTGCGCGTGTCGGCGGTCTCGGGCATGCCGATGGTCACGTTCTCCGGCTTCTTGCGTACCATCGCTTTGAAGTAATGCCCAATCGAACCGGACGCCTCGACTTCCTCGTCGTACTCGTCCTTGCAGCGGGCATTGGTATACATCGTGAGGCCGACGCCGTTCTGCCCGAACAGGCGGATACGCGCAGGGCGCTCGACGGTTGCTGCAGCTTCCTGCGGTGCAAGGTCTTCAACAGCGTGGGCATCCGCACACACCAGTGCCAGCAGCGCCAGCGACAACAAACGAATCTGCATTTACGCGACTTCCATTTCGACAGGAATAGTGGAGGAACCCGCCATCCATCCCGCCGCATTGAAAGCGCGAAGCAAATATCTGGAATCCCCGGAGCGAATTCTATAGACGGCAATTGGCAGCGTATACACAACGCATGCAGGCGATAGAGCGCTCAAGCGCGTCAATATTTTGGCCCTTTGGGATGAAACGCCGACTGCCTGCATGGAGCCGCCGATCCAATGATTCGAAATGCTTATGCCGGGCCGTGGATGAGCATCGCAGCCAGCATCCGGCCAACTCATCTATCACGTGCAAGGCTGGCCCTCGAAAGAGTTTTCCCGAGCCAAATATCGGCATCAACAAAACCGGGACAGCAACCCAAGCGGCTAGTGAACCGTATCCAGCGTGGCGTTGAGCCGGCTCGGGCTCTGGTTGTGCTCCACCCGATTGCGGCCGGTGTGCTTGCCGCGATACAGCGCCGCATCGGCCTGCTGCATGGCCTGGCCCAAGGCCGCCTCGCTGCCAAAGCTGTCCGACACACCAATTGTCACCGTGCAGCGCAGCTGCGCGTAGAGCGCGCCCTGCAGCATCACCTTCTGCTCGATGCTGCTGCGCACGCGCTCGGCCAGACGCAGCACGGACGCATCGTCGGCACCCACACAGATGACCGCGAACTCTTCGCCGCCCAGTCTGCAGACCAGGTCGTCCTTGCGCACCGAGGCGCGCAGCGCATCGGCCACGCCGCACAGCACCGCATCGCCTACCTGGTGGCCGTAGCTGTCGTTGATGTTCTTGAAGTGATCCAGATCGACCAACAGCAACCGCGCCGTGGTTCCCGGCCGCCGGAAGCAAGCGGCCAACGCCGTACTCAGGCCGCGACGGTTGAGCAGATGGGTCAGCGGATCGCGGGCGGCGACGGTGCGCAAGCTGTCGGTGAGACGACGCAGCACCAGCCAGACGATCGACGGCGGCAGGATGGTCGCCAGCGAACACATGTAGACGTAGAAAACCATCGAGAACCGGCCATCGTTGCTCACCGCCTCAAAGCCACCTGACAACAGCTTGCTGAGCTTGATCACGTTCAGAACGCAGATGCCGCTGATCAGGCCGGCAAACAGCAACACTTCACCGCGCAGATCCTTGGCGAAGCTGCGTACGCCGTACAACAGCATAGCCACCATCGCGACGAAGGACACTGCGCAGACACCGGCCAACATCACATAGCGCGCAACCGGACCGAAGGCCCAGTTCACCAGAATCTGCACCAGGCTGTAACCCACCGCCAGACACAGCAGCGGCACGGCAAGCGGCGTCGAGCGGCCAAAGAACCGCGCCCCGCCCACGCAATACGCCAGCAGCGAGCACAGCGTGAGCGTGTGGTTGAGCATGCTCAGCCAGCTCCAGCCCGGCGCCCCTTCCAGCAGCTGCAGCACATAGGCACCACCCAGCATGAGGTTGCCCACGCCAAAGACGTCCATGCCCATGTTCTCGTCCTGCAGCCGACGACTGATGAGCAGAAACATCACGGTGAAGCTCAGCAGATAGACGCAGAGCATGCCGACTAGGAGGGTGGCGATCATTGGGTGTTCGATATGGAGGGCAGGCGAAGGCGCGCCGCCCGCTTCATGCGGAACGACGGATGCCAAATAAAAACTCGCAACGCTGTCGTAAATCCCCCGACACCGCGTTGTCCCCGCGCGTATCGTACAGAATTCGATTGCGGTTTACGGGGTTTACAACGGCCTGGGCGGGCCGTTTAAACGATTACCGGCGACTCTTACGTTAGCCACGGGGATCGGGCAGTTGCGCGTTGGTAAGGCAAGGGAGCTAAACCGACTCCGGCCCGGCTGCGGCTCACTCGACATGGCGCGAGCAGCGCACATCCCATCTGCCCTGCGCCGCTACGAACAACGAAACCAGTTGCACGAGGGATCCGCAAGGCGACAACGACACTAGGTCCTGTTCCCGAGCATCCCGTAGCCCTACGAACTCGTGAAAGGCATGGTCCAGATTGTTAGGACCATCCTCGTGGTCGCGCCAATGCTGCTGATGCAGGGCTGGTAGCAACACCTGCTCTGGCACGAACAACTCGCCTTGTTCCAAACAGGAACGGATCGCCACGCCGTTGGCCCGCACCTTGCCGCGCAGCAATACCGCGCTATGCGTCTTCCAGTTGCCGGCATCCCGAAATAGGTACTCCAAGACTCCGAAGCCATTCTCCCCCTCCATTTCTCTCTCAACCCGGCTAAAGAGCAGCAAGACTGCCCTGGGCCAGTCCCACCGGTTGAGATGGAAGATTTGGTGTCGCTCGTCCCGAAAGGGGAAAACCCCAATGGCCGAGCAATCCTTGCTGCATGTAGGCCTAAGAACCGTTTCTCCGGCGCCGGGTCTGTTCGACGAGATTCTGGCGGGTCACTACGGCCTTGCACTCTATTCTGTTGAATGCGAAGCGCCTCTCATGCTAAGGCCCTCAACCCAGCGAGTCAGCCCACGCCAAATTGCCGATGCGGAATTGGGGCCAGTGCAAGGGAGCGGATTGATCTCGGTGGTGGAAAGTCGCAACCATCCATTCAGCATCCTCCCTACGCGTGCTTCCATACTTTTCTGATTGCGCATATAAAGACACGCAAAGCGCCGAAGAGACCATAAAGGCGCCGATTTTGGCACTCAGGGGAGGCGAAGCCGAATGACCAATGTTCCACTAGATCCGCGTTATGAGGTTGGCGCGCTCTACAGCCGTTTGCTCGACATCCACGACGTCCTGGGTGGTCAGCAACGGAGCGGCATCTCAACGCCTCCCAAGAGCCCCTTCGTCATAATTTTTACAGGCGAAGCTGGTAAGCAGCACGGCTACAACGATCGCTGGGACGACAACGGCCACTTCCATTACTTCGGAGAGGGCCAGATCGGAGATATGCAAGACAAACGTGGAAACCGAGCAATCCGTGAGCACCTGGTCAACGGCAAAAGATTAGTTGTGTTCCAGATGATGGGACACAGCCGTCCCTGTCGATACATGGGGGAATTTCGCTACATTAATTCTTATAAAGAACCAGGCATTCCCGATACAAAGGGAACTCCCCGTGTTGCCATCGTATTCGAGCTCGAGCCACTTAACACAGATTCCATTGGTTTCTTCAATACACGCGACTTCCAGACGATGCTAGAGCTCGACTCCACATCGACCGATAAACTCACCGAAGTGCGCACGAAGCAAAGCTTGTTTAAACGGCGACTACTTTCTTTCGAGAAAGAGTGCCGCATCACCGGCATCGCAGACCTGCGTTTCCTTCGAGCAAGCCACATGAAGCCCTGGTCAGCCTGTGAGACAGGTAGCGAACGTGTCGACGGCGCCAATGGCTTGCTGCTAACGCCTCATGCGGACTTACTTTTTGATCGAGGCTGGATCACCTTCACCAACGCGGGGCGCATCGAATGCTCATCACATCTACCGGCTGAAGTGATCAAACGCATAGGTCTAAACCTAAAATCACGTAGAGCTACTGGTGAGTTCAGCGAAGAGCAGTGCGCTTACCTGGCCTTTCACCAGAGCCACGTATATGACAAGACATTCAAGAAAGCGTGTGACCCTATTGCGGAACTATTGGCCACATCAAAAAGCTGATGGAGCAACCAGCAGCCGCACCGAGGCCGCCCCTGGATAGGCAGCGCACCAAGGCACAAGCTTGGATCAAAGGAGGACTGCGCATGAAGTCAATCGAAAACTTGCAAGAGCCGCGTAAAGATTTGAGCAATCAGCCCCTCACGCTGCGAAGCATAGAGTTCCCCGACCTAAACGAACTTCTGGATCAGTGTCTGAAGAGGACCGAGGAACCAAAATTCAGGAAGCTGGAACGTTGGTCGCTCATTGCTGGCATTGGCGGGGCTGGCATAGGCTTGCTGTTGGGAGCTACTTTACCTGGCGTTGCGGGATCGCTCGCACTTTATGGCGGCCTAATTTCTGAAGTAGCCGGATTCGCTGTGCATGCCGCACTAGTTGTAAAGCGAGATTGGCGGCAGTTCCGCCATGCCCGCGCAAACCACGCGGAAGAATTGGAAGCAGGCTATCAACAGCAGCAAGAAATTATTGATCTCATGCGAGCGTTCCCTTTTGAACAACGCAAGCGGCGCCTTCTATACGTTCAAAATAGACGGGCAATGATGCACGAACGATTAGGACTTTTTACAGGTGGAATAGAGCGGCTTGGGGTGGTGCCGTTACTTTTGGCTCTCTACCTGCAGTTCAAGGATTGGCGATTAGGCGACTGGAAAGCACTGAACAACATCACCTTCATTCAAGCTTTACTCGCTCTCGCACTCATGCTGGCATATGCGATCTTCTGGCACCTCATTTTTCTCCGCACTCGCGTGCAGACGTATGAGTTGCTACTTACGGAAGCAAATAACCAACATAAGGAAAGCAATGACGAGCAGAAGCCTACTCAATTTCTACGACTCAAATAACTACCCAGTGAACCTTGAATTCATCGTCCGTACGTAAATCAGACGCAATCGTATATGGGCCTAGCCCCCCCCCCCGACAGGACCCGGAGAAGAATTAGCCTGACTCTGACCTCTGCTTTCCTGCCCCTACCCCATTATCTATAACGCCTATCAGGGAGACGTTCTATCGGCTCAGAGTAACAGAACGCACTATTAACAGAATCAATCAATTGATAGATCTCACCTTCAAGCTCAAAGAACTCCATTCGAGGCTGGCGACGTATTGTCAAGCCGACACCTTTCAGAGCCGCGATAACTTGATCTTGGTGAGCCAAAAATCGAAATGAGCCATTCTCCGCCCTGGTCGCGCTACTATTCGAGCTCAAAATACATTTACGTATTTCCTCGAACGCGCGGTTGTATTCAAAAGAAATCGTAGTATCCCCAACCCTAGATTGAGGAAACATCAAGACGTACCAACAATGAGAGTCCACCGACGACTCTCTCAGCATATTCATCCTCCCTACCTCCTTCTCGACATACGATCGAAATAGTGCAAGATGAGAAATGTGATTAGATAACGAATTCGCCCTGACAGTTTCCCTGTAAACCAACAATGCGACAAATATGCCGCCAACTGTTGCAATAGCCACCAGTACTGAGAACGTCAGAGAAATGACACTAATTGCATTCTCGAAGGTCTTCTTAAAGAGATCTACGCATTTGTTTGAGAAACAAAATTCCAGCTCCTTGACGGCCGGATCACCTCGCGTTGCCCAAAAGATAGCTACGGCGACGCATAGCCCCAGCAACAAGACTAGTGCTAAAACCAAAGCAAGCACCAGGATCCGGCCATCTGTCACACTTTTTCTACTCATTATGTTTCGCCGGCCTGACATTGGACATACGAGACCGAATTTCCGCTGCTTCCACTGGAAATCCTCTTGCAAGAACGTTGAGCCGCTCCTGTAGCGTAAAGAATCTCTTGCGATATCCATAGGATAAGCGGCTCGAAACGGCCTCGGCTTCAATTCTCGTTGCTGCCGCCCTAGCCCTGGCAAGATCGGAACTCGACGGCAAGGGCAATATCCTCCTAAGGCGCGCCATCAGATTGGCATGTTGACGGTGCCCTACACGGCTCAACTTATTCACTCGCCCCATGCAACGATTAAAGTCGTGTCTGTAGGAATGCGTTTGCCGGTAGTTCCCTTCAGCCGCTAACATCTCGATGTTCTTCACATTTGCCCGAATTCGCCTAGGCTCATCCTCAAGCAACCTGGGGCTATCGAATGCAACACGAAGCCCGTGAACAACCAAACTCTCGCTCGACGAATAAACGCATTTAGTCTTAAGCCGGTTTACGGGCAGCCCCTTGCTACGAAGCATCTCCGATATTATTTCGTCCGCGTACGAGAAATCGACGCCATCTCTTTTGGACGAAACAGTAATATCGTCCACAAGACGCGTGTAAACCATTCCCTTGCGCCTAAGTCTTTCGACCACACCACCTTCCAAATCGTGCAGACAGAGATTTGCAAGGTAGCTTGAGGTTAATGCACCTTGAACAAGACTACCCTTCCAAGTGCATAGGCGAGTTAATACTTCTGCCACACCCTCCGAAACCTTCAGTACACTTAAAAGTGAATCCTTGACGACTTCGGAATGAACATTATTGTAGAAATCTTTTACGTCAACTTTTAAAATTGACTTTGCCCCAGAATGCACGTTCGCACAGGCAACATAATCTTTACAAACCAAAACACCATCGATCAATTGATTCGGGAGCGAACCATACAGAAAGTGAGGCCAGACTAGAACCGTTGAACTTGCCAAAACTCTCTTATTCAATCGACGCTGAAATCTCCTGAGATCTGGCGAAGGATTGTGCACGACGCGGATTCCATCCGCCTTAGCAACTTCCTTTTGTTGATACCATAAGTCCTGGTCACTCTTCAGTAACTTGAGCAAGTCCTTACGAGAAACATCAAGCGTTCTGCACAAACCGAATATTGAAGAAATTGAACCACTTGAAACCTTCCTTGGAGCAGTATCCATATTAAGTGTAGGCCTAGCCAGTACATTCAATAGCGTTTTGGATCAGGATGTCGCTTTCGTCACCGCCCCTTTAAATCTTGCCATCCACGATCTTTGGCTAGACCTACCGTCACACCGCTCCTCTCGCTCGCGAGAGGGGAGGGGGGAGTACCCCTCCGAACTTGCCCCTACAACTAAGTTGGGACGCCCAAGTTAGGGCTTCTTAAAAGGGTTCGAAACCAATGACTGCTGCGATCGGGCGATTCACCCTAGCGGATCAAATTTAGATCATAAGGATGCGGCATTCAAGCCCCAGCCCGAGAACTTTAATCAGGTCGGCCGACAAAGATGTTTGAATCAAGGTCAGCGATTCCACGTATCCCCAAAAAAAGGGCGGCCAATGGCCGCCCTTTCTAGCCAAATAGCTTATAAATCAAACCCCAACAGGATTAGCCTTCTCCGGATCAATCCCATACTGCTTGATAGCCCGAGCGACATCCTTAGCCGTCATCTTCCCGTCCTTCGCCAGCGCCGCAATGGCCGCATGCGCGATGTAATAACGGTCAACCTCAAAGAAACGACGCAGGTTGGCACGCGTGTCCGAACGACCGAAGCCATCCGTGCCCAGTACCGAATAGGTAGCCGGCACGAAGGCGCGGATCTGGTCGGTGTAGGCGCGCACGTAGTCGGTTGCGGCGATGACCGGGCCCTGGCGGCCTTCCAGCAGCTGGGTGACGTAGGGCTTGCGGGCTTCGGTTTCCGGGTGCAGGCGGTTCCAACGCTCGGCGTCGAAACCATCGCGACGCAGTTCGTTGAAGCTGGGGCAGCTCCAGATGTCGGCGGTGACGCCGAAATCCTTGTCCAGCAGTTCGGCCGCTGCAATGGCCTCGCGCAGGATGGTGCCGCTGCCCAGCAGCTGCACGCGCAGCTCGCCCTTCTTCGGCTTGCCGGCGTCGGTGAGCAGGTACATGCCCTTGATGATGCCTTCGGCAGCGCCTTCCGGCATGGCCGGGTGGGCGTAGTTCTCGTTCATCAGGGTGATGTAGTAGTACTCGTCGATCTGGTCTTCCATCATGGCCTTGGTGCCGTGCTGGAGGATGACGGTTACTTCGAAACCGAAGGTCGGGTCGTAGCTGCGCACGTTCGGAATGCCGCCAGCAACGATATGGCTGAAGCCATCTTCGTGCTGCAGGCCTTCACCGTTCAGCGTGGTGCGGCCGGCGGTGCCGCCGAGCAGGAAGCCGCGGGTACGCATGTCCGCTGCCTGCCAGGCAATGTCGCCGATGCGCTGGAAGCCGAACATCGAGTAGTAGATGTAGAACGGCAGCATCGGCACGTTGCTGACCGAGTAGCTGGTACCGGCCGCCATCCACGAGGACATGGCACCCGGCTCGCTGATGCCCTGCTGCAGCACCTGGCCGCTCTGGTCTTCGCGGTAGTACATGAGCTGGTCGGCGTCGACCGGCTTGTACTTCTGGCCGTACGGGGCGTAGATGCCGATCTGGCGGAACAGGCCTTCCATACCAAAGGTGCGCGCTTCGTCGGCGACGATCGGCACCAGGCGCGGGCCCAGTTCCTTGTCACGCAGGCTGATGTTCAGCGTCTGCACGAAGGCCATGGTGGTGGAATAGGTGCGCTCGCCGGATTCCTTGAGCAGGCGCTCGTAGGTTTCCAGCTTCGGTGCGATGAAGGACTTGTCGGCCTTCTGGCGACGCTGCGGCAGGTAGCCGCCCAGCGCTGCACGACGCTCCTGCAGGTACTTCATTTCCGGCGAATCCGGGCCCGGGTGGTAGAACGGCACCTGGCCGTCCTTGAGCTGCTCGTCGGTAACCGGGATGTTGAAGCGGTCGCGGAAATGGCGGACCGATTCGTCGTCCAGCTTCTTGGTCTGGTGGGTGGGGTTGAGCGCTTCGCCAGCGCTGCCCATGCCGTAGCCCTTGACCGTCTTGGCCAGGATCACGGTCGGCATGCCCTTGGTGTTCACGGCCTGGTGGTAGGCGGCGTACACCTTGTGCGGATCGTGGCCGCCACGGTTCAGGCGCCAGATGTCGTCGTCGGACAGGCCGGCAACCATGGCTGCGGTTTCCGGGTACTTGCCGAAGAAATGCTCGCGCGTATACGCGCCGCCGAAGGCCTTGCAGTTCTGGTATTCGCCGTCGACGGTTTCCATCATCAGCTTCTTCAGGACGCCATTGGTGTCCTTGGCCAGCAGGGCATCCCAGTAACCGCCCCACAGCAGCTTGATCACGTTCCAGCCGCCGCCACGGAACACGCCTTCCAGTTCCTGGATGATCTTGCCATTGCCACGCACCGGGCCATCAAGGCGCTGCAGGTTGCAGTTGACCACGAAGATCAGGTTGTCCAGGCCTTCGCGGCCGGCAAGTGCGATGGCGCCCAGGGTTTCCGGCTCGTCCGACTCGCCGTCGCCGATGAAGCACCACACCTTGCGGTCGCTCTTTTCGATCAGGCCACGGTTTTCCAGGTAACGCAGGAACTGCGCCTGGTAGATGGCAGCCAGCGGGCCCAGGCCCATCGACACGGTCGGGGTCTGCCAGTAATCGGGCATCAGCCACGGGTGCGGGTAGGACGACAGACCGCCGCCATCCACTTCCATGCGGAACTTGTCCAGCTGCTGCTCGCTGATGCGGCCTTCCAGGAAGGAACGCGCATAGATACCCGGGGCGCTGTGGCCCTGGATGAACAGCAGATCGCCCGGGTGGTTGTCGCTCGGCGCGCGCCAGAAGTGGTTGAAGCCCACGTCATAGAGCGTTGCGCCCGATGCGAACGAGGCGATATGGCCGCCCAGGTCACCCGGCTTGCGGTTGGCGCGCACCACGGTGGCCATCGCGTTCCAACGGATGATGGAACGAATGCGCCATTCCAGTTCCGCATTGCCGGGGCTCTTGGCTTCCAGCTGCGGCTCGATGGTGTTGACGTATTCGGTCGTGGGCGAGAACGGCAGGAATGCACCCGAACGACGGGTCAGTTCAACCATGCCTTCCAGCAACTGATGCGCGCGCTCGGGGCCCTCGACATCGATAACGGCCTTCAACGACTCGATCCACTCCTGGGTTTCCAGGGGGTTCGTATCGTTGTTAAGCATCTCGTTCAACCAGTTCATTAGCGCTCCAGTTACTGCACGCACTCGCGCGCTTGTCGTTGTTTTGAATCCCTGAAGTGTAACGCACGCTAGCCCCTCCCAAGCTGGCTACGCACACGTATGGAGGCTTAAAAGCCAGTGTCCGCAAGACATGTGCGACAGGCTTTTCAGGCGATGCGGACATGTTGGGACACTGCGTGTCAGCGGCCGAGGGACAGCGTGGCGCATGCGCATGACTAACTGAGGACGCGGGGGGCACGGCGGTCGTCGAATCAGGCGTCTGGCGTGAACCTGAACGGCCGGCATCGTCCTGGAGTCCAGCGTTGGAAATCCGGAAGTTTTAGATATATCTTTTCGTCAACACAATCGATATATCTAAAACGACATGAAGAACCTCTACTCTCTCCCGCAGCACCTGCCTCCCTCAGAGCGCCCGCACGGCCTCCACACCCACCGGGGTGGCGCCCAGCCGGCAGCCGAAGGCCACGCCCCGCACCGTCGCGGGCATCACCAGCATCATCACGAGCACGGCCGCATCCGTGGCAGCGCCGAAGGCCACGAAGGCCGCCCCGCCCAGCACGGCCATCCGCTGGAAGGCGGGCGCGGTGAGCGCGGCCCACACGGCCGCGGCGGTCACCCCGGGCATCGCGGCGGCGGCGGCCGTGGTGGGCGTGGTGGCGACGGCGGCTCGCGCCGGCCGCTGGGCCGCGGCGACCTGCGCCTGTTACTGCTGGCGCTGATCGAGCAGCAGCCACGCCATGGTTACGAGCTCATCCAACTGATCGGCGAGTTGTTTGATGGCGCCTACGCGCCCAGCCCGGGCGTGGTCTACCCCACCTTGTCCCTGCTGGAAGACATGGAACTGATCGCCGCCGACCAGGAAAACGGCCGCAAGCGCTACGCCATCACCGATGCCGGCCGCGCCCAGGCCGATGCCGAGCGCGAGGCCATCGACGATGCCCAGCAGCGCACCCGTGACAGCGCGCGCCGCATCCGCAAGGCGGCCATCCCGCCGCAGGTGCGCGAGACGATGGAACAACTGCGCGACGCCATCCTCAGCCGCCAGGAAAGCTGGACCGAGCAGGAAATCGCCCGCGTCACGCAGATCCTCGCCGACACGGTTGCGCGGCTTGACCCGCAGGACCGCGCCTGACCGGCGCGGCCAGCTTCATTGATCCAGTCCTGGGCGGTCACCGCCCCGGACAAACCATTTCCCGCAGCCCAGGATTGCCGATGCCTACACATGAAACCCAACTTATCCGCCTCACCCCGCGCTTCCGCCAGCTGCAGGTACTCCGCGTTGAACGGCTTACCCCGAACATGCAGCGCGTTGTTGTTGGCGGCGCCGCACTGGAAGGCTTTGACAGCCGCTCGCCGGATGATCACGTAAAGCTGTTTTTCGCCAATGCCGAGGGCGAATTTGTATTGCCCGAACTCACCGAACAGGGCCCGCGCTACCCGGAAGGCAAGCAACCGTCACCGGCGCGCGATTACACGCCGCGTTTCTACGATGCCGACGCCGGCGAGCTGGTCCTGGATTTCGTGCTGCACGGCGATGGCCCGGCCACCCGTTGGGCGGCCAGTGCCGAGGTAGGCGATGAACTGGTGGTAGCCGGCCCGCGTGGCTCGCACGTGGTGGCTGATGATTTCGACTGCTATGTGCTGATTGGCGATGAGACGGCGTTGCCGGCAATTGCGCGGCGGCTGGAGGAGCTGCCGGAGGGCGCGAATGCCGAAGTGTTCATCGAGATCCCGGAAGAAGGCGATCGGCAGCCGCTGGAGAGCGCAGCGCAGGTGACGGTGTCGTGGTTCGAGCGCAATGGTTTTGATGCGGCCAGCAGCACCTTGCTGGAAGACGCGCTGGTGGACTTCGAGCAGCCCGATGGCGATACGTTCTACTGGATTGCCACGGAGTCCAAGCGTGCGCGGATGATGCGCAAGTTTGTGGAAGGGCATCTGCAGGTGCCGAAGGAGTGGATCCGCGCTACCGGTTATTGGAAGGCGGATCCGAACGAGGCGGAGTGATGCTTGAAGTCTGACCCTTCTCCCTTCGGGAGAAGGTGCCCGAAGGGCGGATGAGGGTGTGGGCGAAGCCCCTGCATGAATGATTTCCAGAGGGCTTCGCCCCCTACCCTCTCCCCCACCCCACTCCCGCCGGGAGAGGGGCTTCCAGCGCTTTCCTTCTCCTCTCGGGAGAAGGTGCCCAGAGGGCGGATGAGGGTGCGGGCGAAGCACCTGCATGAATGATTTCCAGAGGGGCTTCGGCCTTGGGGGGGCCCCCACACCCCACCCCCGGGGGGGGGGGGGGGGGAGAGGGGAACAAAAAAAAAA
>NZ_JBDJMY010000066.1:0-16776 GCF_039674165.1 Stenotrophomonas terrae
TCGTGCCCCTCCCGTCCGCTCTTTCGTTTTCTCTGAATTCCCCACTCGTATTCTCCCCCCCCACTACCCCTTCCGCCCCTTGCCCCGCCAATCCCACCGACCCGGCCATATTGCGTAGCAACATGCGTCCGCCCCGAGGCTGTGCTAAAAAATGCGCGCCAATCGTTTAGATCGATCCAAATCGACACCCCCACGATCCCCGGCAACGGCAGCCCGGGCAGACGCCAATCAGATCTTGAGCGGACGCACCACCAGGCCCCGGTTTCACTGGTTTTTTAGATCGATACAAGTCAACGTTTCAGCAGACAATTCAATCCAGGAGAGGGAGAGAGTGGAATGAAACAGATCAAACCCAAGCAGGGCCGGGACACCTTGTCCGCCGCCATTGCCGTGGCCTTGTTCGCCGTCGCCGCCGTACCCGGCGTTGCGTTGGCGCAGCAGGCAACTACCACCAGCAGCGCCGATGCCACCACGCTCGACAGCGTCACCGTCACCGGCTACCGCTACGCCATCGAAAAAAGCCTTGAGCAGAAGCGCGACGCCAATGCCGTGGTCGAGGTGATCACCGCCGAAGACGTCGGCAAGTTCCCCGACAAGAACGTGGCCGACGCGCTGCAGCGCGTGCCCGGCGTGATCATCACCCGCGACGGTGGCGAAGGTAAGAACGTCAGCGTGCGCGGCCTGTCCTCGGAGCTGACCCTGACCGAGTTGAACGGCAACTACGTGGCCACCGCCGAATCCAACGGCGACCCGACCCGTTCGTTCAACTACACCCTGCTGCCGTCGAACATGCTGGGCAGCGCCGAGCTGTTCAAGTCGCCGGAAGCGCGCATCGACGAAGGCGGCATCGGCGGCACGGTGATCCTGCACACGCGCCGCCCGCTGGACATGGAAGCCAACACCGGCTTCGTCTCCGTTGAAGGCACCTGGGCCGACACCAGCAAGAAGACCGACGGCCAGCTTTCCGCCTCGTACTCGTGGCACGACAAGGACGAGCGCTTCGGCGTGTTCGTCGGTTACACCGACCAGAAGCGCACTACCCGCACCATGGGCGCCAGCACCGAAGGCTGGTCCTGGTATGGCCGTGACGAAGGTGGCACTGCAGTTGACGTCAAAGGCAACCCCTCCGACTTCAATTCCAACTGGTGGGGCGGTACCGGCTTCTACGACCAGAACGGCAAGTACTACACCGGCTTCATGATGCCGACCTCGGTGAACCTCGACGTCACGGAAGAGGAACGCGAGCGCAAGGGCGGCCAGATAACCCTCCAGTTCAAGCCGCTGGACAACCTCACCCTGACCGCGAACTACTTCCGCTTCGACCTGTCGCAGGACTCCCAGACCCACACCATCAAGGTGCCGGAATGGAACATCGCCCGCTACTGGGGCGATGGCAACTGGGCCGGCGGCCGCCTGCTCGATGGGCTGACCATGGACCCGAGTGGCACCATCGTCACCGGCGCCGACTACAGCAAGCACCCGGGCAAAACGTATTACTGCAAGGAGCCGACGAAGGAAGAGATCGCGGCGGGTCGGCAGCCGGGCGGCTGGGGTTCCGACGACTGTACCGTACCGACTCCGCAGATCACCGGCAGCTACAACCTCGAAAAGGCACTGTCGCAGACCGCTGATTTCTCCGCCGAATGGATCGGCGAGTCGGTCGACATCTCCTTCAAGGGCGGCCGCACCTGGGCCAAGGGTGGCCCGTCGCTGCAGTTCTCGGTGCCGCTCAAGCCGCGCAGCCAGAATGCCGACGGCAGCTGGAACCTGGGCAACCTGGCCAGCTCCTGGAACCTGACCGGCACACCGTCGATGGCGTTCTCGCCGGAACTGATGCAGAACCTGAAAAACGGCATTCTGCAGGTTGACCTTGGCTCCACCGGCTCGTCATGGACCCGCAACACCAACCAGCAGAAATACGCTCAGATCGATACCACCTGGCACAACGACTCCGGCTTCCTGGAATCGCTGCAGTTCGGCGTCAAGTACCGTGACGGCGGCATCCACCGCAGCACTGGTAACAGCTACTGGGCTTGCCCGGGCACCGACGCCAGCGACTACGGCAACCGCTACTGGAACGGCCGCTGCAACGACGTCGCCCAGCAGTTCTCGCCCGACTTCATCTACGGCATGGGCAACCTGGCCGGCGGCATCAATGCAAGCGCGTTCCCGGCCATCAACTACCCGGCCTACATCGCCCATCTGAACAAGACCTACGGGCCGATGCAGACCCGCAACGAGGACAACTTCGTCTACAACGTGGACGAAAAAATCTACTCCACCTACCTGCAGGCCAATTTCCGTACCGAGCGCCTGCGCGGCAACGTCGGCGTGCGCGTGGTCAGCACTCGCCAACACGCCGATTCCACCGACAAGGTCACCTCGTACAACGACTACTTCTTCGACGATGCCAACGGCAACCCGTTGGCCTGCCAAGATACCGATCCGGTGCCGGGTGGCGCGCCCGTTGATACCTACTGCGGCAGCGAAAAATACTGGCGACTCTCGGACGACCAGCAGCGCGAAGAGTCGTTCGCGGTCACCGGCCTGGACCGCAGCTACACCGACGTGCTGCCCAGCTTCAACCTGGCCTATGACCTGACCGACAACCTGCTGCTGCGTGCGGCAGCCTCCAAGGTGATCGCGCGCCCGAGTTACAACAACATCGCCGCTCCGGGCAGCCTGGAGTACTTCAGCCCCGAATACGTCAACGACCGCCGCCTCACCGGTGGCGCCAGTGAACAGGGCTGGTACGGCTCGGGCAGCAACAAGAATCTGGAAGCCTACAAGGCCACCCAGTACGACATCGGCGTGGAGTGGTACTTCCAACCCGGCTCGGTGCTGGGTCTGGGCCTGTTCCGCAAGGACGTCAGCAACTTCTCGGTACCGGTGGTGCAGGACGTAACGCAGAACGTCGGCGGCCAGACCGTGGTGGTACAGAACTACTCCACCACCGCCGGTGGTCGTGATGCGGTATCGCAGGGCCTGGAGTTCTACGCCCAGCACACGCTGGACTTCGGCCTCGGCTTCCAGGCGAACTACACCTGGAACGACACCAACGAAGCGGCGATCACCCTGGAAGACGGCACCGAGATCGGCAAGTCACCGCTGGTTGGCAGCGCCGAGAACCAGGCCAACTTCACCGTGTTCTATGAAGTGGAAAAGCTGCTGCTGCGTGCCTCATGGAACCGTCGCGGTGAAGTGGTGCAGGGCCTGGTCAGCGGCCTGAATCTCTATCAGGAGCCCTACCAGCAGATCGATCTGAACGCCGCCTACAACATCACCCCGGCGTTGAGCCTGAGTGCCTCGGTGTTGAACCTGACCAAGGAAGAGACGCGCACCCATCTGGGCAACGACACCAAGGCGCGCTTCTATTCCAATGGTTATGCAGGCCGTGTGGTCTATTTCGGCGTGAACTGGAAGTTCTAAGACGGTTGTAACCGTGCCCAGCGCACGGAGTTGATGAAAAGCCGCGCTGGCAACAGCGCGGCTTTTTCATTGCAGCAACGCCGCAAGCAGAATGCCTTCCCTTCTCCCGTTGGCGTTGAAGGTGCCCGAAAGGCGGATGGGATGCTGTTGCTGTTGCTGTTGCTGTTGCTGTTGCTGTTGCTGTTGCTGGTGCTGGAGCCGTTGCTGTGGCTGTTGCTTTGGCGTTTGCAGCCACTGCAAAGACCGAAGGAGACCGCCTTCCCTTCTCCCGCCTGCGGGGGAAGGTGCCCGAAGGGCGGATGGGGGGCGCTGTGGCTGTGGCTGTGGCTGTGGCTGTGGCTGCTGCTGTGGCTGTGGCTGCTGCTGCGACTGCGGCTGCTGCTGTTGCTTTGGCTGCTGCCGTTGCTTTGGCGTTTGCAGCCACTGTAAAGACCGAAGGAGGCGCCTTCCCTTCTCCCGCCTGCGGGGGAAGGTGCCCGAAGGGCGGTTGGGGGCGCTTTTGCTTTTGCTTTTGCTTTTGCTTTTGCTTTTGCTGTTGCTGTTGTTTGTGCTTCTACGGCATTTCCGGGCAAAGAAACCACAAGGCAAAGTCAAAAGCTCCCCTCACCCCAACCCCTCTCCCGCAAGCGGGAGAGGGGCTCGCATTCCTGTGCTCCCGCAATTCCTGCATTCCTGCATTCCTGCATTCCTGCGCTTCTCTGCTTCTGCGCTCCCGCATTCCCGCATTCCCGCATTCCCGCATTCCCGCATTCCCGCATTCCCGCATTCAAAAATCCTCGCATCAACTCAAGTCAGCGCCGTCATGACTCCCTTCCGATACGCTGGCCGCTGCTGCAACCGTGCATACCACGCCGCCAAATGCGGCAGCTCCGGGCGTTGGATCGGCATTTCAAACCAGGCGTAGATAAACGACCCCAACGGAATATCGCCCATCGCGAAACGTTCGCCAGACAGCCACGGCTGCTCGGCCAATGCCGCGTCGGCAAGCGTCAGCAGCTCGCCACAGCGCAGCAAGGCCGCTGCGATGCGCGCCTCATCACGGTCCGCCGGCGCGGTGCGCAGCACGCCCCAGAACAGATCACGGAACGCCACCGCGAAACTCGAGGTGGTCCAATCCATCCACTGCTCGCTGCGCGCGCGTTCCACCGGATCTGCCGGATACAGCACGTCCAGCGCATAACGTGCGCTCAGGTAACGGACGATGGCATTGGATTCCCATACCGGCAGGCCATGGTCTTCGATCACCGGCACCAACCCGTTGGGATTCATCGCGCGGTATTCGGCGCTCTGCGTGCCACCAAACGCGCCGCCAACTTCGATGGATTCATACGGCAAGCCGATCTCCTCGGCACACCACAGCACTTTGCGCACATTGCTGGAATTGCGCCGGCCCCAGATCTTCAACATTCAGTCACTCCTTCCATCAGGTTTCATCACGCGCGCCCTTGCGCGGCAGCGCGCGCACCGCCGATGCCTTGCCGGCGCGCTTGACCTCGAACAAACCGGTCGCGGCGATCAGGTCGCTCAACTTGCGATAGCCATAGTTGCGCGAATCAAACGAGGCCCGGTTTGCAATCTGATTGCCTACCGCGCTCAGCAGGGCCCAACCCTGCTCGTCGGCAACCGCATCCACCGCGCCACGCAGCAGGTTGAGCAGGCGCGTATCGCCGCGCAGCTCATTGGCAGTGCGCGGAGTAATCGGTGCTGCAGGTGACTCCGCCGATTCACTGCTTGTCGGCTCGCTACTTGCCGGTTCACTGCTTGTCGCTTCGCTACTCGTTGGTTCGCTGCTTGCCGGTGCGGTGCTGGCGGCCGGCTCGGCCGTCTCCGCTGGCGCATTACCCAGCGCTTCCAGATAGATGAACTTCGAGCAGGCATTGACGAAGGCCAATGGTGTTTTCTGCTGGCCAAAGCCGTACACCTTCAAGCCGTCAGTAAGGATGCGCATCACCAGCGGGGTGAAGTCAGCATCGCTGGAGACAATCGCAAAGCCGTCCAGGTTGCGCGCGTACAGCAGGTCCATCGCATCGACCACCATCGCCATGTCCGAGGCGTTCTTGCCCTTGGAATAGGCGAACTGCTGGATCGGGCGGATCGCGAACTCGTGCAGCACGCTTTCCCAGCCCTTCAACCGCGGGTTCTTCCAGTCACCATAGGCGCGGCGCACGTTGGCCACACCAAAGGCAGCCACTTCCACAAGGATCTCGTCGATCTTCGACGACGGCGCGTTGTCGGCGTCGATCAACAGCGCGATACGCTTTTCAGGCTCAGACACGGGGCAACTCCATGGCGACAAGCTGAGTGCCAGTATCGGTCATCGCTGTTTCAAAGCACATCAATGCGATGATGCCGGCTGACAACCCGCCCCCATGGCCGGTTCACCGGCCCCATCGGAGTACGTCATGCCGCAACACCCGCATCTTGTCGTCGTCGGCGGTGGTTTCGCCGGGCTCTGGGCCAGCCGTGCGCTGGCCGATGCGCCACTGCGCATCACCCTGGTCGACCGCCGCAATCACCATCTGTTCCAGCCCCTGCTCTACCAGGTTGCCACGGCCGGCTTGTCGGCACCGGATATCGCCGCCCCGCTGCGCCATATCCTCGGCAAGCAGCGCAACGTCGAGGTCCGCCTGGGCGAGGTGACCTCCATCGACAAGCACGCCCGGCAACTGCATCTCGGCGACGGCAGCCAGCTCGGCTACGACATGCTGCTGCTCGCCAGCGGCGCCACCCACGCCTATTTCGGCCATGACGAATGGGCCGCCGACGCGCCCGGCCTGAAGACCCTGGATGACGCGCTCTACCTGCGCCGCAAGCTGCTGCTGGCGTTCGAACGCGCCGAGGCCGAATCCGACCCGGCCAAGCGCGCCGCGTGGCTGAGCTTCGCCATCGTCGGCGGCGGCCCTACCGGGGTGGAATTGGCCGGTACCCTGGCCGAAATCGCCCGCCACACGCTGAAGAACGAATTCCGGCACATCAACCCGGCCGATGCCAAGGTGCGGCTGGTGGAAGCCGGCCAACGCGTGCTGTCCTCGTTCCCGGAAACGCTGTCCTTGAAGGCACGCCGCCAGCTGGAAAAACTGGGCGTGGAAGTGCTCACCGGCACTGCGGTCAGCCATATCGACGGACACGGCTTCCAGCTCGGCGACACGCATGTGCCGGCACGCACGGTGGTGTGGGCCGCTGGTGTGGCCGCTTCACCGCTGGCGCGCACGCTGGAGGTGCCGTTGGACCGTGCCGGCCGCGTGCTGGTCGAGCCTGACCTCACCATTCCTGGCCACCCGGAGATCTTCGTCGGCGGTGACCTGGTCGCGCTGACCCAGGCCAATGGCCGGCCGGTTCCCGGTGTTGCGCCAGCGGCCAAGCAGATGGGCAAGTACGTGGCGCAGGTGATCAGCGCCCGCCTTGCCGGCAAGCCAGTGCCTGCCGCGTTCCGTTACAGCGACCAGGGCAACCTGGCCACCATCGGCCGCATGGCGGCCATCGTCCACGTCGGCAAACTGCAGCTGTCAGGCCTGTTGGCGTGGTGGTTCTGGCTGGCAGCGCACGTGTTCTTCCTGATCGGCTTCCGCAACCGGCTGGTGGTGCTGCTGAACTGGGCGGTGGCCTATTGGAGCTACCAGCGCAGCGCGCGCATCATCCTCGGCGATGCCGACGAGGACGATGGCAAGGAGCCGGCAGGCTGAGCCGGCTCACACGGTCAGCTGCCGCCGTTGGCGAACTGTTCGAATACTTCGCGTCCGGTCAGCATCGGCGTCTGGTTGGCCAGGTCGTAGTACGGCGGCTTTTCGTCGATGAAGATCTGGCTGGCCAGCTCGAAGCTGTGATCCTGGAACACGCCGGCCGGTACGAAATACTCGCCGTCCGGCACCAGCCGGTAATACAGGTGCGTACCGCACTGCCCGCAGAAGCCACGCTCGGCCCAGTCCGAGGAGCGGTAGCTTTTCACGGTGTCGCCGAGCACCTGCACCTGGTCATCGCAATGCACCGCGAACAACGGACCGCCGGACCAGCGCCGGCACATGCTGCAGTGGCACAGGCCAATCTCGGAACTGTCGTTGGCGATCACTTCGACAGCACCACACAGGCAGTTTCCTTTCATCGTCAGATCCGGCGCAAAGAGGAATGCCGAATTTACACGGGAAAGCCATGCGCGATCACCTGTAGTGCCGAGCCATGCTCGGCAGGGGCTTTACCGACATCGCCGCTCTTGTAGTGCCGAGCCACGCTCGGCTGGGGTCTTACCGACGACGGTTGGTCCGTGCATGAAGCCCCAGCCGAGCATGGCTCGGCACTACATGGGCCTTATGCTACGGGTAAGGCCCCAGCCGAGCATGGCTCGGCACTACATGGGCCTTACGCTATGGGTAAGGCCCCTGCCGAGCATGGCTCGGCACTACAACGCAAAGGCCCGGGTTTCCCCGGGCCTTTGGCGTTCATCGCTGCGGCCTTGCTCAGGCGGCGAACAATGCCTTCATCTTCTTCAGCGCGTTCGCTTCGATCTGGCGGATGCGCTCGGCCGATACGCCGTACTCATCTGCCAGTTCCTGCAGCGTCACCTTGCTGTCGGCATCCAACCAACGGCGGGCGATGATGTCGCGCGAACGCTGGTCAAGCTTGGACAGGCCTTCACGCAGCAGGCTCAGCTGATTGTCTTCGCTGTCCTCACGCTCGTAGGCCTGCGACGGATCTTCATCGCGTGCGACCAGATACGCAGCCGGCGACGGCGGCGCATGATCGTCGTCGTCATCGGACGGCGCATCGAAACCGATGTCACGGCCGGACAGACGCGATTCCATCTCCATCACTTCACGCTCGGAGACGTTCAGATCCTTGGCAACCGCGCTGACCTCAGCAGCGTTCATCCAGCCCAGACGGGTCTTTGACTTGCGCAGGTTGAAGAACAGCTTGCGCTGCGCCTTGGTCGTGGCGACCTTGACGATGCGCCAGTTCTTGAGGATGAACTCGTGCATCTCGGCACGGATCCAATGCACGGCGAAGGACACCAGGCGCACGCCCATGTCCGGGTCGAAGCGCTTGACCGCCTTCATCAGGCCGATGTTGCCTTCCTGGATCAGGTCGCCCAGCTGCAGGCCGTAGCCGTTGTAACCGCGGGCCACGTGCACCACGAAGCGCAGGTGCGAATGCACCAGCTCACGCGCGGCGTGCAGGTCCTGTTCGTCACGGAAGCGGCGGGCCAGGTCCTGTTCCTCATCGACCGACAGCACCGGGATCTGGTGCACGGCACCGATGTAGGCGTCCAGCGAACCGAGCGCACTGGGAATCGGGAGATTGTTTGCCACAAGGGCAGTGGAGGTGTTCAGGTTCATAGGACCTCATCTTAGCAGTCGAACTATTGGACTGCTCGGTACAGAAAAAGTTCCAGCGTTCTGTTTTTGTCAGCAAACCCAGGGTCAAACCTGAATAGGCGACAGCAACGTAGGCATTCCAAGGACCGCCAAGGTAGCAAAGCCAAGGTCACCGCGATATGACACGGATCAAGGAAATTCAGCTGCCAGCAGGTGCCGGCTGCAGCGCTGCCCGGGCCGGCAAACGCCAGTCAATCCGCGCCTGCCCGCGGCGGGCCAGGTAGTCGTTGGTCTGCGAGAAATGCCGGCAGCCCAGAAAGCCCCGGTGCGCCGACAACGGCGACGGATGCGGGGCCTTCAGCACGCGATGGCGGCCGGTATCGATGACCTTGCCCTTCTGCTGGGCGTAGGCGCCCCACAGCAGGAATACCAGGCCTTCGCGCTCGCGGTTGAGCACATCGACCACATGGTCGGTGAAACCCTCCCAGCCACGCTTCTGATGCGCGCCGGCCTTGCCCTCTTCCACCGTCAACACGGCATTGAGCAGCAGCACGCCCTGCTGCGCCCACGGCAGCAGGCAGCCATGGTCCGGGCGCGGAATGGCGAGGTCGGTCTCAAGCTCTTTATAGATATTGAGCAACGATGGCGGCACCGGCACATCCGGCAGGACCGAAAAACTCAGGCCATGGGCCTGGCCATAGCCGTGGTAAGGGTCCTGCCCCAGCACCACCACCTTTACCTGCTCGAACGGCGTGGCATCGAAGGCGGCGAAAATCTGCGGGCCCGGCGGGAATACATGCGCACCGGCCGCCTTGCGCTTGCGCAGGAAGGCCGACAGCTCACGCATCTCCGGACGCAGCAGCCAGTCGCCGATGCGTGCCTTCCAACTGGGCTCAAGCTGGATCTGGGTACCGTCTTCGCTCACAGCACCACCGCCGGCTGTGCCATGCGCGCCAGCCGCAGCTGGAACAGCACCTTGGTCACCAGCAGACGTTCTTCAATGGGTTTCTGCACCAGATCATTGGCGCCGGACTGCAGCAATGCCGACTGATTGTGCGGGTTGCCATCACCGGTCATCACCAGCACCGGCAGGCGACGCTTGCCATAGGCGAAGTCGACGCGGATGCGTTCAACCACATCGCGGCCACTGAGCTCGCCCTTGAGGGTGACGTCGGTCAGCACCAGATCCACCTGCCGCGTGGTGCGGCCCAGCGATTCGGCGGTGAGCAGCGAAAACGCATCTTCGGCGGTAAGCACGTGCACTACATGCAGGTCATGGCGTTCGAGCATGCGCTTGGTGGCCTCGGCCACCACGCGACTGTCCTCGACGTAAAGCACGGTGGCATTGGCTACCGGCTCGGGCTGCACATAGCCACGGATGAAGGTGGCCAGGGCTTCGTGGCCCAGCGCCTTGTCGAAATAATCGGTGACGTATTCGGTGAAGCGGCGCTGCTCCAGATGTTGCTGGGCATCACCGGAGACCACGATCACCGGCACATAGGCCTGCCCGGCGGTCTCGCGGACGCCACGGGCCAGCGCCAGGCCATCGCCATCGGGCAAGGCCAGCGAGGTGGTGACCAGGTGTACCGGGCCGGCGGCGAGCGCCTCGCGCGCCTCTGCAATGCTGGCGCAGCCCACTACTTCGACATCGGGCAGTTCGCGCTTGAGCACGTCGCTGATCAAACGCCGTACCAGTTTGGATCCATCGACCACCATTACTCGGGGTGCGTCGCTGATCAGGTGCTTGAGCTCGTGCGTGGACATGCGGGCCTCAGGTTTCAGTCGGGCGAGTCTGCCTGAGGAAGTGGCCCGTCACCAGCCATGCCCCCAACCAACCCAGAATCGTGGTGCCTACCAGCACCATGCCCGAATGCAGCAAATCCAGGCCATGCAAGATGAAAGGGCTGCCGTAGCTTTGCGACAGGTTTGCCAACGGTGGCCGCAATGCCAGCCCGCACAGGGCGATCAAGCCCAGCGCCAACGCGCCGGCAGCCAGCCCGTACCACGCGCCCAGGTAGACAAACGGACGGCGGATGAAGCCATCGCTGGCACCGAGCAGCTGCAGTACGCCGATTTCTTCGCGCCGCGCCTGGATATCCAGACGCACGGTATTGCCCACCACCAGCGCCGCGCCCAGCCCCAGCAGTGCCGACAACACCTGCACCAGCCGCGCGCCGAAATTCAGCCAACCATCCAGCCGCTGCCGCCACAGCGCATCGTGTTGGACCAGATCGGCCTGCGGCAGCGCTTCCAGCGATTTGGCCAGGGCCGCGTCATCGCCGTTGGCCGGGGTGACGATCAGCAAGGTCGGCAAGGGGTTCTCGCCCAGCGCATCGATGGCTTCGCCCAGCCCGGCGTTCTGCCGCAGCTCGGCCAGGCCTTCGTCCGGCGTACGCAGCAGCACCTGGCCGACATCGGCGCGTGCACGCAGGCTGGTGACCAGTTCCTGCGCCGCCGCTGCATCGACATCGGTCTTCAGGAACAGATTGATATCGCGCGACTGCTGCACGCTGCCGGCGAAATGTTTGAGGTTGTCCAAGGCGATAGACAACCCCAGCGGCAACGCCAGGGCCAGCGCCATCACCGCCACGGTCAGCGCGGTCGCCCACGGCTTGCGCGCGGCACGGCCAAGGCTGAACACCACGCTGTGCAGATGATGGTTGAGCCAGGTGAACAGCCGCGACGGCGCGGCGCTGCCGGTGTTTTCGGGTTTGCTGCTGCTCATTCGGCCAGATCCTGCGGCGAGATGTCATCGACCAGACGGCCGTGGTCGAGAATCAGCACGCGCTTGCGCATCTGCTTGAGCAGGGCCAGATCATGGCTGACCACCAGCACGCTGGTACCGCGTGCCGGCAGTTCTGCAAACAGGGTCATGATTTCCGCCGCCAGGGTCGGGTCGAGGTTGCCGGTAGGCTCGTCGGCCACCAGCAGTTTGGGCTCGGCGACAATCGCGCGGGCAATGCCGACACGCTGCTGCTCACCGGCTGACAGTTCGCTGGGCAGTGCCTTCTCGCGATGGCCAAGACCCATCCGCTCCAGCACCGAACGCACCCGCTTGCCGGTATCGGCACGGCGGTCGCCGCGCAGGATCAATGGCAGCGCGACGTTTTCGCCGATGCTGCGGTCCACCAGCAGCCGGTGGTCCTGATAGACCGCGCCTACTTCGCGCCGGTGCAGGGCAACCTTGCCGCCCCGCACCTTGAGCAGGTTGCGCTCGCCGAAGATGACCGCGCCACGGCTGGGCCGTTCGCTGAGGTGGATCAACTTGAGCAGGGTGCTCTTGCCGGCACCGGAGTGCCCGGTGACGAACAGCATTTCACCGGCCGCCACTTCAAAGCTGACATCCACCAGCGCCTGGTGGCCGCCGGCGTATTGTTTGCTGACATTGTCAAAACGCAGAACGCTCATCCTGCCGATTATGCAGGAGCGCAGGCAGACTGCGGAGATGCAGGTCACGTGTAATGCCGGATATGCCCTGTAGTGCCGAGCCATGCTCGGCAGGGGCCTTACCGGGAAAGCCTCTGCCCAGCATGGCTCGGCACTACCTTGGCATTGCTTGGAAAGCCCCTGCCGAGCATGGCTCGGCACTACCTTCGCATCTTTGGGGAAGCCCCTGCCGAGCATGGCTCGGCACTACCAACCGCCTTCTGCCTCCCCTTGCAGGGGAGGCTTTCGCAGCGATCAGCTGCCTGACAGCATCCGGCGGATCTTGCGGCCGAGGCGGGTCAGGAACGAATCATTGTCGTTGCCAGCGCGCATCGGCTTGGCCTGTACCTGTACCGGGCCGTTGTTGCTGGCCACTGCCGGTGCTGCACCTTCGGCGCCTTCAACCGGACGGCCATGACGACGGCGACGACGCTTGCGCTGTCCGCGCTCGCCTTCCTCGGCCGGGTTGTTGGCGGCATGCGGCGCACCTTCGGCGGCCGGACGCGGCGGCTTGGGCGTGCCTTCGGCAGTGGCAGCGGCGCCCTCGACGCGCGGTTTGCGGGGCGGACGCGGCTTGCCATCAGCACTGCGCTCACCACGACGTTCGCCAGGCTTGGCGCCGGTGCGACCACCACCACGACGGGCTTCGTCAGCGGCCTTCTGCTCGCGCGCTTCGCGGAAGATGCTGCCAACGCTTTCTTCTTCTTCGCCGGCTTCCAGCGGTGCGCGCTCCGGGCGCGGCAGCGCGGTCAGCACTTCGGCAGTGACCGCTTCAACCGGGATCTTCTGCTCGATGTAAGCCTCGATGTCCGGCAGGCTGATCGCATAGCGCTCGCAGGCGAAGCTGATCGCATCGCCTTCTTCGCCCAGACGCGCGGTACGACCGATGCGGTGCACATAGTCTTCGGCGTCGAACGGCAGATCGTAGTTGTAGACGTACTTGATGCCGTCGATGTGCAGGCCGCGGGCGGCCACATCGGTGGCGACCAGCACTTCCAGCTGGCCCTTCTGGAAGCGGTTGAGCAGGCTCTCACGCTTCTTCTGTGGCACGTCGCCGGACAGCACGCCGACGCGGTAGCCGGCACGTTCCAGCGCGCGCGCAACGCGCTCGACAAACACCTTGGTGTTGACGAACACCATGGTGCGGGCGCCTTCACTGCGCGACAGCAGGCCGATCAGCAGCGGCAGCTTTTCTTCGTCGGCGGGGAAATAGATGCGCTGGCGCACGCGGTCGGCGGTGATGCTTTCGGTCTCCACCACCAGCTTCTGCGGCTCGTTCATGTGTTCGTAGGCCAGCTCCAGCACGCGGTGGCTGAGGGTGGCGCTGAACAGCAGGGTCTGGCGCGTGGTGCGCTCGGGCATGCGCCGCAGCAGGAAGCGGATGTCCTTGATGAAGCCCAGGTCGAACATGCGGTCGGCTTCGTCCAGCACGCAGATTTCGCAGGCGTGCAGCGAAACCACCTTGTGCTGCTTGACGTAGTCGATCAGGCGGCCGGGGGTGGCGATGATCACGTCCACGCCCTGCTGCAGCAGCTCGCGCTGCTTGTCGTAATCCACGCCACCGTAGACCAGCGCGAAGCGCAGGCCGGTGTCGGAGGCGAACTTCATCGCGTCCTTGTGGATCTGGATGGCCAGCTCGCGGGTCGGGGCCAGGATCAGCGCGCGCGGATCCTCCGGCTTTCGGTCAGCCAGCGCCGGGCGGGTGAGCAGGCGGTTGGCGACGGCGACCAGGAAGGCCAGCGTCTTGCCGGTGCCGGTCTGCGCCTGGCCGGCGACATCGCCGCCTGGCAGAGCCACCGGCAAGGTCAGCGCCTGAATGGGGGTGCAGCGAGTGAAACCTGCGCCCTCAAGGCCTGCCAGCAGCGAAGGCTGCAGGTCGAAGGAAGAAAACGTTACGTCGGTTAGCGGTTTGTCGCTCATTGATTTCGTCTTTGTAGTGCCAGCCGGTCAGTGTGGCCGGGCAGCTTGCATCGATTCGGGCACCGTCGCACACTGCGGCCCCTGCGCCGGGTCGCGCGACACCTGGGCCCTGCCCACTGTCCGCGCAATGCCCCAGTTTACCGCAATGCGACGGCCAACCCGGCATGGGCAGTCGCATTGCACCAGGAGACTCCAAGTGAGCGATAAGGTTTTACACGTCGGCGACGCCGACTTCGACAGCGCCGTCCTGCAATCGAGCGAACCGGTCCTGGTGGATTTCTGGGCTGAATGGTGCGGCCCGTGCAAGATGATCTCCCCGGTTTTGGACGAATTGGCTGACGCCTATGACGGCAAGCTGAAGATCGCCAAGGTCAATGTGGACGAAAATCGCGCCACCGCGATCAAGTACCACGTGCGCTCGATCCCGATGCTGCTGCTGTTCAAGGATGGCCAGATCCAGGCCACCCAGATCGGCGCGGTCGGCAAGGGCCAGCTGAGCCAGATGATCGACAAGGCGCTGGTCTGATCCAGCCAGGTCCGGCGGCCCCGTGCCGCCGGCCACCGGGCCTGCCATACCGCGGCCCAACAGGGTTCTGCAGGCGCTTGCACCGCCGCGCTTGGCGGTGTTAGTGTCGCTACATCCGGCAGCATTCGCGTGCCGCACCCTCTGGACGGGTTCTCGTCCGGATCATCCCAACCAATTCGCAGCCCCGCAGGGCGCTCGCACGTCTAAGCGAGAGGAATCAAGCACTTGTCCGAGAACACTCCTTCTGAAACCGGGAGCACCGACGCTCCTGTCGAGAAGCGCGTGCGCAAGCCGCGTGTTGCCAAAGCAGTTGAAAGCGCCGACAGCGGTGCCTCTGCTCCCGCACAGCCGGCCCTGCCGTTGCCCGCCGCTCCGGCGCCGGTAGCTGCCGCACCCGCCCCCGCTGCCCCAGCCCCCGTTGCTCCGACCCCTGCGCCTGCCGCGGCGGCGTCCAGCAACGAAGGCCAGGCCTCGTCCGCAAGCTCCGGCGACAACGCGTCGCAGGGCGGCCAGGACGGTGGCGAGAGCAACCAGCGCTACGGCCAGAACAACCAGCAGGGTCAGGGTCAGGGCCAAGGCAACCGCCGCGACCGTTTCCGCAACCGTCGCGACCGTGACCGCAACCGTCCGCGTGACGACAACGGCATGAGCAACGATGGCGGCAACGAGCCGTTCGTACCGCGCTCGATGCCGGGCGTGCCGGAAGGCTTCCCGGTCTATTCGCTGAGCGACCTGAAGCGGATGCCGGCGCAGAAGCTGCTGGAAATCGCCGAGCAGCTGCAGATCTCCGAAGGCGTGGCGCGTGCCCGCAAGCAGGACGTGATCTTCGCCCTGCTCAAGGTGCTGACCCGCCACGGTGACGGCGTCGCCGCCGACGGCGTGCTGGAAATCCTGCCGGACGGCTTCGGCTTCCTGCGCGCGGCCGAGGCCAGCTACCTGGCCGGCCCGGACGACACCTACATCTCGCCCAGCCAGATCCGCCGCTTCAACCTGCGCACCGGCGACCACCTGTCCGGCCGTATCCGCTTCCCGAAGGACGGCGAGCGTTACTTCGCCCTGTCGATCGTGGACACCATCAACGGTGAGCCGATCGAAGCTTCGAAGAACAAGGTGCTGTTCGAAAACCTGACCCCGCTGTTCCCGCGCAAGCGCTTCACGCTTGAGCGCGGCAACGGCTCCTCGGAAGACATCACCGGTCGTATCCTCGACCTGATGGCACCGCAGGGCAAGGGCCAGCGCGCGCTGATCGTCTCGCCGCCGAAGGCGGGTAAGACGATGATGATGCAGCAGATCGCCACGGCCATCACCACCAACCATCCGGAAGTGCACATGATCGTGCTGCTGGTGGATGAGCGCCCGGAAGAAGTGACCGAAATGCAGCGCACCGTGCGCGGCGAAGTGGTCTCCTCAACCTTCGACGAACCGGCAGCGCGTCACGTGCAGGTCGCCGAAATGGTGATCGAGCGTGCCAAGCGCCTGGTCGAGCACAAGAAGGACGTGGTGATCCTGCTCGACTCGATCACCCGTCTGGCCCGCGCCTACAACAACGTCGTACCGAGCTCCGGCAAGGTCCTGACCGGTGGTGTGGACGCCAACGCCCTGCACCGCCCGAAGCGTTTCTTCGGTGCTGCACGTAACGTTGAAGAAGGCGGCTCGCTGACCATCATCGCCACCGCGCTGGTTGAAACCGGCTCGAAGATGGACGAAGTGATCTACGAAGAATTCAAGGGCACCGGCAACAGCGAAGTGCATTTGAACCGTCGCATCACTGAAAAGCGCGTCTACCCGGCCATCGACATCAACCGTTCCGGCACCCGCCGCGAAGACCTGTTGATCGAACCGGAGCTGCTGCAGAAGATCTGGATCCTGCGCAAGCTGCTGCATCCGATGGACGAAATCGCTGCGATGGAGTTCCTGCTGGACAAGATGAAGAACACCAAGTCCAACGACGAGTTCTTCGGCTCGATGAAGCGCTGATTCCGGTTGGAGTTGGCTGCAGACAAAAACCCCGCGAAAGCGGGGTTTTTGTTGTGTGGTGATTGGGCAGGCGATGCGGCCTCACCTCACCTGTAGAGCCGAGCCCAGCACGGCTGAAGCTTTAACCGTAAACCCCCAGCCCAAACAAGCACGGCCCAAAAATTTGGAATTCCCCGTAAGCCCCAACCCACC
>NZ_JBDJMY010000067.1:0-15943 GCF_039674165.1 Stenotrophomonas terrae
CTTCGCCAAAGGGAGGGCTCAGTCCGTCGAGGCCATTCAATGTGTGGCTCCCGCCCTTGCACCGAAGGTGCAGGGGAGGGCTGGGTAGGGGTGCTTTTCGCTGTAGAGCTGCCGCTACGAACGCAATGAACTCTGCGCGGAGTTCAAAAGCCCCCCTCCCAACCCTCCCCTTGGCTTCGCCAAAGGGAGGGCTCAGTACGTCGAGAGCATGCAGCTTTGCTCCCTCCCTTGCACCGAAGGTGCAGGGGAGGGCTGGGGAGGGGTGCTTTTCGCTGTAACGCTGGCGCTTCGAACGCGGTGGATTCTGCGCGAAGTTCAAAAGCACCCCTCCCAACCCTCCCCTTGGCTTCGCCAAAGGGAGGGCTCAGTACGTCGAGGGCATGCAGCGCATTGCTCCCTCCCTTGCACCGAAGGTGCAGGGGAGGGCTGGGGAGGGGTGCTTTCGCTGTAGCGCTGGCGCTTCGAACGCAACGGATTCTGCACGAAGGTCAAAAGCACCCCTCCCAACCCTCCCCTTGGCTTTGCCAAAGGGAGGGCTTAGTACGTCGCCATAGGGAGGAGGTGAGCACCGAGCCTCATTCTTCTTCGTCGTCGCCCGCGGCTTCCTCGCCGCCACCGGGCAGTTCCAGGAAGGCCCAGAACGCTACGTTGTCTTCGGCCCAGCGCGCTGATGCTTCGGAAAGCACATCCAGCAAGGTATCGAAGTCTGCCGAGCTGCCTTGGCGCAGGTCATCGGCATCGCTGAAAAGCAACGCATAGCCGTTGGCCGGCAGCCATGACAGGTCACGCAGGGCGTCGGACAGGGCATCCCAGTTGCGGCTCCAGCCAGCGGGGAAATCCAACTGCGTACCCATCCGCATCAGCAAGGTGCGCTTGTCGGCGCAGCCTTCCAGGTCGATGCGGCATACGCGCAGGCCGGCATCACGCGCCACCGCTGCCAGCCCGCCAAGGTCGCCATCGCCAACACCGTAAACACCGGCCTGGCTGACGTCTTCCAGTCCCATGTCGAAACCGCTGTCACTCATGGCGTACTCCTGGCGGGAACTTCAAAGCTGCGGAAACTCTCGTAATGGTCATCGGTGTAATACCAGGCATCGGGCGGGTCACCGCCGGTCACGATGCGCTTGGCACCACGATGGTCCAGCCCCGGTGTATCCACCGTGTATTCGCGGTAATAGCCGCGCGGCCGTTGCGGCAGCTGGCGCTCGCGGTTGCCGAAGGTGCTGCCGTCCTGGCGATGCGGATACGGACCGCCGCGCTGGATCAGGGCGATGGTTGCGCGTGCTTCGGCAGGCAGGAACGCAGGTAATGGATCGGCCTGGGTGGCTGAGCTGGACTGTGCCTTGCCTTCTGCCTGCGGAAGGGTGTCAGCTGGGCTGCCAACGCCCAGTGATGGCGCGAACTGCGGCGGCGGTGGCTGCTGCGCCACACGCATGGCCCACAGGCCGGCAACAAGCAGGACTACGGCGATAACCAGAAGGGAAGGCTTGCGCATCAGTAGAGGCGGTCAGTCACGGAAAGGAGAATGATTATCACGCTGCGCGCTGTTTTTTGTTGAACGATTGGTTCATGCGCTGCTTTCGCTGCGTTGGTTCACAGGCCGATAACAATGCCTGCGCGCAGTGCCCGGAAAACGATGATCCCGATGACGGGACAAAGTTTCCTTTACATCGGCCTTGGTAAGTTGAGCGTTCCTGCCTACCATTCACCTCTGCATCTGTATCGCCCGGGTTTTCCGGGCACAGACCCCCAGGCATATACCCAAGGAGATCCGTGATGGCCTATACCCTGCCCAAGCTGCCTTACGCTTACGACGCGCTGGAACCGTACATGGATGCGGCCACGGTCGAGATCCATTACTCCAAGCACCACCAGACCTACGTCAACAACCTCAACGCGCTGGTCGAAGGCACCGAGTACGCCGACCTGCCGATCGATGAGCTGCTGCGCAAGGTCAAGACCCTGCCGGAAAACCTGCAGCAGGGCGTGCGCAACCAGGGTGGCGGCCACGGCAACCACTCGCTGTTCTGGGACGTGATCGGCCCGAACGCCGGTGGCACCCCGAGCGGCGCGCTGGCCAAGGCCATCGACGAACAGCTCGGTGGTTTCGACAAGTTCAAGGAAGCCTTCACCAAGGCTGCACTGACCCAGTTCGGCTCGGGCTGGGCATGGCTGAGCGTCGGCGCTGACAAGAAGCTGCTGGTGGAAAAGAGCTCCAACCAGGAAAGCCCGCTGATGGAAGGCCGTACCCCGGTGCTGACCATCGACGTGTGGGAACACGCGTACTACCTGAAGTTCCAGAACCGCCGCGCCGAGTTCATCGAAACCTTCTACAGCCTGATCAACTGGAAGGAAGTGGAGCGTCGCTACCAGGAAGCAATCGCCTGATTGCAGTGACCTGAGGCGGTGGCCCCAGTGGTCACCGCTACCGCAACAAAGGCCGGGCATTGCCCGGCCTTTGTTGTTTCAGGAACACTCAGCGGCGTACAGCCTGCTTTTTTGTAGGAGCGGCGTAAGCCGCGAAGCTCGGCCTGCTGAAATGCCAGGCATACCAGCGAGCTGACGCCCTACCTGCTTCGCGGCTTACGCCGCTCCTACAGGCAGGAGCTGTGCGCCGCCCATTGCCGTTTCATGGCTGTTCGACGGCAGTGGCCTCAGGAATCCGGGTGATACGCAGCGTCGCCATCATGCCCAGGACTTCCGGCTCGGCCTGCGCCTCGCTGGCAGTCAACTGGATGGGCTGCTGGGTGATATCGGCAAAACTACGCACCTGATACAGCACGTCCATGCCGTGGCCGGCGCCAGCCGCTGGTCGGGCGTCGCCATTCTGGTTCGAGGGATTCCGGCGCGCCGGCTGGTAGCCCGGCAGCTGCCGCACCAGTTCTTCTGTGGGGGCGGCAAAGTCGCCGATGATCAGCGAAGGCAGCCCTTCGGCGGTTGCATCCATCCACGAGCGCAGGTCGGCCGCCTGATGGCCGCGCGACACCGCGGTGTTGTCGGTGGGGCACATGCTGGCCGCATAGATGTTCAGCAGTGCCTGCTGCAGTTGCAGGCGTTGCATGCCGGCGGCGGTGGGGGCTTCATCGCCGTGCAGCAGGGTCACGCCGTCCTGCTGTGCGGTCAGCCGGGTCAGTACCGCGTTGCCGCGGCGTTCGGGCTGGCTGGGACGGTCGGCGCTGATGAAATCGCAGCTGTAATTGAGCCGGGCGCCCAGCCAGCAGGCCGGGTTGGCGCTACCGCGCTGGCGGACATCCTGCACGATGATCACGTCCGGATGCAGCGCCTCCAGCAGCTGGGCGATCCTGTCCCGTTGATCGGCCCAGGTCTGGCTGCTGTCGGGCAGGCGCAGGTTGGCGATCTTGATGACCGGCGCTACCGGCTCGGCCAGTACGCCAAATGACAGGACAAGTAGTCCAAAACAGCCCCAGCGCAGCATTGCAAGGCCTCGTGGTGAGGGACTGTCATGCTAGTACTTTCTGCGTAGAGGGCTTGTGCATGGTTTCGTACTAAGGTTTTACCTCTACAGGCCGTAGGCATTTTACTGATCGGGGGCCGCTCTGGTTCTTGGTGTGATGCGTTACGCTTGCAACCTTTGTATTCACGGATCGCCCTCAGATGACGACCAATCACGTGGCAGCAGCCCCGGACCCCAAGGCAAAGATGCCGCGCCAGATCGGCTACATCATCGGCAACGAAGCGTGCGAGCGCTTCAGCTTCTACGGGATGCGCAACATCCTGGTGCAGTTCCTGATCACCTCGCTGCTGTTGCAGGAGATCACCTCCGAAGGCCGTGCGGGTGAGGCCAAGGACATCATGCACAGCTTCATGATCGGCGTGTATTTCTTCCCGCTGCTCGGTGGCTGGCTGGCCGACCGCTTCTTCGGCAAATACCACACCATTCTCTGGTTCAGCCTGATCTACTGCGCTGGCCACCTCTGCCTGGCCTTGTTCGAGGACAGCCGGCAGGGCTTCTTCCTCGGCCTGGGGCTGATCGCGCTGGGTGCCGGCGGCATCAAGCCGCTGGTGGCCTCGTTCATGGGCGACCAGTTCGACCAGGGCAACAAGCACCTGGCCAAGTTCGTGTTCGACGCCTTCTATTGGATCATCAACTTCGGCTCGCTGTTCGCCTCGCTGCTGATCCCGCTGGCGCTGAAGAACCTTGGTCCGCAATGGGCGTTCGGCATCCCCGGCATCCTGATGTTCGTGGCTACTTTCGTGTTCTGGCTGGGCCGCAAGCGCTATGTGCTGGTGCCGCTGCCGCCCAAGGACCCGCACTCCTTCGCCAATGTGGTGCGTACCGCGCTGCTGGCGCAGGCGCCGGGGCAGGGCCGCATGGGCCTGGTGATAGCCGTGCTGGGCGTGGTGTTGGCGCTGGCCTCGTTCGCGCTGGTGCCCAGCCTGGGCATCGTGATCTGCCTGTGCCTGGCGCTGGTGGCCGTGCTGGCAGGTATTGGCGGCGGCACCATGCTGCAGCTGGACCGCGCCCGTATCGTGCACCCGGAGGCCGCTGTTGAAGGTGTGCGCTCGGTGCTCAAGGTGCTGGTGATCTTCGCCCTGACCACGCCGTTCTTCTCCTTGTTCGACCAGAAGGCCTCGACCTGGGTGCTGCAGGGCCAGCAGATGAGCATGCCGAGCTGGTTCACCGCGTCACAGATGCAGGCGCTCAACCCGCTGCTGGTGATGATCCTGATCCCGTTCAACAACCTGGTGCTTTACCCGGCGCTGCGTCGCTTCGGCTTCGAGCCGACCGCACTGCGGCGGATGACCGCCGGTATCGCCTTCAGTGGCCTGGCCTGGATCGTGGTGGGCTGCATCCAGATGGTGATGGACGGCGGCGACGCCATGTCGATCTTCTGGCAGATCCTGCCGTATGCGCTGCTCACCTTCGGTGAGGTGCTGGTGTCGGCCACCGGCCTGGAATTCGCTTACAGCCAGGCGCCGCCGTCGATGAAGGGGGTGGTGATGAGCTTCTGGAACCTGACCACCACCATCGGTAACCTGTGGGTGCTGCTGTCCAACGCAGCCGTGCGCAACCATGCGGTGACCGACCGCATCGCCAGTACCGGTTTGAGCGAAACGGCCTTCCTGATGTTCTTCTTTGCCGGCTTCGCGTTCATCGCGGCATTGGCATTCGGCATCTATGCGCGCCGTTACAAGATGGTCGACAACTACCGGGCGGTTTGAACATGCAAGGAATCATCACCCTGATCCTGATCGGCATCACCGCGTTGGTGTCGTGGATGGCGTTCAACAACCGCAAGCTGGCGGATCGGCTGATCCTGTGGCCGCCAGCCATCGACAAGCACAAGCAGTACGACCGGCTGGTGACCTACGGGTTCATCCATGCCGACTTCGGGCACCTGTTGTTCAACATGGTCACCCTGTACTTCTTCGGCCGTTCGATCGAGGTCATCATGCTCGGCATCACCGGGCAATGGTGGGTCTACCCGCTGTTCTACCTGGCGGCGCTGGTGGTATCGATCCTGCCGACCTACCTGAAGAACCAGAAGAACCCCAACTACCTGAGCCTGGGGGCATCAGGTGCAGTGTCGGCGGTGTTGTTCGCCTACATCCTGATCGCACCGTGGAAGCTGATCCTGGTGATGTTCATCCCGGCGCCGGCCATCGTCTATGCCGCCTTCTATGTCGGCTACAGCATCTGGATGGACAAGAAGGGCGGGGACAACGTCAACCACAGCGCGCACCTGGCCGGTGCCGCTTTCGGCGTGATGTTCATGCTGATCATGGAGCCGGAGCTGCTGCAGCACTTCCTGCAGAGCCTGATGAACCCCACCTTCCGCTTCTGATCGGCGCAAAGGGCGGGACGGGCTGCGGCCCGGAGGCAACGGCGCCGGCCAACTTCGCCGGCGCTGTATCGCCCACTGCGCTGGCGGAGTGGGCGGGCCGCTGATGCTGGCTCAGGCAGCGTAACTGTCGAGCAGACGCGAGTAGACCTCGCTGTCGATCTTCTTGAATTCCCAACCCGTGGTGTCGCCGGCGACGGTCAGTTGGAACAGACCTTCAAGCAGGGTGGCATCATGGTCGTTGGACGGAATCTGCATCGTGCTGTCATTGTCGAACATGGGGCACCGGGCCTGCTGTCTGTTGTTTGTAGGTATACACAGCAAAAGCCGTGCCAGCTTTTGAGACGCAGATCAGGGTTTGATTGCGCTGGCGCAGTCGGAGACGATGTCGGAAAGTGACGCACAGCGGCGTTCCTGTCTGATCAGGCGTCATCACGTCGCCTTCACCGATCCCTTCGTGTCCTGCAGGAGCCACCATGACCGCAAACAATCCCGCGCCAGCCAGCATCGAGCACGACGCCGCTGCACAGCGGTTCCAGACCCTCGTCGATGGCACGCTTGCGGTCCTGGACTACGAGCGGCGGGACGGGGCCATGGTCATCACCCACACGGTGGTGCCCGAGGCCATCGGCGGCCGCGGCATTGCTGCGCAGTTGACCCGGTTTGCGCTGGATCATGCCCGCGCTGCCGGCTGGAAGGTGGTGCCCGCCTGCAGTTATGCGGCGGTTTTCCTGCAACGCCATGGCGAATACGCGGACCTGCTGGGATAATTGCGCTGGCATGGCCACGCCCGACCGGGCGGCCGCACAAACTTCTAAGGATTGAAAGGGCATGAACAGGTTGGTACGGGGATCGTCTGCCGCAGCGGTATTGCTGTTGGCATTGGCTGGTTGCAAGCAGGAGGAACAGGGTGCGCCGGTCGCACCGGTCGCGGAACCGGTGCAGGCGCCGGTTGCGGCTGCGCCTGCGGCAGCTGATCTGCGCGATGTGATCGAAAACACCCCCAGCTATGTCATCGGTATCAGCTACCCGCCGGCGGCGTCCAAATACCCGGGGCTGGCCAATGCGTTGAGCGACTATGCCGGGCATGCCAAGGCCGACCTGTTGAAGTCGGTGGCCGAGCTGGGCAATGACAAGCCCACCGCGCCCTACGAACTATCGCTCGCCTTCGACATGCTGGTTGAAACGCCGGCTGTGGTGGCGGTGTCTGCCGACGGCAGCAGCTATACCGGTGGTGCCCACGGTCAGCCGCTGGTCGCCCGTTTTGTATGGTTGCCCGAGCAGCAGCAGTTGCTGAAGGCCGATGACCTTATCGCCGATGCCAAGGGCTGGCAGGCGATCAGTGATTTCGCCGAGGACAAGCTGCTGGAGCAAGCCACGGTGCGCGCGCAGAGCGAAGACATGTCGCCGGAGGAGCAGCAGGCGCAGGTCCGCAACCTGTCCAAGATGATCGATGAAGGCACTGCAGCCGACGCCACCAACTTCGGCCAGTTCCAGCCGGTGATGGATGCCGCCGGCAAGATAGCCGCATTGCGTTTCGTGTTCCCGCCGTACCAGGTGGGGCCGTATTCGGATGGCACGCAGACCGTGGATGTCCCGGCTGCGGTGTTGTTGCCGCATGTGGCGGCGGATTACCGGGGGCTGTTCGCGCACCCCTGAAGCACAGGAGGTCAGTGATGGATGCGGGGCTGCAACGACGTGTGGAAGCACTGCTGCAGGAGGCCGACATCACCCCCGGAGGTGATAGGCCGCAGGACCTGGACATCCTTGACCCGCGCTTCTATGCGCGGGTGCTGGCCGACGGCTCGCTGGGCTTGGGCGAGAGTTACATGGAAGGTTGGTGGCAGGCCCATTCGCTCGATGGCCTGCTCACCCACCTGCTGGATGCGCGCCTGGACGAGCGCGTGCATGGCGGTGGGGAGGTCTGGGACGCGCTCAAGGCCAAGCTGTTCAACCTGCAGAGCGGGCAAGGCAGCTACGAAGTTGGCAAGCGCCATTACGACCTCGGCAACGATCTCTACCAGGCAATGCTGGGCAAGCGCCTGGTCTATAGCTGCGGGTACTGGCGCAACGCCGGCAATCTGGATCAGGCGCAGGAAGCCAAACTGGAGTTGATCTGCCGCAAGCTTGGCCTGCGGCCAGGCATGCGTGTGCTGGATATCGGCTGCGGCTGGGGCGAAGCCCTCAAATATGCCGCCGAACGCCATGGCGTACAGGGCGTGGGCGTGACCATTTCACAGGAACAGGCCGGATTCGCCCGCCAGCTGTGCGCTGGCCTGCCGGTGGAGATCCGCCTGCAGGATTACCGTGAGCTGGATGAGCCGTTCGATGCCATCCTCTCGGTGGGCATGTTCGAGCATGTCGGGGTCAAGAATTACCGTCGTTACTTCGAGGTTGCGCGGCGTTGCCTGGGCGATGAAGGCCTGTTCCTGCTGCACAGCATCGGCACCAACATCAGCCGCGACCGCACCGATCCCTGGATCGCCAAGTACATCTTCCCCAACTCGATGCTGCCCTCGGCAGCGCAGATCAGCCATGCAATGGAGGGCCTGTTCGTGCTGGAGGACTGGCACAACTTCGGCACCGACTATGACCGCACCCTGCAGGCCTGGCGCGACAATATCGAAGCCGCCTGGGAGCACCTGGATGCCCGCTATGACGACCACTTCCGGCGCATGTGGCGCTTCTACCTGGCCGCATCCATGGCAACTTTCCGCACCCGTCACTCGCAGCTGTGGCAGTTGGTGTTGTCACCGCGTGGGGTGCGCGGCGGCTATCTGTCAGCGCGCTGAACGTAGAACGCTGTAACTGCAAAACTGTTTTATAAGTTTATATTTCAGTTGTGTATTATTCGCCTCAACCTTGGGTGAGCCGGATGAGCCATGAGCAGTTTCGACGCAACCGAAATACGGATCGACGCTACCTGTGCCCGTTGGCCTGGGTTCCCGCGTGAGCCGGCAGTACTGGTTCGGCTGATCAAAGGCGTCTACAAGGCGGTCCATGACCGCGCCAACAGCGTATTGCGCGAGTTCGAGCTCAGCCACGCCGAGTACAACATCCTGATGATGTTGTACGGCACGCCGACGCGTCCGTTGACGCCATCGGAGCTGGCCGAAGCGGCTACCGAAAAGTCGGCCAACATCACCCGGCTCACCGACCAGCTGTGCAACAAGGGCTTGCTGGAGCGGATTCCGGACAGCAGCGACAGGCGCAAGCTGGGCCTGCACCTGACCGCGGATGGCGTGGCCTGCGTACAGAAGCTGCTGCCGAAGATGGCCGAGCTGCTGGTCATGCAGACGCAGGGCCTGGACGAGGGCGAGCAGCACCAGCTTGAGGCCCTGCTGAAAAAGATGCTGACCGGCATCGAGGCCAATTGAGCTCGCCATGTCTGCCACTTCAACATCGGTAAACGCACCCGCCACGGCAGCGCCCTGGCATGCGGGCATGGGCGCGTTCCTCAAGGGCGAGGGTGATACCTGGCTGTTCGTACTGCGGACCACCGTGGCCTTCTTTCTGACCGGTTGGTTGGCAATGCGTTTCCAGCTGCCACAGCCGGGCACGGCGATGATGACCACGGTGATCGTGATGCACCGGCAGAGCGGCATGGTGCTGGCCAAGGCGTTCTACCGGGTGCTGGGCACCCTGGTCGGGGCCGCGGCCGCGTTGCTGATCGTGGGCCTGTTCCCGCAGCAGCGTGAGCCCTTCCTGGTGCTGATGGCGCTGTGGATTGCTGGCTGTACGGCCGGGGCCACCTTGCACCGCAACTTCAAGTCCTACGCGTTCGTGCTGGCCGGCTATACCGCCGCGATCATCGCCTTGCCGGTCATCTCCAGCCATCCCGGGCAGATCTTCGATTCGGCGGTGGCGCGTATCAGCGAGGTGTTGCTCGGCCTGCTGGTGACCGCGGTGATCAGCGACACGATATTCCCGGTGCGCCTGCGCGATACCCTGCGCGCAGCGGTCAGCAGCCAGTACGAAAATTTCCTTGGTTTCATGCGCGGGGCACTGCTCGGCGAGGTGGCACGCGAGCGCATGGAGCAGGCCCATCTGCGCGTGGTGCGTGATGCAGTCGCGCTGGAAGACCTGCGCAGTTCGGTGATTTTCGAAGACCCCGAGGCGCGCGCGCGCAGCGCCCACCTGCAGCGTTTCAATCAGCGCTTCATGGCCGCGTCCACCACCTTCCAGTCACTGCACCATCTGATCAACCGCTTGCTGCGGCAGCCGGATCCCACAGCGGGGCGCGCCTTGCAGGCGTTGTACCAGCCCTTGGGCGTGGCCCTGCAGGCCAGCGCGCAGCAGCCCGGACAACTTGCCGCACAGGTCCACGAAGTGCGCTCAGGCCTGCGCACGCGTGCAGCGCAGCTGCGACAGGAACTGATGGACGCGTCCCAGGCCGAGGACTTTGCCGTGGGCGTCGAGCTGCTGCGGCGTTTCGTCAAGGAACTTGAGCAGTATGTGCATGCACGCGGCCAGCTGACCCTGCAGGTTGCGCCGACCCAGGACGATGCGCGTGCACATTTCATCCGCGGCAACGACTACGCCGGTGCTGCGGTGGCCTTCACCCGCACCGCCATCACGATGTTGCTGCTGGGCGCGCTTTGGGCTGCCAGTGGCTGGGCGATGGCGGTCAACGTGATGCTGCTGGCGACCATATTTTCCGGCTTGTTCGCCACCGTCCCCAATGCGGCGCGGATGACCGGCAAGGTCGCTTGGGGCTATTTGTTGGGCGTGTTGGCGGCCTATGTCTGCGACTACATGGTATTGACCCGGATGGAGGGCTTTACCTTGTTTGCCGCCGGGCTGCTGCCGTTCTTCCTGGTCGGGCCCTATATGGTCAGCCGGCCCAAGCTGTCGGTGTTCGGGTTGGGTTACACCATGGGCCTGGTCAACATCCTGGCCATCACCAGCCTGCACGCATTCGATCCGCTGCGGTTTTTCAATGAAGGTACCTCGCATATGTTCGCGATGGGCGCGGCGGTGTTGAGCTTTGCGCTGATGCCGCCGCTGGTGGGCACGGCATGGCTGCGGCGGCGCCAGATGGCTGGCCTGCGGGCGCAGGTACGCTTGGCCGCGCTGGCGCCGCTGCCCGGCCTGCAGCATCGTTTTGAGAGCAGCAACAGCGACCTGCTGCATCAGATTGTCGCGCACACCGCACCGGGCAGTGCCGAATCCAGCGAGCAGCTGGCCTGGGCGCTGGCGGTCAATGAAACCGGTCGTGCATTGATCCATCTACGCCACGACGTGGCGCATGAGCCAGCGTCGACGCAATTGCATCAGCATGTGGATGCGGTGGTGCTGGCCTTGTCGGACTTCTTCGCGCTACCCACTGCGCACGGATGGACGCGGGCTGAGCAAGCGCTGGAGGCGGCGGTGGTGCTTGCCCGAGCGCAGGCCGGGGAGCGTGGGGTAGCGGCGCGCGCGTTGCTGCATCTGCGCCTGGTGCGTTTGGCGATGGTGGACGACCACTCAGTGATGGCGGCCTACATCACCCCGTCCGAGCCGACCAGGGAGAGCGCTGTCCATGCCCATTGAAATCGCATTTGCAGGAACCCTGTTTCCTGGCCTGCTGTTGTTGTTCCTGCTTGTCTGCGTCCTGGTGTGGGCGCTGGACACGCTGGCCGGGCGTCGCGGCTGGTACCGCAATGTCTGGCATCCGGCGCTGTTCCGTACCGCGATCTTCATCTGTCTGTTTGGTGGCTTCGGCCTGCTGCTGTTCTGAGAACTCCCCATGTCCCCCAAAGTTCAATCCATTCTTCGTTTCTCCATCACTGCCGTGGTGGTGGTGATTGCCGCCTTGATCGCGATGGCGATGTGGCGCCATTACATGTATTCACCGTGGACTCGCGAAGGCCGCCTGCGTGCCGAAGTTGTGCGGGTGGCGCCGGATGTATCCGGCCCGGTGAGCGCGGTTGCGGTGCGAGACAATCAGTTGGTCAAGCGCGGTGATGTGCTTTACCAGATTGATCCGGCGCGCTACCAGAACGCTTTGAACCAGGCGCGCGGCAATCTGGCCGCCGCCCAGGCTTCGGCGCGTGCGGCCGGAGCGAGTATCCAGGTTGCGGCCGCCGGTGCAGCGCAGCAGAGCGCGAACGCCAGCCGTTACGAGCAGCAATACGAGCGCCGCCAGCGCATTACCGGCAGCTTGATTTCCGAAGAATCACGCACTGATGCGTTCAGTGCGGCGCAGGCAGCGCGTGCCGGCGTGGCGCAGGCGCAGGCCAGCCGCCAGCAGGCCAGTGCCTCGCAGCAGCAGGCGTTGGCGGCGGTAGAGCAGGCGCAGGCGGCGCTGGATACGGCAGAGTTGAATCTGGAGCGCACCCAGGTGCGTGCGCCGGTGGCTGGTTACGTCACCAATCTGGAAGTGCGCCAAGGCGATTACGCTACAGCCGGTGCGGCCAAGCTGGCGGTGATCGATACCGATTCCTTCTGGGTCTATGGCTATTTTGAAGAGACCAAGCTGGCGCAGCTGCATGTGGGTGACGGCACCCGCGTGCAGCTGATGAGCGGGCAGGAGCTGCATGGCCATATCGAAAGCATTTCGCACGGCATCACCGATGCAGACAGCCCAACCGGCAGCGATCTGTTGGCCAACGTGAACCCGACGTACAACTGGGTGCGGCTGGCGCAGCGTATTCCGGTGCGGATCAAGCTCGATGCTGGCTCGTTTGCGAAGGGAGTTGTGCTGGCCAATGGCATGACCGCTACGGTGATTGTCGAGGCTGGGCGGTAGGAATTGGTTGAATCGGTTGCTGACGTGGGGCGGCCTAGCGGCTGAAGCGTAAAGCCAAGGCACAGAGCCAAGGTACAGAGCCAAGACGCAGAGCCAAGACGCAGAGCCAAGACGCAGAGCCAAGACACAGAGCCAAGACACAGAGCCAAGGCACAGAGCCCCCTCATCCGCCCCTCGGGCACCTTCTCCCGCAGGCGGGAGAAGGGAGGTGTTCGGCATTGCGCGGGTCTGAAGCATTGCTTGCGCGCGGGCATTCCGCGGCAAGCCAAAAGCGCAAGGAAAGCCAGCTTTCCCTTCTCCCGCTTGCGGGAGAAGGTGCCCGGAGGGCGGATGAGGGGGCTTTTGACTCAGCCCAGCCCAGCAAAAGAAAACGCCCGGCAAAGCCGGGCGTTTTCTTTCCATCAAAACCAGCAACCGCTTACTTGGCAGCAGCACCGGTGGTCAGGCCACGCTTTTCCAGCAGCGGCTCGATCTGCGGCTCATGGCCGGCGAAGTTGTGGAACAGCTCCATCGCATCGACGCTGCCGCCCTTGGACAGCAGGGTCTGGCGGAAATGGTCGCCATTGGCGCGCGTCAGGCCGCCATTCTCGCGGAACCACTTCTGGGTGTTGGCATCCAGCACTTCCGACCAGATGTAGGCGTAGTAGCCAGCCGAATAGCCGCCCATGATGTGGCTGAAGTACGGGGTCTTGTAGCGCGGCGGGACCGGCGCGTAATAGATGCCGTCCTTGACCAGTGCTTCGTGCTCGAACTTCATCACGTCCTTCGGTGCCGGGATCTGGCCAACCCCAATCTGGTGCCAGCTCTGGTCCAGCATCGCTGCGCCCAGGTATTCGGTGGTGGCGAAGCCCTGGTTGAACTTGGAGGCTGCAATCACCTTGTCCAGCAGCGCCTGCGGCATCGCCGAACCGTTCTGGTAGTGCTTGGCGTAGTTGGCGAGGATGGTCGGCTCGTCGGACCACATCTCGTTCACCTGCGAGGGGAACTCGACGAAGTCACGCGGCACCGCGGTGCCGGCGAAGTACGGGTACTTCACGTCCGAGAACATGCCGTGCAGGGCGTGGCCGAACTCGTGGAAGGTGGTGGTCACTTCGTCCCAGGTCAGCAGGGTTGGCTTGCCGGCCGGCGGCTTGGGGATGTTGAGGTGGTTGGCAACCACCGGCTTGTCACCGGTCAGGCCCGACTGCGACACATAGGCGTTCATCCACGCACCGCCACGCTTGGACTCGCGTGCATACGGATCGAAGATGAAGATGGCCAGCTGGCTGCCATCGGCGTCGAACACGTCATAGACGGTGACGTCGTCGTGGTAGACCGGCAGGTCGGTGCGCTGCTTGAAGCTCAGGCCGAATTCCTTGCCGGCGGCGAAGAACACGCCGTTCTCCAGCACGTTCTTCAGCTCGAAGTAGGGCTTGAGCTGCGACTCGTCGAAGTTGTACTTGGCCTGGCGCACCTTCTCGCTGTAGAAGGCCCAGTCCCACGGCTGCAGTTCGAACGTCGGCTTGCCGGCGGCTTTCTGCTCGCTGTCGATCATCGCCTGCAGGTCGGCGGCTTCGCGCTTGGCGTTGGTAACGGCAGCCGGGGCCAGCTGGCCGAGCATCGCGTTGACTGCTTCCGGGGTCTTGGCGGTCTGGTTGCCCAGCGAATAGGTAGCGAAGTTCGGGAAGCCCATCAGTGCGGCCTTCTCGGCACGCAGGGTCATGATGCGCGACACCAGTGCGGTGTTGTCGTACTCGCCACCCTTGCTGCCACGCGAGATCGAGGCTTCATAGATCTTCTGGCGCAGTTCGCGGTTGGCCAGGTTGGTCAGCGGCGGCTGGCCGGTGGTGTTGAGCAGGGCGATGACGTACTTGCCATCCAGCTTGCGGGCCTTGGCGGCCTCGGCAGCGGCGGCGATCTGCTCGGCCGACAGGCCGTCCAGCTGCTTGACGTCGTCAACCACGATGAAGGAGGCGTTGACCTCGGCCAGCACGTTCTGGCTGAACTTGGTGCCCAGGTTGGCCAGCTCGGCGTTCATCGCCTTCAGCTTGGCCTTGTCGGCGTCGCCCAGCTTGGCGCCGGCGCGGACGAAGTTGTCGTAATACTTTTCAACCAGGCGCAGGCTCTCGGCGTCCAGGCCCAGCTTGGCGCGGTTGTTGTAGAGGGTCTCGATGCGCGCGAACAGCTTGCCGTTGAGGTTGATGGCATCGCTGTGTGCGGCGAACTTGGCCGAGTAGTCGCCCTGCAGCTTCTTGCGCGCGTCGTTGGTGTCGGCACCGATCAGCGAGAAGAACACGGTGGTGGCGCGGTCGAGCACGGCACCGCTGTTTTCCAGCGCGATCAAGGTGTTTTCAAAGGTGGGCGCGGCCGGGTTGTTGGCGATCGCTTCCACTTCCTGCAGCTGCTGCGCCATGCCGGCGTCGAAGGCCGGCGCGAAGTCGGCGTCCTTGATCTTGTCGAACTGCGGGTAGTGCAGCGGCAGCGGGCTTTCTGCGAAGAACGGATTGGCCTGCTGGGCCGATTGGGTGGTCGCAGCGGTTGCGGCCTGGCTGTAAGCCGGCAGGGCAAGACCCAGGGTCGCGGCAAGGGCGAGGGCGAGACGGGTGTTCAAGGCGGAAACTCCGGTAAAAAGACTGATCTTTCAGGGTACCTGCCGGCGGGCCCGCACGGGTGTGTCGAATGGCATGGTTGCGCTGAAAGGCCACATCTTGCATGCCGTTGGCGCCGTGATGGCGTACGCTGGCTGTCTTGACTGGAGCTGCGCAATGCCCAATGCATTTGATTTCGAGCTGCCTGCGCTGGACGGCCAGCCGCTGCCGCTGGCAACGTTTGACGGCAAGGTACTGCTGATCGTCAACACCGCCTCCAAATGCGGTTTCACCCCGCAGTACCAAGGCCTAGAGCAGCTGTGGCAGAAGCTGGGGCCGCAGGGCCTGGTGGTGCTGGGCTGCCCCTGTGACCAGTTCGGCCATCAGGAGCCGGGCGATGCCGACGCCATCCAGGCGTTCTGCAATCTCAATTACGGGGTCAGTTTCCCGATGTCGGCCAAGCTCAAGGTCAACGGCGCCGACGCCGACCCGCTATGGCAGTGGCTGCAGCGGCAGAAGCGCGGCGCGCTGGGCATCGCCGCGATCAAATGGAATTTCAGCAAGTTCCTGATCGGCCGCAACGGCCAGGTGATCGCGCGCTATGCACCCACCGCGCGTCCGGAGGCGCTGGAAGCGGATATCAAGGCGGCGCTGTAAGCGTCGTCATGTGGGAGCGGCGTAAGCCGCGAAGCTCGCAGAACAGCCCAACTTAGCGGCAACACCAGCTTCGCGGCTTACGCCCCTCCCACAAATCATATTATTTCTAGACGAACGCCCGCGCGAAAACCTATTGGCCTGCCGTGCCTAAGCGGGTTGTTGCGGGAAAGCCCCGGGCCTCAAGC
>NZ_JBDJMY010000068.1:0-15488 GCF_039674165.1 Stenotrophomonas terrae
CCGCTCCTACAGCTCTCGAAGCCCCGTGGCGGCATAAGCCAGCCAACTTTGTAGGAGCGGCGTAAGCCGCGAAGCTGACAACAATGAAGCTGCAGGGCTTTCCATCCTTGCCGCTGGCAAAGGGCGGCATTCGGGCTAGAGCGCGAGCCTGGCATCGCGTCAGCTGCTCTATGTCCGGCTTCGCGGCTTACGCCGCTCCTACAATCCACAACCGCGCAACCCGCAACCCCACAACGGCTACAAACGCCGCATAGCAGAAGGCCACCGCATGCGGTGGCCCTCTGGTTACATCAGTTGCGGTGTGGATTACTTGGCTGGCTCGAGCTTGATCCAGTCCAGCGTCCACATGTTGGGGCGGGTGTCGCCGGTGAAGCGTACGCACAGGTCGCCGCGGCTTGCCGGGGCGCTGATGGCGGCGTCCAGCTCCAGGAATCCGTCGGCATTCGGCTCGGCCGGCAGCGGCACCGAGGCCAGCGGCTTGCCGTCGCAGTTGGCCAGGATCTCCATTTCGCCGTGTGCAGTACGCGCCGGCGCGAACTTGCGCGACGGCTCATCGTGCGCCAGCTGGAAGTTGTACGGAATACGCCCGGCACGCACCTTGATGCGGGTGATGTCCGAAAGATCCACGTCGCTCCACAACCAGCACGGGTTGAAGATGTTGACGTTGAACACTTCGCGCTCGCCTTCGGCCGGGCCGTCGTCTTCCAGGCGCAGCAGCAGCTTGCCGCCATTCGGGCACAGGCCGAGCTGGGTGTCCTCACGGACCAGCAGCGAGGCAGCATCCAGCTTGAAGGTAGTGGCGGCAGCCAGCGGCTTGCCATCGTAGAACGCCGCGGTCTGTACCTGCACCGGCACCTTCAGCTGCAGCGGCTGTGCGTACAGCGGCGAATTGGCGCTGACCGCGCTGCCGTCCAGCGTGTAATGCACCGGGTAACCGAGCGGATTGTTCAAGCTCACCTGTACGGCGCCCGTGCGGTGCTCGCCCTTGTCCTGCATGTCCACCTGGAACGGCGTCTTCGCATAGGCGATGTTCATCGCCTGGTAGCGCTGCAGCTGGCGCGGCAGGCGCTGCAGGAAGTTGCTGAAGTTACGCTTGTTCTGCGGGCTCCAGCCGGTTTCAGCCACTGCGGCCAGGCGCGGGAACAGGTTGTGTTCCAGGTTCTGGTCGTTGCGGGTGTGCTCGTTGAACATATTGGCCTGCAGGCCAAGGATGTGCGAGCGCTTGTCGGCAGCAAGTTCGGCCGGCACCGGTTCGAACTCGTAGGTCTTCTGCAGGGTAATGGTGGTCGGGCGGCCCGGCGGCTCGTTCGGCGACTCGGTCTGCAGGTAGTCCATGTACATGTGGGTGACCGGCGACATCACCACGTCGTGGCCTTCGCTGGCGGCCTTGAGCCCGCCTTCGGTGCCGCGCCAGGACATCACCGTCGCTTCCGGTGGCAGGCCGCCTTCGAGGATTTCATCCCAGCCGATCAGGCGACGATCATGCTGCTCCAGGAATTTCTCCAGGCGCTTGATGATGTGGCTCTGCATTTCCATTTCATCCTTGGCGCCCAGCTCACGCATGCGCTCCTGCACGCGCTTGGAGGCGATCCACTGGTCCTTGACCGCTTCATCGCCGCCAACATGCACGTACTTGGACGGGAACATCTCAATCACTTCTTCCAGCACGTTTTCCAGGAACTGGAAGGTGCTTTCCTCGGTGTTGAACAGGTTCGGGAACACGCCCCACTGGTTGTCGATGACCAGCTTCTGATCGGTGGTGCCCAGCTCCGGATAGGCGACGATGGCGGCGGTGGCATGGCCGGGCACATCGATCTCCGGGATCACCTGGATATGGCGCTCGGCAGCATAGGCGATGATTTCGCGGATCTGTTCCTGCGTGTAGTAGCCGCAGTACTGGCGCGCCTCGCCGGTGGCAGCGTTGCGGCCGGCATCACCCAGCGGCACGCGGCAGCTGCCCGCTTCGGTCAGCTTCGGGTAACGCTTGATCTCCATGCGCCAGCCCTGGTCATCGGTGAGATGCCAGTGGAAGGTATTGAGCTTGTGCTGCGCCATCGCATCAAGCAGCTTCTTGATCTCGTCCATGCTCTGGAAGTGGCGTGCCGAGTCCAGCATGAAGCCACGCCAGGGGAAGCGCGGGGTATCGGCGATGGTGGCGGCGGCAACCTGGCCGGGTGTATTGCCGGTGAGCAGCTGCGCGGCGGTGACCGCACCGTAGAACAGGCCGACGTCATCACCGGCGCTGATATCGATGCCGGTGTTGGAAACCTTCAGTGCATAGCCTTCGGCGGTGTTGGTCGCGGAAGGATCCAGGCGGAAACGGATCTGCGCCTTGCCTGCGCTGTCGGCAACGGCCAGGGCTGGGCCGCCATTCTGCTTGAGCAGGGTCACGAACTGCGCGGCGGCGCGGCGCGCGGCCTCGTCGTTGCCGCCGACGCGGGCGGAGCTGCTCAACACGAAGTCCTTGCCGCCATCAGCCTGGTAGCTGGCGGGCAGGGGGACAAGCGAAGGGGCGGAGGTGGTGTCGGCGGCCTGTACCTGCAGGGCGGACATGCCCAGCAATACGCAACTGCTGAGCCACGGCGCGCGGCTGCGCTTGTGGAAGGACTTCGTCATGGGCGGAGCTCCTGTTTGTGCTTGGGCGGCAGTGTGTAGCGCCGCATCGATCTTGTGTAGTGCCGAGCCGTGCTCGGCAAAGCTGTGGCTTTCTGTAGTGCCGAGCCATGCTCGGCATTGGTTTCGTTTGGCAATGCGTGCTTTGCCGAGCATGGCTCGGCACTACAACGGCGAGGGCATTGCCTGACATGGCTCGGTATTACATGAAGGCAAAAAAAACCGGGCCCGGAATGATCCAGGCCCGGCGGGTCACGCTATCCGGTGATGTTGCGTGCCGGGATGGATCAGAACTTGAAGCGAGCGTTGAAGTAGTACTGACGACCGTTGTTGTAGAACGCAACCGGAATGGCCGAGCTCTGGTAGTACTTGTAGGTCGGGTCGTTGAGGTTCAGCGCGTCCAGGCTGAAGCTCAGCCAATCGGTGGCCTTGTAGTTCAGCGAGACCGCCACGGTGCCGAAGGAATCCTGGTAGTACGGATTCACCGAGGACAGACCGATCAGGAACGACGAACGGTAGGTGTAGCCGACGCGGGCACCGAAGGTGTCGTTCTCGAAGTAGGCACCCACGTTGTAGGTGTCCTTCGAGTTGCCGAGCAGAGCATTGCTACCGTCTGCCCAGGTGTGCGACGTGCTGCCATCGGAGTAGGTGTAGTTGGCGTCGATGCCGAAGTTCTCGCCGATCGGCTGCTGGTAAGCCACTTCGAAGCCCTGCACCTGCGCGTTGGCGTTGGTCGGCAGCGAGATCTCGTACTGCTCCAGCTGGCCGGTGAGCTCGCTGAACAGCATCTGCTTCTCGGTGCCGTAGGCCACGTAGTCCTTCATGTTCATCGAGAACGCGCCGAACGACAGCAGGCCGCGCGGCATGAAGTACCACTCCAGGTTGGCGTCGAAGTTGGTGGAGACCACCGGCTTCAGGTTCGGGTTGCCGGCCGAACCGGTCTTGTCCAGATCGGAGCCGGATGCCGAGGCACCCAGTGCCGAGTAGTCCGGCAGGGTCTGGGTCTGCGACGCGGCGACGCGGAACACCAGGTTCTCAGCCAGGTCGAACTTGAAGTTCGCGCTGGGCAGCAGGCGGCGGTCGGAGTTGCTGTTGTTTACGATGTTCCAGCCGCCCCAAACCGGGCAGGCCCAGCCGCACACCGGGCCCGGGCCCTGGGCAAACAAGCTGCTCACGTCCGCATTGGCGATATCGGACACCGCGCGGTAGCTCATGATGTCCTGCTTGATGCTGACATAACGCAGGCCAACGTTACCGGCCCAGTTCTCGCCGGTGAAGTTGGCCTGGATGTAAGCAGCCAGGTTCTTCTCTTCGACCTTCCATTCCGAGCCGTAGTTGCGGCGGCCGTTCGGGCCGTCGTCGTTGGACAGCCAGGTGGAGTTGTTGGTGATGGCGTTCTTCAGCGCGCCCGGGGTGTAGTACCACAGGTTGCGCGGGAAGTTGCCACCGATGCCGCTGGCGAAGCCGCTCGGGTAGTTGGCGGTGGCACCGTTCTGCAGCTCCGACCAGATATCGCCCGGGCTGGCGCCTTCCGGCGACATGGCTTCACGGCTGTGCTTGGCATAGCGCAGGCCGAAGTCCAGCGAGCTCAGCATGCCGGTATCCATGTACTGGTTGAAGTCGAGCGTTGCCCACTTCTCCTTGTCCTCGGCGATGATCTGCTGGTTGCCCCAGGTGCCGAAGCTGGTGACGCCGGCCGGGCTCAGGTCGCCGCCCAGGCTCCAATCGGTTGGCGAGCCTTTGCCGTGGGTGGTCCAGCTGGCGCCGCCGCCATTGGCGAGGGTGACCTCGGCGATGTACTGGCGGGCGGTCTTGCCTTCGCCCTTGGTGCTGCCTGCCTGGAACTTCGAAGACAGGCTGTCATTGATCTGCCAATCCGCGTCGAAGGTGATGTAGTTGGTCTTGGCCGACGACTCGCGGTAGATCATGTCGTAGACACCGTAGTTGGTGCCCGGCACGCCCGCGTAGGTGACGTCGGTGAGCACGCCGTCCTTGACCACATAACCGGGCTGCGGTGCCTGCGAATTGGCGAAGTTGCCGCCCCACAGCATGAAGTTGCGGTTGTAGTTGTTGGCGTCGAGCTTGGAGCTGAAGCCGCTCACGCCAAGGGTCAGGTCATCGCTGGGCTTGAACTGGATCTCGACCAGGCCGCCCTTGCGCTCGCGGGTCTGTTCGAACAGCGTCGAGCCAAGCAGGCTCGGGGCCCACACGTCGACCAGGTCAGGATTGCTCTGGCCCAGGGCGTTGACAGTGCCATCGCTATTGCGGCCCATCTTGAACCAACCGCCCGGGAACTCCTGGGCTTCACGGCGCAGCTCACGCTTCTGGCTGAAGCCCTGGACCATCACGCCGAAGGTGCCGTCGTCGTTCTTGTAGTTGAACAGGGCAGACAGCTGCGGGTCGTTGGATTTGGCCTGGTCCGAGCGCACTGCACCGATGGATGCTTCGGCGGTGAACTGCTTGGAGAACTCCAGCGGCTTGCGGGTGATGATGTTGATGGTACCGGTGGTGCCACCGTCCATCAGCTTGGCCTGCGAGGACTTGTTCACTTCCACCGAGCTGACCAGCTCCGACGGCAGCAGCGAGTAGCTGACGCTGCGGCCGACGTTGCCGGCCTGGGACAGAACGAACCAGTCTGCGGAACCAACGGTGTGGCCGTTGATCAGGGTCTGGGTCAGGCTCGGGCTGGTGCCGCGCAGGCTGACGCGGTCGGCTTCGTCGAAGCCGCCTTCATCGGCAGAGGACGAGCTGATGTTGACGCCCGGCAGGCGCTGCAGGGTGTCGGCAACGTTGTGCGCCGGCAGCTTGCCGACGTCTTCAGCGGTGACCACTTCAACGCGGGCATTGGCTTCGCGCTTGGTGTCCAGTGATTTTTCCATCGAGCCACGGATGCCGGTAACGGTCACGGTGTCCAGGTCGGTGGCGGTTTTTGCGGCTTCCTGCGCATGTGCGCTGAAGGCGAGGCAGCTGACGATGGCTGCCGAAAGCATTGTCTTGCGATGCATGTTGTCTCTCCTCAACATCTGATGGTTTGGCACGGAGTGCCGCTTGACTACGGTCCTGCTGGTGGATCTGTTGCTTATGCTGCTGACGGCTACGTGGCCGACTTTTCCAGATACCAACTGGCGGCGCCGATGACGCCCAGTTGCCCGTGCTCTACCAGCTTCACGGGAATGCTTTGCAACGCCTTGCGCATCGGCCCCTTGTTGAGGAAGCGTTCGACGAAGGTGCTGTTCAAAAGGAATTGGCTGATCTTCGGCAGGATGCCGCCGGCCAGATAGATGCCGCCCTGCACGCCGTAGAGCAGGGCCATGTCGCCGATGGTCGAGCCGAGGATCCCGCAGAACAGCTGCAGGGTTTCCACGGCCAGCGGGTCGCTGCCATCGCAGGCCGCCGCGCTCACCGCGTCGGGCGTGGTGTGCACCGGCGCGACACCGCGCACCGCGCACAGCGCGTTGTACAGATTGAGCAGGCCGGGGCCGGACAGGGCCTGTTCGATGGAGACGTGCGGACGGTCCTGCAGCATCTGCTGCAGCACCGCCATTTCCAGTTCGGTGGTGGCTGCCAGCGAGGCCTGGCCGGCTTCGGTGGCCAACACCACCGACCGGTTGCCGACCGGGATCCATACCGCCGCACCCAGGCCGGTGCCCGGGCCGATCACCAGCGTCGGCCCACGTTCGGCTTCGGCCGGGCCGGTCAGCTGCAGTACCTGGCTGGCATTGATATGGCCGGCGGCATGCGCCACGGCCTCGAAATCGTTGACCAGGTGCACGCCGGCAAAACCGAGTTCCTCGCGGATGCGGCTGGATGACAGCGGCCACGGCAGGTTGGCCGAGATCACCGTGCCGTCGGCCAACGCATAGCCGGCGGTGGCAATCACGCAATGCTCCACCGGCGGGTTGTGGCTGGCGAAGTCGGACAGGATCGCGCTGAGACTGGGGTAGTCCGCGCACCGGTACTTGCGATAGGACAGTACGTCGATGGCTGGATCGTTTGCTGCTGCCGCCTGGATCAGACCGACGCGGACATGGGTGCCGCCCACGTCAGCAGCGAAAAACGGCCGGCTGGCGGGGTCAAGGCGGGTGGTCTGTAGTGGGGGGACGACAGCGGTCACTCGGGTTCCCTATGGCGAGGCGGAGCGCCCGGAGGGGCACCATTCGGGGGCGAGTCTGTAATCGTTCTGACAACGATGTCAACGAATAATTGAAACTTTCGATGCTGCATCGCAGCGCGTCTGCGCAAACCCTACGGCGCTTTCATTTGTTGCATCCGATAGCGTGTAGTGGCTTAACTTACGGGGTTTTTCGCAGAAAGCCTGATTCTTCCGGGCTCCTCGGACATTTCTGATAGTCCGCCGGATTGGATCGCTGAGCGTGTGTTGTTGACAAACCTGTCCGCAACAAACAATAAATGTGACAACGTTGTTCCCACGTAATCGCCGGACGGCTCGATCCGTCTCCCGCATCCGCAGGAGCTTTGCCCATGTCTGCTGTTCCCGACTCGCCGCCGCGTACCAGCATGGCGTCGTCCATCGCCATCGTCGGCGTACTCTTCTTCATCATCGGCTTCTGTACCTGGATCAACGGCCCGTTGATCACCTTCGTCAAGCTGGCCTTCGACGTAAACGAGGTCTCGGCGTTCCTCGTGCTGATGGTGTTCTACCTGTCCTACTTCTTCCTGGCCTTGCCGGCGTCGTGGATACTCAGCCGTACCGGCATGAAGAAAGGCCTGGCCTTGAGCCTGGCGGTGATGGCCGTCGGCGCGATGGCATTTGGTGAGTTCGCTACCCGCCGCTGGTTTGGCGGTGCACTCGGCGGCCTGTTCGTGATCGGCAGCGGCATGGCCCTGCTGCAGACCGCAGTCAACCCGTATATCAGCATCCTTGGCCCGATCGAGGGTGCCGCCCAGCGCATCGCGCTGATGGGTATCTGCAACAAGATCGCCGGCATCCTCGCCCCGGTGATCATCGGCACCTTCGTGCTGCACGGCATCGGTGATCTGGAAACCCAGGTACAGGCCGCGGACGCCGCTACCAAGGCCGATCTGCTCAATGCCTTCGCCGCCAAGATCCATACCCCTTACATGGTGATTGCCGGTGTGCTGCTGCTGGTGGCGGTTGGCGTGCTGTTCTCGCCGCTGCCGGAAGTGCAGCCGGACCAGGCCAATGCCACCGTCAATGACGGCAAGGCGGCCAAGCGCAGCATCTTCCAGTTCCCGCACCTGTGGCTGGGCGTGATGTGTCTGTTCGTCTACGTGGGCGTGGAAGTGATGGCCGGTGATGCCATCGGCACCTATGGCAATGCCTTCGGCCTGCCGCTGGACCAGACCAAGCTGTTCACCTCGTACACCCTGTTTGCGATGCTGGTCGGTTACGTGATCGGCCTGCTGGTGATCCCGCGCTTCATCTCGCAGGAAAAATACCTGGCGGTGTCAGCGGTGCTGGGCGTGCTGTTTACCCTGGGCGCGTACTTCACCCATGGCTATGTTTCGGTGGGTTTCGTCGCTGCCTTGGGTTTTGCCAACGCCATGATGTGGCCGGCCATCTTCCCGCTGGCGATCCGTGGACTGGGGCGCTTCACCCAGACCGGCTCGGCCCTGCTGGTGATGGGTATTGCCGGTGGCGCGATCATCCCGCAGGCCTTCGCCCTGCTCAAGCACGCCTACCCGGAGCACTTCCAGCTGGTGTTCGCGGCACTGATGATCCCCTGCTACCTGTACATCCTGTACTTCGGCACCGTAGGTCATAACGCGGGCAAGGCACGTGGCGCCTGAATCAAGCATCATGGCGGCAATCGAGCCAACGCGGGAACCGGTAATGCGTAGACCCACCATCAAGGATGTCGCCGAGCGTGCCAAGGTCTCTTTGAAGACCGTCTCGCGGGTAATCAACAATGAGCCCTCGGTGATGCAGGCCACCCGCGCGCGCGTATTGCGGGCGGTGGCCGAGCTGGACTACGAACCGGATCCTTCGGCGCGCAACCTGCGCAGCAACACCACCTTCGTGATCGGGCTGGTGTACGACAACCCCAATCCGTACCACATCATCGGGGTACAGAACGGCGTGCTGTCGGCCTGCCGCGAGACCGGTTTCGGCCTGCAGATCCATCCCTGCGATTCAACCTCGCCGATGCTGGCCGAGGAGTTGGCTGATTGGGTACAGCGCTCGCGTCTGGCCGGGCTGGTGCTGACCGCACCGATGTCCGAACGGCCGGAACTGGTGGCCTCGCTCAACGCGCGTGGCATCAAGACCGTGCGCATCATTGCCGCCACCGAAGACCCGGGCGATGGTCCCTGCGTGTTCGTTGACGACCGTGATGCCGCCTATGAAATCACCGAGCATCTGATCCAGTTGGGGCACCAGCGCATCGGTTTCCTGTGGGGCGGCACCTCGCACCGCTCCAGCGGCGAGCGTTACGCCGGCTACGAAGCGGCGCTGAAGGACTACGGCATCCCGCTGGACAAGCACCTGGTGATCCCGGGCGACTACACCTTCGATGATGGTTTCCGTGGTGCGCGCCGCCTGCTGGCGCTGCGCGAACCGCCCACCGCCATCTTCGGCTCCAATGACGAAATCGCTGCCGGCGTGCTGGCTGCGGCCAATTCGGCCGGCTTGAACGTGCCGTATGACCTGTCCATCGCCGGTTTCGAGGACAGCCCGTTCTCGCGCCAGTCGTGGCCGGCGCTGACCACCGCCAAGCAGGCTACCGGCGACATCGCCCGGCATGCCGCGCGCTTGCTGATCAGCCAGCTGCGCACCGATGCCTACGAAGACAGCCCGGCACAGCTGCAGAACCAGGGCTTCGTACCGCAGCTGGTGGTGCGCGGCTCAACCGCGCCGCTGCGTCAGCAACCGTCGCGACCTCCTTCATCTCCCCCCGACCTCTCCGAGTAACGATCCATGGCACTGCCCAGTGAAACCGAAACCCTGATGTTCAACGAGGCCGCACAAAGCGCCTCTGTCATCGCCGCCCAGTTCGCACGCAATAGCGACGTGGTGCAGGCCCTGGCCGCAGACCTGCGCCAGAACCCGCCGCCGTTCGTTGTCACCTGCGCCCGTGGCAGTTCCGATCACGCGGCAACCTATGCCAAGTATCTGTTCGAGACCCAGCTCGGCCTGGTGACTGCTTCGGCGTCGCCGTCGGTGGGCTCGGTATACGAAGCGCCGCTGCAGCTGCGCGGCGCGCTGTACATCGTGATCTCGCAGTCGGGCAAGAGCCCGGACCTGCTGCGCAATGCCGAGGCTGCCAAGGCTGCCGGCGCGCGCGTGGTGGCGCTGGTCAACGTGGAAGATTCACCGTTGGCACTGCTGGCCGACACCGTCATTCCGCTGGGTGCTGGCGTCGAACGCAGCGTCGCTGCGACCAAGAGCTACCTCGCCTCGCTGGCGGCGATTCTGCAGCTGGGCGCGTACTGGAAGAATGATCCGGCCCTGATCGCTGCGCTGGATGCCTTGCCGGCCGCGATGACCGAAGCCTGGGCCTGCGACTGGAGCGCGGTGACCGATGGTCTGGTCGACGCGCACAACCTGTTCGTGCTCGGCCGTGGTCCTGGTCTGGCCGCCGCGCAGGAAGCGGCATTGAAGTTCAAGGAAACCTGCGGCCTGCACGCCGAAGGTTATAGCTCGGCCGAAGTAAAGCATGGTCCGATGGCCCTGGTTGGCCGCGACTTCCCGGTGCTGGCTTTCGCCCAGCCCGACGAAACCGGCGCAGGCACCCGCGCAGTAGCAGAAGAGTTCGCCGCGCGTGGCGCGCAGGTGTGGCTGACCGGTGAAGGCGGCAACCTGCCGGGCGTCAGTGCACCGCACCCGCTGTGCGCGCCGCTGCTTACCATCCAGAGTTTCTACCGCGCGATCAACGCACTGGCGCTGCGCCGGGGCAACAACCCGGATCTGCCGCCGCACCTCAACAAGGTGACGGAAACCGTCTGATGAAAACCGTGCTGCGCAATGGCCGGGTACTTGCCGGCGAGAACTTCCGTGACGATGTCGCGGTATTGATCGAAGACGGCCGCATCACTGCGGTCGTTGCCAGCGACGACCCTGCCGTTGCCGGCGCCGATGTACAGGTGGATCTGGGCGGCGGCTGGCTGCTGCCCGGTTTCATCGACGCCCAGGTCAATGGTGGTGGCGGTGCGCTGTTCAACAACCAGACCGATGTCGATGCATTGCGCACGATGGTGGCCGGGCATCGCCGCTACGGCACCACCGGCATGCTGCCGACCCTGATCAGCGACGATGCCGAGGTGATGGCGCGTGCGGTGCAGGCCACGCGCGAAGCCATCGCGGCCAAGGTGCCGGGTGTGCTCGGTATTCACCTGGAAGGCCCCTACATCGCTCCCGCCCGCAAGGGCACGCATGATGCCGGCAAGTTCCGCGTGCCCGATGCTGCCGAAGTGCGCATGGCGACCTCGCTGGACAACGGCGTCACCCTGATCACGCTGGCACCCGAGCGCGTGCCGCTGGCAACGATCCAGCAGATGGTGGCCAACGGCGCCATCGTCGCTGCCGGTCATACCGCCGCAACGTACGACGAAACCCGCGCGGGTCTGGATGCCGGCATCAGCGGCTTCACCCATCTGTACAACGCGATGTCGCCGCTGCAGGGGCGCGACCCCGGCGCGGTGGGTGCGGCGTTGGAAGATGCCGACAGCTGGTGCGGCGTCATCGTCGATGGCGTGCACGTACACCCGGCCAGCCTGCGCGTGGCGCTGGCAGCCAAGCCGCGCGGCAAAGTGTTCCTGGTCACCGATGCAATGCCGATGGTGGGCTCGGACAACCCGGCGTTCGAGTTGTACGGCGAAACCATCACCGCCGTTGACGGCGTGGTACGCAACGCAGCGGGTGCCTTGGCGGGTTCGGCGTTGGACATGATCACTGCCGTGCGCAATACGGTTGGATTGCTGGGTCTGTCGCTGGCCGAAGCTGCACGCATGGCATCGACGTACCCGGCGCAGTTCCTGGGTCTGGATGATCGCTACGGGCAGATCGCAGCCGGTTACCAGGCCGACTTCGTGCTGCTGGATACCGACCTGCAGGTGCAGGCCACCTGGATTGCCGGTCAACGCGACTGAGCTTCGGCCTGAGAGTAGCGCCCATGAATAAAGCCATCCGTTATGCCTCGGTGGATGCCCTGCGTGGCATCACCGTGGCAGCCATGCTGCTGGTCAACAATCCCGGCAGTTGGAGTCATGTCTTTGCACCGCTGCGGCATTCGGAATGGAACGGCTGCACGCCGACCGATCTGGTGTTTCCGTTCTTCCTGGTGATCGTCGGCGTGTCCATCGCGCTGGGTGTGGTGCCGCGGGTGGAGCAGGGTGCTGATCGTCGCGCACTGACACGCACGGTGCTGATCCGCGCCGCGCGCATTCTCGGTTTGGGCCTGCTGCTGCATTTCCTGGCCTGGTGGTGGCTGGAGCTGCCGCACTACCGGCCGTGGGGCGTGTTGCAGCGTATTGGTTTGTGCTTCGCCGCTGCGGGCGTGGCGGCGATCTGGTTGAAGCCGCGGCTGCAGTGGTTGTGTATTGGTGTGCTGCTGTCTGGTTATGCCGCGCTGCTGGCGGCAGGTGGCTCATTGGAGCCGTGGCTCAACCTGAGCAGTCGTGTGGATACGGCCTTGTTTGGAGCGCTGCTGTATCAGTACGACCCGGTCACGGATCATGGTCACGATCCGGAAGGCATGGTGTCCACCTTGGGTGCACTGGCCTCGACCCTGCTGGGTCTTCGCGCAGGCGCGATGTTGCGGCAGCGCCCATGGCGTCTGCTGCCCGCCGCCGCACTGCTGTTGCTGGCCGGCGGCCTGTGGGCGCAGTGGCTGCCCTTGAACAAGAATCTGTGGACCTCGTCCTACGTGTTGTGGACCGGCGGCTGGGCGTTCGCCGGACTGTGGTTGGCGCATATCCTGGTCGATTGCCGGCAATGGCCGCCACTGGGCCGCCGCTTCGGCGTCAACGCGATCACCGCATATGCAGGCTCGTCGGCGATGGTGCTGGCGATGATGGCCACCGGCAGCTGGAACTGGCTGTGGGAACACCTGTTCAACCGCTGGCTGACGCCAATGGGCGGTGCACAGTTCGCCTCGCTGGCGATGGCGTTGAGCTTCGTCGCCCTGTGGTGGCTGCCGATGGCGTGGATGGACCGGCGTGGGATCTATCTGAAAATCTGAGTCAGCCGATCGCAGATTTGTGGGAGCGGCATAAGCCGCGAAGCTGGTGATACATCGCCAACCGCAGTAGCTGCAATTGCACAATCCAACGGTGCCCTTTGCATCGTTGGCTTCGCGGCTTATACCGCTCCCACAATATCCCAAGGCCGCGACAGCGACTGGCGATGTCGCGTGCGGTGCTTGCCAGCGCAGCGGCATGCAGGCATTGCAGGTTTGCCCGCTGCGGGTAATCGCTGACTATCTGACGCCTGCACATGCCGTTTTTTCAGGTGCGTCCTCCATGCCGGAACGGGCATAATCCGCGGCTGGCAACCTGCCATCCCGCCCGGAACACGGCGGGGTAAATCAGTTGAAAGCATGAAAGGGATGACATGAAGCACTATCCAGCCATGATGGGCACGGCGCTGTTGGCGTTGGCCATGACCAACGCGTACGCCAAGAAGCCCCAGGCGGCGCCCGGATTCAATTACGAGTTCAGTGTCGGCGCAGGTGCCAAGGGGCGTCAGAACGGCGATGCGGAGCTGCGTGTGGTCAGGCGCGAACACACCGGGCGGGCCATTGGTCTGCAGATTGCGACAGGTCTGCTGGGTGGTGGCGCGATGGGCTTCGGCAAGAATCAGCTGCATGGCGAGCGGATGAAAGAGATCCCAAACCCGGGCAAAGATGTCCTGCAGGATGCGCTGCGTGCTCAGGTACAGCAGTGGCAGGCGGACAATCCGCAGCGTGTGATCGACCAGCCGCTTATCGTCGACCTGCAAGGCAGTGATTGGGTACTGATGTACCAGGAGCTTGACCAGACAGACACGCCGTACGAGCTGCGCTACAGCACGCGTATATCCCTGAGGTCACCATCGCGGGGCTTCGTGAAGGGGTCGGAATGGTACGGAAACTTCACCTGCACGCCAACGCCGGTTGTGCAGACGTACCCGGCGTGGGCGGATGGGGATTTCGCCGGTGTCCGTGACGTCCGCGCGCGCTACGTCGCCGACTGTGCACAGCAGTTCGCCCAGTTGCTGCCGCAATGGATGCAGGTTTTCGGTGGTGGCGACGCAAGCCCGGTTGTTGCGCAGGCCACGCCGGAAACCCCGACGGAGGAAGTGCAGCCGCCGGTTGCCGTCGTCGAGCAGGAAGTAGAAGCAACGCCGCAGGCAGCGGACGAAGCACAGAGTCAATTGCAGCCGCGCTGAACACACCAACGGCAGCAGGGTGTGCGGCGTTGGCCGCATGCCTTTGGTAACCGCAATGCTTCAGGCCGGAATCCCGGATTGGCTTTCAACTGGCTCAGCGGGCGCGCGCGTGTTGCCTTCGTGGTCGGCTAAGGCGTTGGCCTGAGCACTGCGCGCATGCACTTCTGCTGCGCGGTAGCGCACGTCGGCGCGCTGGCTGCGGGCTTGGCTACCGGTTCAAGGTTCAGCGTGTTGACGGGCCTTGTTGATCGCGACGATGCGTGCCTTCTTCAAAGCCTCGCCAATGGCGGGGCCTTGCAGGCCTTCGGTGGCGATGTCGCGTGCGTTGATTGCCAGCGCAGCGGCATGCAGGCGTTGCAGGGTGGCGCGCTGCGGGTAATCGCTGTCCTCGAAGCCGAGCCGGCCGCGTTTGTCGCACTCGCAGACCAGGGCCATCTGTGCGATGCGCTCCGGGCGGCGGAAACCATCGCAGCGCTGGATCAGCTCCAGCACGGTGGCGTCGCGCAGTTCATCGATGCGATGCACGTTGAGGTGCTCGCGGCAGACCGCTTCGGCCAATAGCCGGTGATCCACCGGAATCTTGAGGCGGTCACACAGCGCGGCGAGCGGCTTCAGGCCGCGCTGCTCATGCATGATGTGACGCGGCAGTTCGTCGGCCGGCGTCAGCGCCTTGCCGAGGTCATGGGTGAGCGCGGCGAAGCCGATAAGGTCATTGCCCGGCGCCAAGTGCGCGGCCATGTCGCTGACCATTTCCTGGTGCACGCCGGTATCCACTTCCGGGTGGAACTCGGCGCGTTGTGGCACGCCGTACAACGCGTCCACTTCAGGCAGGATGGCAGCCAGCGCGCCGGTATCGTGCAGGCAGCGCAGGAAGGCTGATGGTTGTTTCATGGTCAGGCTGCGGCGCAGTTCCTGCCAGATGCGTTCGGGGACCAGTGCATCCAGTTCGCCGCTGGCGGCCATCTCGCGCATCAGCTCGGCGGTTTCCGGGGCGAGGGTGAAACCCAGCGGCGCAAAGCGCGCCATGAATCGTGCGGCACGCAGTACCCGCAGTGGGTCTTCGACGAAGGCCGGGCCGACATGCCGCAGCACGCGCTGTTCGATATCGCGCACACCGCCCCAGGGATCCACCAGTTCGCCGGTGTCCTCGTCGCGGGCAATGGCATTGATGGTGAAATCACGGCGTTGCAGGTCTTCTTCCAGCGTCACCGAAGGATCGGCATCGACAACGAAGCCGCGGTAGCCGCGACCGGATTTGCGCTCGGTACGTGCCAGTGCATATTCCTCACCGCTGTCCGGGTGCAGGAAAACCGGGAAATCCTTGCCTACGGCCTTGAAGCCAAGTGATTCCATTTCCACTTGCGTGGCGCCAACCACCACCCAGTCACGATCGCCAGGTTGTTGGCCGAGCAGGGAATCGCGGACAGCGCCGCCGACGAGATAAGTCTTCATGCAGGCATGATAAGGCGGAAGACGTGTTGTACCTGTAGTGGGGGGGGCGGGGGGGGGGGGGGGGGTGGCAGAAGGG
>NZ_JBDJMY010000069.1:0-15217 GCF_039674165.1 Stenotrophomonas terrae
GCAAGGGGCATTCCCGGTAGAGCACCTGCCGAGCATGGCTCGGCACTACACACAGCAGTACCCCTCCCCAGCCCTCCCCTTGCCTGCGGCAAAGGGAGGGGGCAAAGCCGCCCAGCCCCCCGTTACTTTGTCCTCATAAACCCGAGCCGGGTTTCAGGCGATAATCCGCGTAGCGCTGGCCTGTTGCCTGCGCACTCCCCCGTTTCGGAATTGCAATGAGCGAGATTCGCAAGGTACCTGCCTCCGCCGGTGCGGAATGGCTGTTGACCGGCTTCGGCCTGCTCAAGCGTGCGCCCTTGGCGCTCGGTTCGCTGGGCATCCTGTGGGGCGTCGGCACCTCGTTGGTGCTGTCGCTGTCGATGCTGGTGCCGGCACTGGGCACAGTGGTTCAGCTGTTGCTGTTGCTGGCCGGGCCGTTGTTCATGGGCGGCCTGTTGTGGGCCATCCGCGAGGTCGACCAGGGCCGCGTCGCCAAGCCCTCGCACCTGCTGCAGGGTGTGCAGGAAGGGCGCGCACCGCAACTACTGGTGGCCCTGTTGCCACAACTGTTTGCCGCCCTGCTGCTGGGCACGCTGCTGCTGGTGCTGGTAGGCACCGATGGTCTGCAGCAACTGTCGGTGGTGATGGTCAAACTCAATGAGATCAGCCAGTCCGGTGCGCAACCGGACCCGGCGCAGATCGAGGCGCTGGTGGCGACCCTGCCCGCCGGCCGCATCCTGCTGTGGTTGCTGCTGTTGCTGGCCAGCTTTGTCGCGCTGACCCTGGCACTGTTCGTCATGCCGCCGCAGGTGATGTTCGAACGCGCCGGTGGCATGCACGCGCTGCGCGAAAGCCTGCGCGCCAGCATCCATAACCTGCCGGCCATGCTGGTGTTCTTCGTATTGGCCTTCATCGCCATTTTCGCGATCTATTTCGCGGTGATCATCGTGGCGTTGTTCGTCGGCCTGATCGCCGGCCAAGGGGTCGCCATGGCGATCGCCCAGCTGCTGCTGATGGCGATACTGATGCCGGTGTTCGCCGGTGCGGTATATGCAGCGTGGAAGCAGATGCTGGCCCCGGCCAGCGCCGCTGGCCCGACGCCGCCGCCGGTAAGCAGCGGCCACGTGTTTGAAGCCTGAAAAAGTCGGAGCCAGGAACGAGAAGTGAAAAGTGAGAGCAATAGCTCTCAGGCTGTTGCGTTTACTCGTTTCTCACTCCTCGTTCCTCGTTTCTAGCCCCTGGTTTCCTCGCGGCTGCGCTTGATCATGTACATGGCCTGGTCGGCCGCATGCAGCAGCGCATCCACCTCGGCACCGTTCGCCGGGTAGGCGGCCACGCCGATGCTGGCGGCGATGGCCAGGGTGAGCTCTTCACCGTCGCGCTGGTAGTGCATCGGCGCCTGCAGGGACTGCGTCACCCGCTCCATCAGGCGATGGGCGTCGTTGATGTCATCGAGTTCTTCCAGCACCAAGGCGAACTCATCGCCGCCCAGACGGGCGACGGTGTCGTTCTCGCGCAGTGCACCACGCAGACGCGCTGACAGTTCGATCAACACCGCATCGCCGGCGCCGTGGCCCCAGGTGTCGTTGACTTCCTTGAAGCGGTCCACGTCCACGTACACCAGCGCGAACATGCCGCCGTGGCGCTGCGCACGGTGGTGCGCGCTCTCCAGCCGGTCCATGAACAAGGCGCGGTTGGGCAGTCCGGTGAGCATGTCGTGCATGGCCAGATGGCGCATTTCCTGCTCCATCTGCTTGCGCTGCTCGACTTCGATCTCCAGCTGGCGGTTGCGCTCGGACAACTCGCTGAGCGCATCGCGCAAGGCCACCCGGTGCCGGTACAGCTCCAGGAACACCTGCACCTTGGACAGCAGGATGGTCGCTTCCAGCGGCTTGGCCATGTAGTCCACCGCGCCAAAACCATAGCCCTTCAACCGATGCACGTCATCGGCATAGGTAGCGGTGACGAAGATGATCGGTGTCTGCCGGGTGCTCTCTTCCTGCGACAGGATCTCGGCCACTTCAAAGCCGTTGATGTCCGGCATGTAGACGTCCAACAGCACCAGCGCGAACTCAGCATCCAGGGTGGCCTTGAGCGCATCGTTGCCCGACGCCGCCTCTACAACTTCAACGTCGAGCTTGGCCAGCACCCGGCGGATCACCAGCAGGTTGGCGGGGTTGTCATCCACCGCCAGTATCTTCGGGCGCGGCGGTACGGACGGCTTGGCTACGAACATAAGGCTTCCAGCAAAAGGGAGATGTCAGGCAACGGCAGGCAATGGTCGGCGCCGGCCAGCTGCAGCGCGGCGCTCGGCATCGTCGGGACCTGCGCGGTCTGCGGATCCTGCACGATGACCGTGCCGCCACGCCGGCGCACCTGCAGACAGCCCTCGGCACCATCGGAATTGGCACCGGTCAGCAGCAGGGCAATGAGGTGTTCCCCCCATACTTCGGCGGCGGATTCGAACAGCACATCGATCGAGGGGCGCGAAAATGCCACTCTGGGATCAACGCTCAGGGCGAAACGGCCGGTACGTTCAAGCAGCAGATGATAGCCGGAGGGCGCCACGTAAATGTGATGAGGCTCGGGCTGCTGGCGCTCCTCGGCCTCGCTGACCACCAGCCCGCTGCGGCTGGCAAGCAGCTCGCAGAACACCCGCATGTCTTCCGAACCGCTGTGGCAGACCACCACCATCGGCACCGGCAGCGGCCCGGAGAGCCCGCCCAGCAACTGATGCAGGGCCGACAGCCCGCCCGCCGAGCAGCCAACCACAATTGCCTGTGGTGGCAGCCCGGAAGCGGTTCTCAAAGCAGGCCCCCGGCATTGCGGTACAACCGCAGCTCGGCGTCCAGCGGGGCGAAATCACGGGCGCTGGGGGCGAAACGGATCGACTCGCGGTTGCCCAGGCAGAGGAAACCGCCACGGCTCAGGCTGTCGCGGAACAGGCCCAGTACCCGGTCCTGCAGTGCGTCGGAGAAATAGATCAGCACGTTGCGGCACAGGATCAGCTGCGCCTCGCAGAAGACCCCGTCGCAGACCAGGTTGTGGTTGGCAAAGGTGACCCGTTCCTTCAAGCGCGCATCCAGCTTCATGAAGTCGTAACGGGCATGGTAATAGTCCGACAACGTGTGGCGGCCACCGGCTGCCAGGTAGTTCTCCGAATACAGCCTTGCATCACGGATCGGGAAGATCCCCTCCTGGGCCTTGGCCAGGGCTTCGTCGCTGAAATCGGTGGCGTAGATCTGGCAGCGGTCATACAGCCCGGCTTCCTTGAGCAGGATGGCCAGCGAATAGACCTCCTGGCCATGTGCGCAGCCGGCCTGCCAGATGTTGATCTGCGGGTAGGAGGCCAGCACCGGGAAGACTTCGTCGCGCAGTTTGCGGAACACCGCCGGGTTGCGGAACATCTCCGACACCGGCACCGACAGCTTGGCAATCACCTGCGGCACCATCTCGTCGTCGCGCAGCACGCGCGCGGTCAGTTCGCCGACATGGCTCACGTCCAGGGTCTGCACCAACTGCAGCACGCGCCGCTTCAGCGACGACGGCGCATAGCCGCTGAAGTCGTACCCGTGGCGGCGCGACATGGCGTGGATGAAGGCATCCACCTCGATGTCGTCCACCTCGTCACGGCTGGGCGGTGCGGTGGTCGGTGCTACTTTTGCAGCCATACGCGCATCATCGACAACAGCTTGTCCAGGTCAACCGGCTTGGTCAGGTAGTCATTGGCACCGGCGTCCAGGCACTTGTCGCGGTCGCCATGCATTGCCTTGGCGGTGACCGCGATGATTGGCAGGTTGCTCCATTCGGGCAGCTTGCGGATCTCGCGGGTGGTTTCGTAGCCGTCCATGCCCGGCATCATGATGTCCATCAACACCAGCTCGATGGACGGGTTTTCCTGCAGCTGCTGCAGCGCCTTGTAACCATCCTGCGCCATCGACACATTCACCCCGCGCGCGCGCAGCGACTTGGACAGGGCAAACAGGTTGCGCATGTCGTCATCGACCAGCAGCACCTGGCGGCCGCCCAGATTATTGTCGTCGGACGGCGTGGCGTTGGCGCCGCGCGAGCCGATGCTGTGCAGGAACAGGCTCACCTCGTCGAGCAGGCGCTCGGGCGAACGCTGGCCCTTGATCACGATGCTGTCGGTGTACTGGCGCAGCTTCAGGCTGTCCTCGCGGCTCAGGTCCTGGCCCGAATAGATCACCACCGGCGGCACCGCCACCAATGTCGCTGCCTTCTCCAGGAACTCGATACCGGAGATGCCGCCCAGGTTGAGGTCGAGCACGATGCAGTCGTAGCTGTGGGTGGCGATGCGTTCCAGCGCTTCCTCACCCGAGGCGACCTGGTCGATCTCGACATTGTCGGCCTGCAGCAGGCGGGTCAGCGCCAGCCGCGAATCCGGATCGTCGTCGACCAGCAGCAGCTTGCGCACGATCTTGCCGGCCACATCCAGCAGGTGATCGAAGGCGGCAACCAGCGCCTTGCGGTCCACCGGTTTGGTCAGGTAGCCGACCGCGCCCAGCGCCACGCCCTTGGCCGCTTCATCCACAGCGGAAATGAAGTGCACCGGGATGGCCGCAGTCACCGGGTCATGCTTGAGATGCTGCAGCACCGACCAACCATCCATGCCCGGCAACATCACGTCCAGCAGGATGCCGGTGGGACGGAAGCGGCGCGCCAGTTCCAGGCCGCTTTCGCCATCGGCCGCGGCGAGTGCGCGGTGTCCCTTGCGACGGATCAGGTCGACCAGGATGCGCGCGAAGGCCGGGTCGTCTTCCACGGTGAGGATCACCGTTTCGCCAGCGGCAATGGCGTGGCGATCATCGGGAATCCAGTCGATCAACTGCGCGGTGGCCACCCGCGCCGGGCCCGGAGTGGGCGCGGGCCGGTGCTCGCTTGCCGCCTGGGTGGCGGCCATGGCGCTGGTCAGGCCGGCCGACAACAGCGGCAGTACCAGGCTGAAGCTGCTGCCCTTGTCCTGTTCGCTGTCGACCACCAGCTGGCCGCCGAGCAACTGCGCCAGGCGCCGCGCGATGGCCAGGCCCAGGCCGCTGCCGCCGTAATGGCGGCTGGTGCTGGAATCGACCTGCTCGAACGCCTCGAAGATCGAATCCAGGCGTTCTTCGGGAATACCGATGCCGGTATCGCGCACCGTCAGCGCCACGTGCTGCTCGTCGCTGGCGGCGCCGATGCGGGTCAGCATCGCCGCATCGGCAATGGCCATGCGCAGGGTGACCGAGCCCTCGCGGGTGAACTTGAAGGCATTGCCGAGCAGGTTGTTGAGCACCTGCTGCAGCTTGGAACGATCGGTGACCAGCGTTTCGGGCATCGATGGGTCGACATCGATGGCGAACTCCAGGCGGTTCTCCATCGCCATGTGGCGGAAGTGGCGGGTGACCTCGCGGGTGATGGCATCAACCCGCACTTCCTCGCGATGCACGTCCATCTTGCCGGCCTCGATCTTGGACAGGTCGAGGATGTCGTTGATCAGCCGCAGCAGGTTGGAACCGGAATCATGGATGACCGCAGCGGCCTCCACTTCCTCCACGTCCAGGTGGCCGCTCTCGTTCTCGGCCAGCTCCTTGGACAGGATCAACAGGCTGTTGAGCGGGGTGCGCAGCTCGTGCGACATATTGGCCAGGAAGTCGGTCTTGTACTGGCTGGCACGCGCCAGCTCCTGCGCCTTGAACTCGGTCTCGCGCTGCAATACCTGCAGCACGTCCTTCTGCTCGTTGAGCACCTCGGTCTTCTGCCGCAGCTCCTCGTTGGAGGCCTGCAGTTCTTCGGCCTGCACGCGCAGTTCTTCTTCGGACGCGGAAAGGCGCTGGGCCTGTTCCTCCAGTTCGACGGTCTTGCCCTGCAACTCTTCGTTGGTGGCGCGCAGCTCTTCTTCCTGGGTCTGCAAGGCTACCTGCGAGCGCTGCAGCTCCTCGGCCTGGGCGCGGGTGTGATCCAGCAGCAGCTGGGTTTCGTCGGCACGGCGGATGTTGTCCAGGCCCAGCGCAACGGTCGGCAGCACGCTGTCGATGAAGGCTTCCTGGGTAGCGTTGAAATGGCCGAAGGTGCCGAACTCGAACACGCCCAGCAGCCGGTCCTTGAGCAGCAGCGGCACCGCCACCAGATGGCGCGGTTGCGCCTCGCCCAAGGCCGAGTGCACGCCGAAGAATTCATCCGGCACCTGCTGCACGCTGATGCGTTTTCGTTCCAATGCGGCCTGGCCGATAAGGCCATCACCCAGCCCGTATTGCAGGCCCAGGTGCTTGCGCCGCTGGAAGCCGTAACTGCCCTGCAGGAGCAGCTTCTGCTGCTGTTCGTCCCAGGCGAAGAACACGCCGATCGGCGCATCGATGCGCGGCGCGATCTGCGATACCAGCGCCTGCGCGTATTCGTCCGGAGTCTGTGCGGTCTGCAGTTCCGCGCCTACTTCGCCGACACCGAACTTGACCCAGTTGGCGTCACGCGCAGCCAGCGAATTGCGCCGGAATACTTCCATCGCACGCGCGATTTCACCGATTTCATCCTGCCGCTGCAGGTCGCCGACTTCCACGTCCAGCTCGTCGTTGGACAGGCGCGTCATCTTGTCGGTCAGGCGGTTGATCGGCTTGACCACCAGGCGCGAGATCATCCACAAGGTGCCGATGATGATCAGGAAACCCACTATCAGCAGCACCAGCGAAATCCGATGCGCGCGGGCGATCCACTCGCTCATCTCGCTGCGGTCGCTCAGCATCTGGGTTACTTCTGTTTCGTAAATTTCATCCAGCGCCTCGGCCAGACCGTTGCCCTGGCCGCCGTTGCTGAGCGCAAGCAGCTGTTGCTGCGGCGTAAGCGGCTGCGCGCTGGCGGCCGGACGCAGCACCGAGGTGACATTGCTGTCCCACTCACGTGCCTGCAGCTGTGCCCGGCGCAGGCGCTCGGCCATAGGCCCGGTACCGGCGGCAGTGAGCGCTGCGGCCAACGCCGCATCACGTCGCTGACCTTGCCGCGCCACGGTTTCCAGATGCCCTTCGCCATCGCCAAGCAGGTAATTGCGGGTTGCGATCTGCTGCAGGCGTACCGCCTGGATCGCATCCTCGACCTGGCGGATCACCTCGATCTGCACGCTTTCCTGGCGGCGCGCGTCGTCGTCCTGCCCGGAGGTGCGGTAGCTGACCACGCTGGTGGCCAGGAAACACAGGAAAACCAAACCGAAAGCCGCCAGCATCTTGCTCAGCAGCGGCACGTTGTTGATCCAGCTCTCTTTCTTTTGCGACATGCAGGTGTTCCCCCGGGTGCCACCACGCCTGCCACCGCGCGGCCTCTATTCACAGAAAATAGCGCAGTTTGCTGGCAGCTGCCTGTATCGGCCGGTTCAGGGGGCGGCGGTCTTGCCCTGGTCGCGCGGCTGCAGCCAGCGCGCGGCATGTATGCCCAGCTCGTAAAGGAAACACATGGGTATCGCCAGCATCAGCTGCGACACCACATCCGGCGGGGTCAGCACCGCGGCCAGCACGAAGATGCCGACGATGGCGTAACCACGGCTCTCACGCAGCTGTTGCGGCGTCACCCAGCCCAGCAACACCAGGATCACCATCGCCACCGGCAGTTCGAAGCTGGCACCGAAGGCAAAGAAAATGGCCAGTACGAAATCCAGGTAGGCATTGGCGTCCGGGGTGATGGCGATCACCTCGGGGCGGAACGTGGTCAGGAAGTGGAATACCGCCGGCAGCACCAGGAAGTAGGCAAACGCACAGCCGATATAGAACAACGCCACCGCCGAACCCAGCAGCGGCAGCGCCAGGCGCTTTTCACGCGCATAGAGGCCCGGTGCCACGAATGCCCAGGCCTGGTACAGCAGCCACGGCACGGCCACGAACAGGGCAGCAAAGAAGGTCAACTTCAGCGGCGCGAAGAATGCGCCGGCCGGGTTGGTGGCAATCATCGATTGCCCGGCCGGCAGCTGCGAGATCAGCGGCGTGGCCAGATGGGTATACAGGGTGCGCGAGAACGGCATCAGCGCCAGCAGCACCACGCCGAGGCCAAGCAGCCCACGCATTACCCGTGAACGCAGTTCGATCAGGTGCTCGATCAGGCTGCTCTCGTTGAAATCCGCGCTCATGGTGTCCGCTCCGGGCTGGCCGGTGTCTGCCCGCCCGGCACCGGCGTATCGCCCAAGGGGATGCTGCGATTGAACTGGGCATCATCCGCTGCGGCGTCATGCGCCACGCTGGCGGGGTCTGCGGCAACGGTTTGTGCCGCAGCCGGCTGCGCTGCGTCATCGGCCTTGGACTCATTGCCGACAGCAGCGGCGATGGGGCGCGGCTCGATCACCCGCTCGGCGGCTGATTCGGGCAGTTCCACTTCGCGCTTGAAGGCATCGGTGCCGTCGCGCACCTGCTCGGCCTGATCGCGCAGCCCGGCCTCGGCCTGCTGCATCGACTGGCGCACGTCCTGCAGGTTGCGCTTGAGCTCTTCGGCATGCAGCTCACGTTCGAGTTCCAGCTTGACCGAATCCCACTGGTTGCGTGCCCGGCGCACCCACAGCCCGGCAAAACGCGCTGCCTTGGGCAGACGTTCCGGGCCGAGGACCACCAAGGCCACCACTGCGATCAGCAGCAGTTCGCTGAAGCCGATATCAAACACGTCGTGCGCTCAGGATCAGCGCGCGTCGCGGTCGTGCTCGGCCTGCTTTTCGCCGGTCTTATCGGCATCGCGCGACTCATCGCTCAGCTGTGCAGCCGGCTTGTCTTCGTCACGCATGCCTTTCTTGAACTCTTTGACCGCACTGCCCAGATCCTTGGCGCCGCTCGTCAAGCGCTTGGTGCCAAACACCAGCAGCACGATGACCAGCACGACCAACCAGTGCCAGATGCTGAAACTGCCCATGATCTGCTCGCGTTATCTGTGTGGAGGTTGTTGAGCATAGCGCACAAGGTATTACCTGATCGCTATGCCAAAGGTCAGTTGCCGCCGTCCAGGCTTTCGGTACGGATTTCACCTTCCGAAACCGGCTGAAAGCCCTGCTGCGGTGCCGGTTCAGCCGTCGAATGCTGCAACGGTGCGGTGGTCGCGGTATCGGTGCCCACAGCCGTGGCTGCGGCCGGTGCCTGAACACTGACGGCATCGCTGCGCGGTGCGGCGGCTGCCACCGGCGCGGTGGCGCCCTGGGTGCCACGCTTCTGCCGCGCGGCATAGGTGGATTCTTCCAGACGGTCACGGAAGGCGACGACGTCGGAGGACGGCGCGGTATTCAGGCGGCCTTCCAGGATCATCCGCGGGGTGGTGTTCTGGCCGTAGGCATCGAGGTTGGCGGCATCGTCGATCTGCAGCGCGGCGCCATCCAGCGCCACGCCGGCAAACAGGCCGCGGGCACGCGACCACGACCAGATTTCGGCCTTGAGCTGGCCATCGGTGGCGGCAGCAGCACTGCGACCGACCGGGCCGGCAGCGACGCCGGCATCGGCACCGAGGGTGAACTTGCCGTTGACGATGTTGTCCAGGCTGCGATCGTTGCGGAACACCAGGATCACATCGGAGGACTGCACGCCGGCCTGGAAGCCGATGCTGCCGCCGGTGAGCTTGATGAATACGGGGTTGGACCAGCTGCCATCGGCCGTTTTCACCGACATCAGACCGTGGCCACGACGCCCGCCCAACACCAGACCGGCCTTGATCGTGTCGGGAATGACGATGATGGCGCGGCCCTCATCAAGCAGCTTGTCCGGGATGGCCTGCTCGGGGATGTCCTGGATTTCGTTGAGCACCCGCACCGCATTGCGGGCGCGCTGGTCTTCCTGCGGACCGGCCACGGCAGTGGTGGACAGCAGGCTGGCGGACAGCAGCAGAACAAGGCACGGCAAGCGGCGCATGGGTAACTCCGTAGGTCGATGCATAGAAAGATAGCGCAAGTGCCTGAAATTAGTAGCGTGGCGATGAATAGAGGGGGAATGGGGCGGGTTTGCAGGAGCCGCCCCCTCCCTTTGGCGAAGCCAAGGGGAGGGCTGGGGAGGGGTGGCTTTTGGCTTTGGCCGGTGAAGCCCCTGCCGAGCATGGCTCGGCACTACCCCCTTACAGGTGCATACCTGCGAAAATGACCGGATGTCCGACGCACCCACCACCGCGCTGCTCGCGGTCAATCTAGGCACGCCCGAGACACCGACCGCTCCTGCGGTACGGCGCTATCTGGCCGAATTTCTGAGCGACCCCCGCGTGGTGTCGATCCCCCCCATCCTGTGGAAACCGCTGCTGTACGGGCTGATCCTGCCACTGCGCAGCGCGCGCTCGGCACAGAAATATGCCCAGGTGTGGCTGCCGGAAGGCTCGCCGCTGGCGGTCTACAGCCGCCGCCTGGCGCAGGCCATGCAACAACAGCTGCCCCAGTGGCGGGTGCGCGAGGCCATGCGCTATGGCGAACCGGCACTGCTGAAAGCGCTGGACGCGTTGGCCGCTGAAGGCATGCAGCGGATCGTGGTGCTGCCGCTCTACCCCCAGTATTCCACCACCACCACCGCCTCCATCGAAGACCGCGTGCAGCAATGGCAGGCGCGTAATCCGAAGGTAGTGGTGCAGACCATCCGCGATTACGCCGAAGACCCGCGCTGGGTTGCCGCCGTGGCCGCCTCCATTGCCGACTACTGGGCGCAGCACGGCCGTGGCGGCAAGCTGGTGTTCTCCTTCCACGGCATCCCGCAGCGCGTGGCCGATGCCGGCGACCCCTATCCGCAGCGCTGCGAGGCCAGCGCCAAGGCCATCGCCGCCGCCCTGGGCCTGAGCAGCGAGGAGTGGGAACTCACCTATCAATCACGCTTTGGCCGCGAGCGCTGGCTGCAGCCCTATGCCGAGCCGCGCTTGTGGGAACTGGCGGAGAGCGGCATCCAGACGCTGGATGTGGTCTGCCCCGGCTTTGCCACCGACTGCCTGGAAACACTGGAAGAAGTGCAGATGGGCTTTACCGAGACCCTGGCCGAGCGCGGCGCGCGCATGCGTTACATCCCCTGCCTCAACGACAGCACCGCCCATGCCGCCGCCCTTGCAGCCCTGGCGACGGCGCAGCCGGCATGAAGGCAACGCCATTCGACCTGCAGCTTGAGGGCGTCCACATTGCCGGCCTGCGTGCCGGCAATCCCGATGGCCTGAAGGTGCTCGCCCTGCACGGCTGGCTCGACAATGCGGCCAGCTTCCTGCCACTGGCCGCGCAGCTGCCAACGCTGGACCTGGTCATGGTCGACCTGCCCGGCCATGGCTACAGCGACCACCTGCCGCTGACCACGCCCTACACCACCCCGCACGCCATCGTGCAGACCCTGGCCATCGCCGATGCGCTGGGCTGGGACCGCTTCGTGCTGCTCGGCCATTCGATGGGCGCGGCGATTGCCAGCCTGGTCGCTGCGGTGGCCGGTGAGCGGATACAGGCGCTGGTGTCGATCGAAGCGCTGGGCGGGCTCACCGCACCGGCCGGGGAAACCGTGCAGCGCCTGCGCACCTATGTGGAAGCCATGCTGAAGCTGGACGCCAAGCAGCTGCGGGTATTCCCCGACCTGAGCGCACCGGTACGCGCGCGGATGATGGTCAACCAACTCAGCGAGGCCTCCGCGCGGCTGCTGATCGAACGCGGGGTCAAACCCGTCGAGGGAGGCTGGAGCTGGCGCAGCGATCCGCGGCTGATGCTGCCCACCGCTGTGCGCATGACCGAAGAACAGGTCTGCGATGTGGTCAGCGCCATCCGCTGCCCGGTGCAGGTGATCTATGCCACGCCGGCGCAGCCCTACTTTCCCGAGCCCGAGCGCAGCCAACGCGCGGCGCTGCTGCCCGATGGCCGCCTGCATACCCTGCCCGGTCATCACCATGTGCACATGGACCAGCCCGACGCGGTCGCCGCGATCATCCGCGACTTCATCGCGGCATTGCCTGACGCGAACTGAAAATAAAACCCGATACTTCCAGTGTCGGGTTCAGTAGTGGGCTCCGCGGCCGATAACACCGGTAGTGCCGTTCTCGAGAAGTTGACCCGCAGTCCCGCAACGGGTGCTGCGCGCCCCACCATTGCATGTCCCCCCGCCCTGCCCTTTGGCCCGGTGTCGCCACCGGCCTGATCCTGCTCGCCTGTTGGCTGGACAGGACCACGACGCGCCTCATCGCACTTGGCCTCCAAAGCGGCGCTGCGCTGGCAACAGTGCTGGCCGGGCCCTGCGCGCGGCAGCTGCAACCGGTACCCGCAGCCCAAGCGGCAATGCCTGCGCACCACTCCGGTCCGGCCCCTGCACAACGCCGGCAGGCATTGCGGCCAGTTTCCCGCGGCCGGCGCGTGCGGCATCGCCATCACACCTCATTGAATTCCCGCATCGCCGCCGCGTTGTTGCTGCCGGCTGCCGATAACCGCGTGCGCCACAGCAATCGACCGCTGCATCCGGACTGATGGCCGCGCGCCACCCGGCATTCCCCCTTCCCCACCGCTGTGCCTGTTGAACAGGAGTTCCCCATGTCGCCACACCCCCATGTAACGCCAGCACCTCCCGACACCTACTACACGCAGCTGGCCTGCGCCGCGGACCGCCTGTTCCTGTACTTCGGCCTGATCCTCGGCTCGGCGTCGTTGGCGCTGGCGCTGTCGGCGGGGCAATGGCTGCCATTTCTCGCCGTCACCGTGCCCGCCCTGCTGGTAATGGGCGCGCTGATCAAACAGGCACCGGGCAGCCGACTGAGCCGGGTGACCGTTGCACTGGTGCTGATGGCCATCGTCGCCGCCACCATCGAGCAGGCCAATGGCCTGGTGGAAATGCATTTCGCCGTATTCGTGGTGATCGCACTGCTGCTGTATTACCGGGACTGGTTGCCGGTGGTGGTCGCGGCGGTGGCGATCAGCGCACATCATCTGGCGTTCTACTGGATGCAGACGCGCGGCTTGCCGGTGCATGCCTTTGCGTCAGGCAGCAGCGTCAACATCGTATTGCTGCACGCCCTGTATGTACTGGTGGAAACCGCATTTGTAAGCGCAATGGCGATACAGCTGCAGCGCCAGGTACTTACTTTGGGCGCAGCGCCGGCCCGTCTGCGCGCCATGGTCGATGCGATTGCCGCCGGTGACGACAGCGGCAGTCTCGTCGCCGACAACCACTTCGCGCCAGGCACCCTGGCCGATGGCGTACTGCGCATGCGCAACCAGCTCGGCGAGCGGCGCCGGCAGGAAGACGCACTGCACCACGAAAACACCCAGATCCGCGCCTCGCTGGACGCTTCGCGCACCGGCATGATGATTGCCGACAACGAGCACATCATCCGCTACGTGAACCGCTCGGTGGTCGCCCTGCTGCGCAACCAGCAGGACACGCTGCGCAAGGCCTTCCCGGACTTCAACGTCGACACCCTGATCGGCAGCAGCATCCACCGCTTCCACGCCAACCCGGCGCGCATCCGCGGCATGCTCGACCAGCTCAGGAAAGTCCACAACGGCCAGATCACGATCGGCCCCGTGCATTTCAGCCAGGTGGTGACGCCGGTGTTCAACGCCGACGGCAGCCGCAGTGGCTTTGCGGTGGAATGGCACGACCGCACCCAGGAATTGCTGCTGGAAAACAGCGTGGCCGACATCGTTGCCGCCGCCTCAGCCGGCGCCCTGCACCAGCGCCTGCAAACGGTAAGCGAGGCGGGCTTCATCCAGACATTGACCACCGGCATCAACCAGCTGCTGGAGGTTGTAGCTACCACCACCGGTGAACTGCGCACGATGTTGTCGGCGCTGGCCGCCGGCAAGCTGGATCATCGCGTCCGGGGCGACTACGCCGGCGACTTCGAGGCAATGAAGAACGACGCCAATCTCACCGCCGAGCGTTTGACCGGCATCGTTGGCCAGATCAAGCAGTGCTCGCTGGCGATCAACTCGGCTGCACGTGAGCTAGCTGCAGGCAACGATGACCTCTCCCAGCGTACCGAACAGCAGGCCGCCAACCTGGAGGAAACGGCCGCTTCGATGGAAGAGCTGACCTCGACCGTGCGCGAGAACGCAGCGTCGGCACGTCAGGCCAATCAGCTGGCAGTTGGCGCGGCTGACGTGGCCGCACGCGGCGGTGATGTGGTTGGGCAGGTGGTGTCGACGATGCGTGCGATCGAGCTGTCGTCCAAGCGCATTGCCGAGATCATCGGGGTGATCGACGGCATCGCCTTCCAGACCAATATCCTGGCGCTCAATGCCGCGGTGGAGGCTGCCCGCGCCGGTGAGCAGGGTCGAGGATTTGCGGTGGTGGCATCGGAAGTTCGCAGCCTGGCGCAGCGTTCGGCCACTGCCGCGCGCGAGATCAAGGAGCTGATCGTCGACTCGATGGGCAAGGTGGATGACGGCGCCGCGCTGGTCGCACAGGCTGGCAGCACCATGAGTGAGATCGTCGGCTCGGTGCAGCAGGTCAGCGACATCGTCGCGCGCATTGCCGCCGCTTCGCAGGAACAGTCGGTCGGCATTGAGCAGGTCAATCACACCGTCGTGCAGATGGACGAAACCACCCAGCAGAATGCTGCTCTGGTGGAGGAGGCCAGTGCGGCGGCGCGCTCGATGGAACAGCAGGCCGATGCGTTGGCTGAGGCGGTTTCGGTGTTCCGTTATTCGGCTGAGGTTGAGGCTGAAGGGGTGCGGCGGGTGGGGTGAGGGTGCTTGTTGAGGGTGCTGTTGTTGCTGTTGTTGCTGTTGTTGCTGCTGTTGCTGTTGCTGCTGTTGCTGTCGCTGCTGTTGCTGCTGTTGCTGTTGTTGCTGTTGCTGCTGCTGTTGCTGCTGCTGTTGCTGCTGCCGTTGCTGCTTCTGTTGTTGCTGCTTCTGTTGCTGCTTCTGTTGCTGCTTCTGTTGCTGCTTCTGTTGCTGCTTCTGTTGCTGCTTCTGTTGTTGCTTCTGTTGTTGCTTTTTCTGTTGCTGTTGCTGTCGCTGTCGCTGCTGTTTTTTTTGTTGTTGTTGCTGCAGAAGCAGGAACAAGAGAAGACGCAAGAGCGGAAGCGGAAGCGAAATCAAAAGCAGAAGCAGAAGCAGAGGCACCCCTCCCTAGCCCTCCCCTTGCCTGCGGCAAAGGGAGGGGATGGGATTTGCACTTGGCAGCTGTCCCGATGCCTACAGCGCCCGGCTTTCTCCCTCCCTTTGCCGAAGGCAAGGGGAGGGTTGGGGAGGGGTGCTTTTGGCTTTTGGCTTTTGGCTTTTGGCTTTTGGCTTTTGGCTTTTGGCTTTTGGCTTTTGGCTTTTGGCTTTTGGCTTTTGGCTTTTGGCTTTTGGCTTTTGGCTTTT
>NZ_JBDJMY010000070.1:0-15131 GCF_039674165.1 Stenotrophomonas terrae
GGATGGGTTCGCTCGGCAAGGCCCTTGCCGAGCATGGCTCGGCACTACCTCAGCGCAGCATCAGCATTTGTAGGAGCGGCGTAAGCCGCGAAGCTGGTGGACCTTCAGATTGCGGGCATGCCGGTGATTCCAACAATGCCTGCTTCGCGGCTTACGCCGCTCCTACAGGGACCGGATGGGTTCGCTCGGCAAGGCCCATGCCGAGCATGGCTCGGCACTACAGGTGATGCTTTGCCGAGCATGGCTCGGCACTACTTGGTTTCGCTGCTGATCTTTTCCAGATCCTTCTGCAGGTCCGCCATCAGCGGCGTCATTTTCTGCTGGATGGCGATCATCAGGTTCTGCATCAGTGCCGGGGTCTTGTCGAGCAGGCTTTGGCCTGCCGGGCTCTCGTAGAACTCGGCCATCGCCAATACGTCTTCTTTTGAAAACGACTGCTTGTACAGGTCCACATACATCGGCCGCATCTGCGACCAGGCCAGCGCCTGCCGCAGGGTCTGCGATGTGCGTTGCTGGATGCGCTGCAAGCCCGCTTTCTGCTCCGGGGTCAACGGCTGCTTCTCGGCGATCTGGGCGAACTGCTGCGCCTGCATAGCCTCCATCTGCGGCAGCATCGCGTCGAGCATGCTTTGCGCGCGTGATGCTGCCAGCAGGCGATTGACGTCGGCATCGGTGGCGGGTGTGGCCCAGGCCGGGGCGATGCCGGCCAACAGCAGGCTGGCGGCGATCAACAGGGGGGCGCAACGGGAAGAGAGAGAGCGGCGGCGCTGCATGGGTCGTCCTTGCGGTTTGCGGGAATTGAGCATAACCGGGGCGGCGGCAGGCCCCGTAGGCGGTTGTTGCGGCCTGCTGGAAGGGCCCGGACGCGCCTGGGCAGTTATGTAAGTGGTTGTTTTTTATGAAATCCCAGGTCTTACGATCCTTCACTAGCATAAATGAATGGCAAAATCATTACAGAAAGTGCGAAAAAAAGAGACTGGAGTCACGTTTTTATCTATGCTTCCCGCCGATGCTGCACCCAGGGGGGAGCACGTGGATTCGCAATCCGCGTGCCCGCGACAAGTAGGAAAATGCGATGGACAGTCTGACCGAGGGACCGACAGTGCTGGTTGTAGCCAGTGGAGTAGCGATTTTCACGCTGCTGCTGGCTAGTGTTCTGTTGGCGATCATTGTGTTCCTGCGCGTACGCGCGCAACGCCGGGACCAGCGTGACGCGCGCGCCCGGCAGTATTGGACCGAGGTTCTGCAGCGCGAGCTTGCCGGTGAAACCGTGCCGGTGACGCGTCTGCGACGCGAGGAAGCCAGCGGCTTCATTGAAGCCTGGAACGCGCTGTGTGAAACCCTGCCCGAGGCGTCGGTACGACGGCTGGCCCCGCTCGGCCATCGGGTCGGGTTGGTGGAGGCGGCGCAACGCATGCTGCGTGGCAGCTACCACGACCGCGCCATGACCATCATCGCGCTGGGCCATCTGCGTGATCGGCATCTATACGACCAGCTGGTGAAGTTCCTCGACGACCGCAGTCCCATCGTCTCGCTGTGTGCGGCGCGTGCGCTGGCGCAGGTGGATCCGCCGCGTGCGATGGCGGCATTCGTGCCGATGATCGCGCAACGCGAGGATTGGGTGCCGGGCAGCGTTGCGCGGATCCTGGCCGAGAACGTGGACGGCAGCGCCGCCCACGAGATCAGCAATGCCTTGCTGCGCGCCAATGCCGATTCCACGGTCAAGCTGGTGCGTTTCCTGGCCGACATCGATCCGCAGCGTGCGGCGGTGGTGGTGCGGCAACTGCTCGACGGCCATGTGGATGACCACATCATCTCGGTGTGCCTGCAGCTGATCACCGACCCGCAGGATCGCGAACGGGTCATCGGCTTCCTCACCGCCTCGCGTTGGCATGTACGCATGCACGCTGCTGCCGCGTTGGGCCGCATCGGCGGCAATGGCGACAGCATGCGTCTGGAGGCATTGCTGTCCGACAGCGTGTGGTGGGTGCGCTATCGCACCGCGCAGGCCCTGCTGGGCCTGCCGGGAATGGGGGCGGATGCACTGCGTGAACTGCAATCTCGGCATGGCGATGCCTATGGCCGCGACATCATCGAGCACGTGTTGTCCGAGCATGCTTTGAGGAGTTCGATATGAACGGCTACTGGCAGATGCTGGTGAGTTATGTGCAGCAGATTCCGTGGCTGCGCATTGCCGATTCGATGCAATGGTTCTTCATGATCTATTTCGTCGCCATCAATCTGGCGTACCTGATCCTGAATTACATCTCGGCCTATCAGATCGTGCGCTACATGCGCGAGTACCGAGCCAACTATCTGCCGGCCGGGCTGCGCGAATACCAGCCGCCGGTAAGCATCGTGCTGCCGGCCTACAACGAGGCGACCTCGGTGGTGTCCTCGGTGCGTTCGCTGCTGAAAACCGCCTACCCCGAGTTCGAGATCGTGGTGGTCAACGATGGTTCCAGCGACGGTACCCGCGATGCCTTGATCGCCGCGTTCGGGCTGGTACGCGTGCCCGAAGCCTACCGCACCCGCCTGCAGACCGAGCCGGTGCACGGGGTCTATGCCTCGGCCAGCCATCCCCGCGTGCGCATGGTCGACAAGGCCAACGGTGGCAAGGCCGATGCGCTCAACGCCGGCATCAACTGCGTGCGCTATCCCTTGTTCTGCGTGGTCGATGCCGACAGCATCCTGCAGCCGGAAAGCCTGTCGCGGGTGGTGCGGCCGTTCCTGGAGGACAGCCGCGTCGTCGCCAGTGGTGGCGTGGTGCGCGTGCTCAATGGCTGCACCGTGCGCGATGGCATGCTCGACAAAATCGGCTTGCCGACCCGTTGGTTGCCCAGCTTCCAGCTGGTCGAATACCTGCGCGCGTTCCTGTTCGGGCGCATGGGCTGGTCGCCGATGAACGCACTGCTGATCATCTCCGGCGCCTTCGGCGTGTTCTACAAGGAACGGGTGATCGCCATAGGCGGCTACCGCACCGACACCGTCGGCGAGGACATGGATCTGGTGATCCGCCTGCACCGCAACCTGCGCGAAGAAAAGCGCGACTACCGCATCGTATTCGTACCCGATCCGGTGTGCTGGACCGAGGCGCCGACCGATCTGGCGTCGTTGCGCAACCAGCGTATGCGTTGGCAGCGCGGCCTGGCCGAAAGCCTGTGGACCAATATCGGCATGCTGTTCAACCGACGCGGTGGCGCGGCGGGTTGGGTCGCGTTCCCGTTCATGCTGTTCTTCGAGTTTCTCGGGCCGATGATCGAAGTGGTGGGCTACGTCTCGATGATCGTGCTGGCCCTGTGCGGGCTGGTACAGCTGGATGTGTTCCTGATCTTCCTCGCCGCTGCAGTTGGCATGGGTATTCTGCTGTCGGTCAACGCAATGCTGCTGGAGGAACTGTCCTTCGGTCTGTACTCGCGGCCAACGCAGCAGCTGCGGCTGTTCGTGGTCGCGATTCTGGAGAACTTCGGCTATCGCCAGTTGAACTCGGTCTGGCGCTTCTCCGGCACGCTCAGCTGGTTGTTCACGCGGCGCAAGCGGCATAACTGGGGGCGCATCAGTCGAGATGGCTCCTGGCAGCACAGTCACAAGGAAGATGTACTGCCGGCGGCAGCCTCGCCGGTGGTCAGCGAATCGAGCCTTCAACAATGATTTCCAGGAACTGTTCCATGACCCAGCACCGCCTCTCCCGCGCTTCCCGTCATGTGCTCCCGCGTTGCCTCATGTTGGCGCTGGCGGCCACGCCCTTGCTGGCGATCGCACAGGAGGCACCCGATGCCTTGACCGTGCAGCTGACGCAGATCCGCGAGCAATCCGATGCAAACAACCGTGCGGCCACCATCGCACGCTATACCGCGCTGCTGGCCGAGCATCCGGACAACGGCGACGTACTGCTGGCACGCGGCCGCACCTATGCCTGGGACGGCCAATACGCCGCTGCCGAGGCCGACCTGCAACAGGTGACGAAGAACAGCCCGACCTACGCCGATGCGTGGTCGGCGCTGGGCGACATGTACCGCTGGAGCGACCGTCCGCAGCAGGCCGCCGATGCCTATTCGCGCTGGGTGGAACTGGCGCCGCAGGATCCGGCGGCGCGCATCGCACGCGGCCGGGAGCTGCGTGCGCTTGGCCAGCTCGCCGCCGCGCGTGCCGACTTTGATACGGCGCAAACGCTTGGTGCTGATCCAAAAGAGATCGCCGAGCTGCGGCTCAGCCTGCTGCCGCGCATGGCCAACCCCGATGCAGTGGCCGCTGATGGTTACCGTTGGGGCGCAAGCGTGGGTTGGGATCACACCCGCTTCAGCGGTGACCGGCAGAGCTGGAACGACAACGACCTGACCTTGCGCCGCTATCTCCCGCGTGGCTCGTTGGGCCTGGAACTGCTGCGCGCCGATCACTTCGATACTGCCGATACCGCCTGGGCGCTGGATGGCTATGTACCGTTGTGGTCGCGGGCCTACGCAAACCTGCGTTACCAGCGTGGCCCGTCCAGTGGCGTGCTGCCGCGGCAGACCTGGCGGGTGGAAGTGTTCCAGGGCGTGGGCAATGGCTGGGAACTGTCGGCCAGCGTCGATCATCTGCGCTTCTCCGATGACACCGAGTTCTACGGCGTCGGCGTCGGCCGCTATGTCGGCAACTGGTATGGCCGCTACAAGCTGCAGCATGTGCCCGGGGTTGGCTCGGGCAGCTGGAGCCACCGTGTGCTGCTGCGCAATTACTACAAGGGCGATGCCGACGACTATCTGGAAGTCAGCGTCAGCAGCGGCCGCAGCACCGACCTGGACCGGTTCGGCAGCGTCGTGCGTGACAGCAACGCGGCCATCGGTGTGGCATGGCGGCATCAGGTCACGCCGAACTGGGGCTTCAAGCTCGGTGCCGGCTATGCCGACGACGATGGCGGTTTTGACGAGCAGCGCCTGTCTGGCTCTATCTATACGCGTTGGTAACGGAGCAGTTGACGATGACATCCACGCATGACGGCGGCGCCTGGGCGCGTTTTTCTTCGGTATTCCCGGTGTTGCTGCTGGCGCAGCTGGTGCTGGTGGCGATGGCGGTGAGCAACGGTGTTGCCGCTGCCGGCGGTGGATTGCAGGGCGGGGCGATTGCTGGCATCGCCGGCGCGCAGGCGGTGTTGATGCTGCTGCGTGCGGTGCCGCTGCTGATGCTGTTGAGCGTGCCCCTGCTGATGATCAAGCGGACGTTGCCGCGCGTGATCACGGTGGGCGTGCTGTGGTCGGTATTCCTGATCGTGCAGGTGATGCTGGACCAGTATTTCCAGGTAGCGCATGTGCCACTGGGCGCGGACCTGTTTGGTTACAGCGTGGCTGAAATCCGCACCACCCTGGCCGATGGCGCACCGCTGGGCCTGCGCGGCGTGCTGGCGATGGCCCTGCCATTGCTGGTGCTGTGGTTGGGCCTGCTATGGGTGGCGCGGCGCGAGCTGAAAGGTTCGCCGGTATGGAGCACGGTATTGCTGGTCGCCGCTGGCATCGCCTGGATCCTGCCGCTGCCCACCGGTGCGGTGGCCTTGAAGGATATCGCCTCGCGTGACCTGGCCTGCAACAAGCTGGCCTGGTTCAGTGGTGATGTGTGGCGTTGGTTCAAGGGCGAGGCCGATGTGGCGGCTGCGCCCAGCGCGATGGCCAGCAATGAGCCCGCGCTGGATCCGGATTTCCCGTTCCTGCGGCAGGAACAGACGCCCGATACCTTGGGCGCGTACTTCTCGCCCACCAGCGATGGCCGCCCGCCGAACGTGGTGCTGATCGTGGTGGAAGGCTTGGGCCGCTCGTTCTCCGGCCCGCAGGCGCCGCTGGGCAGCTTCACTCCGTTCCTTGATGAGCTGGCCACGCGCAGCCTGTATTTCGACAACTTCCTGGCCAACCAGGGCCGCACCTTTGGCGTACTGCCGACCCTGATCGGCTCGGCGCCGTTTGCCGAGGAGGGCTTCACCGCGCTGGGCGAGCGCATGCCGCCGCATCCGGGTTTGTTCAGCGTGCTGCGCCAGCAGGGCTACAACACCGCCTTCTACAACGGCACCGATACCAACTTCGATGACGAGCGTGGCTACATGCAGGGCCAGCAGGTGCAGACGCTGGTGGACATGAACAACTTCGGCGAGGGATACCAGCGCAATCCGTTCAGCGCCTGGGGCTACCCGGACAAGGAACTGGTCTCGCGCGTGCTGGCCGACAACAACACGCTGCAGTCGCCGTTCCTGATGGCGATGCAGACCATCTCGATGCATACCAGCTACGAGTTCCCCGACCAGGATGTTTATCGCAAGCAGTTCGAACAGCGCCTGCAGCAACTGCAGGTGCCCGAAGCGCAGCGCGCCGGCTACCGCGCCAGCACCGACATCTACAGCACCATCATGTACACCGATGAGCAGCTGCGCCGCTATTTCACCTCGGTGGAAAAGACGCCCTGGTATGCCAATACCATTTTCGTGGTGACCGGCGACCACCGCCTGCCGGAGATCCCGATGGGCGAGCATGTGGACCGCTATCACGTGCCGCTTATCGTGTTCTCGCCGCTGCTCAAGCGGCCCAAGCGCATCCGCGCGGTGTCCTCGCAGTTGGACGTGACGCCGTCGCTGATGGCGCTGCTGTCCAACACCTACGGCCTCAAGCGTCCTGCGCAGACGGCGTGGCTGGGCACCGGCCTGGATATGGCCGAAACCTTCCGCAACACCCATCAGCTGCCGCTGAAGCAGACCAAGACCAGTGCGCCGGAATACCTGGCCGAACGCTGGTGGCTGCATGACGGCAAGTTGTACGAGTTGCAGGACGGCATGCACCTGGCCGAAACCGACGACGCCAGCGTGCGTGCCTGGGCGATGCAGCGCCTGCAGCGCTATACCCAGGCCAATGCGATCTTCATGAAGAAGAATGCACTGACGCCGGAAGGGCTGACCCCGAAACTGGTGGCCTATAGCGCACCGGCCGCAGCGGCGGCAGCGACCACCGCGCCGGTCGCGCACGGCTTGTCGCTGACGTCGGCCGAGCTGGCCGCTGTTGCCGATGGTGTGCAACTGACGGCGGTTTTCAGCAGCGGTGATCCCAAGCCCAGCCGGATGTTCGTGCCGCTGGCGGTGATGTCCAGCGAGGACGGCCGCGAGCTGCAGGAAGTCTATGGGCAGGCAATGCAGCTGCCGCCCGGTGGCAGCCAGCAGGTACAGCTGAAGCTGCGCCTGCCGCAGGATTGCGGCGGTCACTGCTATGTATCGGTGTTCCCCTCCGATCCGGACACGGGCAAGGCCATCGGCCAGGGCCGCTACCATCTGCAGGTAGATGCCGCCGCTACCGTGGAGAGTTCGCCATGACCCGAGGTTTCCATCTTGGCCTGTTGGCGGCGTTGTGCCTGTTGCCGGTGGCGCATGCAGCCGCTGCCAGTCGCGCTATCTGGACCTGGGAAGCCGAGTCCTACGCGATGATCGAAGACCCGGCGGTTGCCGACGAGGCGGTAACGTACCTGAAGTCGCAGCGCATCGACACCGTCTACCTGTACGCCGACGCGTACAAGGAGCGCAACCTCATCGTCGAGCAGCCGCAGTTGTACCGCGCCTTCATCGAGCGCCTGCATGGCAAGGGGATGAAGGTGTACGCGCTGCTGGGCTCCTGGTACCTGAGCACGCAGAACTACGTGCTGCCGGAATACCGCAAGGAGGCCGAAGCGATGTTCCGGCGGGTGGTGGAGTACAACGCATCGGTGCCGGCAGTGGCGCGCTTTGATGGCGCCAACCTGGACATCGAGCCGCATATTCTCGACCAATGGGAAGACGATACCCGCGAAGACCTGCTGATCGGCTTCCTGGACATGAGCGCGGCGGTGATGCGCATCAAGCAGGAAAGTGGTGCCACCTTGACGGTGGGCCCGGCAATTCCATTCTGGCTGGACGGCATCGAAGTGGAATGGAACGGCCGCAACCGGCCGGTCAGCGAGCACACCATCAACATCTACGATTACGTGGCGTTGATGGATTACCGCGACAAGGCCGAGGGCCGCGACAGCATCCTCTCGCACGCTGCCAGTGAGATCGCCTACGCCAATGAAGTTGGCAAGAAGGTGGTGATCGGCCTGGAAGTTTCGTCCAATGACATCAACAAGGTCACCTTCGATGAGGAAGGGCCGAAGGTGTTCGAGCAGGAAGTACGCAAGGTGGAACGCGCACTGCGCAACGAGCCCTCGTTTGATGGCTTTGCGATCCACCACTACCGCGCCTACCGGCGTTGGGCAGGGCGCTACTGGGAGTGAATCAAGCCCCCTCCCTTTTGCGCAGCAAAGGGGAGGGCTGGGGAGGGGTGCTTCTGCTTGAGCCCCCTCCCTTTTGCGCAGCAAAGGGGAGGGCTGGAGAGGGGTGCTCTTGCTTGAGCCCCCTCCCTTTTGCGTAGCAAAGGGGAGGGTTGGGGAGGGGTGCTTCTAAAGCTCCAGCCGCTCGACAAAACCCAGCCCGCAAGACCCTGCAGTTGCAGCCAGCGCAGGCACTCGAAGTGAGCCGCGAAAGGCACCCCTCCCCAACCCTCCCCTGCGCTATGCGCAAGGGAGGGGGTGATTGGCTGCAAGCCGCAGGGTCCGCAGCGGCGCCCGCTTTGCCCCCTCCCTTTTGCGTAGCAAAGGGGAGGGTTGGGGAGGGGTGCTTCTAAAGCTCCAGCCGCTCGGCAGAACCCAGCCCGCAAGACCCTGCAGTTGCAGTCAGCGCAGACACTCGAAGTGAGACGCGAAAGGCACCCCTCCCCAACCCTCCCCTGCGCCATGCGCAAGGGAGGGGGTGAATGGCTGCAAGCCGCAGGGTCCGCCGCGGCACCCGCTTTGCCCCCTCCCTTTTGCGTAGCAAAGGGGAGGGTTGGGGAGGGGTGCTTCTAAAGCTCCAGCCGCTCGGCAGAATCCAGCTCGCAAGACCCTGCAGTTGCAGCCAGCGCAGGCACTCGAAGTGAGCCGCGAAAGGCACCCCTCCCCAACCCTCCCCTGCGCCATGCGCAAGGGAGGGGGTGATTGGCTGCAAGTCGCAGGGTCCGCTGCGGCACCCGCTTTGCCCCCTCCCTTTTGCGTAGCAAAGGGGAGGGTTGGGGAGGGGTGTTTCTGCTTGAGCCCCCTCCCTTTTGCGCAGCAAAGGGGAGGGCTGGGGAGGGGTGCTTTCGCTTGAGCCCCTTCCCTGCGCTACGCCCCAAGGAGAGGGCTAAAACTGCCGCAGCCCGTACAATGCGCCGATGGCTACGGAGCAGATTGAAATCTCGGAACGATTGGCGATACCGGAAACGGAGATCGTCGAACGCTTCGTGCGTGCGTCCGGCGCCGGTGGGCAGAACGTCAACAAGGTCTCCACCGCGGTGGAACTGCGTTTTGACATCGCCAACTCGCCGTCGCTGCCCGAGCCGCTGCGCGAGCGTCTGCTCGCCCGCCGCGACCGCCGGGTAACCAGCGAAGGCGTGCTGGTGATCGATGCGCAACGCTTCCGCACCCAGGACCGCAACCGCCAGGATGCGCGTGAGCGGCTGGCCAGCTTCATCCAGGCCAGCCTCAGCGTGCCCAAGCCGCGGGTCGCGACCAAGCCTTCCTACGGCTCCAAGCTGCGCCGTCTGGATCAGAAAAAAGAACGCGCGCAGGTCAAGCGCGGCCGTTCAACACGTAATTGGGAGTAATGCTTGAGCAACACGCCGCCGACCGTTCCGGTCCTTCCCGCCGCCATGCCGCAGCGCAAGAACGCCGCCTTCAGCCGTTGGTTGGGGCGCAGCGTCCTGCGCCTGGGCGGCTGGCATATCCGTGGGCCGATCCCGGACCTGGCCAAGGCGGTGGTGATTGCCGCGCCGCATTCGTCCAACTGGGACGGCCTGTGGGGCTTGGCGGCGAAGATGGCGCTGGGCTTGGAAGCGCGCATCCTCGGCAAGGACAAGCTGTTCTGGTGGCCGCTGAGCGTGCTGCTGCGCCGGCTCGGCGTGGTGCCGCTGGACCGCAGTTCGCCGCAGGGCACGGTGGGCCAGGCGGTGGCGATGATCCGCGACAGCGAGCAGGTCTGGTATGCGCTGGCGCCGGAAGGTACTCGCAAGCAGGTGACTGAATGGAAGGGCGGTTTCCTGAAGATCGCGCGCATGGCCGATGTGCCCATCATCCCGGCCTATTTCCACTACCCGGAACGGGTGCTTGGCTTTGGCCCACCCTTCCATACCACCGGTGATGATGTGGCCGACATGGCCGCCATCCGCCAGTGGTACCGGCAATGGCAAGGCAAGAACCACAGCTCCAGCTGAGCGCCCAGCCGACATATCCGGCGCCGGCCGGCGCCACCATCGGCACATGTCGCCGGGCCTGGATCGGAGTAGGGTGAAAGGCTGTTCGAAGCCCGTTCCCAAGGAGCCGTTTCATGTCGCGTACCGTTGTTCTGGCCGCCGCCATCAGCCTTGCGCTGGCCGCCTGTTCTGGCAAGGAGTCCACTGCCCCCGTGACCGCCAATGCACCCGCGCCGGCCGCCAACCCGGCCGATGCCTCCACCAATCCGTTCATGACTGTCAGCTCGCTGCCGTTCCAGGCGCCGGCCTTCGACAAGATCAAGGACAGCGATTACCTGCCGGCCTTCGAAGAAGGCATGCGCCAGCAGCTGGCGGAGATCAAGCAGATCACCGACAACACCCAGCCGGCCACCTTCGACAACACCTTGCTGCCGATGGAAAAATCCGGCGCCATCCTGGACCGCGTCAGCCGCGTGTTCTTCAGCGTGGTGCAGGCCGATACCAACCCGGAGCGGCAGAAGATCCAGGAAGACGTGGTGCCCAAGCTGGCCGCGCACAGCGATGCCATCCGTTTGGATGCCAAGTTGTTCGAGCGCATCAAGAGCATCTATGACGCACGTGCCGAAGCTGGTCTGGACCCCGAGCAGCTGCGCGTGGTCGAAGAAACCTACAAGGGCTTTGTCAAGGCCGGTGCCCAGCTCAGCGATACCGACAAGGAAACGCTGAAGCAGTACAACGCCGAGGAAGCCACCCTCGCCAACGATTTCCACAACAAGCTGGTTGCGGCCACTGCCGCCGGTGCGGTCACCATCGACGACAAGGCGCAGCTCGCTGGCCTGTCCGATGGCGATATCGCCGCCGCTGAAGATGCCGCCAAGGGTCGCAAGCTGGATGGCAAGTGGGTGCTGAGCCTGCAGAACACCACCCAGCAGCCGGTGCTCGGCTCGCTGCAGGACCGCGACGTGCGCGCCAAGGTGCTGCAGGCCTCGGAAACCCGCACCGAGCACGGCGATGCCAACGACACCCGCAAGATCATCCAGCGTCTGGCCCAGCTGCGCGCGGCCAAGGCCAAGCTGCTCGGCTTCCCCAACTTCGCCGCCTACAACCTGACCGACCAGATGGCGCAGACGCCGGAGCATGCGCTCAAGCTGCTGACCGATACCGTGCCGGCGGCCACCGCCAAGGCGCGTGGTGAGCTGGCTGAAATCCAGAAGGTGATTGACGCGCAGAAGGGCGGCTTCAAGGCCACCGCGTCGGATTGGGATTTCTATGCCGAGCAGGTACGCAAGGCCAAGTACGACCTGGACGAGTCGCAGATCAAGCCCTACTTCGAGCTGGACAACGTGCTGCAGAACGGCGTTTTCTTCGCCGCCAACCAGCTCTACGGCCTGACTTTCAAGGAGCGCACCGACCTGCCGGTCTATCACCCGGACGTGCGCGTGTTTGAAGTCACCGATGCCAACGGCCAGCCGCTGGCGCTGTTCTACGCCGATTTCTACAAGCGCGACAGCAAGTCCGGCGGCGCCTGGATGGACGTGTTTGTCGAACAGGACGGCCTGACCGGCACCAAGCCGGTGGTCTACAACGTCAGCAACTTCACCAAGCCTGCCGCCGGCCAGCCCGCGCTGCTGAGCTGGGACGACGTGACCACGATGTTCCACGAGTTCGGCCACGCCCTGCACGGCATGTTCTCCAACACCAAGTACCCCAGCGTGGCCGGCACCGGCGTGCCGCGTGACTTCGTCGAGTTCCCGTCGCAGTTCAACGAGCACTGGGCCTCGGACCCGAAGGTATTCGCCAACTACGCCAAGCACTACCAGACCAAGGCAGCGATGCCGCAGGAGCTGGTGGACAAGATCGCCAAGGCCAAGACCTTCAACCAGGGCTATATGACCACCGAGTATCTGTCGGCGGCGCTGCTGGACCTGGCCTGGCATACGCAGGGTGCTGACGCCCCGCTGCAGGACGTGGACAAGTTCGAAGCCGATGCGCTGAAGCGCTACAAGGTGGATCTGGCGCAGGTGCCGCCGCGTTACCGCAGCAGCTACTTCGATCACATCTGGGGCGGCGGTTATTCGGCCGGTTATTACGCCTATTTCTGGGCGGAAATGATCGACCACGACGCGTTCGAATGGTTCAAGGAGAACGGCGGCCTTACCCGTGAAAACGGCCAGGTGTTCCGCGACAAGATCCTGTCGATCGGCAATACCCGCGACCTGGCAACGGCCTACCGTGATTTCCGAGGCAAGGACCCGAGCGTCGAGCCGCTGCTGCACAACCGAGGCCTGAAATAAGCGCGGCTAGCGTGAACGTGTGAAACGACGAACGGCAGGGGAAACCCTGCCGTTCGTGCATCTGCGTGTTGTGGGGCGGGTTGGCGCCCGCTGGAGTTACTCGCAACGCACCTTGGTGATGACGTTGTTGGCGTCCACGAACACGCGCAGGCGATCCTGGCGGATATCGCGCGACACGATCGTGTTCGGGCCGATGGGGTTGAGCAGGCCAGCGCCGCTTTCCTTCTTCAGGCGGCGCACGGTGGGTTCGTCATTGACCGTGCCTAGCGCCCATTGCAGGCCTGCATCGCTGCAACGGCCAAAATCGGGATCGGTATTGGCAACCGGCGGCGCGCTCACGCAAGCGCTCAAGGCAGTGGTCAACAAAGCGCCGACCAGCAACGGGCGCAGCGCGGCAACGGTGTGATGCAGTGTGATCTGAGGCATGGGCAGTTCCTCCGTTCGAATATGCGCTGAGCATAGCAGTGGCTTGTCGCCGGATTGCTGTTTTTCAGGACTGCCAAGCCGGTCGCCGCCCGTCAATGAATGGCTGTTAGGATCAATCCGATTGCAGTACTGACCTGGTCCAGCCAAGGGAGCCCGCTCCATGAAATCAGCCAAGCGATCCATCATTGCCGCCTGTGCCACCGTGCTGTTCGGTATGGCCGGCATGCAGCAGCAAGCCGACGCCTGCACCCGCTTTGTTTACCACGGCGCCGGCAATGAAATCTTCACCGGCCGCTCGATGGACTACAAGATCGACACCGGCACCCACCTGTGGATGTTCCCGCGCGGCATGCAGCGTACCGGCGAAACCGGTCCGGACACGCTGAAGTGGACCTCGCGCTACGGCAGCGTCATTGCCAGCGCCTATGACATCGCCACCACCGACGGCATGAACGAGGCCGGCCTGGTCGCCAACCTGCTATGGCTGGCCGAATCCGAATACCCCGAGCGCAACAGCGGCAAGCCCGGCCTGAGCATCTCGGCGTGGACGCAGTACATGCTCGACAACTTCGCCACCGTTGAAGAAGCGGTAAAGGTGTTGAGCGCCGAGCCCTTCACCCTGGTCAGCGATGCAGCGCCCGGCGAGCAGCGCCTGGCCACGCTGCATCTGTCGCTGTCCGATGCCAGTGGCGACAGCGCCATCATCGAATACATCAAGGGCAAGCAGGTCATTCACCACAGCCGCGAGTACAAGGTGATGACCAACTCGCCGATCTTTGAGCAGCAGCTGGCGCTGGAGAGCTATTGGCGCGAGATCGGTGGCACGGTGATGCTGCCGGGCACCAACCGCGCGGCGGATCGTTTCGCACGTGCTGCGTTCTACATCGACGCGATCCCAAAATCGGCCGACCCGGTGGAGTCCACGGCCAGCGTGTTCGGCGTTATCCGCAACGTGTCGGTGCCGTATGGCATCACCACCCCGGACCAACCCAACATCTCGTCCACCCGCTGGCGCACAGTGTCCGACCAGTCGCGCATGCGTTACTACTTCGAGTCGGCGCTGGCCACCAATGTGTTCTGGGTGGACCTGAAAAAGATCGACTTCAGCGAGAACGGCGGCAAGGTGAAGCGGCTGGATCTTGGTCCACAGCAGCGCACCATTTACTCCGGTGAAGCCAACGCCCAGTTCAAGGACGCCAAACCGTTCCGTTTCCTCGGCGTGTAACGCGCACCCTGTGTGCCCGGGCAAGCCGGGCACGCGACATCCGGAGCTTCAATGAAAACCCGATTCAACCTCAAGCGGGCGTGCTTGCCGCTGCTGTTGCTTGCGATGGGCGGCGTTCCGCTTGCGCATGCGCAGGGCAACAGCAATGACGACAGCTGGCGTTTCCAGGCCACGCCCTACGTGTGGATGAGCGGCATGGAAGGCCAGGTAAGGCCGTTCCGTGCTGCACCGATGGCTGATGTGGATAAATCCTTTTCCGAGTTGATGGACAGCTTGGACGCGGCCGCCTTCATCACCGGCACCGCGCGCCGTGGCGACTTCGTACTGCAGGCCGATTTCACCCATGCATCGACGTCGGATTCGACACCGCTGCCGATGGGCCTGGCAGCGAAGGTGAAAGTGCGCCAGACCTCGGTGACCGCAACGGCGGGTTACGCGTGGATGGCCACCGAGCGCACCGGCATAGATCTGTTGGCCGGTATCCGCTATTGGGACATCAGCGCCGCGGTGAACGTACCGGGGCTGGTATCGGCGCGTTCGGATTCCTCGTTCGTCGACCCGATTGCCGGCGTGCGCTGGCGGCAGGCGCTGACGCCGCGCTGGAGCAGCATTGCCTACGTAGACGTAGGTGGCTTTGGTGTGGGCTCGGATTCCACCTGGCAGCTGTTGGCGTTGGCCAACTACCAGGCCACCGACCAGCTGTTCGTCTCGATGGGCTACCGCCACCAGAGCCTGGATTACCGCGACAACGGCAAGCGCCTGGACGTATCCCTGTCCGGCCCGATGCTGGGCGTGACGTACCAGTTCGGCGCAGGGCGATAAGGCCGAAGCCTGAAGCCCCTCTCCCTGCGGGAGAGGGGTTGGGGAGAGGGTAGGGGGCGAAGACCTCCGCAATCATCTACGCAGGTGCTCCGCACCAACCCTCATCCGCCCTTCGGGCACCTTCTCCCGAAGGGAGAAGGA
>NZ_JBDJMY010000071.1:0-14852 GCF_039674165.1 Stenotrophomonas terrae
CGCAAAGCCTCTGCCGAGCATGGCTCGGCACTACAGGCTTTTAGCCCCTCTCCCGCTTGCGGGAGAGGGGTTGGGGTGAGGGCAGCTGTTCGCTGGTTAAGCCCCCTGCCGAGCATGGCTCGGCACTACACGCTTTAGCCCCTCTCCCGCTTGCGGGAGAGGGGTTGGGGTGAGGGCAGCTGTTCGCTGGTTAAGCCCCTGCCGAGCATGGCTCGGCACTACAGGAGAGCGTTGCCGAGCATGGCTCGGCACTACGTCAGCAGGCGGCCGCCGTCCAGGCGCAGGGTCTGGCCGGTGATGTAACCGGCATCGTCCAGCAGCCAGCGCACCGCCGAGGCGATCTCGTGCGGAGTACCGAGACGGTCCAGCGGCGTGCGCTCCATCAGCTTCTGCTTGGCCGCTTCGCTCTTGCCCTGTTCCGGCCACAGGATGGCGCCCGGTGCGATGGCGTTCACCCGCACGTGCGGGGCCATTTCCAGTGCCAGCGAGCGGGTCACCATCTCCAGTGCGGCCTTGGCCGAGCTGTACGCCGGGTGCTCGCGCAGCGGCTGGGTGGCGTGCAGGTCGGTCAGGTTGACGATGGCGCCACGCTGCTTGATCAGGTGCGGTGCGGCGGCCTGCGCCAGAAAAAACGGCGCCCGCGCATTCACCGCGAACAGCTCATCCCATTGCGTCGGCTGTACCTGCCCGAACGGGGTAGGGAAGAAGTTGGAGGCGTTGTTGACCAGCGCATCCAGCCGGCCGAACTGGCTGACCGCCTGCTCCACCAGGTCCGGTAAAGCGTCCACGTCGCGTAGATCCGCCTCCAGCGCCAATACGCTGCCCGGGCGCTCGCTCTCCAGATCGAAGGCCAGTGACTGCAGCTCCTCGCTGGATTGGTGGGCGTGCAGGGCGATGCGGTAGCCATGGGCGTGCAGGTGACGGGCAATGCCGGCGCCGATCCGGCGCGCGCTGCCGGTGACCAGGGCCACCCGTTGGGATTCTGTCATCTGGGATTTCCTTACTCAGCTATCCTGTGCATTGTCCTCGCAAACCACCGCATCATGCATTCCGACCTGCCAACTCCCGATTCAGACGCGCTCGCCCATAGCGACCAGCTGGCCGCGCACCTGCGTGCGGATATCCTTGCCCAAGGCGGTGCGGTGCCTTTCTCGCGCTTCATGGAGCTGGCGCTGTATGCGCCGGGCTGGGGTTATTACAGTGCCGGCGCCAGCAAGTTTGGCGCTGCCGGCGACTTCGTCACCTCGCCGGAAATCGGCGCGCTGTTTGCCGCCACCACCGCCAATGCGGTGGCGCCGGTGCTGAAACAGCTCGGCCCGCAGGCACGCATGCTGGAGCTGGGCGGTGGCAGCGGCGCGTTTGCGGAGATCATGCTCAAGCGCCTGCTGGAACTGGATGCCTTGCCTGAGCGTTACGCCATCCTCGAGCCCAGTGCCGATCTGCGTGAGCGCCAGCGCGAGCGCCTGGAGCGCGCGCTGATTCCGCCGGTGTTCGCGCTGGTGGAGTGGCTGGACCGGCCGTTCGATGACGACTGGGATGGCGTGCTGTTCGCCAACGAGGTGATCGATGCGTTGCCGACACCGCGTTTCCTTGCCGACGAAGGTGAGATCTACGAAGAAACCGTGGAGCTCGATGGCGAAGGCCGCTTCGTGCGTGGCGCGCAGCCAGCCGACCCGTTGTTGCTGGGCGCGGTGCGGCACGTGGAGCGTTATCTGGAGCGTCCGTTCGCGCACGGCTATCGCTCCGAACTGCTACCGCAGCTGCCGTACTGGATCCAGGCGGTGGCCGGTGGCATGCAGCGCGGGGCGATGTTGTTCGTCGACTACGGTTACTCGCGCAGCGAGTTCTACCAGCACGACCGCACTGACGGCACGATGCGCGCGTTCTATCGGCATCGTGTGCACAACGATGTGTACCTGTGGCCGGGCCTGCAGGACATCACTGCCTCGGTGGATTTCACTGCGCTGGCCGAAGCCGGCACCAACGCAGGCTTCGAGCTGGCCGGTTACAGCAACCAGGCCAACTTCCTGCTCGGCAACGGCATCACCGATCTGTTGCTGCAGGCCGAGGAGCGCACCGATGAAATCGGCCAGCTGCGCCTGCGCGATCAGCTCAAGCGGCTGACCTTGCCGACTGAAATGGGCGAGCGCTTCCAGGTGATGGGCTTCAGCCGCGACGTCGACATGTCGGCCGCGTTCCTGCTCGGTGACCTGACGTGGCGGCTGTAAGCACGGCGCTGAAGCCGCTGCGTCATCCGCGTTTCTGGCTGGGCTTGTGGTGTGCGGCGGTGCTGGCGGTGATCGTGGTCTGCCTGATCCCACCACCGCCGTTGGACCTGCCACAGAACAGCGACAAGCTGGAGCACCTGCTGGCGTACTTCATCCTGTCTGCCAGTGCGGTGCAGCTGTTCGGCGGGCGCCGCGCGCTGTGCCGGGTGGCGGTGGGGTTGATAGTGATGGGCGTGGGCATCGAGTGGGCGCAGGGTGCGCTGACCGCCACGCGCATGGCCGACCCGGTGGATGCCTTGGCCAATGCCAGTGGCGTGCTGATCGGTATGCTGACTGCGCTGACGCCGCTGCGGGATGTACTGCTCAGGCTGCAACGACGGTGAGCCGATAGCGCCGGGCCGGCGCTGTGCCACACTGCTTCTGGTTGCGCCTGCAACTTAATTCCTTAGAAAAATCAGCCATTTCCGATGCAATGGCACTTACGCTGGCGGCGCATTGGCTGCTACGTTGGGGTCATCACAGGCGCCGTTATGGCGCCGGTGGTTTTGCAAAGTTGGCGCGGTGCGGGACGTGGGTGGAGAGGACTCACGTACCGCACCGCGCCTTCCCGGGGGTTTTCCCCAAGCCTTACTTCTTCGGCTGCAGACGCACCTGGTCCAGCACCCACATCTGCGGACGGGTATCGCCGCTGAAGGTCATGCACAGATCGGTGATCTGCTCGGCACCCACGCGCAGCGGTGCTTCCAGTTCAATGAAACCGTCCTTGCCCGGTTGCTGCGGCAGCGGCACGGTGGCCAGCACGCGGCCTTCGCAACCCGCCCGCACTTCAAACTCCCCGTACTGGCTCACCGGCTTGCGGAAACCACGCTTGGCTTCCTCCGGGCGCAGCAGGCCGAAGTTGTAGGGGATGCGGCCTGCGCGGACCTGGATGGAGGCGATGTCCTGCAGCTGCGCGTCTTCCCACAACCAGCAGGGGTTGAAGATGCTGACGTCGAAGTTGTCGCGCTCACCGTGCAGCGGGTTGTCGTCGACCAGCCGCAGCAGCAGGCGGCCACCCTGCGGGCACTGCGCCAGGGTCTTGTCGTTGCGGGTCAGCAGCGATTGCGCATCGAAATTCCACTGGCTGGGCTTGTCCGCCACCGGCTTGCCGTTGAAGAACGTCAGCGCGGTCAACACGGTGGGTACCGGCAAGGTCAGCAAGCCGGGATAGGCCGGTGACTGCGCGGTCGGTGTGCTGCCATCGGTGGTGTAGCGGATGTCGCGGTAGCTGAGCGGGTTGGACAGCTCCACCGTGACCTTCTCGGCTGCACGATCGTCCTGGCGCTTCATCGCCACCGACAACGCGGTTTGTCCATAGCCAATACCCAGCGCCTTGTAGCGCTGCAGCTGTGCCGGCAGACGCGCGAGGAAATCGTCGTAGCTCTTGTTCTGCAGCGGCGTCCAGGCGATTTCGGACAGTGCTGCCAGGCGCGGAAACACGTTGTGCTTGAGGTCCTTGCCGTTGCGGGTGTGCTCGGTCCACATATTGGCCTGCACGCCGATCACGTGCTTGCGCTGCGCCGGGGTCAGCTCGGCCGGCACCGGGTCGAATGCGTAGACGCGCTGCATCGAGGTGAACTTGGGGCGGCCTGTCGGTTCTTCCGGCAGATTGGTCTGCAGGAAATCCAGGTACAGGGTATTGCCCGGAGTCATCACCACATCGTGGCCGTGGGTTGCGGCTTCAATGCCGCCTTCGATGCCACGCCAGGACATCACCGTGGCCTGCGGCGGCAAACCACCTTCGATGATCTCGTCCCAGCCGATCAGCTTGCGGTCGTGGTCTTCCAGGTACTTTTCAAGGCGCTTGAGCATATGCGACTGCAATGCTTCCTCGTCCTTCAAGCCCAGCTCACGGATATAGGCCTGCACCTGCGGCGAATCCTGCCACTGGTACTTCACCGCTTCATCGCCGCCGATGTGGATGTACTGGCCGGGGAACATCTCCAGCACTTCGGCCAGGATGTTTTCCAGGAACTGCAGGGTTTCCTCGCGCGGATTGAACAGGTAGGGGTTCACGCCCCAGTTGGCCGATGGCAGGGTCGGACCATCGACCACGCCGTGTTCCGGATAGGCGGCAACTGCGGCCTGCGCATGGCCGGGCACGTCGATCTCGGGGACCACGGTGATGTGGCGCGCAGCGGCATAGGCCACCACATCGCGGATCTGCTCTTGCGTGTAGTAACCGCAATACAGATGCGGCTTGCCGTCAGCACCGACGCCGGCTTCGCCAGCGGCAGAACGGCAGCTGCCAACTTCGGTCAGCTTCGGGTAGCGCTTGATCTCCATGCGCCAGCCCTGGTCATCGGTGAGATGCCAGTGGAAGGTATTGAGCTTGTGCGTGGCCATCGCATCGAGGATCAACTTGATGTCCTCGATGCTCTGGAAATGACGTGCCGAGTCGAGCATGAAACCGCGCCAGTTGAAGCGCGGTGCATCCTCGACCTGCATGGCCGGCAGGGTGATGCTGTTCGCGGGGGCGCCGGCAAGCAGCTGCCACAACGACATCGCGCCGTAGAACAGGCCACGCGCGTCACCGGCTTCCACCAGGACGCCATCGTCATTGATGCGCAGCGAATAGCCTTCCGCCGATGCGTCGGCGTTGGGCTTGGCGAGCCGGAACTGGATTGCACCCTTGGCATTGCCGCTGCTCGTTGCCTGCAGATGCAGCGGCGTGGTGCGTGCCAGCAGCTGGGTGAAATGGGCGGCGACGTCGCCAGCGCCTTCAGCGGCGAGCACGCGGGTGGAGGCGTCCACCACGAAGCGGCCATTGCCAGGCTGCACCGATACCGGTCGCGGAATGATGCTGGCACCGGTTACTTCCACCGGCAGCTGCTGTGCGGGCGCGACAGTGGAAGCGGCCAATGCATGGCCGCTGGCAGAGGCAAGTGCAAGCGACAGCGCAGCATGCAGTGCGTGGGTGGTGAGTCGGTGTCGGGTCATCGTGGATCCTTGTTGTTGAAGGCTGGCATACGACCAGCCGCTGTTGCGTTTGCGGTTGATGTAACGGTTGCTGCAATCCGTGGGGGGAGAGAAATCAGGGTGGGGCGCGGGGCATTGGCCTGCGCGTTGGCGCTGGCGCTGGTGCTGGGGCTGGATTGGATAATCGCATCAAGTGCAAAGCCCATAAGCACGCCTTCGATATCGGCTGCAACAAGCACGTTGCCATGATGGGCAAGTGTGCCGGCGATGCCCCACTGGAAGCCACGCCCCGCTGCCAGCGCATGGGTAGCGAGCAGGCGTCCATCGCGGCGATCAAGTACACCTATGCCTGCGCCGTGATCCAGAAAATAGGGGTGGCCTGCTGCCATGCCGACCACCAGCTGGTCGCCCAGCGCCAGCGGCGTGCCCCAGCTCCAGCCGCCGACATCGGTGCGCCACAGCACGCGGCCGCTGACGATGTCGATGGCGCTTACCTTGCGCAGGTCGGATGAGCCGATGTAGAGCGTGTTGCCATCAAACGAAGGTTCCGATTCGATCCATGACGTCCAGAACTGTGTCATCCACAGCGCGTTGCCGGTGCCTGCATCGATCGCGTGCAGCACGCCGCTGCGGTCATTGCAGAACACGCGGCCGCGATGCACCACCGGCGCTGCGCCCGGGCGCGAGGCAAGACGGTACTGCCATAGTGGAGTGCCAGTGCGCGCATTGAGTGCCTGCACCACGCCTGCTTCGGTGACTGCGAACAACTGATTGCCGTCGCTGGCCAGGCCGTGCTGGATGCGACCAGCAAGCTGCCGTTTCCAACGGCTGGCGCCGGTGCGCATGTCCAGCGCTTGCACGCTGCCGTCGCTGCCGCCGACATAGATATGGCCGTTGCCGAGCAATGGGCGTGGGCCTTGCCATTCCCAGGCCGCCGATTGCGGTTGCGGAGGCTCGCGGCTGCTACGCGCGTCCTGGATCGATGAGCGCCATTGCTCGCGGCCGGTCTTGCGCTCAAGCCTATGCAGGTAGCCACCATCGCTGTTGACGAACACGGCATCGTCGGTGACCAGTGCGGTGGCGTAGATCGGGTAACCCAATGCGCTGCCCCAGCGCAGGCTGCCATCGGCAAGGTCGACGGCAAACAGCGTGCCTGCAGTGGTGCCGATATAGGCAACGCCGTCGGCGATCACCGGCGAGGCAAAAATCTGGCCACCAAGATGTGCCTTCCAGCGCGGGCCGGACAAGGCCTGGGGTGATGTGATGGCTGCGTTTTCAGTCGGCAGCGAGGCGGGTTCGCCGCGTCGCAGGCGCAGGCGTTCGCCGCTGCCCAACAAGGTGCCGGTCAATTCCTTTTCCTGCATCCGCAGCGCCATGTGCAGGGCGCGATGGACCAGGGTGTTGCTGTCGTCCAGATCGGCCTTGCCGTGCAGGGGCAGCGAGCGCAGGTGGGCGATGGGGAGATCGAGTCGCATGTCGTAGCGGCCGTTGGCGTCGGCCTGCAGGTTCAGGCCAATGCTGACCTTCTCGCGCGGGCTGCCGATCTCACCGAGCCAGTAGCCGGAGAGGTCGTCGTCGGCGCGTGCAGCGCGGGCCGGCAGCAACAGCAGGCAGGCCAGTACCGCCAGGAGCGGAAGGTGGCGGTGAAGGAGATTGGCTTTCGGCTGTTCCATGCGGTGATGCCCGATGCGTGCTGGTTGGGTGGCAGGAACCTGGCGGGAGCACGTTCGGCTCCCGCCAGGTGATGTTGCACTACGAATTAAAAGGCGAAACGCAGTGAAGCCATGTAACGACGGCCACTCTTGTAGGCGCCGTTGAGCAGCTTCTCGGTGCCGTAGTAGCTGTGATATTCCTCGTCCAGCAGGTTCATGCCTTCAAGCCCGATGCTGAGGTTGTCGGTGACCTTGTAAGCCACCGATGCATCCAGCGAGCGGTATTCCATCGTCCACACATCGCGTCCGCCGCTGACACGGGTGAAATACTTGTCGCGCCAGTTGTAGGTGATGCGTGCATTCCATTTGTCGTTCTCGAAGAACGGGCTCAGGTTGTATTGATTCTTCGAGTTGAAAGGCAGTGGCTTGCCGTTGCTGGCCTCACCGTCCGAATAGGTGTAGTTGGCGATGATGCCGAAACCTGCACCGATGTTCTGCTGCCAGGCCAGGGAGTAACCCTTGACCTTGGCATCGCCGGCATTCTGCGGACGATCCACCAGGAACACTGCATCACGCAGCTGGTTGATGTTGTAGTGGGTTTCTTCCTGCGAGATGCGCAGCACGTAGTCGCTGACGTCACGGTAGAAGATCGAGGCCGCCAGGATCGCCTCCGGCGCGAAATACCATTCGCCGGAGAAATCCAGATTAGTAGAGCGGTAGGGCTTGAGGTTGGGGTTGCCACCGCCACCGGTCAGCGACTGGTCGGACAGGAACAGGTAGCTGGACACGTCCGCATAGTTGGGGCGGGCCATGGTCTTGGCGGCAGAGAAACGCAGCACCACATCCTCGGCAACGTCATAGACCAGGTTCAGATTAGGCAGGACGTTGCTGTACTTGCTGCTGCGGGTCACGTAGTCATACGAGGCCTCCACCTGTGCGGGTGTCATGCTGCTGCTGGTACAGCCATTCAAGCCGGTGTTGCAGGCATAGGCGCTTGAATCCAGCTTGGTGCTGACATAGCGCAGACCAATGTTGCCGCGCAGGCGCTCGTAGCTGAAATCGGCCTGCACGTAAGCGGCCTGGATGTCTTCCTCGATGGTCCAGGTATTTCGGATGAACTCCGAGTTGCCCTTGGTAGTGGGGATCGGCGCCGTCTGGTACGGCGCAAGCCAGGTGTTGCCACGGATGTAGTCAGCCAGCGCCCAGCCATCGATGGTGAAGCGATTGTTGAGGTCACCATAGCCACTGAAGCCGCTCAGGTAGTTGTCCGGCAGGTCGCGCGGATTGAACATGTTGGCCGTGGCGTCGCCCCAGCCCTGTACCGATGGCAGGGTGACACCACGTTGGATCTGGCCGGTCTCATGGGCGCGCTGCTTGTAGCCGAAGCGCAACAGGTAGACCGGGGAATCCAGCTTGATGCCGAAGTCCACCTGGCCATAGGTTTCCTTGTCCAGGGTGGGTTTTTCAACAAGGTTGCCGCCCCAGCCCGAGCACCAGTTGTTGGTGGTGGCGCAGTTGGTGCTGCCATAACCGCCATCCATGCGGAACAGCTCAGGCGTGGTGAACGGATTGGGGCCGGTGATGTTCAACGTTGCCGGGGTGCCGGGGCCGTTCTGGATCGACCAGTCGTAATCTGCGCTTGCCAGGAACTCGCCGAACACCTGTTCCGGTCCGCCTTCGGCCTTGGTGGAGCCGATGTGGGTGGAGGCAAACCAACGCTCGTCGTTCCAGTCCGCCTTGATGTCGTAGGTTTCCGACTCGATCTTGGCGCGGCGGTTCTGCATGTCGAAGACCATGCGTGCGCCCTTGTGCTTGGCCGCGGTGATCAACCCGTCTTCGATGGTGATGTCGGTCAGCGAGCCAAGGCTGCCGTAGGTGTTGCCCTGCCACGCAAACATGGCCTGGGCCATGTGGTCGAAGTTGGCATCGATCTTGATCGCGTTGAGTTCGACATTCAATTTCTCAACCGGCTTGAACTGCAGCGAAGCGGAATAGGTATTGCGCTTGCGCTCCTGTTCGAAGAAATGCGCGCTGACTGAGCTTGGGCCGACGGCATTGGGATTGTTGCGGATTGCATCGGCGCAGGCATTGACGCAGTTGCCTGTGGCGATGGACCCGGCCGCGCCATCCAGGCCGTCACGGTAGTGCTTGGCCAGCACGGTGCCGAAGGATTCGATGCCATCGCGGCGGATGCTTTCGTTGCTGGATTGGGCCGACAGGATGAAGCCGAAGGTGTCATCCACGTTCTTCCAGCCAAATGCGGCCGAAGCGCTGGGATCGGTCTTTTCGACGCGGTCATTGCGCGAATAGCTCACCCGGCCGGTGATGCTGATCCGCTCGGGCATGTCCAAGGGCTTGCGGGTGGAGACATTCACGGTGCCGCCGATGGAGCCTTCGTCCATGCGCGCTTCCGGCGACTTGAACACTTCCACCTTGCCGACCAGTTCCGGTGCCAGCAGCGAGTAGTTGAAGGTGCGGGTCGGGAAGTCGGACATGTTCCAGTCGCCGGAGGCGATGGACTGGCCGTTGAGCAGGGTGCGGTTCAAGGCCGGGTCGACGCCGAGGATGCTGACGCGCTCGCCCTGGCCGTAGGCACGGTCGATGGTGACGCCGGGGATGATGGTCATCGCCTCGGCGACATTGGTGGCCGGGAACTTGCCTACATCCTCGGCGGTGATCACGTCGACGATGCTGTCCGCATTGCGCTTGGACTCAAGTGACTGCTGCAGGCTGGCGCGGATGCCGGTGACGACGACGCGATCCAGTTCGGTTGCATCCGGTTGCGCTTGCTGCGCGCTGGCCGCAAAGCTGATCGCCAGACAGCTGACGATGGCGGCGGTTAACGGTGACTTGCGGTGTTTCAAAGGTCTCTCTCCCTTTGCTGATGGATGGCCGGCAGTGATGCCGTCCAGTGATTCCCGCATCCCTTCGGGTGTGCGGAGAAACATCGCGGGCGCCGTACCGGCCGGCCGCGTCGAACGCGGTGTCAGGTCAGAACGGGCCGGGTGCAGCAAGGGCCCATTGCGCTCCGCAATGGGCGCGATGGGGAGTGGATCGGATGTACTGCCGGCCTTGCTTGTCCACGTCATGCCTCGATGGGTGGTTGGGGCGGGTGACTACCGTCGTTCAGCTCGGGGTGGAGTGTGCGTGTATTTGTTTTTAATTTGCAAAAATAATTTTCACGAAAAACGGCCGCTTTGAAATCTTTGTTTCAAGGTATTTGCGCTGTTTTTAAAGGATAAATCGCATGAAAAAGAATATCCATTCATTCCGGTTGAAACTTGTTGGTGTTTGTTTCAGGTTGTTTTGAAAATTATGTTTATCTTCAATTCATTGGTAATCCACATTCCGCTTCGCCGCTGTCGGTGCGTGTTGCAGTGCTTTTTCTGTGTCGCTCCCGTTGCCCACCAGTTGATTGCAGCGCTGCGCGTGTGCGCTGATCGGCGTTGCTCCTGCAGTGCCTGTGCGCTGGCCATGGCGGGCAAAAAAAAGCGGGCCTGGAATACCCAAGCCCGCTGGAGAAAAAGACCGCAGAACAATTAAAACGTTTGGCTACGCCTTAGAAGGCAAAGCGCAGCGTGGCCATGTAGCGACGGCCGGTGCGATACAGGCCACGGATGACCTTCTCGGTGTTGGCCACGCCCGGGACTTCCGCGTAGGAGCGGTACTCGCTGTCGAGCAGGTTCATGCCGTCCAGGCCCAGGGTCAGGTTGTCGGTCAGCTTGAGGTTGATGTTGGCATCCAGCGAGTCGTAGTCATCGGTGACCAGGAAGTTGCCGCGATCAGCCTGCGTGTAGTACTTCGAACGCCACGAGTAGGTGACACGTGCGCTCCAGCGCTCGCTCTCGTAGAACGGGCTGAAGTTGACCTGGTTCTTGGAGTTGAACGGCAGGCGGTTGCCGGCGTCAGCCTTGGCATCTGCGTAGGTGTAGTTGGCAAGCAGGCCCAGGCCGTTGTCCAGGCTGGTCTGGAACGCAGCCGAGAAGCCCTGGATCTTCGCGCCACCGGCGTTGTTCGGACGCGAGATGTCGTACACCGTGTCGGCCTGCTGCGACTGGTTGTAATGGGTTTCCTTCTGGGTGGTGACCAGTACGTAGTTGTCGACCTTCTTGTAGAAAGCGGTACCGGCCAGGATGGCGTTCTCGGCGAAGTACCACTCAGCCGAGAAGTCCAGGTTGGTGGATTCGTACGGGTCCAGGTTCGGATTGCCGCCGCCGCCGGTCAGGGTCTGGTCGCCGATCCACAGGTAGCTGGACATGTCGCCGTAGTTCGGGCGCGAGATCACCTTCGCTGCCGAGCCGCGCAGCACCACGCTGTCGTTGAGGTCGTAGGCAACGTTGATGTTGGGCAGGACGTTGTTGTACTTCTTCTTGATGGTGTTGAGCACGTAGCCGTCAGCCGGGCACGGGCTCTTGACCGAGGAGCAGGCATAGCCGGTGCTTTCCGACTCGGTCTGCACCAGGCGCACACCGAAGTTGCCGCGCAGGCGGTCATAGCTGAAATCAGCCTGGACGTAGGCGGCGTTGATGTTTTCCTTCACCGTCCAGGTGTTGGCAGCATAGGACGGATCGCTGAAGGTGCTGGGCGTCGGCATGGTCTGCCACGGTGCCAGCCACTTGCCGCTGTTGATGTAGTCGGCCAGGGCCCAGCCGTCGATCATGAAGCGGTTGCTCAGGTCGCCAACGTTGCCGAAGCCGCTGAGGTAGCTGTCCGGCACTTGCTTCGGGCTGAACTGATCAGCGGTCAGGTCGCCATAGCCCTTGATCGAAGCCAGCGACACACCGGCCATCGACTGCGAGGTTTCATGCTCGCGACGCTTCACGCCAAAACGCAGCTGGTAGATCGGCGAATCCAGGGTGATGCCGAAGTCGGCCTGGACGTACTTTTCCTTGTCCTGGGTCGGCTTGGTGACGATGTTGCCGCCCCAGCCCGCGCCCCAGTTGGTGGCATTGGGCGGATTGGTGTGCCAGCCGCCGGCCGGGCCGCCGCCGTCGAAGCGATAAGCGGACGGATCGGTGAACGGGCTGCCAGCATGGCCCGGCTTCATGTGGTTGGCGACGTCGGTGATCGGATCGGTCTGGTAGCCGTGGAAGTTCAGGCTCGGGGTCTTGCCGGTCAGGTCGTAGCTGTAGTCGGCCTTGTTGAGGAACTCGCCGAATACCTGCTTGCCGGTGCCGCCGCTGGCCTTGGAGGTGCCGGCGTGGGCCGAGGCGAACCAGCGCTCGTCCTTCCAGGTCATCTTCAGGTCGTAGGAATCGGTATCTACCGTGGCCTGGCGGTTGAGCAGGTCATACACGGTCAGTGCGTTGCGGAACGATGCCTTGGTCATCACGCCGCCATCGACGGTGACGTCGGTCATGCTGGCCAGCGAGTTCCATGGATTGCCGTTGAAGGCAAACATGGAGTGGGTCATGTTGTCGTACTTGGCCTTCACATTGAGCGCGTTGAACTCGATGTCCAGCTTGTCGGTGGGCTTGAACTGCAGCGCCACGGACAGGGTGTCGCGCTTGCGCTCCTGTTCGAAGTAGTGCGCGCTGATCGCGTTCGGTGCCACTGCGTTCGGGTTCGCCAGCAGCGTCTGCGCGCAGCTGCCAACGCAGCTCGGCGGCATGGTGGTGGCCGGGTCGGTCGACCAGTCGGTGGTGGTGGTGGTGATCGAGTTCGGCGAGCCGCCCTTGCCGTTGATGTAGTCCTTGCCGCTGACCGTGCCGTAGGACTCGATGCCGTCGCGACGGATGTTCTCGATCGAACGCTGCGCCGAGACGATCACGCCGAAGTTGTCGGCCTGGTTCTTCCAGCCGAACATGGCCGATACCTGCGGATCGCCGGCTTCGACGCGGTCGTTGTACAGATAGCCAACCGCACCGGAAATGGTGGTGCCGCTCAGGTCCAGCGGCTTGCGCGTGGAGACGTTGACGGTACCGCCGATGGAGCCTTCCTCGAGCCATGCTTCCGGCGACTTGTAGACTTCGACCTTGCTCACCAGCTGCGGTGCCAGTAGCGAGTAGTTGAAGGTACGGCCCGGCTGGTCCGAGATGAACCAGTCGGCCGAGGCAATGGTCTGGCCATTGAGCAGGGTGCGGTTCAAAGCGGGGTCGGTACCCAGGATCGAGACCTTTTCGCCCTGGCCGAAGGCCTTGTCGATGGTCACGCCGGGGATGATGGTGATGGCTTCGGCAACGTTGGTGGCCGGGAATTTGCCCACGTCTTCGGCGGTGACCACGTCGACGATGGCGTCCGAGTCACGCTTGGAGTCCAGTGCCTGCTTCAAGCTGGCGCGGATGCCGGTGACAACCACGGTGTCCAGGTCGGTGGCCTGCTTGCCGGCTTCCTGTGCATGCGCCGAGAAGCTCAGGCAGGTGACGATGGCGGCGGATAATACGGACTTGCGGTACCTCATGATGTCTCTCCTCATCATTGATGGATGCCGGCGGACTTGGCCGGATTTTTCTTCAGTGGGAACCCGTGCAGGAGCAGACAGCCCCATGCACCTGCGGTACTGCCGAATTCGACGCGACGGGTTCAATTTCCCTGCGTCCCAGATACCAACTGGCGGCGCCGATGACGCCCAGTTGCCCGTGCTCTACCAGCTTCACGGGAATGCGTTGCAGCGCCTCGCGCATCGGCCCCTTGTTGAGGAAGCGCTCGGCGAAGCTGCTGTTCAAAACGAATTGGCTGATCTTCGGCAGGATGCCGCCAGCCAGGTAGATGCCGCCCTGTGCGCCGTACAGCAGCGCCATGTCACCGATGGTGGAGCCGAGGATCGCGCAGAACAGCTGCAGCGTTTCCACTGCCAGCGGGTCGCTGCCATCGCAGGCGGCGGCGCTGATCGCATCGGGGGAGCGGTGCACCGCGGCGCGGTCGCGGACCACGCACAAGGCGTTGTAAAGATTGAGCAGGCCGGGGCCTGACAGCGCATGTTCAATGGCGACATGGCTGCGCCCCTGCAGCATCTGCTGCAGTACCGCCATTTCCAGTGCGGTGCTGGCGCTGAGTGATGCCTGTCCGGCTTCGGTGGCCAGCACCATCGAGCGCGAACCGTCGGGGATCCACAGTGCGGCGCCCAGGCCGGTGCCGGGGCCGACGATCAGTACAGGGCCTGATGCGGCATCGGCAGGGCCGCTCAGCTGCAGTGACTGGCTGGCATCGATGTGCGCGGCGGCATGTGCCACTGCCTCGAAATCATTGACCAGGTGCACGGCTTCAAAGCCGAGGTCATCGCGGATGCGGTTGCAGGACAGTGGCCACGGCAGGTTGGCGGAAATAACGGTGCCGTCGGGCAGCGCGTAGCCGGCACTGGCAATGGCGCATTCGCGCACTTCGCTGCGGTCGACCGGGAACTGGGCAAGGATCGTGCTCAGGTCCGGGTAGTCGGCGCAGCGGTACTGGCGATAGGCCAGCAGCTGCAGCGGCGCGGCGGGGTGGCTGCCGGGCTGCACTAGACCAATGCGGACATGGGTGCCGCCCACATCGGCGGCCAGCAACGGCGCCGCGGAAGCGGTGGTGGTCAGCTTGGGTGATGGATACAGGCTGGCAACCACGTACGTCCCCTGGGTATGGCGCGACACCTGTATGGCGTTGCGGCATGCGGAGTGTCGGGGCTTGGTGACAACGATGTCAAGACGCATTGCAAAAAATTTTCACGCAATGGTTGAGGCTGAGGATGTCCATATCCCGATGATTTGACGGGCTATTTTGGTTTCGTATGAAATTCAGCGGGGGTGTTTGCTTGGATCTTCTTCGTTTGAACACGGCCTGTGAAATTTTTTGGCATGCCCCAGCCTGTCAACAGCAAGCCCAATGGCCGCGGCATGTGGGAGCGGCGTAAGCCGCGAAGCTGACAGCAATGAAGTTGCGGGGCTCTCGATCCTTGCCTCCAGCCAAGGCCGGCATTCGGACAAAATTGGAAACCAGGCATCTCCTCAGCGGGAGCATCCCCGGCTTCGCGGCTTACGCCGCTCCCACAGGCCTCAACGCCTCTGCAGCGGCATAAGCCAGCCAGCCTTGTGGGAGC
>NZ_JBDJMY010000072.1:0-14056 GCF_039674165.1 Stenotrophomonas terrae
GCATCTGTAGTGCCGAGCCATGCTCGGCAGGAGCGTTACCGGTAGAGCCTTTGCCGAGCATGGGTCGGCACTACAGAAGCTTGCTCTGCCCTGCAATGCAGAACGGCCCGCGTTGGCGGGCCGTTCTTTGGCAATGCCTTGCGGCAAACGCTTAGTGCTGGTGACCGCCGTCGCCGTGCACGTGGCCGTGCTGCACTTCTTCTTCGCTGGCTTCGCGCACTTCGATGATTTCCACGTCGAAATGCAGGTCCTTGCCAGCCATCGGGTGGTTCAGGTCAACGTCGACCACGGTCATGCCGACCTTCTCCACGGTGACCGCACGCGGGCCGAAGTTGGTCTGCAGGATCACCTGGGTGCCGGGGATCAACGGGGTCTTGCCGAAATGCTTCTTCGGCACGCGCTGGGTCATGCCTTCGCGACGCTCGCCATAGGCATCGGTCGACTTCACGTCCACGCCGAAGCTCTCGCCAGCTTCCTTGTCCATCATCGCCGCTTCCAGGCCCGGGATGATGTTGCCGTGGCCAATCAGGATGGCCAAGGGATCACGGTCCTTGGAGCTTTCGATCGGCTCCTGGCCAGCTTCGGAGACGGTGTAATGGAAACGGACGACGCGGTCTTTTTCGATCTTCATGCGCAACTCTGATAAATGGCTGCCCGCTGGCAGACGTTGGGACGGCTTGTCGGCCGCCGGGGACGCCGCCATGATGACGGCCTTCTTAGGTGGCGCATTATCCGGGCTCCATGCACATCACGCCAGTTTTCCGCTTCCGCTCGTGGCGCCTGCCGCTCACGCTCCTGGCCGCCGCCGCGCTTGCCGCCTGTGGCCATGCCCCGCCCAAGCGGGCCGCCACCCCTGCGCCGGCCCGCAATTACTCCCCTGTCGCGCCTGCCGACCCCGCCGCAGCGGCCTCGGTGCTGATGCGCGCACTGGGCCTGGTCGGCACGCCCTACCGCTATGGCGGCAATACGCCGGAGTCGGGTTTCGATTGCAGCGGGCTGGTGACCTACGTCTACCGGGACATGCTGGCCCTGAACCTACCGCGCACGTCCCGCGAGCTGGCGGCAATCCAGGGGCCGAAGATCGCCCCGGACCGCCTGACCGCAGGCGATCTGGTGTTTTTCGGCAATAAAGGCAACGTCTGGCACGTCGGCATCTACGTCGGCGAAGGCCGTTTCGTGCACGCCCCCAGCACCGGCGGCACCGTCCGCCTGGACCACCTTGACGGGGCCTATTGGCGCGATCATTACACCGGTGCGAAGCGGGTATTACGGTAAAACGAGACATTCCTTGCGAAAAATAACGATTTATTAACGAAAATTGTACCTATCCACACGTTTCACAGGGCATGATCGCCCATCGACTTTTTCCAGTGACTGCCGCGTGACGACTGACAACACGTCCCATCCGAGCCAGCCAAAGATTGTTCCGCTCACCATCCGCCGCCTGATCTGTGCCGCGGCACTGGCTCTGGCCAGCCTGCCCGCCTTCGCTCAGAGCGCCGAAACCGCCCCGGCAGCCAAGCCTGCCGCGGCCAAGACCGAAGCCCCGCGCAGCAAGGCCGACAGCGCTGCTACCGCCACACTCGCCGCGCTGCTGCCGCATCTTGCCGCCAGCGATACCATTCCTCTGATGGACCGTTCGGCAATGTTTGCCGGCGACCTCAGCCGGCTGATTTCCGCCTACGACGCCTCCAAGGGCATCTCCGCCGCCACCGAGGCTGCGCTGGCCAACGATTCGGACGGCAAGGTGCAATCGATCCTGCGCCGCGCCATGACCCTGCTGGGCACCCCGTACCGTTGGGGCGGCACCTCGCCGGACGCCGGTTTTGATTGCAGCGGCCTGGTTGGCTACGTATTCCGTACCGCCCTGGGCGTCGAGCTGCCGCGCGTATCGCGCGAAATGGCCAGCCAGGCCAATGCCGAACTGATCAACGACCGCGCCGCGCTTGCCGCTGGCGACCTGGTGTTCTTCGGCCGCAAGGGCCGCGTCGACCACGTCGGCATCTATGTCGGCGAAGGCCGCTTCCTGCACGCCCCGAGCACCGGCAAGGACGTCCGTACCGACACCTTGATGACCGGTTATTGGGGTGACAAGTTCATGCAGGCACGTCGCGTGGCGCTGTAAGCGCCCTGCCGGCAACTACTGCTGAGTCGCGGCCTTAAGGCCGCGGCTTTTTTATTGCCTGCAATTTGACGGCAGACAATAACTTCTTCTGCACAAAGGTTAATGCGAGCACTCCCAGGCCAGCTCCAAATTAACTGACGAATACGATTGCGCATGCGTGAATCAGGGGTATATCGTGGCCGCCAATGGAGATACGACCAGGCATGGCGGCGACACAAATGTCAAGTACGCGTTGTGTGATCTGGTTTGGAAATCCGGGGGCAAGAGAGAAAGTAATGCTGGCTGCGGACGGCTGGCAGGTGCGGACGGTACTCCCCCAACAACCCGCCGACATTGGCATGCGCGGCGGTGACACGGTGGTTGGCCTGATCGATTTCCGCACCAGCTCGGACAGCGAGCTGGAGCGCATCGGCAAGCTGACCGCCGAGCATCAGCATATGCCCTTGTTTGCCATTACCCCGGCCAACGACGGCAGCCACGCCACACCGCAACACCCTCTGCTGGCAGCGTGCCGCCAACAATTCCCGCATCCACCGGATCTGAAGGAACTGCTGCGCGGCCTGCAGGGGCTGAGCAATGAAGTGCCGCGCGCGGCCAGCGACGATGTACTGGACACCTTGCTCGGCGAGAGCGAGGTGATGCTGGTCATGCGCGCGACGCTGCGGAAGTACGCACCGGTGGATCTGCCGGTGCTGATCACCGGGGAAACCGGCACCGGCAAGGAAGTTGCCGCGCATGCCCTGCACCGGTTGTCGGCACGCGGTGGCAAACCTTTCCAGGCAATCAACTGCGGCGCCATTCCTTCCACCTTGATCCAGTCAGAGCTGTTCGGCCACGAGCGTGGCGCATTTACCGGCGCCAGCAGCCGCCGCCTGGGCCTGTTCGAAACCGCGCACAACGGCAGCGTATTCCTTGATGAAATCGGCGACCTGCCGCTGGATGCGCAGACCAGCCTGTTGCGGGTGCTGCAGGAAGGCACCATCGAGCGCATCGGCAGCAACCAGCCGGTTGCGGTAGACGTACGCATCCTCGCCGCCACCCACGTGGATCTGGAACGTGCGGTGGAAGAAGGTCGGTTCCGCCGCGACCTCTACTACCGGCTCAACGTACTGCGCCTGGCGATGCCGCCACTGCGCAAGCGCGATGGCGACATTGAACTGCTGTCGCGGCAATTCCTGCGCAACTTCCGCCTGCGCCACCCCACCCGCGCGCGCGGCTATACGCATGAAGCCCGCCAGGCGATGGACCGCTTTCCCTGGCCGGGCAATGTGCGCGAACTGCTCAACCGGGTGCAGCGTGCCGCCATTACCGCCGAAGGTGAGCTGATCAGCAGTACCGATCTGGAACTCAACTCACCCCCCGATGGCGCCCAACTGAACAAGGCGCGCAGTCGCGCCGAACGCGAAACCCTGCTGTCCTGCCTGCAACAAAGCCAGTACAACATCAGCGCCTGCGCGCGCCTGATGAAGGTGTCGCGGGTCACCATCTACCGCATGTGCCGCAAACACCAACTGGAACTGGAAGCGCTGCGTTGAGTGCACAACGCAGCGCTGCAGCGTTCACCCACCCGGCCAGACAGGCTCACAGCATGTAAGGCACCTTGAAGGCCAGGCTGAAATCCGGTGCATCCGGGGTCAAGCCAATGCCCAGCATGCTGACGAAGGTGGCCTTGGAGGTCAGCGCATAGGTCACACCAAGATTGAGCGTGCCGGCGTTGCCATCGCTGCCGATGATCTTCATCCATTTGCCGTCCTTGTAGCGGGTGGACGCGCGTGCGCTCATTCGGTCACTGTAGGAAATGCTCAGGCTGGTGCGTTCGTTGAAGGCAAACGCAATGCCCGCGCCGAAGTAATACGAATCACCCAGAACCACTTCGCCCGGATTCACCGTGTCCGGGTTGGCATCGATGTCGTCGAAGCTGCGCTTGAACGAACGTACATAACCGATGTTGCCGAACAGGATCGCAGGGTCGGCGCTCTTGACCGCCGACAGACCAATATTGGCCTGCCACAAACCATTGCCCGTGGGCTGTTTGGCCGGCACCGCGAAACGGATGAAGTCATCGTCGTCGCGTTCAATCACCTTCCAGTCCAGACCATAGGGCTCACGCCCGGTCGGTGCGGTCACTGCACCGGTCAATACCGTTTCCGGGCGCCAACCGCGTTCGCCGAACAGCTTGTAGTTGGCGCTGACGGTTACATCGCCTATGCCGGTGCCGTGGGTTTCCTCCTGCGCGATCGCCGCCGCCGAGCCACCTGCACCGCCCTTCTGGTAGATGGTCTTGCGGGCGATATACGGCACATCCAGGTTCAGTGTCAGCCGCGGATTGAGGCCCCAACGTGCGGCAAAGTTGTAGGTGAGTGAATCGGACTCGACGTTCTCGATGGCGATGTTGCCCAGAAAAATCGCATCCAGCGCCAGGAAACCATTGAGGGTGAGTTGTTTGCGGTCGTAGCGTGCATAGGTGATGCTGTTTTCCAGCGTCAGCCGCTGGTTGAACAAGGCGGACTGCTGTTGCTTGACGTCATCAACGCTACGTCGCGCGGCTTCCTTGGCTTCCTGTGCCTCGGCCGCACTGCTCGCATAGCCCTCACCTGTAGGCGCTGCGTTGGCCGCCGTGGTCGTCGCCGGGGCCGCAGGCGCAGTCGCCACGTTGGCCGTGGGTGGCTGTGCTGCAGGCATCTGCGCGGTCTTGCCGCTGACCCTCGCCTGGATCGCCTGCACCTGCATGTCCAGCTCGCGCAGCCGGCGCACCTCCTGTGCATAGCTGGCTTTCAAGGACTCCAGCTGTGCCACCAGTGCCCGTACATCCGCTTCGTCGCTACTGCCGGTTGTCGCCTCCTGTGCCAACACCTTGGGTGAAGCCACAGTCAGACTCACCAGCGCCGCCATCGCCAGTCGTTTCATTGGTGCCGTCCTCTACGTTGTAACTGCAAAATCCCGTGCCAGGCACGGGGCTCACTGCCCGCCCACCCCGCCAATCCCCCGATTGAGCGTGATGGCCTGTGCCACGTTCTGTGCAAGCGGCAGGTTGCCCCCCAGCGACTGCCGCACCAGATCAATCTGCAACCGGTTGCTCACCACCTGCCCATCGCTGGTCAGCTGGATGCTCTGGCCAACGCTGCCGCTGCGCAGCCATTGCTGCACCGCGCCCTGGCCTTCGATGTTCAATTGCAGCCGCGCGGCATTGCCGTCGAAGCTGGCCACCGCGCTGGCGTTGCCGGACTGCGCGCTGACATCGCCGGCAAGCGTGCCGCTGCCAGTGGGAACAACACCGTCATTGCGCACGTTCAAATGCATCACGTTGCTGGCGCGGTTGCTGTCACCGGCGACCTGCACGCTCTGGCTCACGCCGCTCACATTGTTCAAGCCGCTGCCGTCAATGCTGCGCCCTGCCACATCCGGCAGCGGCGCATTGGCGGCGGTGATGTTTACGCTGGGGGTGAAACTCACCTTGGGCGCGTTGCCTTTGGTGAAATCCATGCCCAGCGTCATGGTGCCCTGCAGGTTCTGGCCGGTGCTGGTCTGCCAGGTCGACACCATGGTCACCCCGAACCAGGCAACCGCATTGCCACCTACGGTGTAACGGCCACGCATCAGGTTCAATTCCGGGTCGGGTATTTCATGCAGGCCCTTGCCAGGCTTGCCCGGGTTTTCCGCGCCATGCACTGGCAGCGCGGCACTCAGCGCCAAAGCCAGCAGGGCGAACTTGGTCATGTTCATCACAACACTCCTTCAGAACAGGTCGGCATGGGTAAAACCAAAATCGACCAGCTCCGCATCGGTAATGGGGCCGCGCCCTTGACGTGCATACAGCGCGCGAGCGCTCGGCTTTTCACTGGGTTGCAGCAGCACCGTATTGCGGTCGAAGTCGCTGCCTATCACCACGAATACCGCGCGCGATGGCCAGGACTGCAGGAACTCGGCCATCGGCACCACGCGGTTGCCCAGAATGGGATCGGCTATCTCGGCCATGCCGTCGCGCACCTGCTTGAGCACGACGAAGTGGCGGAAGCCGCGCACATCCATCAACACCAGGCCGGGGACCCGCAGATTCGCCAACCGGTCTTCATCGATCCGGTAACCGCGCCCGCGCATGCCCAGCGATTCCACGTAACGCTTGATATCCAGCAATGAGAATCCGCGTTGTTTCACCAACTCCGGATCGGCCACACCCATCATTCCCTCGATCACCGTCGCCTCATCGGTATTCAAGTGGTAGGCATGCTTGAGAATCGTGGCCAACGCAGCGGCACCGCAGCTGTAATCGGTCTGCTGCCGCACCAGGTTGCGGAACCGCCGTTCTTTCATGCTCTCGATCTTGCCGCTGTACAAGGCCCCATTGGGCAGCACGCCGTTGAACGCCACCTCGCCTGCGTGCAGCAGGCCCGGGGACAACGACAATGCACAGATCAGCAGCAAGCAACGGAACATAAGCACGGCGCCTCCAGCGTGTAGGTAGGTGGGAGCCCCCCTCCTGGGGGAGAGGAGTGGGGCCCCCGGAACCCGGCCATTGGCGGATGACCGGGCTTGTTGCGCGAAGCCGGTGCGTCATCCAGATGGATGACGCGTCCGGTTATTCACCACCCGGGTTGCCCGGCGGAGTGCCACCACCGGTGGAGGGCTGTGCAACCGCCAGCGCGAGGCTGTTGGCCTGCAGGTTGCCGGTGCCGGAGGACACGTTCACGCCGATGTTGCCCGACGCGCCGGAGAACGCACTGCCCGACAGGCTGGCAGTATTGGTCGCATCAACCGCGATCCAATCGATGTCGATCACGCTGCCGCTCAGGCTGGCCGTCAGATCGGCAGTACCCATCTCGGAGAAGCTCGAAGTGCCCTTCTCGTCGGTATCCCATGCCATGCCACCCACGCCCGGCTTGTTCGGGTTGGCGACGGCGCCCTGGGTCTCGAAGTCCCAATCCGAGTGACCGGTCTGGTCACCGGCCGGATGCCTGTCACCCTCCCAGTTGTCCGGATAGAAGTTGGTCTTCTGGTAGGAGTTGCCGGTGCCGGTATAGGTGCCGGTGCCGGTGCCCTTGGTGGTGCCGGCAACCTTGCCGCTCATGTTGATGGCGTAGCTGTTCACGACATAGTCGTAATAGCCATCGTTCTCAACCTCGTTGCCCGAGGACACCTGGTTTGAACTGATGCTCGAGGTGGCATAGGCGCTGGTTGCCACCGATGCGGCCAGAGCGTTCTTCTGCTCGTTGTTGTTGCCCGAGGTAACGTTCACACCGATGTTGCCGGTGGCACCGGAGAAGGCATTGCCACCGACGCCTGCGGTGTTGGTCACACCGTAGTTCATCGTGGTGTTGTTCATGCCACTCTGGTTCACGAACACTTCCGCATCAGCCATGCCGAAGCTGAAGGACGCATCGGCTGCCGACAGTGCAGCCGCATTGTCCTGGGCGTTGTTGTCACCGGCGGCGACGTTGAAGCCCAGGTTGCCCGACGCTTCGGAGCCGACGTCATCGGCAATCGAGGCATCATTGGTCAACAGACCGTTCTCGGCATGGTTGTTGGAAATCGACTGGCGGTTGTCAATGATGGCAATCGCAGCCGAATCCAGATCGATGTCACCGGTGATGGTCGGGTCGCCGGAGAAGTTCACATCCGAGCTCAGACGCATGTCCTTTTCAAGGTTCACGTCCACGCCGTGGTTGTTCTTTTCCTTGCGCTCGTCGGCAGAAATGTTCGAGGTCTTCTGCACGTTCTCGGTTACATCGTTGGACCAGGTGTTGCTGGTCTCGGTGTTGCTGCGGGTATCGGTACTGCTGGTGGTTTCGGTGTTGGTGCGGGTGTCAGTGTTGTTGCGCGTATCGTTGTAGCGCAGCCTGGCAGCAGCATCCAACTTCAGATCGATGTCGGTATCGATCGCCGTGTTTACATCGGTATTTACGTTGGTGTTGGTGTTGGTGTTGGTATTCGTGCGCGTCTCATTCACGTTGTGCTGGTGATTGATGTTCGCGCTCGCGTTCTGGTCGTCCGCCGCATTGGCTGCCGCACTCATGGTGAATGCGGTAACCGCCATGGCGAGTACTGTCCATTTATTCGCTTTCATGGTGCCCTCTTCAGGTTTTCTGATGCATCGGGTGGATGGAGCTGTGCTCACGGGGTGCCTTGCACGGAGATGCTGAATCTGTTCTCCGTTGCATTGCCTGATCCCGCGATCTGATTGAGTTGCAGTACGCCGTCAAATCCGCGCAGCGCGGACTCCTCCACGCCTACCCGTCGGGTAGCGCGCGGGTCGGTGACGATGGGCTGCCCCCCCGCCGACGCGAGCACTTCGGATGAAGTCATTGCTTCATCACTTGCCTCGCGTATGCCCTGTGAAGCCAGCGTTGCGTTGACGGAGTTCAGCTCCGCATTGCCGCCACCGCTGGCCTGATTGATTGATGCGATGCCACTGGCCCCTGCCAGCGCATTGCCGCCGATGACCGCCGAGGCCTGCATCGGTGTGTTGTAGAGATTGGCTTGCCGCTGTTGCAGGCTGCGCACGCTCGACGAAGCCTGCGCGCCATTGGCCATGCTGTGCAGGTTGGCCTGCAGGTTGAGCTCACCTGCTGCCTGGTTGACCTTGATGGAGCCATCGGCGCCGGCCAGCGCATTGCCGTCAATGCGGCTGTCTGCGGAGAGATACGACAACATGCCGATATAGCTGTCGCCGCGCGATTGCGCCTGCGACGCACCTGCCGCCAGCAGCAATGCCATCACCGTGACGGACAAACGGACGAGGCCTGCGTTCACTTGCCACCCGGCCCGGCCGGCTGGCCCAGCGGGAACTGTGCCAATGCACCCCGCACCTGATCGCCGATACCGCGTGTGGCGCCGCCCACGGCACCCATCGGGCCGCCGATGGCGCGCGTCATCTGATTGCCGGACAGCATTCCGCCATCGCCGGTTACCCGGCCCAAGGTGCCACCGACCACGCCGGTGGTTACCCGCTCCACCGTGGTCTGGCCGTGCCCGCTTGCCAGGCCGTCGGCCATACCCGAGCCCATCGCCGCATAGTCGTCGTCGCTGAGCTCACTCATGCCGCCCGCACCCAGGGCCGCGCCCAGTTCCTTGCGCGGTGAGGGGTCAGCAATCAAGGCCATGCCCGGTGGCGCCGGGCGATAGGCCGGACGCGCCGATACATCTCGCAGCAACACAATCTCGCCCGGTTGGGCTTTTACGCCCTGGCGTGCGCCCGAGGCCAAGGCGGCCTCACTGGCGACGGTGCTGATCAGCAACAGTCCGATCAGGGCGGCATAGCGATGTAGGGTGCAGCTGTCCATTGCGTCGTCCACTCGTATCCAACGCGAGTGAGAGAGCAGCTACCGTGCCAAGCCTGAATTTCCTTTGAAAACATACACTTGAATTCCGCAAGCAGCATTACAGGTGTATCCCTGTCACAACCCTGCGCAGGGCAAAGGCGGCGTACGGAAGCCCTGCCCAACGCACGACAATCAAGCCAGACGTGGCTTTCACGCAGGTGTATCAGTGCTGTTACAGACAGCTGTTACACCTGCTACAGCGCAACGCTGCGGGGCGGTCATTTGATCTTGCAGGAGCGGCATGAGCCGCGAGGCTGGCATTGCTGAATCACCGGCAGCGTTGCCATCTACGGATCTGCGTGTTTCCGGGCTTACGCCGGCCCTACAGCCAATCAGCCAAACAATCAGCCCGGCTGCGCTTACGCATACCCGGGCCTTGTGGGAGCGGCGCAAGCCGCGAAGCTGGTGTTGTTCAAGCCTCAGGGAGCTTTGCCATCTGCTGATCTACGTGTGTCGCGGCTTGCGCCGCTCCCACAAAAGAAGAATCCGATGCCAGCTGCCTGGCATCGGATTCGGGATAGCCCATCTATTTGAGCGATCAGCGCTGGCAGACATCCTTTGAATGCCGCATTACGACTGTGCTGACACTCACTCCAGATGACGGCCGTTGGCACCGCCGCCCATCGCCGGAGTTCCGGCAGCATCGTAGACCTGCTGATCGAGCAACCCCGTCTCTTTGGCCACGATCACCGGCACCACCATCTGCCCGGTGACATTGGTCATGGTGCGCATCATGTCGAGGATGCGGTCGATCGCGTACAGGTAACCAATCGCCTCCAACGGCAGGTTGGCCGCACTCAATACCACCGTCGCCATCACCACCGCCGTACCCGGCACGCCAGCGGTACCAAAGCTGCCCAGCACCGAGGCGATCAGCACGATCACGTATTGTTCGGGCGTCAATGGCACGCCGGTGTATTGCGCAATGAACACCGCACACAACGCCGGATAGATCGCGCCGCAGCCGTCCATCTTGATGCTGGCGCCCAAGGGCACCGCGAACGAGGCGTAATCCTTGTTCACGCCCAGGTTGTCGCTGATCGAACGCATCGCCACCGGCATCGCGGCGAAGCTCGACGAGGCCACGAACGCCACCTGCATGCCCGGCGCCGCACCGCGGAAGAACTTCCACGGGTTGAGCCCGTGCACCAGCAACAAGCCGCTGTAAACCACCACGATATGCAGCGCGCAGGCCACGTACAGCGCCAGCACGAAGTTGCCCAGTGGCAGCAGCTTCTCGAAGCCATAGCTGCCAACCAGCCCGGCGATCAGGCCGAAGGTACCCAGCGGTGTCATCTCCAGCACGAAGCGGGTCACCTGGATCATGATCTCGCTCATCTGGCCGACCAGCTTGCGTGCCTCGTTGACCTTCTCGCCCAGCTTGACCATCGCAAAGCCGAGCAGGCCGGCAAAGAAGATCACCGGCAGGATCGAACCGCGTCCAGCGGCCAATACCTGTTCACCGGCGGCATTGGTCTTGGTGCCAATCCCAGCCAGCGCGTAGAACACGTTGGACGGCACCACATCCATCAGCACCTTGGCAATCGATGGCACGTCACGCGGGGTGTACGTCGCGTCCACCGCCAGCTTCAGCCCGCCGGTACCCGGCTGCATCACCGTGCCGACCAGCAGGCCGATGCCCACCGCAAACGCGGCGGTGATGACAAACCACAGGAAGGTGCGGCCGCTCAGCGCCGCCACCGATTTCTGCCCGTGCAGCGAGCCGATCGCATTGATCACCGCGAAGAACACCAGCGGCACCGCGATCATTTTGATCAAGGTGACGTAGAGCTCGCCCAGGGGGCCGAAAAAGGTCTCGGCGGCCGGCCCCAGCGCCCAGCCCGCCAGCGCGCCCAGCACAAAGCCACCCACCACCCGCTGCCAGAAGGGGATCCGCAGCCAGGCAGAAACCACATTCATATCGTCAATCCGGAAAGCAAATCGAAGGTTGTCACGATAGCGCAAGGCCTGAGCCAGCACGATGCCCACAAAGAAAAGCTGCGTGTCATATGCATGCCTTCCAGGCTTGACCATAATGGCGGTCTGCCTTCATCCAGCGGTAACAACCACGATGCACAAAGCCAGTTTCCTGTCCGCCGCCCTGTCCACCCTGCTGCTCGGCGCCTGCGCCAGCACGGCCCCGCAGTCCGGCGCGGCCAACGCAGTCAGCGTTGACGTCCCCCAGATCACCCGCCCGGACGGGGAAACACCGCAGTGGTGGTACCGCGATGGCGCCGCCCGCGCCGCCGGCAATGGCGCCATGGCCGGCAAGGCCAAGAACGTGATCCTGTTCCTGGGCGACGGCATGAGCCTGACCACCGTGGCGGCCGCACGCATCCTGGAAGGCCAGCGCAAGGGCCAGCCGGGTGAAGAGAACCTGCTGTCCTGGGAGCGCTTCCCGGCCACCGCATTCAGCAAGACCTACAACACCGACTCGCAGACCCCCGATTCGGCCGGCACCATGACCGCCATCACCACCGGCGTGAAGAGCCATATGGGCGCCATCGGCGTCAGCGCTGGCAGCCGCAACAACTGCGCCGACAGCCTGCCCAAGGGCCTGCTGACCTGGCTGCAGCTGGCCGACAGCGCCGGCATGGCCACCGGCATCGTCTCCACCGCACGCCTGACCCACGCCACCCCGGCCGCCACCTACGCGCATTCGCCGGAGCGCAACTGGGAAAACGACACCGACCTGCCGGAAGCGGCCAAGGCCGCTGGTTGCGTGGATATCGCCCAGCAGCTGATTTCAACCGCACGGTACGGACAGGGCCCGCTGGTCGCACTGGGCGGCGGCCGTGGTGAGTTCACCACCGTCAACGAGCAGGACCCGGAATACGCCGACAAGGTCGGCCTGCGCCTGGATGGCCGCAATCTGGTCGCCGAATGGCAGGCCAAACACCCGCAGGGTGCCTATGTGTGGAATGCCGACCAGCTCAAGGCCGCCGCCAACGCACCGGCGCTGCTCGGCCTGTTCGAGCCGGACCACATGCAGTACGAGCAGGACCGCCCCAAGGACCGCGCCGGTGAACCGTCGCTGGCCGAACTGACCCGTGCCGCCATCGCCAACCTGTCCAGGCATCAGGAAGGCTTCGTGCTGATGGTCGAGGGCGCGCGCATCGACCACGCCAACCACAGCGGCAACGCCGCCCGGGCGCTGGGCGACACCATCGCCATGTCCGATGCGGTCAAGGCGGCGGTTGATGCCACCTCGGCCGAAGACACCCTGATCATCGTCACCGCCGACCACTCGCACACCTTGAATTTCGTCGGTTACCCGGCGCGCGGCAATGCCATCCTCGGCAAGGTCAAGGACAAGGGTGGCGAAGACGGCATGGGCGCACTGGACCTGGCCCGCGACGGCATGGGCATGCCCTACACCACCCTCAGCTATGCCAATGGCCCGGGCTTCACCGGCGCCAGCAACCAGCAACCGGCCGGGCCCAAGCGCTTCCCGCATTCGCCCAGCACCTTCGAAGCCGCCAACGGTCGCCCCGACCTGACCCACGTCGACACCGAGCACCCGGACTACATGCAGGAAGCGCTGGTGCCGTCCAAGAGCGAATCGCACGGCGGCGAAGACGTCGGCATCTGGGCGCGCGGCCCGGGCAGCAAGGCGGTACGCGGCACGATGGAGCAGAACACCATCTACCACCTGATCGTGCAGTCCACCCCGCGCCTGCGCGCGCGCCTGTGTGCACTGGGCACCTGCGACACGCACGGCGTGCCGGTGGAACTGCCGCAGCCGGCCAAGTTCGAACGCAAGGCGCAATGAGCCGGATCCGGCACGCTACCGGATGGCCAGTGGCAGCATTGCTGTCACTGGTCACGGCGCCAGCCTTCGCGCTGGTCGACCAACCTTGCTACCGGATGGACACCGATACGTTCAAGATTCTGGAGGGCTGCAAGCGGGCCAGCGATGGCACGCTGATCGTCTCCGAAACGGCGCTGGCGCAGCTTGAGTACGATGCTGATGGGCTAGCCGCTGTCATTGCCGGCAAACACCATTACTACCTGCGTCGCGATGGCCGCCATCTGGCGGTGATCACCTATGACAGCGGCCCGGACTATTTCGAGGAAGGCCTGACCCGGGCCTGGGTCGATGGCCAGATCGGCTACTACGACCGCCAACTGCAGCCTGCCTTCGCGGCCCGCTTTGACTGGGGCTGGCCCTTCAAGGACGGAGTTGCCGAAGTCTGCCAAGGCTGCGCCCCCGGCAAACCCGATGCAGGCGGCCACACCGCGATCGAAGGCGGCAAGCATTACCGCATCGATCGCCAAGGCAACATCCTTCCCTGAGCTGGGTTTGCATGCGCTTGTGGGAGCGGCGTAAGCCGCGAAGCTGGCGTCATTGAAACTGCCAGCCCCCCCGCAACCTGACGGACTATCTGCTTCGCGGCTGACGCCGCTCCTACAAAACCAGCGGCCGCGCTGCAGCGTAGTGCCGAGCCATGCTCGGCAGGGGCCTCAGCGGGCTCCGCTCCACCAGGGCGGCCAGCACCATGCACCACCAGAAAAAGCAGACCAGCGCATTTGTAGGAGCGGCGGCAGCCGCGAAGCTGGCCGCCGGCCCAAAGCCCGCCCCCCGGCCAACGGAAGCACGGCCGGCGTCGCGGCG
>NZ_JBDJMY010000073.1:0-12989 GCF_039674165.1 Stenotrophomonas terrae
GAGCCATGCTCGGCTGAGGCTCTACCGGTGAAGCCCTTGCCGAGCATGGCTCGGCACTACATCCCCAATTCCTTTTGCTGCAGGCAAGGGAGGGTTGGGGATGGGGAGCGCTTTGCATTGTTGGATTTTTAGCTTCACGGCTCACGCCGTTCCCACAAACACAACGCGGCTGCTCAGCCCAGCAACGTGCGCACTTTCTTCAGCGCGACCATGAAGGATTCAATCTCTTCATGCGTGTTGTAGAACGCCAGCGAGGCGCGGCAGGTGGCCGCTACGCCGTAGTACTGCAGCAGCGGATGTGCGCAGTGCTGGCCCGAACGCACGGCAACGCCCTGCAGGTCGAGCAGGGTGGCCAGGTCGTGGGCATGTGCGCCTTCGATCTGGAACGACACAACCGCCGCCTTGTGCGGAGCCGTGCCGAAGATGCGCACGCCTTCGGCGCGCTGCAGCTCTTCGGTGAAGTGGGCAAGCAGTTCCTGCTCACGTGCCTCGATGTGCTCGCGGCCGAGCGCTTCCATGTAATCCACCGCCACGCCCAGGCCGATGAAACCGGCGATGTTCGGGGTGCCGGCTTCAAACTTGTGCGGGGCGTCGTTGAACACGGTGCCGTCGAAGCTGACTTCCTTGATCATCTCGCCACCGCCGAGGAACGGCGGCATGTCCTGCAGGTGCTCGCGACGTGCCCACAGCGCGCCGGTGCCGGTGGGGCCGCACATCTTGTGGCCGGTCACCGCATAGAAGTCGCAGCCGATGGCGGCGACGTCGATAAGCAGGTGCGGCGCAGCCTGCGAGCCATCGATCACGGTAATGATGCCGCGCTTGCGGGCTTCACGGCAGATCTCGCGGACCGGGTTGATGGTGCCCAGCACGTTGGAGACATGGGTGAGCGCCAGCAGCTTCACTTCCGGGGTCATCGCTGCATGCAGCGCGTCCAGGTCCAGGCTGCCGTCCGGTTTGATCTCGGCCACGCGGATGGTCGCGCCGGTGCGCTGGGCGACCAGCTGCCACGGCACGATGTTTGCGTGGTGCTCCATGCGCGAGACCAGGATCACGTCGCCGGCTTTCAGCCGCGGCAAGGCCCACGAGTACGCCACCAGGTTGATGGCGAAGGTGGTGCCGCTGCACAGCACCAGCTCATCGGCGCGCACGTTGAGGAAGCGCGCCAGCTTGTTGCGGGCGCCCTCGTAGGCATCGGTAGCCTCGGTGCCCAGCGCATGCACCGCACGGCTGACATTGGCGTTGTAGCGGCGGTAGAACTCGTCCACCGCGCCGATCACCGACAGCGGCTTCTGCGCGGTGTTGGCATTGTCGAAATACACCAGCGGCTTGCCGTTGACTTCACGCATCAGCAGCGGGAAATCGGCGCGCACGCGCTCCCAGTCGGGGGCGCTGGCCGGGTGGTGGATCGGACGCGGGGAACTGAGATTCATGCCATGCCTGCCTGTTGCAGTGCCTGGTCCAGGTGGCGGGCCAGCTTTTCGGTGAGAACGCCTTCCACGGCAGCCAGCGGCTCGTGGCAGAAGGCGGCGCTGAGCATGGCGCGGGCCTGTTCGGCCGGCACGCCGCGCGAGCGCAGGTAGAACAGCGCATTGGCATCGAGCTGGCCAACAGTGGCGCCATGTGCCGCCTTGACCTCGTCGGCGTCGATCACCAGCGTCGGCTGGGTATCGATTTCGGCATCGGCCGACAGCAGCAGGTTCTTGTTGGACAGGTTGGCATCGGTGCCATCGGCGCCTTCGCGGATGTTGATGCCACCATGGAACACCACGCGGCTGCGATTGGCGGCCACGCCGCGCCAGACCAGCTCGGCACTGGTGTTCTTTGCGATGTGTTCGATGCCCAGACGGGTATCGATATGACGCCGACCGGTGCCCAGCAGCACGCCATTGGCGGTGAGCTTGGCGTTGTCGCCTTCCAGACGCACGTTGAGCTCATGACGGCTCAGTGCAGCGCCCAGTTCCAGATCGATGCGACGGTACTGTGCATCGCGGGCCAGCACCGCATCGGTGCGCAGCAGCGAGGTGGCGCGGGCGCTGCCAGCCTGCACGCGGGCATGCGACAGCACCGCGTCCTGGGCGATATGGACGTGCACGAGCGTGTTGTCCAGATGCGCGCTGTCACCGGCCTGCAGATGATGCTCGACCAGGCCGAGCACGGCGCCACGGCGCAGTTCGATCAGGTGGCGGTGATGCCAGGCGTGATCGCTGCTGTCGGCTGCGCTGACGAAGACCAGATGCAGCGGTGTTTCGCTGACGACGCCATCGGCAACCTGTACCAGCACGCCTTCATCGGCGAGTGCGGCGTTGAGCTGGGCGAACACTTCTTCGGCGCGTTCGAAGCGACGGCCGAGGAAGCGCAATGCCTCCGGCTCGTCGTTCTGCACGGCCGACAAGGTGCGCACCTGCACGCCCGCGTCCAGCGTGGACAGATCGCTCAGGGCAGCACTATGGCGGCCGTTGACGAAGACCAGACGCGGCGACGGAATGTCGGCCAGCAGTTCGGCATCGATGGCGGGCGCCTGCAGCGGCGCGGCAGTGAACGAGCGGCGCTCGAGCTGGCGTAGCGAGGTGTACTTCCACGCCTCGTTGCGGGCGGCGGGCAGGCCGGTCTTGAGCGCAGCCTCAAGAATCGACTCGCGTTCGGCGATTTTCGTTGAATCCCCGCACATGGATGTGCGGGCTGTTGCGAAGGATTCGCGCAACGACTCCAGAAGAGCGCTCATTACTTGGCCGCCTCGCGGACCACGCGGTCCTTCAGGAAGTCATAGCCGTGCGCTTCCAGCTCCAGCGCCAGTTCCGGGCCACCGGTCTTGACGATGCGGCCGTCGGCCAGCACATGCACCACGTCCGGCTTGATGTAATCGAGCAGGCGCTGGTAATGGGTGATGACCAGGAACGAACGTTCCGGCGAACGCAGCGCGTTGACGCCATCGGCGACGCTCTTGAGTGCATCGATGTCCAGGCCCGAATCGGTTTCGTCGAGGATCGCCAGCTTCGGCTCGAGCACGGCCAGCTGGAAGATCTCGTTGCGCTTCTTCTCGCCACCGGAGAAGCCTTCGTTGACGCCACGGTGCAGCAGTTCATCCTTCAGGTGCAGCACGGCCAGCTTCTGCCGGACCAGCTTGAGGAACTGCATCGAGTCCAGTTCTTCTTCACCGCGCGCCTTGCGCTGTGCATTGAGCGCGGCACGCAGGAAGTAGGTGTTGTTGACGCCGGGGATTTCCACCGGGTACTGGAAGGCCAGGAACAGGCCGGCAGCGGCGCGCGCTTCCGGTTCCAGCTCCAGCAGATCGTTGTCTTCGAACAGCACGGTGCCGGCGGTGACGTCATAGCCTTCGCGGCCGGACAACACATTGCCCAGCGTGGACTTGCCGGCGCCGTTCGGGCCCATGATGGCGTGTACTTCGCCCGGTTTCACGTCCAGCGACAGGCCCTTGAGGATTTCCTTGTCGCCGATGCTTGCGTGCAGGTTTTCGATCTTCAGCATGAGGGTGCGTTCTTCAATATGTAGGGTGCGGGGCGATCAGAGCTCGCCTTCGGCGCGATCGAGGAAGGTGGCGCGCAGCCACTGGGTGCGCTGCCGGGTCAATTCGGCCTTGTTGCCGGAGTACAGCATCGGGTACATCGAGCCGTACAGGACGCGGGGATCCTCGTCCTTGCCAACCGGGTAGCGCGCTTCGATGTCGGCATCGCGCAACGGGATCCACAGGCGCTGGGCGGCGCGCAGCTTGTCGATCGCGACAGGCTGGCCCTGCAGGTTCTGCATCACCTGCCGGTACACCGCGTTGAGCTCGGTATCGGCGGCGGTGGCATCCGCTGCCGCGCACTCGTTGAGTTCAAACTGGGTGCGGGCGTCGTCACAGGCTTTGCCCGGCGACGCCGCGAAGGCAGCGAAAGGCAGCACGGCCAGCAGTAGCAGCGGCAGGCGGCTCATCCGACCGATCCTTCCAGCGACACTTCCAGCAGCTTCTTGGCTTCCACCGCGAACTCCATCGGCAGTTCCTTGAAGACCTGCTTGCAGAAGCCGTCGACGATCATCGACACCGCGTTTTCCTGGTCGATGCCGCGCGCGCGGCAATAGAACAGCTGGTCGTCGGAAATCTTGGAGGTGGTGGCCTCGTGCTCGACGGTGGCGCTGGGGTTCTTCACCTCGATATAGGGGAAGGTATGGGCGCCACACTTCTTGCCGATCAGCAGCGAGTCGCACTGGGTGTAGTTGCGCGCGCCTTCGGCGCCGCGGTCCACGCGGACCAGGCCACGATAGGTGTTCTGGCCATGGCCGGCGCTGATGCCCTTGGAGATGATCTTGCTCTTGGTGCGCTTGCCGATGTGGATCATCTTGGTGCCGGTGTCGGCCTGCTGGCGGTGATGGGTGAGCGCCACCGAGTGGAATTCACCCACCGAGTCGTCGCCCAGCAGCACGCAGGACGGGTACTTCCAGGTGATCGCCGAACCGGTTTCCACCTGGGTCCAGGTCACCTTGGCGCGTGCACCACGGCATTCGGCACGCTTGGTGACGAAGTTGTAGATGCCGCCAACGCCGTTCTCATCGCCCGGGTACCAGTTCTGTACGGTCGAATACTTGATCTCGGCATCTTCCAGCGCCACCAGCTCGACCACCGCGGCGTGGAGCTGGTTCTCATCGCGCATCGGGGCGGTGCAGCCTTCCAGGTAGGAGACGTAGGCCTTGTCCTCGCAGATGATCAAGGTGCGCTCGAACTGCCCGGTGTTGCTGGCGTTGATGCGGAAATACGTGCTCAGTTCCATCGGGCTGCGCACGCCGGCCGGCACGAACACGAAGCTGCCGTCGGAGAACACCGCAGAGTTGAGCGCGGCGAAATAGTTGTCGCCCACCGGCACCACCGAGCCCAGGTACTTGCGCACCAGCTCCGGGTATTCGCGGATGGCTTCGGAGATGGAGCAGAAGATCACGCCCTTGTCGGCCAGTTCCTTGCGGAAGGTGGTGCCGACCGAGACCGAGTCGAACACCGCATCCACGGCGACGCCGGCCAGCTTTGCGCGCTCATGCAAGGGCACGCCGAGCTTCTCGTAGGTGTCCAGCAGTTCCTGGGGCACTTCGTCCAGCGACTGGTACTTCGGGCCCTTGGGCGCGGAGAAGTAGCTCAGCGCCTGCAGGTCGATTGGCGCGATTTCGAGCTTGGCCCAGTCGGGCTGACGCATGGTCAGGAAGTGGCGGTAGGCATCCAGGCGCCACTGCGTCATCCACTCGGGCTCTTCCTTCTTGGCCGAGAGCGCGCGGATGACGTCTTCGTCCAGACCGGGCGGGAAGGATTCGGATTCGATCAGCGTGACGAAGCCTGCGTCGTATTTACGACCCAGCTGCTCGTGGATTTCACGGTTCGGGCTGTCGACGGTGTCGACCGGTTCGATGATTTCGGTGGCCATCAGGGCTGCCTACGGTTGTTCAGGAGACGACGTCGGCACTGATGCGTCGACGGTCGGCAAGCGGTAAGGGGTGCAGCATCTGCGCGAGGGTGACGCCGCGCAGGGCATCGGAAACCACGTCATTGATGAGCCGCCAGTTGGAGCGCACACCGCACTGCCCGGCAAGGCCGCACTGGCTTTGCTCCTGGCTGCATTCGGTGATGGCCAGCGGGCCTTCCATCGCTTCCAGGATCTCGATCAGGGTGATCTCGGAGGCGGGACGGGTGAGCCGGTAACCGCCATGGACACCGCGCAGGCCTTCAACCAGACCGGCCTGGGCCAGCGGCTTGAGCAGCTTGCTGACGGTGGGGGGCTCCAATCCGGCAGCTTCAGCCAGATCGGTCGCGCTCAACACTTCGGCTGGCCGTGCGGCGAGCACGGTCAGGACGACGGTGGCGTAATCGGTAAGCTTGGTGACGCGGAGCATTGCGGTAAGGGCTTCATCAATGTGGACCAAAATTGTACGCTTTCTAGCGGACGGGTCCAAGTTCTGTTGTTCAGGTGGGAGCAGGGGCGGCGCAGCCGCTACTGTTTCCTCTCCCCACGCGGGAGAGGATGCCGAAGGCAGGAGAGGGGGCGGCGCAGCCGCTTGCCGTTTCCTCTCCCCTCGCGGGAGAGGATGCCGAAGGCAGGAGAGGGGCGCAGCCGCTTGCTCTTTCCTCAGAATGAAGAAATTGAGAGCAAATGCCTCTCCTCTCCCCAGCCCTCTCCCGCAAAGGGAGAGGGAATCAGCGCCCAGATTCCAAGCGCCCGTGACATCGGTGGCCTGCCTTCCCTGCATTGATTGCAGTGCTCCCCTTGGGTTGTCCTGCGCGATGGGGGAGAATCACCGCCTCACTCAAGTCCCGGCCATGTACATGCCCAAGAAGATCCAGGCGCGCAAATCCTCCATCCACGGCAACGGCGTCTTCGCTGTGGCGGATATCAAGAAGGGCGAGCGCGTCATTGAATACAAGGGCAAGCGCCGTACCCATGCCGAAGTGGATGCAGATGACGCGGGCGACGTAGAGACCGGCCACACCTTTCTGTTCACCTTGAACGACGACTACGTCATCGATGCCAACTACAAGGGCAATGACGCACGCTGGATCAACCACAGCTGCGATCCGAACTGCGAGGCGATGATCGAAGAGGCAGAAGGCGACGACCGCACCGCCGACAAGGTGTTCATCGAAGCGGTGCGCGACATCAAGCCGGGCGAAGAGTTGACCTACAACTACGGCATCACCCTGGCCGAACGTCACACCCCGCGCCTGAAGAAGATCTGGGAATGCCGCTGCGGTTCGCCCAAGTGCACCGGCACCATGCTGCAGCCAAAGCGCTGAGTCCTGGCTGCGCAGCCTGCTTTCGGCTTTTGTAGGAGCGGCGTAAGCCGCGAAGCCACTGCGAATGCAGATGTTCCGTTTTGCAGGAGCGGCGTAAGCCGCGAAGCCATTGCCAGCTCAGAGGCCATCAATATGCTGTTGTGTGGCCCTACGGGGAATACGCTGCTTCCAAGCTGATGCACCGTCAGCTTCGCGGCTTACGCCGCTCCTACAAACAAAGCTGAAAGAGGCCGCAATCGCGGCCTCTTTGCTTTCCAGCAACAGTGCCGCTCAGTTCCCCAGCAACCCCTGCGGCACGAAGCTGCCCAGGTTCTGGTTGAAGTCCACCGCGATGCGGCCGTTCTGGATGCCGACCGATTTCACCTGCAGCACGCCCATCACCTTGGCGATGGCCGGGTCGATCTTGTAGATCGGCTCGCGGCGGGCGTAGTCGGCCAGCCAGCTGTTCAGCAGGCTGCGGGTACTGGAATCCAGTTCACCACCGCCAGCCGTGCTGGGGCGGAAACCATCGACCGTGGGCTGGTCCAGGTGGAAGCCCTGGGTCTGTGCGTCGTAGCGCAGGCCACTGCTGATCTGCACATCACCCACCGGCATCGACGAGCCGCCCGCGGCCATGGCCAGGTTGAAACCCAGGTCCAGGCGGCTGCCTTGCGGCAGGGTCAGGTGCGGCTGGCTGACAGTCAGTGCCAGCAGCCCGCCCAGTGCCTTCTGCGTGCGCGGGAAGCTGCCATCCAGGTATTGCTGCACATCGGCTGCACCCACGGTCAATTGCTTACCATTGATCTGCGGTGCGGCATGGGCACTGCCAGCGAGCGCAATCAAGGCAATGCTGGGGAGAAGCAGGGAACGCAGTTTCATCGGGCGCACTCGGTAGTTGCAGCAGGGTGGAATAAGAAGATAACCCTATCGGGTGAACGGCCAATTAGCGCGCTCAATTCAATTCTGGTTGCAGCGAGGCCGAGGTGATTTCCCAGCCATCGCCTTCAATGCGCGGCCGTACCCGGTACCAGCCCTTGAAGCGCTGGTTGCCGGCCTCGCTACCCAGGCGGATATCCACGGGGATCTCCAGGGCCTGCGGTGGCGACTCGCGGTCCAGCGCGATTGCCTTGCCGTTGTGTACGCGCAGGCTGGTCATCGCAGGCAGCACCGCGCGCAAGCCGGCGTCGTCAGGCTGTGGCGAAGGTCGGCCGCCGGCCCAGAATGCATCTGCCTGGCCATTGTTCTCGAACAGTGCCTGCAGATAGGCATGTATCACCGGCGCGGCGACGGTTCCGCGTTTGCCGGCGGCCTCAGCGCGCTGCGCCTGGCTGTCTGCCGGTTCTGTGTGTGCCGGTAGTTCGGCTGGCACTGCTGCGGTGGCTGGGGCCGGCGCTGCGGGCGCAACCTGCGCAGCATCCGGGCTGCGTTGGCATGAACAACCGGCAAGCAGGGTGGTGGCGATCAACAGTGGGACAGCGCGCATCGGCGGCTCCTGGGTGTTGTCGCCAGTCTACGGGGCTGGCCATCGGCCCGGCCAGCTGCTTATTCGCTAGGGGCCTGCAGCAGCTGCAGCTTGTGCAGCAGCTGGTCCAGTTCCGGCTGCAGCGCACTCAACAGGCTGCCCGGCTTGCCGGCCGATTCGGCCAGGGTTTCCAACAGGCCGGTGGCGACCACGATGCCGGCATCCTCATTGCAGGACAGCCGACGTTGGCCCTGGGCGGATTCCAGCTGGTGCATCCAGTTGTACTGGCTGCGTTGTTCGAACTCGATCGAGCAACGGCCGGTGCACTGCTGGCCGTCGGTCTCGATCGGAGTGACGGAGATGCGGTAGCGATGCTTGCTGATGGACATGGTGGAGGAGGATGGGAAGCGGGGGAGTGGCCACCATAGGCCGCTGCTGGCACAGGTACGAGGGTTTGGACCATGACGCTGTGTTCCAGTGTTTCCCCCATGCCACAGGCGGAACGCTGCGAGCCATGGGAACGTTTTCTGCGCCGCGGCGGCCCCAAAAAAAACGGGACGGCTGAGCCGTCCCGTTTCTTCGCCAAGGGGCGCGCTGATTACAGCGCAGCGTCCTTGAGCTTCTTGAGCGGACGCACCTTGAGCTTGGTGGTGGCCGGCTTTGCAGCAAACCACTGCTCTTCCTTGGTGAACGGGTTGATGCCCTTGCGCTTCGGCTTGGCCGCAACGCTCACGGTGGAGATCTTCAGCAGGCCGGGCAGGGTGAAGGAGCCAGCGCCCTTCTTGTTGACCGAGGCAGCGACGGCGCCTTCCAGGGCGGCGAACACAGCGCGCACGTCCTTGGCAGCGACCGAGGTGGCTTCAGAGATGTGGGCAACCAGACCGGACTTGGTCAGTGCTTCCTTGATCGGCTTCGGTGCGGCCGGCTTGGCGGCAGCCTTGGTTGCAGCCTTAGTTGCTACTTTCTTCACTGCCTTCTTCGGGGCAGCCTTTTTAGCGGTCTTTGCCATGATTTCCTGTTCCGTGAACGGTTGGTTGTTGGTCGTGCCGACCCCGTCGGCAAGCGAAATGTAGGGCATGAATTGCGTGACGCCAATAGGTAATCGAAGAAAAAGCCCATAAAAATTGCTTCCGGGCGTATTTGGACAACAAATCGGTGCCGGAAGTGGTGCAAAAGCAGGGTTGAGCTGTGATCGCTGGCGCTGTCGCCCCGCCTCGACGGGCACGCCTTCGGGTTGGCCGGTGGTGCCGCACAAGCTGCTAACGGGAGCTGGTTTAGGCTGGTTGCGTCATCCACCACGAGGAGTTCGACCATGGGTATTTCGCGTCACGCTACCGCACACTGGGAAGGCGATCTGAAAACCGGGCAAGGCCGTTTGAGCACGCCGCAGAGCGGTTTGATGGAGAACACCCGCTACGCCTTCAGCAGCCGCTTCGGCGATGAGAAGGGCACCAACCCCGAGGAGCTGATCGCCGCAGCACATGCGGGCTGCTTCACCATGGCGCTGTCGGCCAAGCTCAGTGAAGCAGGCTTCCCGCCGACCTCGCTGGACACCCGCGCCGATGTCGACCTGTCGATGGAAGGGGGCCCGCAGCTGTCGCAGATCCGGCTCAAGGTAAAGGCGGTGGTGCCAGGCCTGGATGAGACGCGGTTCCGCGCGATTGCCGATGACGCCAAGCAGAACTGCCCGGTGTCCAAGGCCTTGAGCGCGGTGCCAGTCAGCCTGGATACCGAGTTTTCGGCCTGATCTGTTCGGCCTGATCTGGTATTGGCCCGGCGGGCGTGCAACGCTGGCCGGGCCGATTCAGGGTCGTTTCACCCGACGCACCTGAGCATCTGTCATCCCAACCCGGTGGTTACTGCCATGTGTCGATCGTTTGCTGTTGCCGCTGTCCTGCTAGCCGGTGGTCTGGGCGCATTCAATGCGTCCGCGCAGCGTTATGACGACGGCCAGTACCGTCCCAACGGCTCTTACGATGACGGCCAGTACCGGCCCGATCGCTACGACGACGGTCAGTACCGCCCGGGTCAGGCCAATGGCAGCGACCCGGTCTATGACTATGCGCGGGTGGTCAGGGTCGATCCGGTCATCGTCGGAGGCGGGCAGGGCAGCAACCAGCGCTGCTACGAGCGCAACGATGGCGGTTATATCAATGGAAACAATGGCTATCAGGCCGGTGGCTATGGCAACAACGGCTATGGCAGCAACACCTACCGCAACGATGGTTACTACGACCGTGGCCAGGACAACGGCCAGTACCGGCAGGGCAACGAGACCGGCCGCCAGTTGGCAACGGTGATCGGCGGCATTGCCGGCGCGGTGCTGGGCAGCCGCATCGGAGGTGGCGATGGCCGCTACCTGGGCACTGCGGTCGGCACCATCGCTGGCGGCGCTGCTGGCCGCGCGATCTACGAGGCCAGCAACCGGCCCAATTACCAGCGCGGTGACGTACGCGTCTGCGAGCCCAGCGGCTATGGCAGCGAAAGCGAGCGCGTGGATGGCTACGATGTCACCTACGAATACGCCGGCCGCCAATACCGCACCCATCGCGACTATCACCCGGGCGAACAGATCCGCGTACGCGTCGACGTAAGCGCCGACTGAGCACGGCGGGCGTTTCTGCCCGGATGAGGCGCAGAGCACGGTTTGTCAGCGCCGGTGGATGACGGCATAGTCCACGCATTCCGTTCTGGAGGTGCGTGATGCGTCGTATTGCCTGTGTAGCTCTGTTGCTCCCCTGTCTGCATGCGCTCCCGGCCCAGGCCGAGGTCAAGCTGCTGGTGGCCGATACCATCCGCACCGGTGATGCTGCCCAGCCTGTGGCTGGCGCAATGGCCTGGGACAGCGACACCGGCCGCGTGCTGCAGGTGGGCAGCGCCGAGGCACTGCGCAAGGCCTACCCGAAGGCAGCAGCGCTGGAGCTGGGCGACGCCACGGTGGTGCCGGGCCTGATCGATGCCCACGCGCACATCATCGGCCTGGGCAATACCTTGATGCAGGCCGACCTGAGCGGTGCACGCAACCGCGGCGAGGTAGTGGAGCGGCTCAAGGCGTTCGAGAAAACCCTGGCGCCCGGTGAGTGGCTGCTGGGCCGCGGCTGGGACCAGAACCGCTGGGACAACACCGATTTCCCAACCACCGCCGATCTGGATGCGGCCTTCCCGCAACGCCCGCTCTATCTGGAGCGCATCGATGGCCACGCCGGTTGGGTCAACAGCGCCGCCATCCGCATTGCCGAGAAGGCTGGCAAATCCCTTTCCGGCGATTGGCAGCCGGAAGGTGGGCGTATCCTTCGCGATGCCGCTGGCAAGCCCAGCGGTGTGCTGGTCGACGGCGCAGCATCACTGGTCTACGCACAGATCCCGGCATTGGACGATGCCTCGCGCGAGAAGCGCCTGCAGGCTGCATTGCAGGCGGCGGTCAGCAATGGCCTGACCGGCGTGCATGACATGGGCGTGTCGCGCGAGGACCTGACGCTGATGAAGCGCCTGGCCGACCAGGGCAAGTTGCCGCTGCGCATCGACGCCTATGCCGACGGCAACAATGAAGCGCTGGAAGACCTGTGCAAGGCCGGCCTGTACGCCCACCCGGGTGGGCGGTTGCAGATGCGCGGGGTCAAACTGTACATGGATGGCGCCCTGGGCAGCCGTGGCGCGGCGCTGCTTACCGCCTACAGCGATGATCCGCACAACCATGGCCTGCTGATGACCTCGCCGGAAGAGTTCGAAGTGGCGGTGCGCAAGGCGGACGGCTGCAAGGTGCAGGTTGCTACCCACGCCATCGGCGATCGCGGCAACCGCATCGTGCTGGATACCTACGAGAAAGTCCTGGGTGCGCACAAGGGTGATGACCACCGCTGGCGCGTGGAGCACTCACAGGTGGTAGCGCTGGATGACATCCCGCGCTTCGCCAAGCTGGGGGTGATCGCCTCGATGCAGCCGACCCATGCGACCTCGGACATGGGCTGGGCCGAGCAGCGGGTTGGGCCGGAACGCATTCTGGGTGCCTATGCCTGGCAGCGTTTCCTGCACAGCGGCGCACGGCTGGCCTTGGGTTCCGACTTCCCGGTGGAGCAGGTCGACCCGCGCCTGGGTCTGTACGCGGCGGTGACCCGCCAGGATCGCGATGGCCAGCCGCCAGGTGGCTGGCAGCCGGAGCAGCGCCTGAGTGCTGCCGAAGCCCTGCGCGGCTTCACCAGCGACGCGGCCTGGGCTGGCCATGACGAAGCGCAGGTCGGCAAATTGCAGCGCGGCCTGCGTGCCGACTTCGTGGTGTTGGATCGAGACCCGCTGAAAGTCGCCGCCGACCAGCTCGATGACCTGAAGGTGCTGTCGACCTGGGTGGACGGTGAGCCGGTTTACAAAGCGGCTACGCCGGAGGGTTGAAGCCCTTGCGATTGCAATGGTGCCGTCCACTTGAACGTTGAGTGACCCGGAAACTGATGCCAAGCCCTTGGCATCGGTTTTTCTTTGTGGGAGCGGCATCAGCCGCGAAGCTCGTGATCCATCCGATTGCAGGCATGTTCGTAGCTTCGTTGCTGCCAGCTTCGCGGCTGACGCCGCTCCCACAAAATCCCCGCCGCCGGAAGACTGACAGAAGCCGCGTTTTCCGGTTTCGGCCCGCGAAGTACCTGACGCGCTGGCCTGCCGCTTCGTTGTAGGAGCGGCGTCAGCCGCGAAGCTCGCGATTCGTCCGATCAAGGGGCTGTAGGGGATTTCAGCGCTGCCAGCTGCGCGGGGGGAGCCGCGCCACAAAAAAAACCCCCCCCCGAACGCGGC
>NZ_JBDJMY010000074.1:0-8964 GCF_039674165.1 Stenotrophomonas terrae
GGCATCAATGAAGTCGCGGCTCTATCGGCGACCTGATCGATCATCAGCTTCGCGGCTGACGCCGCTCCTACAAAAACCAAACAACCGCCAACTTATCTGGCCGGTTCCACATACTTGGCGAACACCGCGTCGATCTTGCCGGTGTCCAGCGCCGCGCCGCCCTGGATCTCCTCGGCCTGCTGGAACAGCGGCATGATCATCGCCATGCCATCAAGCTTGGTCTTCAGGTGCACGCCCGGCGCCTTGCCAAGGAAGCCATCCCAACGCTGGCGCACCTGCGCCCAGAACGGTGCGGTGGCAGCCCAGTAAGCGCGCGCCGGGGTGAAATCCACTTCCGTGGTCTTGATGTAGTCGTTGAAACCGAACTCGCGCGCAATCTCCACCTGGCTGCCATCGGCATTGCGCTGCACCTTGGTGTTGAACTGCTCGTGGGTCCAACCGTTCGGGGTGAGCGTGTGCTGGTTCACCACCGCCAGCGCGTTGTAGTCGCTGCGCTTGGTGTACTCGCGGCGCGGCAACGGGCGCCAGCTCAGGTCGCTGGTCCAGGTCGGCACATTGTTGTTGTAGCTCCAACGGCCGGTACCGCAGTAACGCGGCGCATCGCTGACTTCGTAGACGCACTGCGTCCAGGCGCCTGCGTTCAACGATGCCGGAATGGCGCGCACCGTCCAGGTCTGGTCGGCAGTGAATTCAAAGCGCTGCGGTGCTTCGTAGACCCAATCCTGGCGCCAATGCTTGGTGACGTGGCCGCTCTTGGTATCCACCAGCAGGTGCTGCAGCACGATGCGGCGCGGGGTGTCTTCAACCACGATGACCACTTCATCACCGCCGCTGCGCATCGCCGCCGCACGCTCGTAGCCGGGCTTGAGCAGCACGGTCTCGTCGAAGGCGAAATCCACCGTGTACTCGCCTTGCATCTTCAGGATGCTGTCGTGGTCACGGGCGATGTCGGCAGGTGCGGCGCTGGCGACGGTGCTGACCAAAAACAGCAGCGGCAGGCTGGCGTAGAGCAGCTTCATGGGTGTTCCTTATGTCGATGAAAGGGATGGCCATCCATGGCCACGATGCGATCCTTCGCCGGCTCCTGGAGGAACCGCTAACGTTGCTGCTTACCAGGACACCGAAACGCTGGCCGAAACCGTGCGGCCCGGGTTGCTATAGCGATCGATCACGCTGCTGTTGGCCGCCAACGTGGAGGTGATGCTGGACCAGTCGATGTAATTGCGGTCAGCCAGGTTGAACACGCCGACATTGAACCTGGCACCCGGCGCAAACTGCCAATGCGCCATCAGATCCAGTGCGCCATAACCGGCCGGACGATAGGCGCTGGCAGCGGCGACCCGGTCCTTGCGACGGGCAAAGGTGCCGGCCAGCTCCACACCCCAGTCATCGCGGTCATACATCAGACCGACGGTGCCGCGCAGCGGGTCCACCGAATCCAGCGGCACATCCTCGGTACGGTTCTGCCCATGCGCCCAAGCCACTGCGCCACGCAGGCCCCAACCCTCCAAGGCATCGCTGAGCTGGCCGAAATCAACACCGGCCTTCAACTCGGCGCCGTAGATGCGCGCATCGGCGATGTTCTGCGACTGGAACACCATCAGCCCCTGCGCGTTGACGCCCACATAGCGCTGCGATTCGATGAAATCGCGATAGTCGTTCCAGTAGCCACCGACACTCATGTAAGCCAACGGGCTGACGTAGCGCACACCCAGCTCCAGGCCGTTGCTGGTTTCCGGCTTCAGGTCCGGGTTCGGGATGGCGGTGTAGCCGAACATCAGGTTGGTGAAACCCAGATTGACGTCGTTGTACGGCGGCGAACGGAAGCCGTGCGCGTAACCGGCAAACAGCGACCATTGCTCATCGAAGCGCCACACCATGCCCAGCTTGGGCGAGACGCTGGTCTTGGTCAGCGAGGCCACGGCCATGTCCGGGTTGTCTTCGCGGAAGATGCTGTCCAGCTCGGGCTTGAGCCGGTAATGGTCCACGCGCAGGCCCGGCACCAGCGACAGGCGGCCATCGGCCAGGCGCATTTCGTCCTGCACGTACAGGCCGAGCTCGGTGGTCTTGCTGATCGGGAAATCGCGCACCGGGAAATTGTCCGGCGAGATGTTGGAACTGATGTTGCCGTTGGCCAGCACCTGGTAGCCATCGCGCTTCTGGCGGATGTCGGTCAGTGCACCGTCGAAGCCCCAGGTCAGCGCGTGTTCGACGCTGCCCGACTGCAGGCGCTTGTTGAACTGCAGCTGCGCACCGTTGACCCGCTGATCGAAATGGAAGCCACGATGGCGGCGGCTGCCGTTGGTGCGGCCTTCGTTGGTGATCTGGGTGGTTTCGCTGTTCTGGCTGTAGATCTGCCAGTTCAGGCTGTCAGCAAATGCAGCATCCAGCGCATCCATTTCATGGGCGAAGGACAGCCGCGTACGGCTCTGCGTGTCATGCGCGGTCATGTCGGTGGTGGTTCGCGAGGCCGCAACCGGGTGCTTGTCGTTGACCGAGGAGAACACGTCGGTATCAGTTGTGTCCTCGTTGCCTTCCACGGTCAGACGGAAGCGCTGGCTTTCGTCCACGGCATAGACCAGCTTGGCCAGCACGCTGCGCCCATCGCGTTCCTGCGGATTGGGCGCGGTGCGGGTGTAGTCCTGCGTACGCACATCACCCTTGTTGACGGTCTCCTGACCCTGGTGATGATTGACGTTGACCATGCCACTCCAGTGCTCACCGCCAAAGGCCGTGGTCACGCTGCCCAGCAGCCCTTTCCAGTCACCGTCGTAACCGAATTTCAGGCCGACATAGCTGTCTTTGCCGTCTTTCAGATAATCCGCCGGGTCCTTGGTGACGAAGGCCACCACACCGCCCAATGCATCGGAGCCGTACAAGGAACTGGCCGGGCCGCGCACGATCTCCACCCGCTTGAGCGTTTCCAGATCGGTGAAGTTGCGGTTGCTGTTGGCGAAGCTGCCGATGTTGAAGCTCTTCGGCATGGCGATACCGTCGGTCTGGATCAGCACGCGGTTGGCATCCAGGCCACGGATGCGGAAGCCGCCCAATCCAAAGCGGGTGGCACTGCGGGTGACCGACACGCCCGGTTCGTAACGCACCAGGTCGGCGATGTCGTTGGCCAACTGCTTGTCCAGCTGCTCGCGATCGATCACATCGACGGTGGCGGCGACATCGCCGAGCGCCCGCTCGGTGCGGGTGGCGGTGACCTGGACGCGATCAAATTCCTGCGCGACGGCGGGAGCGGCATTTTCCGCATGCGCGGGTGACAGCACCGCCCACAGGGCAGCGCTCAAGACAGTTGGACGGATCATGGAAGCCTGGAATCATCGGGTGAACAAAGCCCCTGGCAGGCAGCCGGGCCACAAGGGCGACCCGGCTGTAGCCAAGGGGGGAGAGAGCTTTGCGATTCAGGCGGGCGTGGCGCGAGGACGCGCCGGCTGGCAGCGATGCAGCCGCGAACGCGGGCTGCTGCTTACTTGGTAAGGATCAGCTTGTCGTTGCTGGTATGGCGCAGGCGATAGAACTTGTCGCCGTGCTGGATGACGATTTCGCGCTGCCCCTTGAGCAAGGCACCGCTATCGACAACACCGTCGGCCGGCAACAACTGGACCGGGCGCTGCGGCAGGTGGAGGGTACGCGGGCGAAGCAGAACGGGTTGAGCCGACATCATCGTGATTCCGTGCTGGGGACGGAGTAGATGATAATGATTCTCAACAACGATGCAAGAACTATTTGCAACAACTGCGCAATCTTCCCTGAAGCCGGCCATTCGCTCCACCGGTAGTGCCGAGCCATGCTCGGCAGAGGCCTTACCGACATAGCGTCACGGCGACGAACGCGGTGAAACAGGCAGCACTGCAATCACCGGCATGACCGCAACCGGGCGGATCCGTGGCTTCGCGGCTGACGCCGCTCCTACAAAAGCCTGGCCCGCTGTAGTGCCGAGCCATGCTCGGCAGGGGCGTTACGAGCCCACCATCAACACTGTCGGCGCGGCGTACGCCGCGAAGCTGGCAACACCTGGCTCACGCACCTACCCGCGACCTGATTGATCCATGGCTTCGCGGCTTACGCCGCTCCCACAAAGACCGCTCGAATTCCTGGCAACGCGCTGCCGAGCATGGCTCGGCACTACCGCTTCGCAATCAGGCGAAAATCGCCTCGATCTGCTGCCAGGTGCCCTCTTCCACCCGTGCCAGCACGTCCAGCGCGCGCAGGTTCTCTTCCAGCTGCGACACCCGGCTTGCGCCCAGGATCACGCTGGATACCTGCGGGTTGCGCAGGCACCAGGCAATGGCCAGCTGCGCCGGCGATTCGCCCAACTCGGCCGCCAATGCGCTGAAACGACGCACCTTGCCCAGCCGATCATCGGCCGGCTCGCCCAGCACCGACGCCTGCAGCCAGCCCAGCGAGGACTGGCCCAGGCGCGAATCGTCGGCGATGCCGTCGTTGTACTTGCCGGTCAAAAGACCCGAAGCCAGCGGTGACCAGATGGTGGTGCCCAAGCCGGCATCGGCGTACAGCGGCGCGTACTCCTGCTCCACACGCGTGCGGTGCAGCAGGTTGTACTGCGGCTGCTCCATGCTCGGCGCATACAGATGGTTGGCGCGGGCAAACGCCACCGCCTCAGCGATCTGCGCGCCTGACCACTCCGAGGTGCCCCAATACAGCACCTTGCCCTGGCGGACCAGCGTATCCATGGCCAGCACGGTTTCGCTGATCGGCGTCTCCGCATCCGGGCGGTGGCAGTAGTACAGATCCAGATAGTCCACCCGCAGGCGCTTGAGCGCGGCGTGGCAGGCATCGGTGACATGCTTGCGCGACAGCCCGCGCTGGGTCGGCGCAGGCTCCTCGGCCGAGCCGAAGAACACCTTGGAGGACACGCAATAGCCGTCGCGCGGCAGGCGCAGGTCGGCAATCACGTCGCCCATCACCTCTTCGGCGCGGCCTTTGGCATAGCCCTCGGCGTTGTCGAAGAAGTTGACCCCGTTGTCCCAGGCCGCAGCAATCAGGTTGCGCGACTCGTCCCGCCCGATCTGGCTGCCAAAGGTCACCCAGGCACCAAACGACAAGGTGGACAGCTGCAGGCCGGACGACCCGAGACGACGGTATTGCATGGCTGGCTCCAACATAGGACCCTGCGCGCCATTCGCGCAGATTGGCCGCCAGTGTAACCCTGACTGCGCATCGGGCCGCCCCGTGGACCTTGCCGATACCGGCGCATTCGCCGTAATTGCAGGCTCATGCCATGTATATTCTTGCCCGGCATCAGCCGCTGCTCTAGGCTTGCGTCTTTTGCGGGCACGCCCGGGGATTACTCATGTTCGAAGGTTTGGGCAGAATCGGCTTCGGCCTGTTCGGCCTGGCGGTGCTTTTGGGCATCACCTGGCTGTTCTCCAACAACAAGAAAGCCGTTGACTGGAAGCTGGTTGCCACCGGCATCACCCTGCAGATCGCGTTTGCGGCGCTGGTGCTGCTGGTCCCGGGTGGCCGCGACGTGTTCGACTGGCTGGGCAAGGGCTTCGTCAAGATTCTGAGCTTCGTCAATGAAGGTTCCAACTTCATTTTCGGCAGCCTGATGGACATCCCCAAATACGGCTTCATCTTCGCCTTCCAGGTGCTGCCGACCATCATCTTCTTCTCGGCGCTGATGGGCGTGATGTACCACCTGGGCGTGATGCAGGCCATCGTGCGGGTCATGGCTGCGGCCATCACCAAGGTGATGCGTGTGTCCGGTGCTGAAACCACCAGCGTCTGTGCCAGCGTCTTCATCGGCCAGACCGAGGCGCCGCTGACCGTGCGCCCGTATATCTCCAAGATGACCCAGTCCGAGCTGATCACGATGATGATCGGCGGCATGGCGCATATCGCTGGCGGCGTATTGGCCGCTTACGTCGGCATGCTCGGCGGTGGTGATCCTGCCTCGCAGGCCTTCTATGCCAAGCATCTGCTGGCCGCCTCGATCATGGCCGCACCGGCCACGCTGGTGGTCGCCAAGCTGCTGGTGCCGGAAACCGGCACTCCGCTGACGCGCGGCACGGTCAAGATGGAAGTGGAAAAGACCTCCTCCAACATCATCGACGCAGCCGCTGGTGGCGCCGCTGACGGCCTGCGCCTTGCGCTGAACATCGGCGCCATGCTGCTGGCCTTCATCGCCCTGATCGCCCTGCTCAATGCGCCACTGACCTGGATCGGTGACATCACCGGCCTGGCTGCCGCCATCGGCAAGCCGACCAACCTGGCCACCATCTTCGGCTACGTGCTGGCCCCGATCGCCTGGGTGATCGGCACGCCGTGGGCTGACGCCACCACCGTCGGTTCGCTGATTGGCCAGAAGGTCGTGATCAACGAATTTGTCGCTTACATGGACCTGTCGGAGATCATCAAGGGCAACGTCCCGGGCGTCAGCCTGAGTGAAGAAGGCCGCCTGATCGCCACCTACGCGCTGTGCGGTTTCGCCAACTTCAGCTCCATCGCCATCCAGATCGGCGGCATCGGCGGGCTCGCCCCTGACCGTCGCCAGGATCTGGCAAAGTTCGGCCTGCGTGCAGTCCTGGGCGGCACCATTGCCACCTTGATGACCGCCACCATCGCCGGTGTGCTGACCCATTTCAGTTGATCCACGCTGTAGAACCACTCCTGTTGATTCAATTCGGCGCGTTCATCGCCGTTACTGCTTCATCGCCACCTTAGAGACGTAGATTCCATGAGTTCTGTTGTCGTTGCTGGTTCCTTCAATGTCGATCACGTCTGGCGCTGCGACGCCCTGCCCGCACCGGGAGCGACCATTGCTGGCCGTTACAGCACCGGCCCCGGTGGCAAGGGCTTCAACCAGGCCGTCGCCGCACAGCGCGCCGGCGCGCAGACCAGTTTTGTCTGCGCGCTGGGCTCTGACGCCGGCGGCGACCTCGCCCGCCAGCTGGCCAGTACCGATGGCATCGCCCTGGTAGCCGAAGCCAGCGACGAACCCACCGGCACCGCCGGCATCTACGTCGATGGCCGCGGCCGCAACTCGATCGTGATCGGCGCCGGCGCCAATGCCTCGCTGAGCACCGATTTCGTGGCCGCCAACGCTGCGCTGATCAGCGGCGCCAAGGTGCTGCTGGCACAGTTGGAATCGCCGGTGGAAACCATCGAAGCAGCGCTGGCGCAGGCCCGCGAGGCGGGTGTGCTGACCATGCTCAACGCGGCCCCTGCCAATGCACCGTCCACCATCAGCCTGCTCAAGCTGGCCGATGTGCTGACCCCGAACGAAACCGAGTTTGCCGCCCTGCTGGGCCGTCATGTCGGCGAGCGCATCGAGGCCGACGACGTGGCAACGCTGGATGGCGCCAGCCTGCACGCGCTCTGCCGCAAGCTGTCCGGCAACACCGTGGTGGTGACCTTGGGCGCGGTCGGCGTGTTTGTCTCGCACGATGAAGACAAGCTGCGCAGCGACAGCCAGCCGTATTACCGGGTGGCAGCCGAGTCGGTGCAGGTGGTGGATACCACCGGCGCCGGCGATGCCTTCAACGGCGCCCTCGCCGCCTCGCTGGCGCAGGCACCGGAGGCTTCGTTCATCAAGCACGTACGCTTCGCCAACCAGTACGCCGCCCGCTCCACCGAGAGCGAAGGCGCCGCCTTGTCGATGCCGAAGATGACCCCGGCCGACGTCTGAGCTGTACTCCCTCCCTTGCGCAGCAGGGGAGGGTTGGGGAGGGGTAGCCTTTTAGGCCCTCCAAGCATTGCCAGCTTCGCAGCTTTGCCCCCTCCCTTGCGCAGCAGGGGAGGGTTGGGGAGGGGTAAGCTCTACGGCCTCTTGAGCATTGCCAGCTTCGCGGCTGACGCCGCTCCTACAGCCGGGGTTCCAGCCAGCGCCTTACAATACCGTCCATGCAGATCGGCCCCTACACCATTGCACCCAACGTGGTGCTCGCGCCCATGGCCGGCGTCACCGACAAGCCATTCCGTCAGCTGTGCAAACGGCTGGGCGCGGGTTTGGCCGCCTCGGAAATGACCATCAGCGACCCGCGCTTCTGGAATACCCGCAAATCCCTCCATCGCATGGACCATGCCGGCGAGCCGGCACCGATCAGCGTGCAGATTGCAGGGACCGAACCGCAGCAGCTGGCCGAGGCCGCGCGCTACAACGTCGACAACGGCGCGCAGATCATCGACATCAACATGGGTTGCCCGGCCAAGAAGGTGTGCAACGCCTGGGCCGGCTCGGCGTTGATGCGCGATGAAGCCTTGGTGGCACGCATTCTTGAAGCGGTGGTCAATGCCGTCGATGTGCCGGTCACGCTGAAGATCCGTACCGGCTGGTGCGCCGATGTGCGCAATGCGCCCAGCATCGCCCGCATCGCCGAGGACAGCGGCATCGCCGCGCTGGCCATCCACGGCCGCACCCGCGACCAGCACTACACCGGCGTGGCCGAATACGAGACCATCGCCGCGATCAAGGCGATGCTGAAGATTCCGGTATTGGCCAACGGCGATGTGGATTCCCCGCGCAAGGCCGAACAGGTCCTCAAGCTCACCGGCGCCGACGCAGTGATGGTTGGCCGTGCAGCACAGGGCCGGCCGTGGATCTTCCGCGAGATCGCCCATTACCTGGCCACCGGCGAGGAACTGCCACCGCCTTCGGTGGAGGAAGTGCGCGACATCCTGCTCGGCCATCTCAATGACCTGCACGCCTTCTACGGCGAACCGCAGGGCGTGCGCATCGCCCGCAAACACCTGGGCTGGTATGCAAAGGACAGGCCCGAGAACGCCGCCTTCCGCGTAGTGGTCAATGCAGCGGAAAGCGCAGACGCGCAGATACGCCTGACCCGCGACTATTTCGATGCGCTGATAGCCGGTGAAAGCGCAGGCATGCAACAAACAGCCTGACACCACCTGTAGAGCCGAGCCATGCTCGGCTGGGGCGTTACCAGCAACGTTTGGATTTATGCATGAAGCCTCTGCCGAGCATGGCTCGGC
>NZ_JBDJMY010000075.1:0-8579 GCF_039674165.1 Stenotrophomonas terrae
GGCCTTCCCGGGGCGGGCCGTCCCTCGCCGCCCCCCCCACTACATGATCACGAACGCTGGCTGCAATCCGGAAAATAAAAACGGGGGCCTTTCGGCCCCCGCTGCATTAAACCCGGAATGGCCGGATCAGAAGCTGGCGCGAACACCGACCGAGTACTGGGCGAAGTCACCCATCCACTGGCCTTCAGCAACCACGCCCCAGGTCTTGTTGAACTTGACCTGGCCGCCCAGCACGCCGACGAACTCGGTGTCCATGTCGCTGCCATCAAGGGCGCCGCCCTTGATCCACGCCTCGGTACGTGCCGACGGCTTGCCGCGCAGGCCGACGGTCACGCGACCGGCGTTGACGTGGCTCTTGTAGGTGCCGTTGTCTTCGCCAGCACCGCTCAGCTTTTCGTCAAGGCTCAGGCGCAACCAGGCGATGTCGGCGGTGAAGTCGACGCGCTCGCTCATGTTCATGTGGTAACCGGCGCCCAGCTCCGGCTGGCCCAGCTTGACCTTCGAGCGTACGCCGTTGCCCCAGTTGATCGACTTGCGGACCTGCGAGTAACCGGCGAACAGGTTGACCTTGTCGGCGATATCAAACGAACCGCGCAGGTAGGCGCCGTCCAGGTTCGGGTCATCGAGGTCGTTGCTGTTGATCTGGACCTGGGTCCAGCCGGCTTCGGCGTAGGTGTAGCTGAGCTCGTCAGCGGAGGCGACAACAGGTGCGGCTGCCAGCATGGCGGCCAGAATCAGGGTCTTGCGCATGGAATCCTCTTGGATGTGATGTCCGTGTCAACCGACCCCTTGCGGGCCGGAACCGTAACGTCTTGTGACGGTGCGCGGATTCTAACGAAAAATTCACATGTGACAAGTGGTGTGAAGATGCCGACTGCATAGTCACGGACCCGTTCGGATATAGGACTTTTGCGCGGTATGGCGTTATTTCTCGGAACTTTATCGTCCAATTGACTGAATTCCGAATTTTTGCCGCGTGCTCGACGATGGCGGAGCAGGGCGATACTTCCAGAGCAATCCCATTAATTTGGCTGCAGGTTCTGCTCCAGTAGCGTCCCTTTTCAGGGTAGGTAACGTGGGTTGTTGCAGGTAACCCTTTGGCTACCTGCATGTAACCTCAGGCGCCGTGGCACCTCAGCCAGGCGCGGCAGCAGTACGTGCGGAGCTCCATGCCGCAAAGTCCTGGCGGCGAAAACGGCCGCTCCGCCGCCCCGTTCCACCGATGGGAAGCACTTGTTCAGCCGGGCCCGGGTCTTGCTGGGACCAGCGCTGCTACAATCGCTGGGCCGGTTCGCCGGCACTCACAAACGTCTTCAGGGCGGGGTGCAACTCCCCACCGGCGGTAGGTGCAACGCTCCCGATGGGGTCGCTGCATAAGCCCGCGAGCGCTCCAGCAAGGCCCGCACAGCAGTGCGGTTACCGGTCGGAGGTCAGCAGATCCGGTCAGATGCCGGAGCCGACGGTCATAGTCCGGATGAAAGAAGACGGTGTTTCGGTCCCCTTGCAGGGGCCGTGCGCCTGTTTGCCTTGCGGCGTTTTTCGCTCACTGTATTGCGGAGAACGTTAGTGTTTACTGGAATCATCGAAGGCGTCGGCCGTCTGGCCGCACGCGAACCCATCGGCGGCGATGTCCGCTTCACCTTCGCCGTCGGCAGCCTGCCTTTCGAGCAGGTGCAGATGGGCGAGAGCATCGCCGTCAACGGCGTCTGCCTGACCGTCATCGAGTTCGACGGCAGCAGTTTCAAGGCCGATGCCTCCACCGAAACCCTGGATCTGACCACGCTCGGCGGCCTGGCCGAGGGCGCGGTGATCAATCTCGAACGCGCCATGCGCCCGACCGACCGCCTCGGTGGCCATCTGGTCAGCGGTCATGTCGATGGCCTGGGCAAGGTGCTGTCCATCCACGAGGATGCGCGCGCGCTGCGCTGGCGCTTTGCTGCACCCAAGCCGCTGCTCAAGTACATCGCCAAGAAAGGCTCGATCTGCGTGGATGGCGTCAGCCTCACCGTCAACGAAGCCGATGACGAAGGCTTTGAAGTCGCGCTGATCCCGCACACCGTCGCCAATACCGCCTTCTCCACCACTGGCGTGGGCAGTGCGGTAAATCTGGAAATCGATCTGGTCGCCCGCTATGTCGAGCGCCTGCTGGGCCAAGGAGCCGCACAATGAATTTCGCCCCCGTTCCCGAACTGCTGGAAGAGATCCGCGCCGGTCGCATGGTGGTCATCGTCGATGACGAAGACCGCGAGAACGAAGGCGACCTGATCATGGCGGCGGAGCTGGTCAAGCCGTCGGACATCAACTTCATGGTCACCCATGGCCGCGGCCTGGTATGCCTGCCGCTCACCCGCAGCCGCGCTGCCGATCTTGGCCTGGCGCCGATGGTGCAGGCCAATACCGCGCAGTTCCAGACCAATTTCACGGTCAGTATCGAAGCGGCCGAAGGCGTGACCACCGGCATTTCCGCGCATGACCGTGCACATACCATCCGCACGGCGGTGAAGGCGAACGCCAAGCCGTCCGACCTGCACCAGCCTGGTCACATCTTCCCGTTGATCGCTCAGCCCGGTGGTGTGCTGACCCGCGCCGGTCACACCGAAGCCGGCGTTGATCTGGCGATGCTGGCCGGTCTGGAGCCGGCCGGCGTGCTGGTGGAAATCCTCAACCCCGACGGCAGCATGGCGCGCCGCCCGGAGCTGGAAGTGTTTGCCCGCGAGCACGGCCTGAAGATGGGCTCCATAGCCGACCTGATCGCCTACCGCCTGGCCACCGAACATACCGTTGAGCGCGTTGACGAGCGCGAAATCGCCACCGAATTCGGCGCTTTCAACCTTGTCACCTACCGCGACCGCATCGCCAACGACCTGCATTTTGCGCTGGTCCGGGGCACCCCGAACAAGGACACGCCCACCTTGGTGCGGGTGCAGGTGGAAAACCCGCTGGCCGACCTGCTGCATTGGCGCCGGGATGATTTTGGCGTGGCCAATACCGATGCGCTGCGGGCCATCGACGCCGCCGGTACCGGGGTGATGGTGGTGCTGTCGGCACCGCGCGACACCAATTCATTGCTGGCCCGCCTGCGCCAGCAGCCGGCGCCGGTCATCCCGGGCAAGGACAAGGACGTGGGCCAGTGGCGCCGCAACGGTGCCGGCGCGCAGATCCTGTCGGATCTGGGCCTGGGCAAGCTGCGCGTGCTCGGCACCCCGCGCCGGCAGATCGGCCTGGCCGGTTACGGCCTGGAAATCGTCGAAACGGTCACTCCGCAGGGGTGATCGGGGCTTTGGGGGCGAGGAGTGAGTGAAGAGGAGTGGGGAGTGAGGAATAGCCCGGATTGCAGGTTTTTCCCTGCCGGGCCGGCTCCTCGATATAGCTGGCAAAGCCAGCAACGTCGCCCCTCTCACCCCTCATTCCTCTTCACTCGCTCCTCTTAACCCATCCGCAAAGCGCGTACACGTTAAACTTACCCACCCTCAGGAACCCCACGCCCCCATGAGCCACTACGAAGGCGACCTCCGCCCGGCCGGATCGGCCCGTTTCGCCATCATTGCCAGCCGCTGGAATGCCCGGATCACCGATATCCTGGTCACTGGTGCCCGTAAGAGCCTGGCCGGCAACGGTATCGGCGAGGACGCCATCGATGTGGTCCGCGTGCCCGGTGCCTGGGAAATTCCCTTGGTTGCCGCGCGCCTGGCTGCGGCCGGGCAGCACGCCGCGATCATCGCCCTGGGCTGCGTGATCCGCGGCGAAACCCGCCATTACGAACACGTTGCTGACCGCTGCGCCGAGGGTCTGATGCGCGCCCAGCTGGATTTCGGTGTGCCGGTGCTCAATGGCGTGCTGGCGGTGGAGCGGGTGGAGGACGCTGATGCCCGTGCGGGCGGCAACCACGGCAACAAGGGTGAGGAAGCCGCATTGTCGGCATTGGAAATGGTCAATCTTCTGGAACAGCTGCCATGAACAACAAGAACAACGGCAAGCCTGCCGGAAAGCCGGTCCGTCGCGATGGCGTGGACCCGGTACTGCGCTCGCGCGCCCGTCGCCGTGCCCTGCAGGCGATCTACGCCTGGCAGATCTCCGGCGGCAACGCCGAGTCGCTGCTGGCCCAGTTCGCGCACGAACAGGCCCACGAAATCGCCGACCTGGTGTACTTCGAAAGCCTGCTGCGCGGCGTGCTGGACAACCGCCGTGACCTGGACGATGCGCTGGCCCCGTTCGTCGACCGTGCGGTCGAGGAAGTGGATGCCATCGAGCGTGCGGTACTGCGCGTGGCCGCCTACGAACTGCGTTACCGCCTGGACGTGCCGTACCGCGTGGTGATCAACGAGGCCATCGAAACCGCCAAGCGGTTTGGCTCCGAGCACGGCCATACCTATGTCAATGGCGTGCTTGACCGCGCCGCGCTAGAGTGGCGCAAGACTGAATCCAACCAATAACCGACGGCGGCGGCTTCGCCACCAACGGGGTTTGCTGCAGCGCCGGGCCGGCATCATCGGCGCCGGCGTTGTTGTTTTTTAGGGAGCCCGATCATGAGCCTTGACGAGTTTGGACTGATCGAGCGGATACGTCGGCGTACGGCTGCGCGCGCCGATATCGTGCTGGGCATTGGTGATGATGCGGCGCTGCTGCAGCCGGCACCGGGCCAGCAGCTGGTGGTGACCACCGACACGCTCAACGTGGGCGTGCACTTTCCGCCGGAAACGCCTGCGGCCGATATCGGCTGGAAGGCACTGGCGGTGAACCTGTCCGACCTGGCGGCAATGGGCGCGACGCCGGCCTGGTGCAGCTTGTCGTTGTCGCTGCCCGATGCCAGCGCGCAATGGGTGGACGAATTTGCTCAAGGTTTCTTCGCGCTGGCAGATCTGCATGGCATCGCCTTGATAGGTGGCGACACCACGCGGGGGCCGTTGTCGATTTCGATCACCGCGATGGGCCAGGTAGCAGCAGGGCAGGCGCTGCGCCGCGACGGTGCCCAGCCCGGTGACGACATCTGGGTCAGTGGCGTGCCCGGTGAAGCCGGTCTGGCCTTGGCGCTGTGGCAGCAGAAGGTGTTGGAGGTAAGCCGCGTCGCTGATGATTCCGCGCATGAACACCTGCGGTTGCGGCTGGCGCGGCCCACCCCGCGGGTTGAGCTTGGGCGCGCGTTGCACGGCCTGGCGACTGCAGCGGTGGACGTGTCCGATGGTCTGCTTGCCGACCTGGGCCACATCTGCGCGCGCAGTGGCGTTGCTGCCGATGTGTTTGAAAATGCATTGCCTGCGTCGGCGGCGGCACAACAATGTGCGCTCAGCGCTGCGTTCGATGCGCTGCGCGCAAGCGCGGGCGATGACTATGAGTTGTGCTTCACCGCGCCGCAGGCGCAGCGGCAGGCATTGCACGAAACCATGGCTTCCGTAGCAGTTCCGCTTACCCGGATTGGCTATATTCGAGCCGGAACCGGGCTGCAGGTGATCAACCAGGAGGGCGGTGTGCTGGCGGTGTCAAGGCAGGGCTACAACCACTTTGCGGGCATCGGGAAATAGGGAACCCCGCCCTTGTTGCAACAACACTGCCGCGTTCACGTGGTGTCCACGAATTCATATTTATCATCGCGGCTGTGATGGAAGTCGCGTTTTGATGCAGCCCCGCTGGCTGCATCCTGCGACCGCAAACAGGGGATGGGGTAGTGGAAACAGCAACATTGGAAAAGCTGAGGGCGAAGGTAAGTGATGTGGGGTTGCCTTCGTCCAACGTAGACGGCGCTGCGCTCGAAGCCGAACTCGACCAGGTCATCAATCGCAGCATCGGCATTTCCATGCTGCTGGTATCCACGGCCGATGGCCGCGCGATTGCGCATCGCTCCTTGAACCAGCTTGATCCGCGACGCTTGTCTGCGATGAGCAATTCGTTTCTTACGCTTGGCGAAACCTTGTCACGTGAGCTTGGCCTGAGTACGGCCGACTACGTGACCATGTCCACGTCACAGGGCAGCATGGTGCTGGTGCGCGTTGCCGCGGACCGGCCCTATACGTTGGCGGCATTGGGGCATGCCGACACTTCGCTGGCCATCCTGTTGTATGCCGCCCGCGATTCCGCGGCGCGGATCAAGCAGTTGCTGTAATTCACCAGTTGCAAATCACCTGTGCTGCAGTTCGCCTGGCATGCCAGGGATGCGGCGCGCGTGACGGATTCGGGTAAGACGCAACAGGCGTGTCGCCGGCCTCAAACAATGGCCCGGCCGCATTGCACTACTTAGACAACATTCGATCAGGAACGGAGAACAACATGGCTGGAAACGTCAAGCTCGACAAGTTGAATGAAATCGCCGGTTTCGTCGGTGCCGCATTGGTCGACAGTGACAGCGGCATGGCGCTGGGCATGCTCGGCGGTGGCCCGATCAACCTGGAAGTGGCTGCTGCTGGCAACACCGAAGTGGTACGCGCCAAGCGTCGCGTCGCAGCCTCGCTGGGCATCACCGATGCGATCGAAGACATCCTGATCACCCTGACCAGGCAGTACCACCTGATCCGCCCGCTGGAAAGCAATGCGGACCTGTTCCTGTACGTGGTGCTGGACCGCTCGCGCGCCAACCTGGCGCTGGCGCGTCACGAGCTGAAGTCGTTCGAACAGACGCTCGATTTCAAGTGATGCAATGTGGTGCCGCTGCTCCCTGACGGGGCAGCGGTACCGCAACCGCGCATCGGCCCCCTGACCTGATCGAAACGATGAGTGCACCCGCCCGCAAAATTTCTGCCGCTGTGATCGGATGCAAGGGTCTGGATGTCCTGCATATGATGCGGTTGAAGGTTGCCAGTTCGTTGTTGATGGCCGAGTACATCCAGGCCGACGTGCAGGAATGGAACCAGCAACCGGTGGATCTGCTGGTGGCCTGCATTGACGACAGCAGCGGCCAGCAGGTGCTGCGCGAAGCCAACCTCAAGGGTCTGCCGGTACTGGCGGTGACGCGCAAGGTGCTGTCCGGCCTTTCGGTTCCGGGCGTGGCCTATGGGGCCAGCGTCCGCGATATTTTCCAGCAGTTGCGGCAGCTGTTGCTGGAGTCCGATCGCAGCGGTGAGCGGTTCAAGCCGCGTACGCTGTTCCGCAGCCTGGCCGATGCCCAGGGCAAGCCCAGCGTCCTGCATATGGGCCTGGTCAAGGTGCTGATCGACGCGGCGCAGACGCGGGTTACTCTGCTGCGCGATCTGCCCTATGAAAACTGTCTCAATGCGGCCGCCGAGCCGGGTTGGACCTTGTCGCTGCTGGGCAATGCCGGGGCGGTGGACGAGGCCCTGGCCGATGCGGTCAGCACGCACGCATTCGAGGATTTCTGCTGGCAGGCCGCGGTGCTTTCGCCCGAGCCGCTGCTGGAGCAGCAAACCGCCGGCCTGTACCAGCTGCGCGGCTGGCCCGAGGTCGAAACCGGCAAGCTGCCGATGCAATGGCTGCTGCCGATGGCGGCAATGATGATCCGCCCGTGGCAATCCGGGCAGCTGGCGCTTGCCACCGGCACGTCACTGGATGACATTGCCCGTATCATGGCAGCGGCGGCATGTACCGGGCTGCTGGACGGTAGTGGTAGCCAGGCGGTAGGCCAACGCCCTGCCGGCAACAAGGTCTCAGGCTTTTTCACGCGTATCGCCAAGCGATTCGGGCTCAATTTTTCCAAGGGGCTTCAGGTCTGACGGATATGGCAACCAAGTTGGTTTTTGTCGGTGAAATGGGTGCGGGTAAAACGACTGCGATCCGGTCGATCTCGGACATGGAACCGATCAGCACGGAAATGCCGATCAGCGACGACACGGCGCTGTCCGCATTTGAAGACAAATCGCATACGACGGTGGCGCTGGATTACAGCTCCATCGAACTGGGCGACGGCGAGCTGCTGCATGTCTACGGCGTGCCGGGTCAGGCCTACCTGGATTTCATGTGGCCGATCGTCGCTGAAGGCGCAATCGGCGTGATCGTACTTGTGAGCGCACTCAACCCGCGCGCGCTGCCAAGTACGTTGACCCTGCTGGAGCGCTTCCGTGGATTGGCACCGGAGGCCTGTTTCGCGGTGGGCGTGACCTGCCAGGATCGCGAGTCCGAGTTCAGCTTCACCGAATTCCGCAACGCACTGGCCGCCGAAGGCCACCGCCTGCCGGTAATGTGGGTGGACGCCCGCGAAACCAGCCAGGTCGATTTCCTGATCAAGGCACTGCTGTCCTGCCGCTACGCGGAATCCATCGCCTGAACTTCGTGCATGACTGGTCTGTTGTAGGAGCGGCGTAAGCCGCGAAGCCACTGCAGCATCAGATTGCAGTTCTGTCCGTCACCGACCTGCTGCCAGCTTCGCGGCTTATGCCGCTCCTAAACACACAAATGCATGCCCTGCGTTGTCGCAGGTGAACCGCTTTGCCCTGCTGCTTGTGGGAGCGGCGTAAGCCGCGAAGCCACTGCAGCATCAGATTGCAGTTCTGTCCGGCACCGACCTGCTGTCAACCTCGCGGCTTACGCCGCTCCTACACACAAACGCATGCCCGGTGTTGCCGCAGGTGAATCGATTTGCTGTGGTTGTAGGAGCGGCGTAAGCCGCGAAGCCACTGCAGAAGCCGAATTCAATA
>NZ_JBDJMY010000076.1:0-8430 GCF_039674165.1 Stenotrophomonas terrae
AAGTGTCGAGCCGCGCCAGGCTGGGCGGGGGCCTTACGGGGAGCCCCCCGGCCGCGCAGGGCTCGGCACTACATGCCCCCTCCCTTGCACGAAGTGCAGGGGAGGGTTGGGGAGGGGTAGCTTTTGCGGCATTACCGGTGGAGCCCCTGCCGAGCATGGCTCGGCACTACATGCTCCCTCCCTTGCACGAAGTGCAGGGGAGGGCTGAGCTCCGCTTACTGCTGCTCGCGGGCGATCGCGCGCCAGCCGATGTCGTTGCGGTGGAACTCATTGGCCCAATGGATTCTGGCCACGCCCGCATACGCATGCTTCTGCGCATCGCCCACGCTGTCGCCCAATGCCGCCACGCACAGTACGCGGCCGCCGGCGCTGACCACGTTGCCGTCGGCGTCCAGCGCGGTGCCGGCATGGAATACCTTGGCACTGGCGGGGACGTCGTTCAGCCCGCTGATCACATCACCGGTGATCGGCGTTTCCGGATAGGGCTTGGCAGCCAGTACAACACCCAGCGACGGGCGCGGATCCCATTGCGCGTCCACGCCAGCCAGCGCGCCATCAGTGGCGGCTTCCAGCAGATCCACCAGATCCGACTGCAGGCGCAGCATCACCGGTTGGGTTTCCGGGTCGCCGAAGCGCACGTTGAATTCGATCACCTTCGGTGCGCCGTCGGCGTCGATCATCAGGCCGGCATACAGGAAACCAGTGAACGGCACGCCGTCGGCGATCATGCCGGCCACGGTCGGCTCCACTACTTCGCGCATTACCCGCGCGTGCACTTCCGGCGTCACTACCGGGGCGGGTGAGTACGCACCCATGCCACCCGTATTCGGGCCGGTGTCGCCATCGCCCACGCGCTTGTGGTCCTGGCTGGTGGCCATCGGCAATGCGACGCGGCCATCGACCATCGAAATGAAACTGGCTTCCTCGCCTTCGAGGAACTCCTCGATCACCACGCGCGCGCCGGCATCGCCAAAGGCGTTGCCGCTGAGCATGTCGTGCACGGCAGCCTCGGCTTCTTCCATCGTCATCGCCACGATCACACCCTTGCCGGCAGCAAGACCGTCGGCCTTGATGACGATGGGCGCGCCCTTCTCATGCAGGTAGGCCAGTGCGGCATCAACCTCGGTGTGCACGGCGTAGTACGCGGTGGGAATGCCGTGGCGTGCCAGGAAATCCTTGGCGAAGGCCTTGCTGCCTTCCAGCTGCGCGGCAGCAGCGGTGGGCCCGAAGATGCGCAGGCCGGTGTCGCGGAAGCGATCGACAACGCCCAGCACCAGCGGTACTTCCGGGCCAACCACGGTCAGGCCCACGGCCTCGTCCTGTGCCAGCTTCAGCAGGCCATCGATATCGTTGACCTTGACCGCGACGTTGCGGCATTTGCCTTCGGTGGCGCTGCCGGCGTTGCCGGGAGCAACGATCACTTCGCTTACGCGCGGCGATTGCGCCAACTTCCAGGCCAGGGCGTGTTCGCGGCCACCAGAGCCGATGACGAGGATTTTCATGAAGTCAGTTCCTGTGGGGCATCAATGGGTAGTGCAATCGGAGGCTTTCAGCGCGACGTTGAAGAACACCGCGCCATTGGCATCCACGAAGCGGCGCTGCACGCCACCACCGGCGGCGAAGACTGGCTGCAATGCCGGTTCCGCGCACAGCTCGGCGATGGCCTGGTTTTCATCACGGCGCAATGCCGCAAACACATCGGGCTTTGCCTTGGCCATGTCCACGGTGGCATCGGGGAAACGCACCACCAACACGATGTCAGCACCTTGGAGGTGCGCCGAATCGGTGATCAGACCATCGCGGTAAGGTTTGGGAAGCTGCTTGCCGAGTGCGGTCAACGCGGTCTGCTGGGCATCGCCAGGCGAGTTGTTCCCACAACCGGCAAGCAGCACCGCGCAAAGGCCGGCGGTTACTGCGAGGATCACCTTGCGCATCAGTTGCACGCCTCGATCTGCATGGTCGAAGGAATCGAATAGCGCAACTGCGCCGTGTCGTAGTCGATGCTGTGACTCTTGTTGACCGCGCCAGCACAGCCGCGGCCCTTCTCCTGCACGCGCAGCGGCCAGTAAGCCAGCTGCGGTTGGCTGTCATCGGGAACGGCGTCGAAGTTCAGGTCCAGGCGGCCGTGCGAACAGTTGCCGGATGCATTGCAGTCAATGGCGTTGTGGTCGTCCAAATGGCTGCGCAGCCAGCCCGCGCTCGACAGCGTCTTGTCGCCGTCGAACAGATACCAGGCGCGGTTGCGCATCAAGGCACCGACCACCACCAGCTCGTCGTCGACCTGGAAACCCCAGGCATTGGCGCCCATCTGCAAGGCGGTGACGCTGCCGGGCTTGCCGCCGGTGCCGCTGCCCTGGCCGAGCAGTTCGGCGGCAACGCTGACGCCGTCATCGGCGGCGCGGCGCAGCACGATGAAATCGGTGCTGCCCAGTTCGATCGGGCTGGCATCGTCATACGCGGTGCAGACCGCCAGCATGCGATAGCTGCCGCTCTGCACCTGGATGGCCTGGTCGGCACAGATGTCGCGATGGACCGGGCGGGCATGATCCAGGTCGGGATCATTCAACTGCTGCGCCCATTGCCCCTGCAATTGCGCGCTGGCGCCATAACGTTCCTGCAGCAGGGCCAACACACCGGCCTCGTAGCTGAGCTTTGGTTTCGCAGCAGGCACATCGTTCTGTGCGGGCGTGCCCTGCTGGCAAGCCGCCAGCAGGGCGACGGCGAGCAGGGAGATCAAACGCGGGATAACCCTGGTCGCCATGTGCCGGTTCTCAGTAACGGGATCAGTGACGGAAGTGGCGCACGCCGGTGAACACCATGGCGATGCCATGTTCATCGGCAGCGGCGATCACTTCGTTGTCGCGCATCGAACCGCCCGGCTGGATCACCGCGGTGATGCCGGCTTCGGCGGCGGCGTCCAGGCCATCGCGGAACGGGAAGAATGCATCCGATGCCATCACCGAGCCCGGCACCACCAGGCCGGCATCGGCGGCCTTGATGCCGGCGATACGTGCCGAGTAGACGCGGCTCATCTGGCCGGCGCCAACGCCGATGGTGCGCTCGTCCTTGGCGTAGACAATCGCGTTGGACTTGACGTACTTGGCCACGCGCCAGGCAAACAGCAGGTCACGCGTTTCAGCCGCAGTCGGCGCGCGCTGGGTGACGGTCTTCAGCTCATCGGCGCTCATGCCGCGGTTGTCGGCGCTCTGAATGAGCAGGCCCGAACCAATGCGCTTGGTGTCGTAGTTGTTGCGGGCATCGCCGGCCGGAATGCGCAGCACGCGTACATTGGCTTTCTTGGTGGCGTATTCCAGCGCGGCCGGTTCGTAGTCCGGTGCGATCAGCACTTCGACGAACTGGCGGTCGAGGATGGCCTTGGCGGTGGCCGCGTCCAGCGTGCGGTTGAAGGCGAGGATGCCGCCGAAGGCGCTGGTCGGGTCGGTGTTGTAGGCCATTTCGTAGGCGGCGCCGACATCGGCAGCCACGGCTACACCACACGGATTGGCGTGCTTGACGATGACGCAGGCCGGCACCTCGAACTGACGCACGCATTCCCATGCAGCATCGGCGTCGGCCAGGTTGTTGTAGCTAAGTTCCTTGCCCTGCAGCTGCACGAAGGTAGCCAGGGTGCCCGGCACCGGGTAGAGGTCGCGGTAGAACACGCCGCTCTGGTGCGGGTTTTCGCCGTAGCGCAGGTCCATGACCTTGATGAAGGAGGAATTCATCTGCGCCGGGTATTCATTGCGCACCGGTACTGCAGCGCTGGTGTCGGTGACAGCCGACAGATAGTTGCTGATTGCCGCGTCGTACTGGGCGACGCGGTTGAACGCGGCCACCGACAGTTCAAAACGCTTGGCCGCCGACAGCTGGCCGTCGTTGTTGGCCAGCTCGGCCAGCAGCGCTTCGTATTGATCCGGGCTGGTGGTCACGGCAACGCGGGCGAAGTTTTTGGCCGCGCTGCGCAGCATCGCCGGGCCACCGATGTCGATGTTTTCCACGGCGTCGGCCAGGCTGCAATCGGCCTTGGCGGTGACCGACTCGAACGGATACAGGTTCAGTACCAGCAGGTCGATGGCAGCAATGCCGTGTTCGGCCATCACCGCATCATCGGTGCCGGCGCGGCCCAGCAGGCCGCCGTGCACCATCGGGTGAAGGGTCTTGACCCGGCCGTCCATCATTTCCGGGAAGCCGGTGACATCGGACACGTCCTTGACCGGCAGCCCGGCCTCGCGGATCGCCTTGGCGGTGCCGCCGGTGGACAGCAGCTCGACGTTGCGGGCAGCCAGGGCACGGGCCAGATCGATCAGGCCGGTCTTGTCGGAAACGGACAGCAGAGCCCGGCGTACGGGCAGCAGATCAGAGGACATGGGGAGGCAGGGGGAAGCGGAAGCGGGCCAATATTGTAGCCGCGCGCTCCCACCCGTGGTCGCCAAAGGTTTCACCGTAGTGCCGAGCCATGCTCGGCAGGGGGCGTTACAGGCAATGCACCGTAGTGCCGAGCCATGCTCGGCAGGGGCGTTCCAGGCAATGCCCTGTAGTGCCGAGCCATGCTCGGCAAGGGGCGTTACAGGCAATGCGTAGGTACCGCCGAATGATGCTCGGCAAGGGCCTTTGCCCGCGATGCACGACGGCAGGGGGCACCGGTAACGCTTCAGCCGAGCATGGCTCGGCTCTACAGGTGATGCGGCGGCTTACGCCAGCCCGTATTCCTTCAGCTTCTTGCGCAGGGTGGCGCGGTGAATGCCCAGCAGCGCGGCAGCACGGCTCTGGTTGCCTTCGCAGTGGTTCAACACTTCCACGAACAAGGGGATTTCCATCTCGCGCAGCACGATCTCGTACACGTCGTCCGCGTCACAGCCATCCAGGTCGCGCAGGTAGCGCCGAACGGACTGGGCAACGTGTTCGCGAAGCGGCGGCTTCGGAGCGCCACGACTGGTGTCAGGACGGGTGGGGGCAGCGTTCAAGGAAATTCCCGGATTCAGCAAAGTCGGGCGCGGTTGGCCCGGCGTGGGGGAGGGAGTCTAGCGCGTGGACCGCCGGCCTGCCACGCCATTGACCCACGGTTACTGAAATTCAAAGCTGAAGGCGACCGTGGCGGCCGCCGGTTCGCGCAGTCGGAATGACACCTGCGCGCTTTGTCCGGGTTCCAGCCGCGCCTGCGGGTCGGCGCCGGCGCCCAGGTATTCGGCCGCCTGCAGGGTGCGCCGGCCGATCACCCGGCCATCGGCATCGGACAGGGACAAGCGCAAGGCCGGCCAGGCCTGCGCCCAACGTGCGTCATTGCGGAAGCTGGCTTGCACCTGCAGCGCGCCCGCCTGCCCGGGCACCGGGCGGATATCGCGGCTGAGCATGCTGAACGCGCTGGGTTCATGCCACGGCGGCAGCGTGCAGCGCAGCACCGTGCACAGCGCGCTGACCAGCGGCCGGGTGCCGGCATCGGCGGCCAATCTGGCGCGGTCGGACAGAATGATCTGCAGGCCGAGCAGCAGGGCCAGGGCCAGCACCACGCCCCATTGCCAGCGCGGCGTATCGGTGGGGACTGCGGTTGGCCTGGCGCTGGCGCGGGCAAAACTGGGCGCGGCCACGGTCGGCGCTGCCTCGTCTTCTGCCGATGCCGCGTCCTCGATGACCTCGACGCTGCTGGCGCTGTCAGCAGCACTGGCAGCTTCAAGTGACACGGCTGTCGGTGCTTCCTCGCTGGCCGGGGCGGCGTCAGGCGAGTCCACCGGTGAGGGCAGATCCAGCGTGAGTGTTGCCTGTGCATCAGCGGCCGCCAGCGTGTCCGCTGCGCTTTCCGGCGCAGCGGTTGGGGCGGGTGTGGCCGGACCTTGCAGGAAGGTCGCCAGGGAACGGCGGGCGGGCTTGGTCTTTTCAGTCATGGCAGGGCAGGCCGAGGCACTGTCGCCATTCAAGCACGGCGCACGCCGGTGATGCGCATCCAATCGCCATCCTGGGTGGCTTCAAGCTGATCGAACCACGCCGCGTAGCGTTCCAGCAGCTCGTCTTCCTGGCCATGCAGGATGCCGGACAAGGCAATCTGTCCGCCTGCCGCGACGCGTGCGGCCAGCAGTTCGGCCAGTGCATCCAGGGCCGAGGCCAGGATGTTGGCGACCACCACCGGATAGGTGGCGACCGGCTCGTCTTCCGGCAGATAGGCGGCGATATGCACGCCGTTGCGCTCGCCGTTGTCATGGGTGGCGATCAGCGCCTGCGGGTCGTTGTCCACGCCAACCGCAGCGGCGGCACCGAGCTTCAGCGCGGCCAGGGCGAGGATGCCGGAGCCGCAGCCGAAATCCAGCACGGTGTTGCCGGCCAGCTTGCCTTCGGCCGAGAGCTGGTCCAGCCAGCGCAGGCACAGGGCGGTGGTCGGGTGGGTGCCCGAGCCGAAAGCCAGGCCCGGGTCGAGCCGGACAATGGCGGCGTCGGCGGCCTGTGCGGCCTCCGGCAGCTCATGGTTCCACGGCACGATCCAGGTGCGCTGGCCGAACTGCATGGGCTGGAACTGGTCCAGCCAGGCGCGTTCCCAGTCTTCGTCCTGTACGGCGCGGAAGCTGGCGTTGGTCCATTCCAGGCCGGGGTCGAAGGACTCCAGTGCGGCCAGCAGGGCCAGCGCATTGGTGTCGGCCGGGAACAGCGCACTCAGGGTCAGCTCGTTCCACAGCGGGGTTTCGCCCACGCCCGGTTCCAGGATTGCGCGCTCGTTGCTGGTGTCAGCGTCGGCGTCGAGCATGGTCACCGCCAGCGCGCCGACGTCGTCGAGGGCATTCTCGTAACGGGGCTGGGTGGCTTCGGTGCAGCGCAGGGTCAATTCGAGGAAGGGCATGGGGGCTTACGGCAACAGCGGGACAGGGGACGCATCCTAGACGAGGCGGGCGCCAATTGCCCGTTCAGCTTGTTGGTTCATTCGTGCCGGCCGCCGGCCTTGATAGAATCCCCGCCCTGTACCTGTATCTCAGGCTGCTGCCTTCCCATGTTCTCGTTGCTGGCCAGAAAACCCTGGTATCTGTTGGTGCTGCCTGCGGCAGTGCTGATGGCTGCGTTGGGTGTTCGCAGTGGGGCCAGTGTGCACGCAGGCAATGCGGACGCAGCTGCCGTAGCGGCCGCCAGCGATGCCGGCCCGGCCACGCTGGCAGCGCCGCTGCTGGGCGGCAACAGGGAGCTGCCGGAGCGTTCCACCGCGGTAGCGGCTGGCTTGCCGTTGGATCTGCGCGCAGCGCTGGAAAACGGCACCGATTTGTTTGCCTATGCGCAGCAGCTGCAGGTCGCTGCGGATGCGGGCAATGCCGAAGCGGGCTGGATAGCCAGTCGCATCTACGATCACTGTGGCGTGTTTGCGATGGACCCATCGGGCTATGCGCTGGATAGCGCCGCATTGCAGCGCATGGATCTGGACGCGATCTCCGCGATGTTGGCTGCGCGCGGCAAGGTGCGGCAGAGCTGCGCGGGCTTCAGTTCCGCCGATGGTCTGGGCCGCGCTCGTCTGCTGCAGCAGCGGCTGGCATCGGCCAAGGCCGGCAATCTGGCCGCCGAGGCAGCCATGCTGTCGATGGGTGAGCCCTTGATCGACACCCCCGAGTACCGGCGTGCGCTGGTGGAGCGGGTGCAGTCTTCGCAGGACCCGGAGGCCTTCCTGGCCATATCCGGTGCAATGGGCAGTGCAGCGGCCGGTGATGAGGCCTATCGCGGCATGGTTGCCGGTAGCCAGTTCAGCCAGTTGGCCTGGCAGGTTGCCGCCTGCCAATTGGGTTTGGCCTGCGGCCCGGACAGCACCTTGATGGTGGCCTACTGCGCCAATGGCGGGATCTGCTCGCGCGATCCCCAACAGGATTTTGAGTCATTCGTTTACGACGCTGCGGTATCGCGGCAGGGTATGGAAAAAATGAACGAGATGGTCAGCAGCTTGCGCAGTGCGCAGCGAGGTGTGCAATGAACTACCGACGTTTCATGCACGGGGCGAAGTTCTGGATCTGGGTCGTGCTGTTCGTGGCCTATTCGGCAGGCGCGGTGGGCGTGGTGTTGATAGACACCTACGAAGACCGTTACCGAGCCCTGTCCAAGATCAAGCTGACCAGCGTCAAGTCCGATGCGGACCTGCGCCGCGCCGGTGCAACCCAGGCCGCGGCGGTGTATCGCGCGCAGAGCGGCATGCCGTTCAACACCCTGCAGCCGGGCAGCAGCTTCCAGATCGTATGGCCGGATGGTTCGGTGGAAACGGTGACGGTGATGGACCCGTCCTCGCCGCTGGGCACCGAGCCGGTCAAGGGCACCGTGGTGGACGCCGAGTAAACCGGCGTTGCCATCAGGCACGAAAAAGGCGGGGATTCCCCGCCTTTTTTTGTGCCTGCGTGTAATACCAAGCAATGATCGGCCGAAGCGTCACCTGTAGTGCCGAGCCATGCTCGGCATGGGCGTTACCGGTAGAGCCTCTGC
>NZ_JBDJMY010000077.1:0-8072 GCF_039674165.1 Stenotrophomonas terrae
CGGTCGGGGGCGCCCCGCCGGGCCGGTCTGCCCCCCCCGCGGACCCCCCCGCCGCCCCCCGCCCCCCCCACTACAGGTGAAGCTTCAGTCCGTTTCGGTGCCCTGGTCTGCGGCGCGCTCGGAAATCTTGGCCTCGCGCAGCTCTTTCTCCGATGCGCGCACTGCCTTTACATCCAGCGGCTGGATGGTGTCGATGCGGCACGGCACATGCGCCATCGGGCCACTACCATGCACGATCACCCGGTCAAAACGGGCGGACACCTGCCCCATCATGTTGGTGATCGAAATGGCCGGCGCGAATGACAGATCCGGGCACGGCCCGCTCAGGTTCAACAGCCAGGCTTCGGCCGGCTTGGTCCACACTGCCAAGGCACTGTCGCCCAGTTCGGTCCAGCCATTGAGCGAGCCGAAATAACGGAAGCTTTTCACCGGCTCGCCGGCATGCGCGCGGTACAGCGCCAGCCGCTCACCACTGTTCAGCTTCCCGGTCGTTGCACAGCCGCCAATTGCGGCCGCCAGCATCATCGCAACAAGCACTGTTTTCATGGCAGCAATCCTCATTGAAGGGAACAACCTGACTGCGTGACTGCAGCGAAACCATCCGCCTGCGCGCGTTAACCCCTTGTCTGTTTGGAGCTGACGGCTGCCGGCGGCGGGCTTAAACCCGGCTGCCGGCCAACTCGTGGAGCCGACCTTCGCGCAGCTCCAACACGCGGTCCAGCTTGCGCGCCAGGCCGCGGTCATGGGTGACCAGCACCAGGCTGGTGCGATGCGCACGGTTCAACTCGAGCATCAGTTCAAAAACGTTGGCCGCGGTCTTGTCGTCAAGATTGCCGGTAGGCTCGTCGCCAAGAATGCAGCCCGGCTTGTTGACCAGGGCACGGGCCACCGCAGTGCGCTGACGCTCGCCACCGGACAGCTCGCCAGGCTTGTGGCCCAGCCGGTGACCCAGGCCGACCGACACCAGCAGCGCCGTCGCCTGCGCGCTGGCGGCCGCCACATCGCGGCCACCGAGCATCACCGGAATCATCACGTTTTCAAGCGCGGTGAACTCGGGCAACAGGTGATGGAACTGATAGACGAAACCCAGCGAGCTGTTGCGCAGGTTGCCGCGCGCCGCATCGGACAAGGCCGACATGCGCTGGCCGGCCACATAGACCTCACCTGCAGTCGGGATATCCAAGCCGCCCAACAAGTGCAGCAAGGTACTCTTGCCGGCGCCGGAAGCGCCGACGATGGCGACGGTTTCGCCTGCGGCAACGTTCAAGTCCAGGCCATCGAATACCGGCGTATGCATCTTGCCTTCGGCATAGGTCTTGCCCAGGCCTTCGGCGCGGATTACCGATTCCATCAATGCGTTCTCATTCATAGCGCAGCGCCTCTGCCGGCTGGGTGCGGGCGGCGCGCCACGCCGGGTAGATGGTTGCGGCAAAGCTCATCAGCAGCGCCACCACGGTGATCACCACGATGTCGGCGGTCTGCATGTCGGTCGGCAGGCCGGTGATGTAGTAGACGTCTTCCGGCAACAGCTTGATGTTGAACACGGTCTCGATCAGGCCAAGAATGCGTTCGAGATTGAGGGTCAGGGTGATGCCACCCAGCACACCCACAATGGTGCCGAACACGCCGATCAAGGTGCCCTGCACCATGAATACCTGCATCACGCCACCAGGCGTCAGGCCAAGCGTGCGCAGGATGGCGATATCAGCCTGCTTGTCGGTGACCAGCATCACCTGCGAGGACACCAGGTTGAATGCACCCATCGCCACGATCAGCGACAACAGGATGCCCATCACCGTCTTTTCCATGCGCAGCGAGTGATAGAGGTTGGCGTTTTCCTGCGTCCAGTCACTGACCCGGTAATAGCCGTTGAGGTTGACCGCAAGGTCGCGGGCAACCGTGTAGGCCTGGTCCATGTCGTGCATCTTCAGGCGCACGCCGGTGACGCCGTCCATGCGCAGCACGCGTTCCATGTCCTGCATGTTGGTGAAGGCAACGCCGCGGTCCACTTCATTGGAGCCGGCTTCGAAAATGCCGCTGACCTTGAAGCGCTTGACCCGCGGCATCGCGCCCATCGGCGTGCCCTGCACTTCGGCCAGCGTTGCGACAACGCTGTCGCCGACATCCACGCCCAACCAGATCGCCAGTTCCTTGCCGACCACCATGTTGAACTCGCCGGGCTGCAGGCTGTCCAGCTTGCCCTTGGTCATCTTTTCGGCCAGCACCGAGACCTTGGACTCCTGCGCCGGATCAACGCCCTGGATGATCGCGCCCTGCACCCGCAGGCCGCTCAACATGCCCTGGATCTCGATATACGGCGCGGCGCCGGCCACACGCGGGTCCTTGGTCGCCACGTCCACGGCATGCTGCCAGTTGGCCATCGGCTCGCCATCGGCACTGACCGTGGCGTGGGCCGACATCTGCAGCAGGCGGTCGCGGATCTCCTTCTGGAAGCCGCTCATCACCGCCAGGGTGGTGATCAGCACCATCACGCCCAGCGCGATGCCGAGGATGGAGGCCATGGAGATGAAGGAAATGAAGCCATTGCGGCGTTTGGCGCGCAGGTAGCGCAATCCGATTGCGACAGGTAAGGGTTTGAACATGCGTGTCTGCCCGGGAACTGATGGCTATGGTGCCATTCCCGGCGGCTGGCGGGAAACGCCATGGGTACGCACGGCCAGTCGCAGTTCACGTCGCTGGGCACGCGGCAAGGTATCCGGCCAGAACAACAGCTGCTGACGGCGCCTGCCCAGCCGCCAGCGCAGCACCAGCAAGGGGCCGCGCTCAAGCAGTTCGATCCGCTGCACAGGTGCGCCGTCCACACAGGGTGCGCCCGGCGATTGCGGTATCAGCAGCTCACGCCCCGGCCTGCGCGATTCCGCCCGCGCCTGTAGCAGGCCCAGCGCAAACACGCAGACAGCCAGCGGCCAGGCAAAGCCCGGTGCCAGATCACAGTTCACCACTGAAACGGCGGCAAGTACCGCCAGGCCCGACAACGCGCAGGTCAGCCAGCGCGAGGGGCGCCACTCACACCGGAAGGGAGCGGATGTAGCTGATAAGTGCCGCCTGCGACGCATCCGGACAGGCCTCGTAGCCCATGGACCAGCGCCACAATTTATCGTCTTCGGTGTCCAGCAACTGCAGGAAAACCTCGCGCTCGGCGGCAGGTGCATCCAGCCAGCGACGGTCAAGATAGCGGCCGAACAGCTGATCCAGCTCACGCATGCCGCGCCGGCAGCGCCAGCGCAGCTTCTTCAACAGGATTTCGTCTTCGGTCTGCATGGTTTCAAGCTTAAGCCCCTCTCCCGCAAGGCGGGAGAGGGGTTGGGGTGAGGGCCGCCTTTGGCGATGATCAGACCTGCTTGAGGCAATTCCAGCCTCGAAGCAAGCAAGGGCAACTTCAAGAGCCCCCTCATCCGCCCCTGCGGGGCACCTTCTCCCGCCAGCGGGAGAAGGGAAAAGCTCAGCTTCGGCTTGCGCCTCGGCACTGCCTCTTTACGCGCGGCGCGCCATCATCAGCTTCTTGATCTCGGCAATTGCCAATGCCGGGTTCAAGCCCTTCGGGCAGGTGCGTGCGCAGTTCATGATGGTGTGGCAGCGGTACAGCTTGAACGGATCTTCAAGATCGTCCAGGCGTGCGCCGGTGTCTTCATCACGCGAGTCGATGATCCAGCGATAAGCCTGCAGCAGGATCGCCGGGCCAAGGTAACGCTCGCCGTTCCACCAGTAGCTCGGGCAGCTGGTCGAGCAGCACGCGCACAGGATGCACTCGTACAGGCCATCCAGCTTCTTGCGGTCTTCCGGCGACTGCAGGCGCTCGCGGTCCGGCGGTGCCGGGGTCTGCGTGCGGATCCACGGCTTGATCGAGGCGTACTGCGCGTAGAAGTGGGTCAGATCCGGAACCAGATCCTTGACCACGTCCATATGCGGCAACGGATAGATCGGCACTTCGGCCTTGCCGCAATCGGCAATGGCGCGGGTGCAGGCCAAGGTGTTGGTGCCGTCGATGTTCATCGCGCACGAACCACAGATACCCTCGCGACAGGAGCGACGGAAGGTCAGGGTCGGATCAATCTCGTTCTTGATCTTGATCAGCGCGTCCAGAACCATCGGCCCGCACGCATCGAGATCGATCTCGTAGGTGTCGGTACGCGGATTCTGGTCGTCGTCCGGGCTCCAGCGGTAGATCTTGAAGGTACGCGTGTTCTTCGCACCGCTCTTGGCGGGGAAGTGCTTGCCCTTGGTCAACCGGGAGTTCTTCGGGAGTGCAAATTCAGCCATGTTCGTAAGTTCCCCGGATCAGTAGACGCGCGGCTTCGGCGGCACCACGGACACGTCATCGCTGAGCGTGTACATGTGCACCGGACGGTAATCGAAGCTGCACTTGCCCTTGTCGTCGACGGTGACCAGCGTGTGCTTCTGCCAGTTGACGTCGTCGCGGTCCGGGAAGTCCTCGTGCGCGTGGGCGCCGCGGCTTTCCTTGCGCTGCTCGGCCGAGTTGATGGTCGCCACTGCGTTGAGCAGCAGGTTGTTCAGCTCGTAGGTTTCGATCAGGTCCGAGTTCCAGACCAGCGAACGGTCGGAAACCTTGACGTCCTGGAACGAATCGAACACTTCGGCCATCTTCTGGCAGCCTTCTTCCAGCGTCTTGCTGGTGCGGAACACGGCTGCGTCGTTCTGCATCGTGCGCTGCATGTTGTCGCGGATGACCGAAGTCGGCGTATCACCGTTGGCGTGACGCAGCTTGTCGAGCAGGCCCAGGGCCTTGTCGCAGGCATCGGACGGCAGGGTCTTGTGCGAGGCACCCGGCTTGATCGTCTCGGCGCAACGGTTGGCCACGGCGCGACCGAACACCACCAGGTCGAGCAGCGAGTTGGAGCCCAGACGGTTGGCACCGTGCACGGACACGCAGGCTGCTTCGCCGATGGCGTACAGGCCCGGCACCACTGCATCGGGGTTGTCGCCGACCTTGCGCACCACTTCACCGTGGTAGTTGGTCGGGATGCCGCCCATGTTGTAGTGCACGGTCGGGATGACCGGAATCGGCTGCTTGTGCACGTCCACGCCCGCGAAGATGCGCGCGCTTTCGGCGATACCCGGCAGCTTGTCGTCGATCACGCCCGGGCCAAGGTGGGTCAGGTCGAGCAGGATGTGATCCTTGTGCTCGCCGACGCCGCGGCCTTCGCGGATTTCGATGGTCATCGAACGCGACACCACGTCACGCGATGCCAGATCCTTGTAATGCGGTGCGTAGCGCTCCATGAAGCGCTCGCCATTGCTGTTGCGCAGAATGCCGCCCTCGCCTCGCACACCTTCGGTGATCAGGCAGCCGGCGCCATAGATGCCGGTCGGGTGGAACTGCACGAACTCCATATCCTGCAGCGGCAGGCCGGCACGGGCCACCAGGCCACCGCCGTCACCGGTACAGGTGTGCGCCGAGGTGGCGCTGAAGTAGGCACGGCCGTAGCCGCCGGTTGCCAGCACCACGCCCTGCGAACGGAACAGGTGCAGAGTGCCTTCGGCCATGTCCAGGGCGAGCACGCCGCGGCAGACGCCTTCGTCGTCGAAGATCAGGTCGAGTGCGAAGTACTCGATCATGAACTGCGCGTTGTGCGCCAGCGACTGCTGGTACAGCGTGTGCAGGATGGCGTGGCCGGTACGGTCGGCGGCGGCGCAGGTACGCTGCGCGGACGGGCCTTCACCGTACTTGGTGGTCATGCCGCCAAACGGACGCTGGTAGATCTTGCCTTCTTCGGTGCGCGAGAACGGAACGCCGTAGTGTTCCAGCTCGATGATGGCCGGGATGGCCTCACGGCACATGTATTCGATGGCGTCCTGGTCGCCCAGCCAATCCGAACCCTTGATGGTGTCGAAGAAGTGGTAACGCCAGTCGTCCTCACCCATGTTGCCGAGCGCGGCGGAAATGCCGCCCTGCGCTGCCACGGTGTGCGAGCGGGTCGGGAAGACCTTGGTGATGCAGACAGTCTGCAGGCCCTTCTGGGCCAGACCAAAGGTCGCACGCAGGCCAGCGCCACCGGCGCCGACGACCACCATGTCGACCTTGTGTTCAGTGATGTTGTAAGCGGACATGTATCAGTTCCCAAACACGATGCGGGCAACCGCAAAGATGCTGACGATGGCGCCGAGCACGGCGACGAACTTGACCGTGGTCTGCAGGGCCAGGGCCATCAGCGAATTGTGGATGTAGTCCTCAAGGACCACCTGCAGGCCAAGCTGGGCATGCCAGAACATGGCGACCAGGAAGCCACCCAGCAGGATCGCGTTCCACGGCTTGGAAATGGTTTCCACGGCGGTGACGTAATCGGCACCCATCAGGCTCAGCACCAGGCACAGGAACCAGATGGTGAGCGCAACCAGCGCGGTTGCGGTCAGGCGCTGGTGGACGAAGTGCTCGGTACCGGACTTGGAACTGCCCAGGCCACGCGCATTCTTGAGCGGGGTACGGTACTTGCTCATGCGGCAGCTCCCATGCAGACGTAAGCCCAGATCAGCGCGGTCAGCACCAGCGAGGCGATCACCGACATCCAGCTGCTGCGGATGAAAGTGGCCTTGGCATAGCCGATGGCGAAGTCCTGCACGATGTGGCGGATGCCATTGCACAGGTGGTAGGCGAAGCACCAGGTCCAACCGAACAGGATCACCTTGCCGTACCAGGCGCTGGCGTGGGTGGTGAAGCAGTTCCAGGACTCAGGGCCCATCATCAGGGCGAACAAGCCGCCCGCGATGATCAGGGAACCGACAGTCAGAATGATGCCGGTTACTCGATGCAGGATCGAGGTGGCCATCTGGATCTGCCAGCGATACACCTGCAGGTGCGGAGAAAGGGGGCGGGGTCTGTTCGCCATTCGCTGACTCGTATCTCGGCTGGGCGGCTCAATGCCGCGTTGGCTCAACGCTGCTCAGAAATCGATGCAGCGCCCGTTTTTCTCCCAATCGCCATACCGCACCGGATCAAGTCCGCCGCGGCCACCTATTTCCTGCGGCACCGGTGCTGCCTCGGGAAGCGGCTGCTTCTCGGGGACCAACGGGGCTTCAGCTTCGGGCTCGGGAGTGGGGGTTGTTTGGCCTATCATTAGTGGTCTCGCAACGCACAAATTTTAGTCCTCAGCCACGTGTCTGACAACCTCGCCCCTGCTTTCACCGGTTTCCGCACACTTCCCAAGGCTCAAATCCTGAGCCTTGCCGGAGCCGATGCGGTAGCTTTCGCCCAAGCCCAGTTCGCCAACGACGTGCCCTCGCTGGCCGATGGTCACTGGCAATGGAATGCCTGGCTGACCGCCAAGGGCCGCGTGCTGTCTATCTTTCAGCTGTTGCGGGTGGACCCGCAGCAGCTGTTGCTGGTCTGCCACGACGGCGGTGCCGAGGCCATGGCCGAACAGCTGCGGCGTTTTGTTTTCCGCCGCAAGGTGGTGATCACGCATGCCAGCGAGCTGGCGGTGAATGCCGCATTGGAAGCGCCCAGCGCGGCACATTGCGCGGAATTGGCGCAACTGGACGATGCGCTGATCGAGCTCGACGTGGGCAGCCCGGCGCTGCCGCGCACCCTGCGCATCAGCAAAACGGCCATTGCCAGCGACAGCGACAGCGCGGCTGAATTGGCATGGCGCCAAACCGACCTGCGCTACGGCCTGCCCCGCCTGGGCGATGCACAGCGCGAGCAATGGACGCCGCAGCAGCTGGGACTGGACCGGTTGAACGCCTACAGCGTCAAGAAAGGCTGCTATCCCGGCCAGGAAATCGTCGCCCGCACCCATTTCCTAGGCAAGGCCAAGCGCTCGCTTGCGCTGTTGGAATGTGTCTCATTCGCCAGCCCGGGTGATGCCGTCCAACAGGCCGAGACCAGCATAGGCACTGTCGCCTGCGCCGCAGGCACACTGGCGCTCGCCGTACTTCCATTGGAACTACCGGAAGGGCCGCTGCAGGTAAACGGCGGCCCCGCCAGCATCCAGCCCTTGCTGGACGGCCTGGCTCGCTGACCGCGCTCCACTGTAGTGCCGAGCCATGCTCGGCAGGGGCTTCACCGGTAAGGCTTCTGCCGAGCATGGCTCGGC
>NZ_JBDJMY010000078.1:0-6679 GCF_039674165.1 Stenotrophomonas terrae
GCCATGCTCGGCTGGAGCGTTACCGGTGATGCCTCTTGCCGAGCATGGCTCGGCACTACATGGCAAAGCTTTGCCGAGCATGGCTCGGCACTACAGGTTGAGGCATTCCTTGAAGGCCTCTGCCGAGCATGGCTCGGCACTACATGGCAAAGCTTTGCCGAGCGTGGCTCGGCACTACAGTTTTTGCTATTTGACGCGGCGCAGGTGTGGGCCACGCTTGTTGAACGGCGGTTGGCCGCGCCAGTAGCGGATCAGCAACCAGCCGAACAACATGCCGCCCAGATGGGCGAAGTGGGCCACGCCCGGCTGCCAGCCGGTGAAACCCAGCAGCAGCTCGATCGCACCGAACACGATCACGAAGGTGCGTGCCTTCATCGGAATCGGCGGGAACAGCAGCATCACCCGCTGGTTCGGGAACAACATGCCGTAGGCCAGCAGCAGGCCGAACACACCACCGGACGCGCCCAGCACCGGGTTGTACTCACCGGCCAAAGCCGCCACCAGCAGCTGACAAAGGCCCGCACCGACCACGCACACCATGTAATAGGTCAGGAAGCGTTTTTCGCCCCAGGTCATTTCCAGCGGCGCGCCAAACATGAAAAGCGCCAGCATGTTGAAGAACAGGTGTCCGAAGCCGCCATGCAGGAAGCCATAGCTCAACAGCTGCCACGGTTCGAAACCGGGCGAGTCGGCAAACACCTGCTGCGAGCCCAACGGCCACAGCATCAACTGGGTGAAGATGCCCGCCGTCTGCGGCAGCTGCTGCAGCAGGAACAGCACCACGTTGGCGATCAACAGCGTCTGGGTGATTTTTGGAAGGCGCGGGAACATGGTGGCATCCGGGGGAACTGGCTACATGATAGCCGCAGCGGCTAGGCTGGACCCCAGATCGCCTCGTCCAGGCTGCGCGGTGGTTTGGGCCGCTTCACCCGGCCGTTCTCCACCACCACGCCCTCGGCGCGCAGCCGCTGGCTTTGCTCGCGCCAACCGCGCGAGCCCTCCGGCATGGCGATGCGGCCATCCGAGCGCAGCACCCGGTGCCAGGGCAGCGTGGGATCGTCATTGGCACCCAGCAGGCGCGCCACCAGGCGTGCCCGTCCCGGCAAACCGGCCTTGGCCGCCACTTCGCCGTAGCCCAGTACCTGCCCGCGCGGGATGGCGCGGATGGTCTCGAGAATGCGTGCGTGTCCAGCGGCAGCCGTGGCCTCTGGCGTCAACGCTTCTTCGCCACGCCGCGGCCCACCAGCAGCACGCCGAACAGTACCAGCACCGTCCCGGCGCTTTGCCAAATCCCCATGGGTTCGTCGAGCAACCATACGCTGAGCACAATCGTGGAAACCGGCCCCAGCATACTCACCTGTGCCGCCAACGAGGAGCCGATACGCTTGACCCCGATCATGATCGCCAGCACCGGCAGCACGGTACACACCGTGCCATTGAGCAGCGACAGCCAGTAAACCGCTGGCGCGTACGCCCACAGCGCGCCCCAGGGCTGGAACAGCAGGTACTGGCCGATGCACAGCACGCAGGCGACCATGCTGGCATAGGCCGTCAGGCGTACCGCGCCGATGCGCGCCACCGCCTGACCACTGCCGAACAGATACACCGCATAGCTGAGCGCACTGGCGAACACCAGCGCAGAACCAATCAGCGTGCGCCGGCCTTCGAGCTGGATGTCATGACCGAAGGCCAGCAACACGCCCAGATAGCTGACCAGCAAGGCCGCAACCTGGGTGCGGGTCGGGCGCTGCTTGAGCACCACCAGCGCAATCAGCACCACCAGCGTCGGGCTGAGGTAGAGGATCAACCGTTCCAGCGTGGCGCTGATGTATTGCAGGCCTAGGAAATCGAGATAGCTGGACAGGTAATAGCCGCTGAAACCCAGCAGCAACACCCGCCAGCGGTCGCCCGCCGACAAGGGCTGTGCGCGGCGTGCGGCCCACATGCCCATGGCAATGAAGAACGGGAAGGCGATCATCATCCGCAATGCCAGCAAGGCGGTGGCATCGGCACCGTGTCGATAGGCCAGTTTGACGATCACTGCCTTGCCGGAGGCGGCAATGGCGCCGGTGGCAGCCAGCAGCAGGCCACTTATCAGCAGCCGCCGGGAACTGGTGGGCAGGCTGGGCGCGGCCACAGCGGCCTCGCGCGGGGATGGAACAGTCACGGTGCTACGGCATCCGGGGGAGATGGCCTTCCATTATGGGCGCTGCGGCGTTTGGGCGTGGCTGCCGGGTAGGACCAGGCAGAAGCAGAAGCACCCCGCCCCCTTGCCTAATGCAAAGGGAGGGAGTCAAAGCATTGTCCGCAACTGCAGGATCAGCCTCCTCCCTTGCACGCAGCGCAGGGGAGGATTGAGGAGGGGTGCTTCTGCTTTTGTTGTCGCTGTTGCCAGCAACCCTCAACGCATCAACACAACTTCCTCGGCCGAAGTCGGATGAATCGCCACCGTTTCCTCCAGCTGCCTGCGCGTCACCCCGGCCTTCACCGCCACCGCAAAACCCTGCAGTATTTCGTCCGCACCTTCACCCAGCAGGTGGATCCCGACCACTTTTTCGTCCTCACCTGCGCACACCATCTTGAACAGGCTACGCACCTCGCCCTGTCCCAAGGCCTGCAGCATCGGACGGAACCGGCTGTAATAGGTACTTACCGCAGGAAAGCGCTTGCACGCCTCTTCTTCGCTCAAGCCGACGCTGCCCAATGGCGGGTGCGCGAACACGACGCTGGGGATGTTGTCGTAATCAAGCCGCGCCTCGGCCCGCCCACCCAGAACCCGATCCATCAGCTTGCGCGCAGCGGCAATCGCTACCGGGGTGAGAGTTACCCGCCCGGTCACATCGCCAACCGCATAGATACCCGGCACGGAGGTGTTCTGGTAGTCATCCACCTCGATCTGACCTTTTTCGCCCAGCTTCACGCCAGCCTGCTCCAGCCCCAGACCGCGCGTGTTCGGGCCGCGCCCGGTGGCAAACAGGACGGTATCGAACAAAGTCTTTTCCGGCCCGTTGTGCAGTTGCGCGCTGATACGCCCCTCCTGACGCCGCAGGGCTTCAAGCCTGCAGCCAAAGTGCAGATCAACACCTTGCAGGCGCAGGTTCTCGGCCAGTTGGTCAGAAAGCTCGGCATCAAAGTGATCCAGCAGACGCTGCCCACGCACCAACAAGGCCACTTCGCTGCCCAAGGCGCGCAGCACGCCGGCCAACTCCACCGCGATATAGCCGCCGCCCACCAGAGCGACCCGTTCCGGCCGCGCCTGCAGGGCAAAAAAGTCGTTGGAAACACCGCCCAGCTCGGCCCCGGGCAACTCCGGCTTGAGCGGATGCGCGCCGGTAGCGATGACCAGGTGTTCGGCCCGGAATTGGGTTCCGTCCTCGCTCTGCACGGTATGCGCGTCAATCAGGTGCCCACGGCTGCTGATGCGGACCACACCGGTTTCATCCAGTCGCTGCTGATAGCTGCGATGGATGTTTGAGATGTAGTGCTGGCGTCGCTCCAGCAAGGTTGGCCAGGACAGCGCCGGCTCGGCCGGTACATCGAAGCCCATCTGCCTTGCCAGACCGATACGCTCGGCCAGGTCCGCCGCCAACCACATCGCCTTCTTCGGCACGCAGCCGACATTGACGCAGGTGCCACCCAAGGGTGCCGGCTCCAGCATCGCCACCTTGGCTCCGTAGGACGCTGCACGGAACGCTGCCGCCAGGCCACCGGAACCACCGCCCAGCACCACCACATCGTAATTGCGTGCGCTCATTGGAAACGCTCCACGCGATACGGCGCGGGGTCGATTGCAGGTGCCTGCCCGGTTATCAAATCAGCCATCAATTGTCCGCTCCCACTACTCATGCTGATACCGAGCATGCCATGACCGGCTGCTAGCCATATGTGAGCATGCCGGGGCGAGCGACCCAGGATCGGCATGTCATCCCAGGTCATCGGCCGCCAGCCATACCAGTGCTGTTCCAGTGCAGGACCCAGCGGCTGTCGCAGATACAGCTGCGCGGCCTGCTGCAGGGCACGCAGGCGGGTTGCGTTCAACCGCGCGTCCTGCCCGGAGAACTCCATCGTGCCGCCAAGCCGCATGCAATCATCCCAGGCAATGACGAACACCGAGCGGTCCTTGAGCACCACCGGTCGGCTAGGCACCTGCGGCGGACGACTGCCGGTGATGGAATAACCCTTGCCGGGCTGGATCGGGACGCGCAGGCCAAGCTGAGCCGCCAACTGCGGCGACCAGGCGCCGGTTGCCAGCACCAGTTCGCCGGCGTGCCCCGCACCGCGACTGGTCTGCATCTGTACACCCTTGGCCTGTGGCTGGATGGACAGAAGCGTGCAGTGTTCGTCAATCCGGACACCGCGGGCACGCAGCACACGTGCGAGTTCAGCGGTATAACGGTCTGGCCGCAGACTGGCATCGCCCGGAAAGCGGATCGCGCCGACCACGCCAGCGTTGAACGCGGGCTCGCTGCGCAGGTAATCGGCACCGTCGATTATTTCAGTACCGATGCCCAGCCGCAGCAGGGCATCGCACTGGGCTGCATATGCCTGGAAATTGCGCTGTTCGCGGAACACATAGTCCAGCCCCTTGTCGGCAAATTCGCAGTCCAGCCGGTAGCGCTGCACCCACTGTGCCAAGCGCTGCCGCGAATCGTTCAACAAGGCCGCGCGCCCCTGCGCACTGCGCTGCCAGTCCTGCGGATTGCAACGCGCGACAAAGCGCAGCAACCACCGCCAAAGCGCTGGATCCATCCGTGGCGGGATATACAGCGGCGCCTGCGGCGACAGCATCCAGCGCAATGCCTGCAGCGGCACGCCGGGGGCGGCCAGCGGCGGTGCATGACTGGGCGTGATGGTGCCGCAGTTGCCGTGCGAGGTGGCTCCGCCCAGCGGGCCGGCATCGATCACCCGTACCTGCCGCCCGGCGTCGGACAACGCCAGCGCGGTAGCCAGGCCGGTGGCGCCGGCGCCAATGATCACTACATCGTCGTTGCGGATTCTCACCCGCGCATTTTATGGAGGGAAGAAGATCAGCGCCGCAGTGGTGGCAATTGCAAGTAAGTGAGCGCGCGCCATACCCACTCCACCGGCCCGAACTGGAAACGACGCAGCCATACATGGCTCAACGCTACCTGCGCCGCGAACACGCCCGCAGCAAACAGCAGCTGCCCTGCACGGCCCATCTGTTCAAACCAGCCCAGTCCATAGGCATAGAAAACCAATGTGCAGATCAGGGACTGCCCGAGGTAGTTGCTCAATGCCATGCGCCCGGCCGGTGCCAACCATTGCAGGTAGCGGCTCCAGCGTACCCCCCAGGCCAGATAGCCCAGGCACATCAGCAGGCCGGCGATGGCAGTGAGCGCGTACGCTGTTGCGCCGCGCATATCGAAACGCCCCGGTGGGTTGTAGGACTGCAGATAGACGCTTGAGAACATCACCGCCAGGCCGAGCGGCAGCAGCAGCCAGCGCAGCACTGCCCAAAGTCGCCGGTAGCGGGCGGGATCGGCGATGGCACCGCTGCGCGCAAACCAGGCACCGATCAGGAACATGCCCAGTACCTGCGGCCCTACCACCAGCAACGCGCCCAGCGACGCGCCCAGATCGCGCAGACGCTGCGCGACCGCCTGTACATAGCTGCCATGTCCATAGGCTTGCCGCTGCGCTTCGATCGAGGCAACTGCGGCAGTCTGCTGCGCGCTGCTGGCATCGGCCGGGGCGAACTGCATCAACACTCCCAGCAGCAGCATCAACACCGCCGCTCCCACATAGGCCGCTGTACCCAATACCGGCAGCCAGCTGCGCGGTGCCTCGCGGAACGCCAGCAACGCAAACGACAGCAAGGCGTACGCCACCAGGATATCGCCGGACCACAGCAGCACCGCGTGCAACGCGCCGATGATCAACAAGCCCAGGCTGCGACGCAGATAGAAGCGGGTGAAGTCGCGGCCGGCACTGCTGGCACGCTGCGCCATCACCGCGAAGCCGGCACCGAACAAAAGCGAGAACAGGGTGAAGAACTTGCCCTGCACGAAAATGTAGACGAAGGCATCGGCCCAATAGTCGGCGCCCTGCCAATGCGGATCGATACCGGTGAAGGACATGTTCAAGGGCCCACTGAAGGCCTCCATGTTCATCAGCAGGATGCCGAACAAGGCAAAGCCGCGCAGCACATCCAAGGTGGCGATGCGCTCACTGGCTGCCACGGGCTGGAAAGCGGAAGTGGACAACGGCGACATCCTTCAGCAACGAGTGCGCGATTAGAGCATGCGCGCCCAGGTAGTGCCGAGCCATGCTCGGCAGGGGCTTTCCCCGCATCGGCGCCGACAACGCTGCACAGCTGTTTCCCGCCCAAGACGCGACGCTATGACTGCCTCAACGCTACCAAGTGCTTACCCCTCCCCAACCCTCCCCTTCGCTGCGCGAAAGGGAGGCAGCAAAGTCGCTGCATGCACTGCCCCTCCCCTTTGGCGTAGCCAAGGGGGAGGTTGGGAGGGGGTAGCTTCTGTTGTTGCTTGTGAAGCTGCAAAGGCCAGAACCAAAGCTCAAAGCTCAACTGCAACCCCCTCCCCAACCCTCCCCTTCGCTGCGCGAAAGGGAGGGAGCAACGCTGTAGTGGCGCCCCCAGCGCGCGCGGGGCGGGAAAGGGGGAGAGCGGTGAAGGCAAAGCACCGCCCCAAAAAAA
>NZ_JBDJMY010000079.1:0-6289 GCF_039674165.1 Stenotrophomonas terrae
TCGCTCGCTTGGTTCTCCTAATCTTGCCACACCCAACCCCCCCCCCTCCCCCCCCCGGGCGCCCCCCCCCCCCCCACTACAGTCGCGCACAGCACCAACCGCACTGGACAATTTGTCCGGACATATTGCAGGATCGGAACAGGTATGACCTTTCCACGTTCCTGTAACAGGAGTCCGGCATGTTGTCCGAAGTGAAGGCTGTCACCCTTGGCGTAAGCGATCTGCAGCGAGCCTGCGCCTTCTATGAAAACGCACTTGGCTACCGCGTGCAGGCACGCGGTGCGCTATCCGCCGAGCTCGCACCGCTATGGCGTTTTGATCCCGGCCTGCGCGGCGAATACGCGGTGCTCGCCCCCGATGATTCCGGCCTCGGTCGGATCCGCCTGTTGGCCTTCGACGCGCCCGGCCAGCGCCTGTGGAATGCCGACAATCTGTACAACGGCAGCGGCTATTACGCACTCAACTTCCGCTGCCGTGATGCGCTGGCGACCATGCAGGCCATCCAGACCGCTGGCGGCAGCAGTGCGCACGAGCCCAGCTATTGGGAAGTGAGCGAGGAAGTCGCGGTGCGTGATTCGATCAATGACGATCCCGATGGCATCCGCCTGGATGTGTTTTCCTATGAACGCGGCGGTGATCTGCGCGGCCCGCTCAACACCGACGTCAGCGTGGTGCAGACCATTGCCCTGGCCACCCGCGACGTGGCGCGCTCGGTGGCGTTCTACAAGGCGTTGGGCTTCGAGGTGTTGTTCGACCGCGTGCTCGACTTCCCCGAGCTGCAGACCCTGTTGGGTACCGACCGGCCGGTGCGCATCCACAACGTCAATCTGATCAAGGACGGCCACATCGTGCCCGGCCGCGTGGAAATGTTTGCCTATCTGGACATGGAGCATCTGCCGGACGCACCGCTGCGTGATGTCGCGGTGCCGCCCAATATCGGCATTCTCTCGGCCACCCTGCTCAGTGATGCACTGGATGCCGATGTCAACCAGCTGCAGCAGCTGGGCGCGCAGTTGATTGCACGTGCGGAGCTCGACGTGCCGGGCTTTGGGAACTTCAGCATCGCGACGCTGCTCGGACCCGATGGCGAGCAGCTGGAGCTGTTGCGGCCGGCATGAGGCAACATCACCGCAGCCGCTGCGGGGCGGCTGCGGTGCGTCCCATCAGCGTGTTGCCAGCTGTGCCGCCAATGCCGCGGTACGCCCCTGGTAGTCGTCCTGCGGCTGCGCATGCAGCGTCACCGGTACCTGCAGTGCGAGCAGCTGCTGATCGCAGTCAGCCAGCGCGACGCCCTTGAACAGCTCCGGCAGCTGCGCGCCGATGCGCAACAGCTCGACCAAATTGGCGTGTACCTGCGCGGTATCCGGCGCGGCCACCAAACGCCGCGCGGCCGCGCTGGGTTGCAACCAGGGCCATAGCAGATGACGCTCGCGCTCCCATTGCCAGGCCTCGGCCATGTGCCCGCCGGCAGCATGGATGGCAGGATCGGGCAGCCGCGCCAGCAGCGTTTTGCATTCGTCTGACTGCAGCAGCCAAGGCTGGTGCAGCACCACTTCCTTCAAACGGCTGCCCAACCACTGTGCAAGCGCCGGTACATAGGCCACCGCTGCTTCATGCGCATGCACGGCGATGGCCTGCCCCGCAGCCAGCGCATCAATCACCGCACGCAGTGCCGCCTGCATTGTCTGCGCGCTCAGCGGCGTGGTGATCTCGGCCGAACCGGCATGGCCGGGAAGCTCGATGGCGATCCGGGTGCATGCATCCACCGGCAACGCCGCCAGCGGCAACGGAGCCTGGCCCGGCGCATGGATGTGCAGCACAGCATCGTCGCCACCGCGTTGCAGCCACACGGCCACTTCGCCCACCGGCGTATCGACGATGCGTCGTGACCAGCCCGGCACCTCACGTGCAGCCAGCGCCACCGGCAGGGCGGGTGCCGACGTGGTCTGCTGCAGGATGGCATCCATGCGCCGATGCAGCCCTTCCACGCCATCGGGTTCTTCCACACTGATCACGTTGTCCGGCAATGCCGGCAGGCGCTGCCGATGGCTCAGCAGTACATCGTCGTGGCGGTAGATCAGCCAGCTTGGGCAACGCAGCTCGCCCACACGCTGCCGCTCGGTATAGCGGAACGCCGCACCGTAGCCACTGCGATAGTTGTCGCCGACATCGAGGATGTCCATCGCCGCGCCGTGCGTGCCCTGCGCGTCATAAGGCTGCAGCGCGATCGCGCATTCTGCGGACGGATCACACCACGGGAAGAAATACAGCTGCTCACGCATGCGTGACCACAACCAGCGCAGGTGCCCGCCATCCCAGCTCGGAACGAACGGCGGCAGGTACCGATCGGTGTAGCGCGCACGCTCGGCATCGTTGAACAAGGCATAGCCATCGATGATCAGGCAGTGCAGGCGTTCGGGCGCGATCCATGCCAGGTGCATGCCGATCAGGCCGCCGGTATGCATGCCGAACAGGGCGAAGCGTTCGATGCCAAGTGCATCGGCAAGCTCCAGTGTTGCCTCGGCAAAACGATCGATGCCCGGCGCCGCATCGGCCAACGCATCGGAATAGCCAAAGCCCGGTGTATCCGGTGCTATCACCGTATAGCGATCGGCAAAGCGCTCGATCATCTGCAACCACATGCGCGAATTCTGCGGTGATTGATGCAACAGCATCAGCACCGGGCCCTGCCCTGCGTAGCGGTAATGCACGGTGCGATCACCGATGCGGATGAACTGGCGGCTTGTGGTTGCAGTCTGCATGGTCTCGTCACGGCGGCTGTAATGATTATTGTTATATCAATAAATCAATTAAGACCGTGTTGGGCGTGCACCGCGTATCGCCACTGGAAGTTTATGTGCTGCAACTGCAGCAATATCAATTCAAATGACCTAACAACAACACCTATAGGACAAATGAAACAGCGCATTCATAGTTGTAATACTCAGTTTTTCAATTAGATACAGAAGAACAGGCACACATCCGCAGTTGCAAAAAACCTGCAATAGTCCGGTTGATTGTCCGGACAAATGACGGAATACTCATTAGGAAGCATTGATATATCTATATGGCGATGCTTGTCCCACCCGAACGAGCTTTTCCTTCATCACGCTACGAGGCGAGTCATGAAAGATGTTCTGTACCGGAGTGCGTTAACTGTTGCGATCATGACGGCCATCGGCAGCGGCGATGCCTACGCCCAGTCGTCCGAGAAAGAAGCCGTGCAGCTGGACCAGGTCAGCGTGACCGCCCAGCGTCGCGAAGAACAAGTGCAGAAAACACCGCTCAGCATGAGCGTGATCAGCGGGCCGGCGTTGGACCGCATGCAGATCAAGCGCGTGGATGACATCAAGTTCACCACGCCCAACATCATCATCGAACAGAACACCGGCACCAGCTCGGGCGCCAAGATCATCATGCGCGGCGTTGGCGCCGACGAGTCGATGTTCACCAACGACCCGGCGGTTGCGCTGTACATCGACGATGTCTACATAGCCCGCCAGAACGGCGCCATGCTCGACCTCTACGACGTGGACCGCATCGAAGTACTGCGCGGCCCGCAAGGCACGCTGTATGGCCGCAATGCCACCGGCGGTGCGATCCGCTACATCTCCAAGAAGCCCACCGGCGAGGACAAGCTGAGCTTCGATGCCAGCATCGGCAACCTGGGCCGCCTGGATGGCCGCGCGATGTTCGCCACCCGCATCGGTGAAACCCTGGACGTGTCGGCTGCGGTATTGAGCCGCAACCGCGACGGCATCATGCATGACATCACCAACGACCGCTGGGTCAACGACCAGAAGGTGCTGGCCGGGCGCCTGGCGTTTGCCAGCACCTGGGGCGAGTCGTCCTATGCCACGCTGAGCATCGACCGCCTGCGCGAGCGCTCCACGCCGGCCTGGGGCACGCCGGTGGCACTGGACAAGGCAACCGACACCGTTTCGCCCAAGCTGGGCAGCTATTACAAGACCGAAACCGATACGCGCGGCATCAACGATCTGGATCAGTTCGGCGTGGCCCTGACCAACGAAACCGACTTCGGCGCGTTCTCCTGGCGCAGCATCCTGCATTACCGCACGCTGGACCACCACTTCTACATGGACGTGGATGGCACCGACCAGATGCGTTACCACCTGGAGCAGGACCAGAAGCAGAACCAGAAGGGCTACGAAGCGCAGTTCACCTCGCAGCTGGATGGCCCCTTCAGTTGGGTGGCCGGTGTGTTCGCCTTCTGGGAGCACAACAACCAGCCCACCCGCAATGACATCTTCACCCGTGGTGGCACCAACTTCGTCGAGCAGGACACCTCCGCCTACGCGGTGTACGCGCAGGGTGATTACAAGTTCACCGACAAGCTGACCCTGACCCTGGGTGGCCGGTACAGCTATGAGAACAAGGACTTCTCGGTACGCTCGGTGAAGGCCAACGGCGACCCGAACTACAACAAGGCGCTCGAAAAGAGCTGGACCCGCCCCGACTGGAAAGTACTGCTTTCCTACGACTTCAGCGACAACGTGATGGGCTACGCCAGCGTCACCACCGGCTTCAAGAGTGGTGGCTTCAACGGCCGTGGCACCACCTACGCCACCGTCACCCCGGTGGATGCGGAAACGCTGCGCGCGTACGAGGTCGGCGTGAAGTCGACGCTGTGGGACAACCGGCTGCGCTTGAACGCCGACTATTACCGTCTGGACTACGACGGCATCCAGCTCACCGCGGTGAACTCGGACGGCGTGTTCGTGATGACCAACGCCACCGGTGCGCTGATCCAGGGCTTCGAGGTGGAAGCGCAGGCACAGCTGACCAGCAAGCTGCGCGTGGATGCCAGCATCGGCACCATCGATGGCGAGTACAAGGACTATGCGGCGATCAACGCGGCCTACTTCAACGGCCGCTCGATGAAGAGCTCGCCGGACATGCAGTGGACCTTGGCTGGCACCTATGTGCAGCCGGTCGGCGATGCCGACCTGGTGTTCAGCGCGCAGGCCCGCCATACCGATGAGTACTACCAGAACCAGGACACCTCGCGGCTGATCATGACCCGCGCCAACACCGAGTACAACGCGCGCATCTCCTACGAGCCGCGTGATGCCAACTGGTCGGTGGCCGCCTGGGGCAAGAACCTGAGCAACGAGATCTCCTCCACCGGTGGCTTCGACATTGCCGGGCTGGGTATCGGGGTGATCTACCCGAACGTGCCGCGCACCTACGGCGTCGAGTTCAAGTACCGCTTCTGGTAAGCACCACCTCACCGTTGCACGCATCGCTCCCGCATGGGAGCGATGTCTTTTGGAGACCACGATGGATTACCAATTGCTGTTGTTGTTGCACCTGTTGATCGGCGGCTACTGGCTGGGCGGTGACCTTGGCGTGTTCTACATCGCCGGCAAGATCGCCGACCCGGCGCAACCGCTGCCGGTGCGCCTGTTTTCAGCCAAGGCGATGATGCTGCTGGACATGATTCCGCGCAGCTGCCTGATCATGGCCTTGGGCACCGGCCTGACCATCGCCAGCAAGGCCGGCCTGCTGCCGCTCGATGGCTGGCTGTGGCTGGTATGGCTGGGCACCGTTGCGTGGCTGGGCCTGGCCTGGGCAGCCTTCATCAAGGAACACTCTGCGGCAGGACTGCGCATCGCCCGCGTCGATTTCTATCTACGCCTGCTGGTGCTGGTGGGCTGCGTGGCGGCCGGCATCGATGCCTTGAGTGATGGCGGCTTCATCGCACAGAGCCGCTGGTTGGGCGCCAAGCTGATCCTGTTCGCCGGCATCATCAGCATGGGCTTGCTGGTACGCATCCAGCTGCGTCCGTTCGGCCCCTTGTTCGGCAAGGTGGTGACTGGAACCGCGAGTGATGCAGACCAGCAGTCGCTCAAGCAGCTGGTGGCACGGGTAAAGATCCCGGTGCTGTGCATCTGGATGATCATTCTGGCGATCATGGTGCTGGGCAAGCTCAAGCCGTTCTGAGGTGTGCCGAACGCAGTGAACGACAAAGGCCCGCGCAAGCGGGCCTTTGTTGTTGTGCAACCACGCGCGATGCCATGGCCGTTGTAGGAGCGGCGTAAGCCGCGAAGCCCGCACATCATCAGATTGCACAACTATCCGCAACTTCAACAGTGCCAGCTTCGCGGCTGACGCCGCTCCTACAAACAGCTTGCGACCCATGCTTTTCATTTGTGGGAGCGGCGTCAGCCGCGAAGCAGGCACATCATCAGATTGCACCACGGCCAGCGACTTCAACAATGTCAGCTGCGCGGCGTGGGCCGCGCACTCCAACAGCGAGTTGCGCCAG
>NZ_JBDJMY010000080.1:0-5883 GCF_039674165.1 Stenotrophomonas terrae
GGGCCTCCCGGGTGCCCCCCCCGGCGCCGCTTGGCCCGCCACTACACAGGCAAACGCTTGCCGAGCATGGCTCGGCTCTACACAGGCAAACGCTTGCCGAGCATGGCTCGGCTCTACACAGGCAAACGCCTGCCGAGCATGGCTCGGCTCTACACAGGCAAACGCTTGCCGAGCATGGCTCGGCACTACGGAATGCAAAAAAAACGCCGGCTGTTGGCCGGCGTTTTTTATGTGCGTTGCTGCAGACCTCAGTGCTTGAGGTTGCGGCGCAGACGCTCCAGGGCTTGCAGCTGGGCCGTGATTTCCGCCAGCTTCTGCTGTGCCTCGGCCAGCTCCATGGCTTCGCCACGGTGGGCCAGCACGCGCTCTGCTTCTTCCTTGGCCTTGCGCACCGATGCTTCATCGATGTCGGTAGCGCGGATGGCGGTGTCGGCCAGCACGGTCACGACCTGCGGCTGTACTTCCAGGATGCCGCCGGAAATGGCGAAATCAAGGTGTTCCCCTGCAGCGGTGGTGACCACGACCTTACCCGGCTTCAGACGGGTGATCAGCGGTGCGTGCTTGGGCGCGATGCCCAGCTCGCCCAGCTCACCGGTGGCCACGACCAGGGTCGCTTCGCCGCTGAAGATCTGCTGCTCGGCACTGACGATGTCGCAACGGATGGTGCTCATGGATCTCTCTTCGCCTGGTTGGGTGGGCCTGCGCCCACCGCAGGTTGCCGCGTGGGCGGAGCGAACTCCGCCCTACGTGGAATTAGGCCTTTTCAGCCATCTTCTTGGCCTTCTCGACCGCTTCTTCGATGCTGCCGACCATGTAGAACGCCTGCTCCGGCAGGTGGTCGTACTCACCATCGACGATGGCCTTGAAGCCACGGATGGTGTCCTTCAGCGGCACGTACTTGCCCGGCGAGCCGGTGAACACTTCGGCCACGTGGAACGGCTGGCTGAAGAAGCGCTCGATCTTACGGGCGCGCGACACCGATTCCTTGTCTTCCTGGGACAGTTCGTCCATACCCAGGATGGCAATGATGTCCTTCAGTTCCTTGTACTTCTGCAAGGTCTGCTGGACGCGCTGTGCGGTGTCGTAATGCTCGGTACCAATGACCTGCGGGTCCATCTGGCGCGAGGTCGAATCCAGCGGATCCACGGCCGGGTAGATACCCAGCGAGGCGATCGAACGCGACAGGGTCACGGTCGAATCCAAGTGGGCGAACGTGGTGGCCGGCGACGGATCGGTCAAGTCATCGGCGGGCACGTAGACGGCCTGGATCGAGGTGATCGAGCCGGACTTGGTCGAGGTGATGCGCTCCTGCAGGACGCCCATTTCCTCAGCCAGGGTCGGCTGGTAACCCACTGCCGACGGCATACGGCCGAGCAGTGCCGACACTTCGGTACCGGCCAGGGTGTAGCGGTAGATGTTGTCGACGAACAGCAGCACGTCCTTGCCGCGGCCGCTGGCGTCCTTCTCATCACGGAAGTACTCCGCCATGGTCAGGCCGGTCAGGGCGACGCGCAGACGGTTGCCCGGCGGCTCGTTCATCTGGCCGTACACCATCGCGACCTTATCAAGGACGTTGGAGTCCTTCATCTCGTGGTAGAAGTCGTTGCCCTCACGGGTACGCTCACCCACGCCGGCAAACACGGACAAGCCGCTGTGTGCCTTGGCGATGTTGTTGATCAGTTCCATCATGTTGACGGTCTTGCCGACGCCGGCGCCGCCGAACAGGCCGACCTTGCCGCCCTTGGCGAACGGGCACATCAGGTCGATGACCTTGATGCCGGTTTCCAGCAGCTCGGTCGAGGAAGACTGGTCTTCATACGACGGCGCAGCGCGGTGGATTTCCCACGTGTCCGAAGCCTGCACTGGGCCGGCTTCGTCGATCGGGCGACCCAGCACGTCCATGATGCGGCCCAGGGTGCCAGCGCCGACCGGCACCGAGATGGCGCGGTTGGTGTTGGTGGCAACCAGGCCACGCTTCAGGCCGTCGGTGGAGCCCAGCGCGATGCAACGGACAACGCCGTCGCCGAGCTGCTGCTGCACTTCCAGCGTGATTTCGGTGTTGTCGACCTTCAGCGCGTCGTACACCTTCGGCACATCGCTGCGCGGGAATTCGACGTCGACGACCGCGCCGATGATCTGAACGATCTTGCCCTGACTCATTGCTGCATCCTCTAAATGTGTGCTGTTGACTGCGCGCGTTAAACCGCTGCCGCGCCGCTGACGATTTCGGAGATTTCCTGGGTGATCGCTGCCTGGCGGGCCTTGTTGTAGACCAGCTGCAGGGTTCCGATCATCTTGTTCGCGTTGTCGCTTGCCGCCTTCATCGCCACCATGCGAGCTGCGTGCTCGGAGGCAACATTCTCCAGCACCGCCTGATACACCAACGATTCGATATAGCGGGTGATCACGTGCTCAAGCACGGTTGCTGCGTCGGGCTCGTACAGGTAATCCCAGTCGTGCGAAGCCACCTGCTTTTCAGCAGCCGGCAACGGCAGCAGCTGGTCGAAGCTGGCCTTCTGCGTCATCGTGTTGATGAAGCGGTTGTACACCAGGTAGACGCGGTCAACCTTGCCTTCGGTGTAGGCATCGAGCATGACCTTGATCACGCCGATCAGCGTTTCCAGCTTGGGCTGGTCGCCGATGTTGGCCACCGAGGCGGCCATGTTGACGTTGACACGACGGAAGAACGCGCCGGCCTTCTGGCCAACGGTCACCACGTCGATCTCCGCGCCCTTGTCCTGCCACTCGCGCATTTCCGTAACGGTCTTGCGGAACAGGTTGTTGTTCAAGCCGCCAGCCAGACCGCGATCAGACGAGATCACGATGTAGCCCACGCGCTTGACCTGCGCGCGTTCCACCAGGAACGGATGCTGGTAGTCGGTGCTGGCCTGGGCCAGGTGACCGATCACCTGCTTCATCGCCTGCGCGTACGGACGCGAGGTCTTCATCCGATCCTGCGCTTTGCGGATCTTGGAGGCCGAGACCATTTCAAGCGCGCGCGTCACCTTGCGGGTGTTCTGCACGCTCTTGATCTTGGTTTTGATTTCGCGTCCGCTTGCCATCTTTTATTCCCGTGGCGCGAGGTCGAACCCCGCGTTTGCCGTACAGCGGAGCCAGGCTCCGCTGCTTTCAGTCGTGCGGAGCAGGGCTCCGCACTACAGGACTGGTATTACCAGGTGCCGGTGCTCTTGAAATCGGCGATGCCCTTCTTGAAGGCAGCTTCGATCTCGTCGTTCCAGCCACCGGTGGCGTTGATCTTGCTGATCAGCTCGCCTGCGGTGTTGGCAAAGTGCGCATGCAGGCCGGCTTCGAAACCGAGCAGCTTGTTGACCGGCACGTCGTCGAGGAAGCCCTCGTTGACGGCGTAGATCGACAGTGCCTGGTCGGCAATCGACATCGGCGCGTACTGCTTCTGCTTCATCAGCTCGGTGACGCGCTGACCGCGCTCCAGCTGCTTGCGGGTAGCTTCGTCCAGGTCCGAGGCGAACTGCGCGAACGCAGCCAGCTCACGGTACTGGGCCAGCGAGATACGAATACCGCCGGACAGCTTCTTGATGATCTTGGTCTGGGCAGCACCACCAACGCGCGACACCGAGATACCGGCGTTGACGGCCGGACGGATACCCGCGTTGAACAGATCGGTTTCCAGGAAGATCTGGCCGTCGGTGATCGAGATCACGTTGGTCGGAACGAAGGCGGAAACGTCGCCAGCCTGGGTTTCGATGATCGGCAGTGCGGTCAGCGAACCGGTCTTGCCGGTGACGGCGCCGTTGGTGAACTTCTCCACGTACTCTTCCGACACGCGAGCTGCGCGCTCGAGCAGGCGGGAGTGCAGGTAGAACACGTCACCCGGGTAGGCTTCGCGGCCCGGCGGGCGCTTCAGCAGCAGCGAGATCTGGCGGTAGGCAACAGCCTGCTTGGACAGATCGTCGTACACGATCAGGGCGTCTTCGCCGCGATCCATGAAGTACTCACCCATGGTGCAGCCGGAGTAGGCGCTGATGTACTGCATCGCTGCCGATTCGGAAGCGGTGGCAGCCACGACCACGGTGTGGGCCAGGGCGCCGTTCTCTTCCAACTTGCGCACGATGTTGGCAACGGTCGAGGCCTTCTGGCCGATCGCTACGTACACGCACTTGATGCCGGTGCCCTTCTGGTTGATCACCGCATCGATCGCCATCGCGGTCTTGCCGGTCTGACGGTCACCGATGATCAGCTCGCGCTGGCCACGGCCGATCGGGATCATCGCATCGACCGACTTGTAACCGGTCTGCACCGGCTGGTCGACCGACTTGCGCCAGATCACGCCCGGAGCAACACGCTCCACCGGCGCGGTCAGCGAGGTGCCCAGCGGGCCCTTGCCGTCGATCGGCTCGCCCAGCGCGTTGACCACGCGGCCGAGCACTTCCGGACCCACCGGCACTTCCAGGATGCGGCCGGTGGTCTTGGCCACGTCGCCTTCGCGCAGGTTCTGGTAATCACCCAGGACCACGGCGCCGACCGAGTCGCGCTCCAGGTTCAGGGCCAGGGCGTAGGTGTTGTTCGGCAGTTCGATCATTTCGCCCTGCATCACGTCGGCCAGACCGAAGATGCGCACGATACCGTCGGACACGCCGGTGACGGTGCCTTCGTTGCGCGATTCTGCGGACAGGGCGACCTTCTCGATGCGGGTCTTGATCAGTTCGCTGATTTCAGAGGGGTTGAGCGTGGTAGCCATCGTCAAGTCCTAGTGCCGGCAATCAAGCCGACGTTAAATTGAATTCAGTGGGCGAGCGCAGACTGCAGGCGCGACAGCTTGCCTTTCAGCGAGCCGTCGATCACCACGTCACCGGCGTCGATCACGGCGCCGCCGATCAGCGAAGCGTCAACCGCGGTCGATACCTCGACCTCGCGGCCGAAGCGCTTGCACAGCGCAGCCTTGATCTTTTCCAGCTCGTCAGCGGACATCTGCGTGGCCGAGGTCACGGTGGCTTTCACCACGTGTTCGGCTTCGGCGCGCAACTGCTCGAACAGACCGGCGATTTCCGGCAGCTGCTGCAGACGGCGCGACTGCGCCAGCAGGCTCAGGAAACGGCCGTAGTTTTCGTCCGCCGCTTCCGGAGCCAGCAGCGCGACGGCGTCGCCGCGTGCCAGTTCCGGATTCGACAGCAAGGCCGACACGCGCGGATCGGCAGCAACGCGGGCGGAGAACGCAAGCGCGTCCGACCACGGCGCGAACTTGCCTTCGTCACGCGCAATCGCAAAGGCGGCGCGGGCGTACGGGCGGGCAAGCGTGAGGGCCTGGCTCATCTCAGATCTCCGCAGCCAGCTCGTCGAGCAGCGCCTTGTGGGCGTTGGCATCGATTTCGCGCTTGAGCAGCTTTTCGGCGCCGGTCACGGCCAGAGCAGACACCTGCTTGCGCAGATCTTCACGGGCACGGTTGGCGGCAGCGTCGATTTCAGCCTGGGCCAGGTCTTTCTGGCGGTTGGCTTCGGCGATGGCTTCGTTCTTGGCAGCTTCAACGATCTGGTTCGCACGGGCGTGAGCCTGGTCGATGATCTCGTTGGCTTTGCCGCGCGCTTCTTTCAGCGCCTCGTTGACCTTTACTTCCGCCTGCGCCAGATCTTTCTGGCTGCGGTCGGCAGCGGCCAAGCCTTCAGCGATCTTCTGCTGGCGCTCTTCAATGGCCTTCAACAACGGCGGCCAGATCTTGGTCGCGATGATCCAGATCAGCAAGGCAAAGGCCAGGGCCTGTGCAAAGAGAGTGAGATTGATATTCATGATTAGCTCGATCGCTGGTGTCGGGGGGTGGTTTCGCCGCCCGCGCGACCCCACCCAAACAAAAACCCCAAAAGGGGGGCCACCACCACCCCCCCCCCACCCAAAAAAAGGAAACCCCAGCC
>NZ_JBDJMY010000081.1:0-5678 GCF_039674165.1 Stenotrophomonas terrae
GGCTTTCCCGGTAAGGCCACTGCCGAGCATGGCTCGGCACTACAACCGGTGAGGCCTCTTGCCGAGCATGGCTCGGCACTACAGAGGCTTCGCTGGGAAAGCCCTTGCCGAGCATGGCTCGGCACTACAGTGGCCTTGCCGGGAAAGCCCTTGCCGAGCATGGCTCGGCACTACGGGGCCATGCTCAGCCGGCTTTGGGCGTCAGCTTCAGCAGCTTTGCATTGCTGCCGTCTTCCAGCAGCCACAGCGCGCCGTCCGGGCCCTGCTCCACTTCGCGGATGCGGTTGCCCATGTCGAAGCGCTCGGCCTCGCGTGCCTTGTCGCCATCAAAAGCGACCCGTACCAGCGACTTGGACGAAAGCCCGCCGATGAAGCCGCTGCCCTGCCACTTCGGGAACAGGGTGCCGTTGTAGATGATGAAGCCGGCCGGCGAGATCACCTGGCGCCATGTGACTACCGGGGCGATGAATTCCGGGCGGGTGTCGTGATCCGGGATCGGGCGGCCGTCGTAGTGGTCGCCGTTGGAAACGATGGGGTAGCCGTAGTTGCCGCCGCGCTGGATCAGGTTCAGCTCGTCGCCGCCCTTCGGGCCCATCTCGTGTTCCCACAACTTGCCGTTGCCGTCGAAAGCCAGGCCGAGCACGCTGCGGTGGCCCAGCGACCATACCTGGTCGGCCGGCGCGCCCTGCGCCACGAACGGATTGTCCGCCGGCACGCTGCCGTCGTCGTTGAGGCGGATGATCTTGCCCAGGTTGGTTTTCATGTCCTGCGCCGGGTCGAACTTCTGCCGCTCGCTGGAGCTGATCCACAGCTTGCCGTCCGGGCCGAACGCCAGCCGGTGGCCGTAATGGCCGCGCCCTGTGACCTTCGGCGTCTGCCGCCAGATCACCTGCGTATCAGTCAGTTTGCCACCACCATCGGCATCGAGAACCAACTTGGCGCGTGCCACGGCCGCTCCACGGGTGTCGTCTTCGCCGTCTTCGGCATAGCTGTAATAGACCAGCCCATTGCTGGCGAACTGCGGGTGCACCAGCACATCACCCAAACCGCCTTGGCCGCCGTAAGCCACCGCAGGCACGCCGCTGACGTTGCCGCGCTTGCCGCTGGCCGGGTCGAAGTGGACCAGCTTGCCGCCCTTCTCCGTCACCAGCAGGCTGCCGTCGGGCAGGAAGGTCATCGCCCAGGGTTCATTGAAACGGGCCGCCTCGGTGGCGTTGAACGGCCATTGCGCGGGCTTTACCGCTGCTTCGGCGGCCGGGTCCGGGTCGGCGGCGCAGGCGCTGGTGAACAAGGCCGGGGCCAGGGCCAGGGTCATGCTGAGCAGAAGGGTACGGGGCATGGGAGTCTCCAGAAGCGGGAAGCGATACCAGAGCAGGGTTGTACACCATGGCAGCCGATGCTGTCCCTTTGAGGGATGGGACTGGCGCACGGAATCGCTTAACGTAGCGGCCGAGCGCCCGTGGACGTTGGGCCGCTACATCCACAAAAAGGAGTTTTTAAAAGATGAAAGCACAGATCTATCGCCCCTCGGCCGCGTTTATCGCCGCTGCCTGGACCGCATTGTTGCTGGGGGCGGCTGCCTATCTGGTTGGCCTGTTCAATGCGCAGATGCTGCTCAACGAGAAGGGCTATTACCTGACCCTGCTGCTGTTCGGCCTGTTCTCGGCGGTATCGCTGCAGAAGAGCGTGCGTGACCGGCTGGAGAACATCCCGGTGAGCAGCCTGTATTACAGCCTGTGCTGGTTTGCCCTGCTGTGCGCGTTGTTGCTGCTGCTGGTGGGCTTGTGGAACGCCACCCTGCTGCTCAGCGAGAAGGGCTTCTACGGCATGTCGTTCGCGCTGTCGTTGTTCGGCGCGGTTGCCGTGCAGAAGAACACCCGTGATGTGATGGCCGCCGATGCGGCCTACGGCGCGCCGCCGCTGCCGCCGCAGGAGTGATCCCAAAGCCACTCCCGCCTGGTGCGGGAGTGGCTGCAGGCAATCAGCTGTCGCTGGGTTGATCCTGCTCCGGGTGCTGCGCCGTGTGGCGGGCAACGATGCCGGTCGCGGTGACCCCGCCGGTGGCGTTGCCAATCGTGCAGAACACATCGGGAATGGTATCCACCGCCAGCAATACGCCCAGCGGTTCCACCGGCAGGCCCAGGCTCTGGGTGATCGGCATGTTGTTGGTCATGAAGTTGGCCTGGCCGGGCAGGCCGGTTGAGCCCATGCTGATCGCGGCCGCCAACAGCACCGCCACCGCGTACTGCGAGGCATGCACGTCGATGCCGTACAGCCAGGCGATGAAGCTGGCCACGGCGATGTACTGCGCCGGGCTGGTGATGCGGAACAGCGACACCGCCATCGGCAATACCAGCGAGGTCAACGCGGGCGGGTAGCCCAGCCGGTTGCGCGCGCTGTCAATCATGGCCGGCAACGAGGCCAGCGAGGATTGCGTGCTGCCGGCAATCACCTGCACCGGCACCAGCGCGCTGGCGAAACGACGGATCGGCTCGCCGGCGGCGAAGCGTGCCACCACGTACAGCAGCAGGGTGATCAGGATGTAGATCACGCACATCAGCACGATGTAATAGCCCAGCACGCCGAGGATGCTCATGCCGACCTCGGCGCAGACCACGAACACCAGCGCGAACACGCCTACCGGCGCCGCCCACAGCACCCAGCGCACGATGGTGATCATGGTGTCGGCGATGATGCGGATGATGTCCAGGATGCGCTCGCGGCGCTCGGGTTGCTGGCGGCTCAGCGCAAAGCCGAAGAACATCGCAAACGCCACCAGCGGCAGCATCGCGCTGGAGGCGGCTGCCGCCAGCGCGTTGCTGGGAATCAACGAGCTGATCCACTGCGCGGCACTGAGCGGGGTGGCGGCCGTGGTCGGCGAGCGCAGCGCATCGCGGAAAGCCTGGATGTTGTCGGCATCGCGCGGCAGCAGGTCCAGCAGAAGCGGTGTGATGACTGCGGAGAACGCCGCCGAACCCACCAGCAGGATCAGGAACACGATGATCGCGTTGCGTGCGGTACGCCCGGAGGCGGCGGCATTGCTGGCGGTATTGACGCCAACGATGACCAGCGCGGTCACCAAGGGCACCACCGTCATCTGCAGCGCATTGAGCCAGAGCCGGCCGATCGGGCGCAGCACATCGGCAATCTGCAGCGCCAGCACCTGGTCATAGGCGGTGAGCGACAGGCCGACGATGGCGGCCAGCACCAGCGCGATCAGCACCTTGACCGGTGCGGAGACCTTGGAAGATTTTGCGGGTGCGCTGTCGGTCATGGAGAGAAAGCTTGTCTAAAGGAAGGGAAGATGCCCTGAACCGGACAAATGCTCAACGAGTGGTTTCTGAAAGTTGCGGCAGGCCCCAGCTGCGTTGCAGGCGCTGGTACTGCGCGGCTGGCAGCAGCACGAACAGCGGCTTGGCCTGCGGCGACAGCCACGCCAGCAGCGCTGACATGCGCTCGGGCTCCATCGCGGTGCAACCGGCGGTGGCTTCGCCGGGCTGGCGCCACAGGTGGGCGAAGATGCAGCTGCCCTGGCCAGGAGCGGCGTCCGGGTTGTGTTCGATGACGAAACCTTCGCGGTAACGGCGGTCGCCGTTGTTGTGCAGGTCCAGCCGCATGGCCTCGGTAGACCCCTTCACAGCGGCCTCGCCGACCTTGCTGGCATCGACGATCTGGTTGTACAGCGGCGAGGCCGGTACATCCATGCAGTAGCTGCTGGCCAGCATCGGTTGGTAGGGCATCTGGCTGCTGATGTGCTCGGCATAGCCGAAGGCCGGGCCGATGTTGAAGATGCCGGCGGGGCTGCGACCATCGCCTTCCTGTTTCTGTGGGCCATCAGTCTGCTGCGGGTGCACGCCGATGCCCCAGGCGCTGCCGCTTCGGCCGAGGCTGACTTCGAAGCCGGCGTCGTGGGCTTTCCAGCCGCCGTCAGTACGCTCGAATGCCTGCAAATGCCCGTTGGTCGCATCCCAGCCGGGAGCAGTGACCACGATCAGTTGGCGGGCATTGTGCACCGGTGTAGCGAAGGGCGCAGCGATGCAGAGCGGTGCGATGACCATCAGCACGCAGCCCAGCAGGTGACGGATGTTGCGTTGGTGCAAGCTGGACATGAGGTTGGTTCCTGCGGTCAGTTGTCGATCAGGTGCTGGATGCGTTCCTGGTTCAATGCCAGTTGCCGTTGCCGATCCGGATTGGTCTGGCACAGCAGCACGAACACGAAATCCAGCAGGTATTGCAGCGAGCTGCGGTACAGCAGCTGGGCGACGGGAGGTTGCGGGTCGTGCGCACAGATGGCCAGTGAAGCGTCCGCGTGTGCACGCAAGGGGTTGGCGGTGTGGCGGGTGATCGATATCACCTTGCCGCCAACTTCCTGGAACTGGCGCGACAGCTGCCACAGTTGCGGCAGCTTGCCGAATTCGGAGAACACCAGCAGCACATCGCCGGGCCGCGCGGCGGACAGGTTGGCGATCATCAGGATGGGATCGGCCTGCTGCACGGTAAGGATGCCGAGCAGCGACAGGCGCATGGCGAATTCGCGGGCGTACAAGCCGTCATCGCCCAGGCCATAGATGAAGACCTTTGGGGCGTTGTCGATCAGCGCGATCACCGCTTCAACGTCGGCCTGAGAGTTGGCGGCCATGGTTTCTTCTTCTGCCGCTGCCTTGGCCCGGCGCAGGGTTTCGGCAACCAGCAGATAGCCGCCTGGCTGGTCTTCCGGTGGCCAGCGGGTGCTTTCGCCGTTGCCGGCGGCTGCGACTGCGGCACCCACCGAGTACTTGAGGTCGGGATAGCCCTTGAAGCCGAGTTTCTGGCTGAACTTGACCACGCTGGACTGGCTGATATCAAGCGCATTGGCCAGCTGCTGCGAGGAGTAGTCGCGCAGCAGGTGGGCGTTGTCGAGGATGAAGTCGGCGATGCGACGTTCGATGGCCGACATCTGTTCGCGCTCTGAGCGGATTTTTACCAGGGGTGGCATGGGCGTGTTGGTATTTATCTGCTGAAGACTTTAAGGGATTGCGTTGAAGAGCGGAGCAGCGCTTCGCTCCCGACCTTGCACGAAGTACCGGGAAAGGCTTGGGAGGTGCAGCTTTGCTTGTGCTTGTGCTCCAGCTCCCTCCCTTGCACGAAGTGCAGGGGAGGGCCGGGGAGGGGTAGCTCCTGCAGCTGCTCCTGCTTCTGCTGTTGCTCCAGATGTTGATCTACCGGGTCCCCTTCCGCAGCGACGGAGCTGGCAGACAAGACCCCGAATGGGGCGACGCACAAGGATGTGCGTCGTTTTTCGACGATACAGGGATGTATCGTCGAAAAATCCTGCCAGCGCAGTGGACCCGCGTCGCATAGCGACGTGGGCGCGTAGGCAGGGTGTGCTTTCTTTTGGTTATCTTTTCTTTGCACAAGCAAAGAAAAGTAACTCGCTCCCCGAAGGGGAGAGAAAGCCTTTGCTCTGGCATTTGCTGTTTTCTGCAAGTCGGAGCGAAAGCTGAAGCCAAGGCAAGAGCTTTCGCTCCCCTTCGGGGCGCGAGCACACCTTTCTTTGCTTGTGCAAAGAAAGGTGGCCCAAAGAAAGCACACCCGGCCTCCGCGCCCACGCCGCGGCGCGCCGGGGGTCCACTCCGCCGCCGGGATTTTTCGGCGAGACGTCCCTGTCTCGTCGAAAAACGACGTGCATCCATGCACGC
>NZ_JBDJMY010000082.1:0-5524 GCF_039674165.1 Stenotrophomonas terrae
GACGATGACCTACTCTCGCACAGCTTAGGCTGCACTACCATCGGCGCGGCTACGTTTCACTTCCGAGTTCGGGATGGGATCGGGTGGTTCCATAGCGCTAATTTCATCAGGGAGACGGTTGGAGCGTCGCTCGTGTCTTCTTTCTGGAGGTATGCGTGGATCTGCATGCCATCCAAGAAAGGGCCTACGGCGCCTGTCTCGCGTTTGGTCTTGTGACGTAGCGTGCAACTTGGACTCTATCGACATGTCATGTCGGCCAAGGCAACTTGAGGTTATATGGTCAAGCCTCACGGATCATTAGTATCAGTTAGCTCAATACATTGCTGTACTTACACACCTGACCTATCAACCACATAGTCTATATGGTTCCTTTAGGGGGCTTGTGCCCCGGGAAGTCTCATCTTGAGGCGCGCTTCCCGCTTAGATGCTTTCAGCGGTTATCGCTTCCGAACATAGCTACCCGGCAATGCCACTGGCGTGACAACCGGAACACCAGAGGTTCGTCCACTCCGGTCCTCTCGTACTAGGAGCAGCCCCTCTCAAACTTCCAACGCCCATGGCAGATAGGGACCGAACTGTCTCACGACGTTCTGAACCCAGCTCGCGTACCACTTTAAATGGCGAACAGCCATACCCTTGGGACCGACTACAGCCCCAGGATGTGATGAGCCGACATCGAGGTGCCAAACACCGCCGTCGATATGAACTCTTGGGCGGTATCAGCCTGTTATCCCCGGAGTACCTTTTATCCGTTGAGCGATGGCCCTTCCATACAGAACCACCGGATCACTAAGTCCTAGTTTCCTACCTGCTTGATCCGTCGATCTTGCAGTCAAGCACGCTTATGCCTTTGCACACAGTGCGCGATGTCCGACCGCGCTGAGCGTACCTTCGAGCTCCTCCGTTACTCTTTAGGAGGAGACCGCCCCAGTCAAACTACCCACCATACACGGTCCCCGATCCAGATAATGGACCTAGGTTAGAACGTCAAGCACGACAGGGTGGTATTTCAAGGATGGCTCCACTGCAGCTAGCGCCACAGTTTCATAGCCTCCCACCTATCCTACACAGACGAACTCAACGTTCAGTGTAAAGCTATAGTAAAGGTTCACGGGGTCTTTCCGTCTTGCCACGGGAACGCTGCATCTTCACAGCGATTTCAATTTCACTGAGTCTCGGGTGGAGACAGCGCCGCTGTCGTTACGCCATTCGTGCAGGTCGGAACTTACCCGACAAGGAATTTCGCTACCTTAGGACCGTTATAGTTACGGCCGCCGTTTACTGGGGCTTCGATCAAGAGCTTCGCCTTGCGGCTGACCCCATCAATTAACCTTCCAGCACCGGGCAGGCGTCACACCCTATACGTCCACTTTCGTGTTTGCAGAGTGCTGTGTTTTTGATAAACAGTCGCAGCGGCCTGGTTACTGCGACCCTCTTCAGCTATAGCTCGCATGAGCCACCAAAAAGGGTGCACCTTCTCCCGAAGTTACGGTGCCATGTTGCCTAGTTCCTTCACCCGAGTTCTCTCAAGCGCCTGAGAATTCTCATCCTACCCACCTGTGTCGGTTTACGGTACGGTCTGCGTAAGCTGAAGCTTAGGAGCTTTTCCTGGAAGCGTGGTATCAGTGACTTCGCCTTAAAGGCTCGTCTCGGTGCTCGGTCTTAAAGAATCCCGGATTTGCCAAAGATTCAAACCTACCGCCTTTCCCCAGGACAACCAACGCCTGGTACACCTAACCTTCTCCGTCCCTCCATCGCACTTACGCGAGGTGCAGGAATATTAACCTGCTTCCCATCGACTACGCATTTCTGCCTCGCCTTAGGGGCCGACTCACCCTGCGCCGATTAACGTTGCGCAAGGAAACCTTGGGCTTTCGGCGTGCGGGTTTTTCACCCGCATTATCGTTACTCATGTCAGCATTCGCACTTCCGATACCTCCAGCAAGCTTCTCAACTCACCTTCACAGGCTTACGGAACGCTCCTCTACCGCGTACATATAAATATGCACACTCCAAGCTTCGGTTTACTGCTTAGCCCCGTTAAATCTTCCCCGCAGACCGACTCGACCAGTGAGCTATTACGCTTTCTTTAAAGGGTGGCTGCTTCTAAGCCAACCTCCTGGCTGTCTGTGCCTTTCCACATGGTTTTCCACTTAGCAGTAAATTTGGGACCTTAGCTGTGGATCTGGGTTGTTTCCCTTTTCACGACGGACGTTAGCACCCGCCGTGTGTCTCCCATACAGTCCGTCTTGGTATTCGGAGTTTGCAATGGTTTGGTAAGTCGCGATGACCCCCTAGCCATAACAGTGCTCTACCCCCAAGAGGATACATATGAGGCGCTACCTAAATAGCTTTCGAGGAGAACCAGCTATCTCCGGGTTCGATTAGCTTTTCACTCCTAATCACACCTCATCCCCTACCTTTGCAACGGGAGTGGGTTCGGGCCTCCAGTGCGTGTTACCGCACCTTCACCCTGGGCATGACTAGATCACCCGGTTTCGGGTCTACTGCCCGCGACTATGCGCCCTTATCAGACTCGGTTTCCCTTCGCCTCCCCTATACGGTTAAGCTTGCCACGAACAGTAAGTCGCTGACCCATTATACAAAAGGTACGCAGTCACTCTTTCGAGCTCCTACTGCTTGTACGCACACGGTTTCAGGATCTATTTCACTCCCCTCTCCGGGGTTCTTTTCGCCTTTCCCTCACGGTACTGGTTCACTATCGGTCGGTCAGTAGTATTTAGCCTTGGAGGATGGTCCCCCCATATTCAGACAGGGTTTCACGTGCCCCGCCCTACTCGTCTTCACTGGAATGGCCCTTTTAAATACAGGGCTATCACCTTCTATGGCCGGCTTTTCCAAACCGTTTTTCTAGAACCATACCAGCTTAAGGGCTGTTCCCCGTTCGCTCGTCGCTACTTAGGGAATCTCGGTTGATTTCTTTTCCTCTGGTTACTTAGATATTTCAGTTCACCAGGTTCGCTTCCAGCAGCTATGTATTCACTGCAGGATACCGCCGAAGCGGTGGGTTTCCCCATTCGGACATTACCGGATCAAAGCTTGTTGCCAGCTCCCCGATACTTTTCGCAGGCTGCCACGTCCTTCATCGCCTCTGACCGCCAAGGCATCCACCGTGTGCGCTTATTCGCTTGACCATATAACCGCAAGTTGCCTTGGGTTACATATATGACCTGGGGGTACAAAGCCCAGATACGAAATATAACGACTCAATTAATAAGAAGACATTTAAGTCTTCCGCCTTAGCCTCACGACACGTCAAGATAGATAATCTCAAACGCTCGCTACGTCACAAGTTTTAAAAGAACAGATACCAGCCACAGTGCTGATGTCTATAAATTCTTAGTATGCGGATACATTCAGAGTGGTGGGTCTGGGTAGACTCGAACTACCGACCTCACCCTTATCAGGGGTGCGCTCTAACCACCTGAGCTACAGACCCAATGTTCTGTCATAACTCAGCAGCGCCTCATCCCGGTTCGCAACAATGCGATCACAAGAGAAGACTCTGATAATGGTGGAGCCTGTCGGGATCGAACCGACGACCCCCTGCTTGCAAAGCAGGTGCTCTCCCAGCTGAGCTAAGGCCCCGAATTGGGACTTTCCACACCAGCCTGTGCCGGTGTAGATCTCTGAATGCAGGTTTCTTGTGGGGACGCCTGACAGGCGATGCTGTCTTGCTCAAAAGGAGGTGATCCAGCCGCACCTTCCGATACGGCTACCTTGTTACGACTTCACCCCAGTCATCGGCCACACCGTGGCAAGCGCCCTCCCGAAGGTTAAGCTACCTGCTTCTGGTGCAACAAACTCCCATGGTGTGACGGGCGGTGTGTACAAGGCCCGGGAACGTATTCACCGCAGCAATGCTGATCTGCGATTACTAGCGATTCCGACTTCATGGAGTCGAGTTGCAGACTCCAATCCGGACTGAGATAGGGTTTCTGGGATTGGCTTACCGTCGCCGGCTTGCAGCCCTCTGTCCCCACCATTGTAGTACGTGTGTAGCCCTGGCCGTAAGGGCCATGATGACTTGACGTCATCCCCACCTTCCTCCGGTTTGTCACCGGCGGTCTCCTTAGAGTTCCCACCATTACGTGCTGGCAACTAAGGACAAGGGTTGCGCTCGTTGCGGGACTTAACCCAACATCTCACGACACGAGCTGACGACAGCCATGCAGCACCTGTGTTCGCGTTCCCGAAGGCACCAATCCATCTCTGGAAAGTTCGCGACATGTCAAGGCCAGGTAAGGTTCTTCGCGTTGCATCGAATTAAACCACATACTCCACCGCTTGTGCGGGCCCCCGTCAATTCCTTTGAGTTTCAGTCTTGCGACCGTACTCCCCAGGCGGCGAACTTAACGCGTTAGCTTCGATACTGCGTGCCAAATTGCACCCAACATCCAGTTCGCATCGTTTAGGGCGTGGACTACCAGGGTATCTAATCCTGTTTGCTCCCCACGCTTTCGTGCCTCAGTGTCAGTGTTGGCCCAGACAGTCGCCTTCGCCACGGATGTTCCTCCTGATCTCTACGCATTTCACTGCTACACCAGGAATTCCACTATCCTCTGCCACACTCTAGTCGCCCAGTTTCCATCGCAATTCCCAGGTTGAGCCCAGGGCTTTCACGACAGACTTAAACAACCACCTACGCACGCTTTACGCCCAGTAATTCCGAGTAACGCTTGCACCCTTCGTATTACCGCGGCTGCTGGCACGAAGTTAGCCGGTGCTTATTCTTTGGGTACCGTCAGAACAACCAGGTATTAACCGGCTGCTTTTCTTTCCCAACAAAAGGGCTTTACAACCCGAAGGCCTTCTTCACCCACGCGGTATGGCTGGATCAGGCTTGCGCCCATTGTCCAATATTCCCCACTGCTGCCTCCCGTAGGAGTCTGGACCGTGTCTCAGTTCCAGTGTGGCTGATCATCCTCTCAGACCAGCTACCGATCGTCGCCTTGGTGGGCTCTTACCCCGCCAACTAGCTAATCGGGCATCGGCTCATTCATTCGCGCCAGGCCCGAAGGTCCCCGGCTTTCACCCGTAGGTCGTATGCGGTATTAGCGTAAGTTTCCCTACGTTATCCCCCACGAAAGAGTAGATTCCGATGCATTCCTCACCCGTCCGCCACTCGCCACCCATAAGAGCAAGCTCTTACTGTGCTGCCGTTCGACTTGCATGTGTTAGGCCTACCGCCAGCGTTCACTCTGAGCCAGGATCAAACTCTTCACTTAAAACTACATGTCCGAAGACAATAACTTTAGCTGCAGAAGTTCAACCACTGGCAACGTTTCGCTTGCATTAAAACAATTGAATCATTGCTTGATTAAACGTCTGCAAGATGGACAGTCATCCATTCCTGCAGGCGTCCTCACAAGATACCTGCGCATACTGTCAAAGAACTTCGAATCAGGCCTCAGCGCCTTCTTCGTAGGCTGCGACGTTTCCGTCGTAGCGAGCCGCCCATTATATGGTGGCTTTTCTGCTTCGTCAACACCTCATTTCGGGG
>NZ_JBDJMY010000083.1:0-4869 GCF_039674165.1 Stenotrophomonas terrae
CGGCAGGGCTCTACCGGGAACGCCACTGCCGAGCATGGCTCGGCACTACATGTGGGGGCTTGCCGGTAAGGCTTCATGCCGAGCATGGCTCGGCACTACAGGTGACGCATTTCTGGTAAGCCCCTGCCGAGCATGGCTCGGCACTACAGGGTCTGCGTTATCTGTACCCGGCGGCCTGCAGCTCGAACAGTTCGGCGTAGCGGCCGCCCTCGATCATCAACTCCTCGTGGGTGCCGCTGGCCTCGATGCGGCCGTCGGCCAGCACCAGGATGCGGTCGGCCATCCGCACCGACGAAAACCGGTGCGAGATCAATACCGCGGTACGGTTGTCCGACAGTTCCTTGAAACGCTGGAACACTTCGAATTCGGCGCGTGCATCCAATGCCGCGGTTGGCTCGTCCAGGATCATCACCTGCGCATCGCGCATATAGGCGCGGGCGATGGCGATCTTCTGCCACTGGCCGCCGGACAGATCCACGCCGGTCTTGAAGCGGCGGCCGATCAACTGGTCGTAGCCGGCGGGCAGGGCGTCGATCACTTCATCGGCAAGCGCGCGGTGGGCGGCATCGCGGATGCGGACCTTGTCATCCATGGCCTCGACCAAACCCACGCCGATGTTCTCGCCGGCAGACAGGTGGTAGCGCACGAAGTCCTGGAAGATCACCCCCATGTTGGCGCGCAGGTCATCCAGGTCGTAATCGCGCAGGTCTCGACCGTCCAGCAGGATGCGGCCTTCGTCCGGGTCGTACAGGCGGGCCAGCAGCTTGACCAGGGTGGTCTTGCCGGCGCCGTTTTCGCCGACCAGTGCGATGACTTCACCGGCCTGTAGGTGGAAGCTAAGATTGCGCACGGCCCAGCGCTCGGCATCGGGGTAGCGGAAGCCGACGTTGTCGAACACGAAGCCTTCGCGGATCGGGCGCGGTATCGCGGCGGCATCCGGGCGCGAGCGGATTTCCGGTTCGATGGCGAAGAACGAGAACAGGTCGTCCAGATACAGCGCTTGCCCGGCTACCTGCGAGAAGCCGGTCAGCAGGCCCTCCAGCAATTGCCGCAGGCGCAGGAAGCTGCCGGACAGGAAGGTCAGGTCGCCGATGCTGAAATCACCGCGAATGGTGCGCCAGGCGATATAGGCGTAAGCGGTGTAATAGCCCAGCGTGCCCAGGGCCGCCAGCAGGGTGCCCCAGATCGCGCGCTTGCGCGCCAGCGCGCGGTTGGCCTTGTAGAAACGTTCGGCCAGCAACTTGTAGCGGTCAATCAGGAAACGGTTGAGGTTGAAGATCTTCACCTCCTTGGCCGTTTCCACGCTGGCGCCGACCTGCCGCAGGTAGTCGAGCTGGCGGCGCTCCGGCGTCCAGCTGAAGTTGAGCGAGTAGCCCAGGGTGTTGAAGTGGGATTCGCCGATGAAGGCAGGGATGAGGGCAATGGCCAGCAGCACGATCAACCACGGCGCATAGACGATCAGGCCGGCGGCAAAACTGATGACGGTGATGCTGTCCTGCACCTGGCCGAACAACTGGCTCATCAGGCTCATGCGGCCCATGGTCTGGCGGCGGGCACGGTCCAGCTTGTCCTGCAGATCGGGGTCTTCGAAATCTTCCAGATCGAGTTCGGCAGCATGCTCCATCAGCCTCACGCTGGTGGCATTGGTGAACAGCTCCGACAACAGGGCATCGGCGTAGTTGATCATCCGGCCGAGCAGGTCCGAGCTGATGGCGATGGCCAGTTCCAGCAGCAGCAGTTCAAGCAAGGTGTTGAGGTAGCCGCTGGAGAACGCCTCGGCCAGCGGCGGCATCGCGCCGGCACCGGCCAGGCGTACCGCCTCGTCGATGATCAGCTTGCCCACGTACAACATGGCCACCGGCATCAGCGCGCGGATAAGGCGCAGGCCAAGGCTGGTCATGGTCAGCCAACGGCTGGTCTGCCATACCTGCCGCAGGAACGGCGGCAGGTTGCGCATGGCATTCACGCGCTCGCGGAAGCTGGGTTTCTGGGTGGATGCGGGCGCGGCGGCGGGGTGGGGCATGGGTGACTCAGGCGGCGAGGTACCACGTCAGGTTACCCGCAAAGGCGCGGCCAGGAGCTGCTGCGGCGCTCAACCGTCCTTGCCCAAGTCGATGTCACCCATCTGCGCATCATCGCGGCCGTCCGGGTTGTCGCGTACGGCTTCACCGGCTGGGCCGAACGAGCGCTTGCCGCTGTCTACATGGAGGTGGCTGACCACCTTGCGCACGCCTTCGATGGCAGCGACAACGGCTTCCACCTGGTGCTTGGCCTCGCTGCTGGGCACGTCGCCGGACAGCGTCACCTGGCCGTCCTTTACCTGTGCCAGCACCTGCGAAGACTGGGCCTGCTGGCCGAGAGTACGGACGACTTCATCGCCGATCAGGGAGTCGGGGCGTTCTGCGGCCATCAGCATGTCCTTTGGAAACGGGAACATCACGATGGCCGATGCGGTGTGAGATTGGTGTTACTTGGAAGCTTTGCTCCCTCCCTTTGCCGCAGGCAAGGGGAGGGCCGGGGAGGGGTGCCTTTGCTTTTGCTTCTTTGCTTGCGCCGTCATTCCCGCGCAGGCGGGAAGCGCCCACAACTCTCCTACATCAGCTGCGCGGCCCTTCCGGCGGCGGTGGTTCCGACGACTGCAGCGCCACCGGCAGGTGCCAGCCGAAGTGCATCGCCATTATCCGCAGGCCAAAGCACAGCCCGGCGCCGACCAGCGCACAAGGCAAAGGCGGTAGCCCCAGCCAATAACCCAGGGCGACAACCGCAGCGCCGGCCAAGGCTGCGACCGCATACAACTCGGCCTGCAGGACCAGCGGCACCTGTGCCAGCAGCACGTCGCGGGCAATGCCGCCACCAATGCCGGTCAGCATGCCCAGCGCCGCGGCCATCGGTGGATCGATGCCGTAGGCCAATGCCTTCTGCGTACCGGCCACGGCAAACAGTGCCAAGCCCATCGCATCGAACATGCGCACCGGGTATTGCATGCGTTCGATCAGCGGTGCCCAGAAGAACGTGACCACGCCAGCGGCCAGCGTGATCGCCGGGTAGCGCCAGTCGCTGATCGCCGCCACCGGGGTGGCACCGATCAGCAGATCTCGGGTGATGCCGCCGGCCAATGCCGCCGCGAACGACAGCACCAGCACGCCGAAGATATCCAGCCGCCGCCGCACGCCCATGGTTGCCCCGGACAGGGCGAAGACGAAGGTGCCGATGAGGTCGAGGATCAGTACGAGGGTTCCCATGCGGCGTATTGTGCGGTGTTGCGCCGGCGTCGGCCATCAGCTCACTCTGGAATGATGACCGCCGCTGTTGCGGGCGCTCAGGGCAGCGGCGGCAACAGGCTGGCGCCGAGGCGGTTCCAGGCATTGATCACCGCTACCGCCATGCTCAGGTCGCTGATGCCCTTGTCATCGAAATGCAGCGTCAATGCGTCGAATGCGGCCTGCGACGGTGCGCCATCCGGCAAGCGGGTCATGGCTTCGGCCCAGCCCAGCGCGGCGCGTTCGCGTTCATCGAAGAAGCGGCTTTCATGCCAGGCCGGCAGCGTGTCCAGCTTGCGCGGCTCGATACCGGCCTTGCGCAGCGCGGTGCCGTGCATGTCCATGCAGTAGCCGCAGCCATTGATCTGCGAGACGCGCAGGAACACCAGCTCCTGCAGCTCGTGCTCGATGCTGCTGTCATGTACGGCCTTGCTGGTGGCCAGCAGGCCCTTGAAGGCATCGGCGGCAAGGCGGGTATAGGGAACGCGAGGAAAGGTAGTGGCAGACATCAGGTGACTCCAGAGGACCGGAATGGCCGTCTTTCATTACAAGGACGCGCCAGCGCCGCTGCGCGTGACAAGCACTGGCAGTTTTTTTGGATTGAGTACGCTGTACAGCGCGGCGATGCGTCCATCCACCACCTCGATGGTGGTGAACGAAGCCAGCTTGCCGTCGGCAAAGCGCAGGATGGCCGGCTCGCCGTTGACGTAGCCCAGGCGCGCTGGCAAGGCGCCGCCGCGACGGGCAATGGCCCAGTACAGCCGGCCGATGCGCTCGGCGCCTTGCAGCGGCCGGATCGCCGCGGTGACCACGCCGCCGCCGTCGGAAAGCGCAATGGCATTGGCATGCAGCAGCGCCTGGATGGCGGGGCTGTCACCGCGCTGCGCGGCCTCCATGAAACGTTGCAGCAGCTGCTGGTGCTGCGCTGGGGCGGCGTTGAAGCGTGGTGCGCCGGTCTGCAGGCGTTGCTTTGCCCGGCGCACCAACTGCCGGCAGTTGGCCTCGCTGTGGCCAAGCAGGTCGCCTATCTGCCGGTAATCGTGGTCAAACGCTTCCTTCAGCACAAAGGCGGCACGTTCCTCCGGCCCCAGTTGCTCCAGCAGGGTGAGGAAGGCCATCGATACCTCGTCGGCGATGGCATGCGCCTGGGCCGGGCCGGGAGCGGGATCGGCCTCCAGGTCGACCTGCCAGGGCTCGGGCAGCCAGGGGCCGACATAGTGCAGGCGCTCGCGCTTGGCCGCACGCAGCCGATCCAGACCAAGGCGGGTGGTGGCGGTGACCAGCCAGGCTTCAGCGTCGCGGATGGCGCTGATATCGGCGTTGGCCCAGCGCAGCCAGGCGTCCTGGACGATGTCCTCGGCGTCCACGCGGCTGCCCAGCAGGCGGTAGGCCAGGGCAAGCAGGCGCGGGCGATGGTTCTGGAAGATGGTTTCAGCGTTCATATGAGCAGGACGGCGCAGGGCAGGCTGGCGTGACAGCGCCACTTTGCCTGAACCGGGTCTTCGTGGCTTTGATGGCTGTTGTGGGAGCGGGGGGAACCCCGCAAAGGGGGCCAGGGGGCGGCCCAGGCGTGGGGGGGGGCACGCCGGCCACAACCCAACGCGGGCCC
>NZ_JBDJMY010000084.1:0-4759 GCF_039674165.1 Stenotrophomonas terrae
GCAGGGGCGTTCCCGGTAAAGCCTCTGCCGAGCATGGCTCGGCACTACGCAGGGGCGTTCCCGGTAAAGCTTCTGCCGAGCATGGCTTGGCACTACGTTGGGGCGTTCCCGGTAGAGCCCCTGCCGAGCATGGCTCGGCACTACCGCCTACCGCCTACCCCCTATCGCTTCACCCTCAAGCCAGATGAATCGCCCCAAGAATCCGCGGCCCGCGCGCGCCGCTGACACTGGGTAGATTGCCCGGGCGTCCCGCCAGCGTCTCCTGCGCCAGCCACGCAAAGCCCATTGCTTCCATGTAATCCGGGTCCAGCCCATGCGCGGCGCTGGAGCCAATCAGCACACCCGGCAAGCGCGCCTGCAGCCGCAGCAACAGCTGCGGATTGCGCACACCGCCGCCGCAGACCAGCACCCGCCGTGCCCCCGGCAGCTGCGCCAGCAAGGCGTCGGCCACGGTAGCGGCGGTCAGCTCCAGCAAGGTGGCCTGCACATCGGCCGGCGACAACGCCGCCGCACCCAGCTGCGCTTCCACCCACTGCAGATGGAACTGCTCGCGGCCGGTGCTCTTCGGCGGTGGCAAGGCAAACCAAGGCTCGGCCAGCAACCGAGCCAACAATGCTTCATCCACACGGCCACTGGCCGCAAACGTGCCATCGGCATCAAACACGTGGCCAAGATGCCGTTGGCACCAGCCATCGAGCAGCGCATTGGCCGGGCCGGTATCAAAGCCGCGGATGCTGCCATCGCGGGCAATCAGGCTCAGGTTGGCGATGCCGCCGAGATTGAGCACCGCGCGGTCTTCATCGGCGCTGCCCAGCATCGCCAGATGGAAGGCCGGCATCAGCGGTGCACCATGACCGCCGGCAGCCACATCGCGGCGGCGGAAATCGGCCACGGTGGTGATGCCGGTGAGCTCGGCAATGCGGTTGGCATCACCAATCTGCCAGGTAAAGGCAGGCGTGCTCAGCGGCCGGTGGCGGATGGTCTGCCCATGCGAGCCGATCGCCTGCACCTGCGAACGCTGCACGCCTGCCTCTTCCAGTAACTGGTTTGCGGCAGCGGCGAAGGCAATGCCGACGCTGGCATCCAGTTGCCCCAGTGCGTCCATCGACGCGGGCTCGGCGCCTTGGCCCAACGCGATCAAGGCCTCGCGGGTAGCCGCATCCCAGGCATGGGTATAGCCATGCACGAAGTGGCATCCGCCGCTCTGCGGAAACTGCACCAGCGCCGCATCGATGCCGTCGGCACTGGTGCCGGACATCAGGCCGAGGAACAGAGGCAGCTGCGGATCAACAGAGGTCATGGCGGTGGCCAAAAAGAAACGGGCAGGGAAGCTTCAAGCTCCCTGCCCGTATCGTCAACGGTGTTGCGCAGGCTCAGCCGCGCTTGCCGCCAGCTGCCGGCGTAGCGGCGGCGGTCTGCGTTGCCGCCGGCCGCTTGCTGTCGCCGGCATCGGCGTAGATCAGCTCTTCCATGCCCTGGATACGCGCCATTGCCGGCGCGGTCTGCGCACGGAAGGCGGCCAGATCTGCGCCCTGCAGCGGTTGCGGCGGCGGCATCGTCACCGACAGCGGATTGCGGTGCACGCCGTTGACGCGGAATTCGTAATGCAGGTGCGGGCCGGTCGACATGCCGGTTGAGCCCACATAGCCGATCACCTGGCCCTGAGTCACGCGCTGGCCGGCACGGTAGGGGCCAAGCCGCGACATATGCCCGTACAGCGTGGTGTGGCCGCTGCCGTGGTCGAGAATCACCACATTGCCGTAGCCGCGCTGGGTGCCGGCGAACTGCACGCGGGCATCACCGGCAGCCATGATCGGAGTACCGGTGCGCGCGGCGTAATCCACACCCTTGTGGGTGCGCATCGTGCCCAGGATGGGGTGGCGGCGGGTGCCGTAGTTCGAGCTCAGGCGGGCGAACTGGATCGGCGAGCGGATGAAGCTCTTTTTAAGTGAACGGCCATTGAGGTCGAAGTATTCCGACTTGCCGGCGCGGTCAAAACGGAAGCCGGTATAGGTCTTGCCGCCGGTCTGGAAGGTCGCCGCCAGGATCTTGCTGGTGTCGATGCGCTCGCCTTCGCGCCAGGTCTCGTCCATCACCACGCTGAAGCGGTCGCCCGGCTGCAGGTCCTTGGAGAAATCGATGTCGTACTTGAAGATTTCATCGGTCATCGTGGCGATGGCCGACGGCGACAGACCGGCCTTGCGCGCAGCGTTGTACAGCGAACTGGTGATTTCACCGCTGGCCACCACGGTACGGGTGCTGGTTGCACGCTCGCTGACCTTTTCGCTGATCCGGTCGCCCTGCAGGCTCAGTTCCACCCGGTGATTGCCATCGCGGTCGAAGCGGATCGTACGCAGCGCGCCGTTGACCGGCAGGTCGAAGGCGATTTCCGCGCCGGGGCGCAGTTTGGTCAGCACCTCGCGGGTACCGGGGTGGTCAAGCACCTTCTGCATCGTGGTGGCAGGCACGCCGGCGGCTTCGAACAGGTCGCTCAGGGTCTGGCCGCGTTCCACCCGCTGGATCTGCCAGCTGTCGCCCGGCGTTTCCCCACGTCGCGCCAGGGACAGCGGCGGCAGGGGCAGGGCAAGCGTGGAGTGGGACGACGGCAGATTGCTGTCGATGGCGTTGGAAAAGCCCGGAACAATCGTCGCCGCCAGCGCACCAATGGTGACGAACAGGCTGGCGTGGATCCAATGCCGCCGATTCCAGCGTTCGTTGAACGCGGCGGGCAGATGTTCCTTCAACTTCCGATGCAGGGCGTTGTCGTGCAGGACGTGGAGTCTTTCCTGGAAGCGCTGTTTGCGCGCGGAGCCATGATCGGATTGGGACATCGGTCGGTTCTCTGGTCGACCCGGATCGCGGGCCCAAACGCAGGTAACATAGACACCTATCAATTCCGCGTCAAACCATTGAGCCGCATGGCTTTTCGATCGGTTAACGTGGTTAACTTGTACTTAACACCATTCATGTTTTTGACTGCGAAGTCGGGAGTTTTAGCGTGTCCTCGATTGATGAAGCCCTTGCCCTGATCGGTCGTGGGGCCGACGAAATCCTCAAAGTGGAAGAACTGCGCCAGCGCCTGGAAAGCGGCCGCCCACTGCGTGTGAAGGCCGGCTTTGACCCCACCGCGCCGGACCTGCACCTTGGCCACACCGTATTGCTGAACAAGCTGCGGCAGTTCCAGGACCTCGGCCATCAGGTCATTTTCCTGATCGGCGACTTCACCGGCATGATCGGCGACCCGTCCGGCAAGAGCCTGACCCGCAAGCCGCTCAGCAAGGAAGACGTGCTGGCCAATGCCCGCACCTATGAGGAGCAGGTCTTCAAGGTGCTGGACCGGGAAAAGACCGAAGTCCGCTTCAACTCGGAGTGGTTCGGCAAGATGAGTGCAGCCGACATGATCCGCCTGGCTGGCCAGCACACCGTCGCCCGCATGCTCGAGCGCGACGATTTCGCCAAGCGCTATGCCGCCCAGCAGTCCATCGCCATCCATGAGTTCCTCTACCCGCTGGTGCAGGGCTACGACTCGGTGGCGCTGGAAGCGGACGTCGAGCTCGGCGGTACCGACCAGAAGTTCAACCTGCTGATGGGCCGCGGCCTGCAGGAGCACCACGGCCAGAAAGCACAGATCGTGCTGACCATGCCGCTGCTGGAAGGCCTGGACGGCGTCAACAAGATGTCCAAGTCGCTGAACAACTACATCGGCATCAGCGAACCGGCCATCGACATGGTCACCAAGACCATGAAGGTGGACGACACCTTGATGTGGCGTTGGATCGACCTGCTCAGCTTCGATATCTCCATCGACGAGGCCAAGCAGCTGCGCGCCGACGTCGAGGCGGGCAAGATCAACCCGCGTGAGATCAAGCTGCGCCTGGCGCGTGAGCTGACCACCCGTTTCCACGATGCCGCCGCTGCCGAACAGGCCATTGCAGGCTGGAACGCTGCAGTGACCGGGCAGGGCGACATCACCCAGCTGCCGTTGCAGGAAGTGTTGATTCCGGCCGAAGGCCTGCGTATCGGCGCGCTGCTCACCGCGGCCGGCCTGACCCCCAGCAATTCCGAAGCCTCGCGCAAGCTCAAGGAGCGCGCGGTGAAGGTGGATGGCGAAGTCGTCGAAGACGCCCAGACCGTATTGCAGCCCGGTTTCGAAGGCTTGCTGCAGGTTGGCAAGCGCACCTTCGCCCGCGTCCTGCTGGTAGCAAGCGCCTAAGGCTCAAAGCCCCCGATGACCAAAGCCCCTCTCCCGCGTGCGGGAGAGGGGTTGGGGTGAGGGCAGGGCGAAGCCTGGTTGCTTCATCGCCCCGCAAACCCCGATCAGCTCATCTGGATGTGCAGGCGAGCAAGGCAGCTTCCACTGGCAGCGACAAAAGCCCCTCTCCCACCGGGAGAGGGGTTGGGGAGAGGGTAAGGCGAAGCCCATCTGCGTCATCGCCCCCCAAACCCCGCTCAACCCATCTGCATGCGCATTGCGGCGTACACATATAAGTACAAGCAAAGCAGCAAAGGCCTCTCCAGCGGCCCGGTGAACGAAAGTTGGAAAAAACCTTCCACACCCCCTTCACAAAGCCTGCAAAGAAGCACATACTTCACCTCCCCCGACGCAGGGGCCTCGCAAGAGGCGCAAGCGGAAGGAAAGTTTGAAGTCACCGCCCCGAAATGAGGTGTTGACGAAGCAGAAAAGCCACCATATAATGGGCGGCTCGCTACGACGGAAACGTCGCAGCCTACGAAGAAGGCGCTGAGGCCTGATTCGAAG
>NZ_JBDJMY010000085.1:0-4729 GCF_039674165.1 Stenotrophomonas terrae
CCCCCCCTTTTCTCCCACCCCCCCCCCCCCGTGGGGGGGGTGGTGGGGGGGGGGGCCCCCCCGCTTCTTGGGCATTGCCGGGAAAGCCCCCTGCCGAGCATGGCTCGGCACTACAAGCCCCTCTCCGGCGGGAGAGGGGTTGGGGTGAGGGCAGCTTTTGGGGCATTACCGGGAAGCCCCCTGCCGAGCATGGCTCGGCACTACGGCCGCTCTCCCGTTCACCGAAAATCTGCTGCACTGCGGATTCCGTACGGGACCGAATGCGGTTACATTCGCCCCGTAACAGCGCCGTCGGCGGCTGATCAAACCCACCCTGGGAGGGGAAACATGCGCACCACTTTCAAGACCCTGTTGCTGGCCCTGCCGCTGCTGGCCGCCGGCTTCTCCGCCAGCGCCAGCGACAGCGCTGCCGGCCGCTGGCGCACCATCGATGACGAAACCGGCCGGGTCAAGTCCATCGTCGAGATCAGCCAGGCCGCCAACGGCACCCTCAGCGGCAAGGTGCTGCAGGTGCTGCAGTCCGAACACGGCCCGCACCCGCTCTGCAACAAGTGTGAAGGGGCCAACAAGGGCAAGCCGATCGAGGGCATGACCATCCTCTGGAACGTCCGTCCGGACGGCGCCAACAAGTGGGCCAACGGCACCATCTTGGACCCGGCCAAGGGCAAGACCTACAGCTCCAAGGTGGCCCTGGTCGACAACGGCCGCAAGCTGGACGTGTCCGGCTGCATCGCCTTCATCTGCCGCACCCAGACCTGGCTGCGCGACCAGTAAGCCGTTTGAAGCCTTTGCTTGAAGCCCCTCTCCCTGCGGGAGAGGGGTTGGGGTGAGGGTAAGGCGACGAAGTCGCTACCCGTTCAATGGCCTGCCTTGGCCCCGCACCCTCATCCGCCCCTACGGGGCACCTTCTCCCGCAGGGAGAAGAAACAAGCAGCCCCGGCCTCCCCGGGGCTGCCGCTTTTCAGCCATGCGATAATCCAGCGTTCCTTCGCTGCAAATGATGGCCATGACCCGCAACGCCCTAGTCACCAACGCTCTGCCCTACGCCAACGGCCCGCTGCACCTCGGCCACCTGGTGGGTTACATCCAAGCCGACATCTGGGTGCGGGCGCGGCGAATGATGGGCGGAAAGGTCTGGTACGTCTGCGCCGACGACACCCACGGCACGCCCATCATGCTGGCCGCGGAGAAGGCCGGGGTTACCCCGGAAACCTTCATCGCCAACATCCAGGCCGGCCATGAGCGTGATTTCGCTGCCTTCGGCGTGGATTTCGACCATTACGACTCGACCAACTCGGCCACCAACCGCGAGCTGACCGAGGCGCTGTACGCCAAACTCGACGCCGCCGGCCATATCAGCCGTCGCTCGGTGGCGCAGTTCTACGACCCGGCCAAGGGCATGTTCCTGCCGGACCGCTATATCAAGGGCACCTGCCCCAAGTGCAAGTCGCCCGACCAGTACGGCGACAACTGCGAAGTCTGCGGCGCCACCTATGGCCCGACCGATCTGATCGAGCCGAAGTCGGTGGTCTCCGGTGCCACGCCGGAAATGCGCGACTCCGAGCATTACTTCTTCGAAGTCGGCCGCTTCCAGGAATTCCTGCGCGAATGGCTGGCTGGCGATGTGGCCCTGCCCGGCGTGAAGGCCAAGCTGGCCGAGTGGCTGGATGCCGAAGGTGGCCTGCGCGCGTGGGACATTTCGCGTGATGCGCCCTACTTCGGCTTCGAGATCCCTGGCGCACCGGGCAAGTACTTCTACGTGTGGCTGGATGCGCCGATCGGCTACCTGTCCAGCTTCAAGAACCTGTGCGCCAAGACCGGCGACGACTTCGACGCCGTGCTCGCCGCCGACAGCAATACCGAGCTGCACCACTTCCTCGGCAAGGACATCGTCAATTTCCACGGCCTGTTCTGGCCGGCGGTGCTGAAGGGCAGCGGCCTGCGCACCCCGACCAAGCTGCACGTCAACGGTTACCTGACCGTGGACGGCGCCAAGATGAGCAAGTCGCGCGGCACCTTCATCATGGCCCGCACCTATCTGGATGCCGGCCTGGCACCGGAAGCGCTGCGTTATTACTTCGCCGCCAAATCCTCCGGCGGCGTTGATGATCTGGATTTGAACCTGACCGACTTCACCGCCCGCGTGAATGCCGATCTGGTTGGCAAGTTCGTCAACCTGGCCAGCCGCTGCGCCGGCTTCATCGCCAAGCGCTTTGACGGCAAGCTGGCCGATGCCCTGCCGGACCAGGCCCAGTACGACCGCTTTGTCGCTGCACTGGCACCGGTTCGCGAGGCGTATGAGCGCAACGACGCGGCTGCCGCCATCCGCCTGACCATGACCCTGGCCGACGAAGCCAACAAGTACATCGACGACACCAAGCCATGGGTCATCGCCAAGCAAGAAGGCGCCGACGCCGAATTGCAGGCGGTCTGCACGCAGGGCCTGAACCTGTTCCGCGTGCTGGTCACCGCGCTCAAGCCGGTGCTGCCGGCCACCGCGCTGCAGGCCGAGGGTTTCCTCAATGCCCCGTTGAATGGCTGGGACGACATCGCCAAGCCGCTCACCGCCCACACCATCGCCGCCTATGTGGCGCTGTTCACCCGTATCGACCCGAAGATGATTGACGCAATGACCGACGCCTCCAAGGACACCCTCGCCGCCAAGCCCGCTGCCGACGCCAAGCCAGCCAAGGCCGAAAAGCCCGCCAAGGTCGAAGTGAAGGCCGAGGCCAAGGCCGAAGGTGAAGCTTCCGCGTATATCGGCATCGACGATTTCGCCAAGCTCGACCTGCGCATCGGCAAGGTGCTGGAATGCGGTTTCGTTGAAGGTTCGGACAAGCTGCTGCGCTTCCTGCTGGATGCCGGCGACCTGGGCCAGCGGCAGATCTTCTCCGGCATCCGTGGCAGCTATGCCGAGCCGGAAGCGCTGGTCGGCCGCAACGTGGTGTTCATCGCCAACCTGGCCCCGCGCAAGATGCGCTTCGGCCTGAGCGAAGGCATGATCCTGTCGGCCGGTTTCGACGGTGGCGCGTTGGCGCTGCTGGATGCCGATGGCGGTGCATTGCCGGGCATGCCGGTTCGCTGAAGCAGGGAATCGGGAATCGGGAGTCGTAGAAGCAGGAGCATGGCTTCACGACTTCCGTATTTCCTCCGGCCCTCTGTAAACCAACGAACGCCGTAGCGATGTCGGGAATCACGGCCCTAAAGATTCCCGATTCCCCACTTTCCCTTCCCGGCACCCATGCAACTAGCGCTCTTCGACTTCGACCACACCATCACCGTCTGTGACACCTACAGCCGGTTTCTGCGTCGTGTGGCCACGCCGGAGCAGCGCGCGCAGGGCTGGTGGCGGGTGGGGCCGTGGTTGCTGGCCTACCGGCTGAAGCTGATCTCGGCCGAGCGCATCCGTCGCCGCGTCACTTCCCAGGTCTTCACTGGCCGCCATGCCGGTGAAATCAGCCAGATGGCGCGTGACTACGCGCGTGAGCACCTGCCCGCCATGGTGCGTCCGGAGATGCTGGAGCAGATTCGGTGGCACAAGGCGCAGGGCCATACTGTCGCCGTGGTTTCGGCGTCGATCGACCTGTATCTGCAGCAATGGTGCGATGCGCTTGGCCTGCAGGTGATCTGCAACCGGCTTGAGGTGCAGGACAATCGCCTGACCGGCCGCTACGCACAACGCGATTGCGGCCGGCACAAGGTTGCACTGGTGCGTGACATGTTCGACCTGGGCAGTTTCCAGCGCATTCATGCCTATGGCGACAGCGCCGAGGACAAACCCATGCTGGCACTGGCGCATGAGCGCTGGTATCGCGGCAAATGCCTGTCCTGAGTCCCACTCCCTGCAGGAGATGGCTCGGGCTGAGCGCACACAGCAGGACTGCGAAATGATTACCGATCCCTCATCCGACACTGCGCGCCCTCTCCCCCCGAACGGAGAGGGAACAGCTGCGCTGGTCGAACGCCTGGACCGGCTGCTGCCACAGACCCAGTGCGGGCAGTGCGGCTATGACGGCTGCCGCCCGTATGCCGAGGCGATGGCGGCCGGTAGTGCGGGCGTCGATCACTGCCCGCCCGGAGGCGATGCCGGCGCGCGTGCACTTGCCCATGTTCTCGGTGTTTCCGCCCTTCCCTACGACCGCGGCCGTGGCGAGCACAAGCCAGCGCAGGTAGCGGTGATCGTCGAAGCCGACTGCATCGGCTGCACCAAGTGCATCCAGGCCTGCCCGGTCGACGCCATCGTCGGCGGTGCCAAATACATGCACACCGTATTGGCCGACCTGTGCACCGGCTGCGAGCTGTGCATCCCGCCCTGCCCGGTCGACTGCATCGAGCTGATCGCAATCTAGCAGTCGCGCTGGTAGCTGCCTTGCAGCTGCTCTTGCAGGTGCTTTTGTAGGAGCGGCGTAAGCCGCGAAGCTGATGGAAATCCAGTAGGCAAAGATTCCAATTGCACGCATGCCTCTGCCGAGCTTGGTTTCGACCGGTCATGTTGAACGCTGCAATCCAATTGCCACCAGCTTCGCGGCTAACGCCGCTCCCACAAAGTGGCAGGAGCCAGCTCCGTCGGTGGATGTGGGAGCGGCATAAGCCGCGAAGCTGATGGAAATCCAGCTGGTGGAGATTCCAATTGCACGCCTGCCTCTGCCGAGCTTGGTTGCCAAGGGTCATGTTGAACACTGCAATCCAACTGCTGTCGGCTTCGCGGCTTACGCCGCTCCTACAAAAG
>NZ_JBDJMY010000086.1:0-4440 GCF_039674165.1 Stenotrophomonas terrae
ATGCTCGGCAGGAGCTTTCCCGGTAACGCCCCTGCCGAGCATGGCTCGGCACTACAGGACATTCGGCTCAGCCCTCGGCTGCCACAAACCCGCCGGTCTGGCGCGCCCACAGCCGTGCATACAAGCCGCCGGAAGCCACCAGTTCGGCATGGCTGCCGGTTTCGACGATACGCCCATGGTCCATCACCACCAGCCGGTCCATGCGCGCGATGGTGGACAACCGATGGGCAATGGCGATGACCGTCTTGTCTCCCATCAACTCGTCCAGGCTGTCCTGGATGGCCGCTTCCACTTCCGAATCCAGCGCCGATGTCGCCTCATCCAGAATCAGGATCGGCGCGTCCTTCAACAGCACCCGGGCAATGGCGATGCGTTGGCGCTGGCCACCAGACAGTTTCACCCCGCGCTCGCCGACATGGGCGTCATAACCCTGCCGGCCCTGCCCGTCCACCAGGGAATCAATGAAACCTTCGGCACGCGCCTTGGCCACAGCCGCGCGCAGCTGTTCCTCGCTGGCGTCGGGGCGGCCGTACAGCAGGTTGTCGCGGATCGAGCGGTGCAGCAGCGAGGTGTCCTGGGTGACCACGCCGATCTGCGCACGCAGGCTGTCCTGGGTGACGTGGGCGATATCCTGGCCGTCGATCAGGATGCGGCCGCTCTCCAGGTCGTACAGGCGCAGCAGCACGTTGACCAGGGTGGACTTGCCCGCACCCGACGGCCCGACCAGGCCGATCTTCTCGCCCGGCTTCACCGCCAGATTCAAGCCGGCCATCACTCCGCCACGCTTGCCGTAATGGAAATGCACATTCTGGAAATCCACTGCGCCGGCAGTGACGACCAGTGGCTTGGCATCGGCCGCATCCTGCACGCTCAGCGGCTGGGCAATGGTTTCCATGCCGTCCTGCACGGTGCCGATGTCTTCGAAGATGCCGTTGATGGTCCACATGATCCAGCCCGACATGTTGTGGATGCGGATCACCAGGCCGGTGGCCAGGGTGATCGCGCCCACGCTGATCAAGCTGTCCTGCCACAGCCACAACGCCAACGCGCAGGTGCCAACGATCAGGAAACCGTTGAGCACGGCGATCACCATCTCCAGGCCGGTGGTGATGCGGGTCTGCGCGCGGTGTTTTTCGGCCAGCTCCTGGATCGCTTCGGCGACATAGCGCTGCTCGTGCCCGCTATGTGCGAACAGTTTGAGCGTGGCGATATTGGTATAGCCATCGACGATGCGGCCCATCGCCCGCGAGCGTGCATCGGAGGCAATCCAGGCGCGGTGCTTCATGCGCGGCACGAAGTACACGCCGATACCCACATAAGCCACCATCCAGATCGCCAGCGGCAGCATCAGGCGCCAGTCGACCTGTGCGAACAGATATAGCGCGGTGCCGGTATAAACCACGATGTACCACATCGAATCGACCATCTGCACGGCGGATTCGCGCAGCGAAGTGCCGGTCTGCATCACCCGGTTGGCGACGCTGCCGGCAAAGTCGTTCTGGAAGAAACTCAGGCTCTGCCGCACCACATGGTTGTGCATCAGCCAACGCGAGCGGTTGCTCAGGCCCGGCACGATGGACTGGTTGACCAGCAGGTTGTGCAGGGCAACCAGGACCGGCCGCGCCAGCAGGGTGATGCCGGCCATCCATAGCAACTCGCTTGCATTGCGCTGGAAGAAACCCGGCCCAGGGCTATCGGCAAGCATGTCGACGATACGGCCAAGGAAGTCGAACATCGCCACTTCCACCAATGCCAGCAGCAGCCCGGCGATCAGCGTGGCCAGCAGCACCGGCCATACCGGGCGCAGGTAATGCAGGTAGAAGCGCACCACGCCGCGCGGCGGCGTGCGGGTGTCGACCGGCGGGAAAACGGGGATCAGGGATTCGAACCAGCGCAGCATCGCCACGGCCTGTAAAACCAGAACAGGCCGCGATTGTCCCATCGCGGCCTGTGTTGTGTCTGTCTAGGCGATGTCTGGTTGTGTCAGCGGCGAGAATCACTGGGTTGTGGGAGCGGCGTCAGCCGCGAAGCTGATACCGCTTCCACCCCTGATCAATCGCAAACTGATGATCCATTTGCTTCGCGGCTTACGCCGCTCCTACAACCCCCGTCAATCCGCCTTGGGCTTCAGCAGCAGGTCCTGGAAGTCAAAGCTGAAATCGGTCAACGACGACACGGGCTGCATGCGTACTTCACGCACCTTGCCATCCGGGTCCAGGCTGAAATTGACGAAGGCATCGGCGTTGAGCGAACGGTTGTCCCAGCGCACGATGAAGGTGTCGTGCTGCCAGTGCTCCATCGTGCCGACCAGATCGGCGGTGGCACCAAAGCGCAGGTGCAGCTTGCCGCCCTGCTGTTCGACGAACACATCGCCGTACCAGGCATCGCGATAGGTGCCGGCATACGCGGGCAGCGGCAGCGACGGCTTGCTCCGGGCATCACGCGCGGCCACATGCTTGTCCCAGGCCTCGTCGGCATTGCCCTGCGCCTTGGCAACGCCAGCGGCATAGGCGGCCACCCAGTCATTGCCCTGCGCACCAAGCATGGCATCGAGCACGCTCATGGTGATCGCGTTGAAAGCGGCGCCGGATTCCTGGTTGGTCAGCACCACCACGCCCAGGTTCTGCTCGGGCACCAGGGTCAACCGCGACACCTGGCCCGGCCAGCCACCGGTATGCCAGACCAGCTTCTGCCCACGGTAATCGCTCAAGCTCCACCCCTCGCCGTACCCGGCGAAGTTCGGCCGTGCAGCGGCAAGTTCCGGCACCGACGGCTTGGGCACCACCTGCGGGATCTGCATCTGCCACATCTGCTGCTGGGTCTTCTCGGTGAACAGCGGCGTGCCATCGGCGAGCTTGCCCTCGGCCAGCTGCACGTTCATCCACTTTGCTAGGTCATGCACGCTGGAATAGATGCCACCGGCGCCCGCATTGTTGGACCAGGTCAGCGGCGGCACCGGACGCAGATCCTTGAAGTCGAACTTGGCGTGGCCAACGGCTGCCTTGTCGCCCGGCTTGAGGTGATCGGCGTTATAGCGGGTCTCGCTCATGCCGACCTTGTCGAAGATGCGCTGCTGCAGGAAGTCGGCAAACGATTGCCCGGATACCTTCTCGATCACCTGCTGGGCAACGGCATAAAGAATATTGTCGTAGGCGTAGCGGTCGCGGAAACCATTCTTCAACGGCACCTGCGCCAGCCGCGCCACCACCTCGGCATTGCTGTAGCGCGTGGTCGGCCAGAACAACAGATCGCCCGCGCCCAGGCTCAGGCCGCTGCGGTGCGAGAGCAGATCGCGGATGCGCATTTCGCCGGTCACATAGGGATCGGACATGCGGAACGACGGCAGGTGATCGACCACCCGGTCGTCCATCTTCAGCTTACCGTCTTCGGCCAGCAGGTTCAGCGAGGTCGCGGTGAACGCCTTGGTATTGGAGGCGATGGCAAACAGGGTATCGGCCTGCACCGGCTCCGGCTTGCCCAGCTCGCGCAGGCCCCAGCCACGCTCCAGGATCACCTTGCCATCCTTGACCACGGCCACCGCCACGCCCGGCACGTCGAACTGCTGGCGTACCCGTTCCACGGTCGCGTCCAGCTGCTGCAGTTCCGTCGGCGCTGCCTCCTGTGCAACCGCCTGCGGTGCCACCACGCCCATCGCGAGCATCAGCCCGCCGCCCAACCAACTATTCAAAGTGCGCTCCCTATGAATCGATACCGGCTCCGCGCCGGCCTTCTCGCGATGGTAACGCGAGCGCGCCCACCCTCGCCTTTCCGCAACTGCCCGCACGCGACCATGGACCTCGCCGCCCGCACCACCTCAACCATCATTCCCTGCCTGCGTTACCGCGACGCACCCGCGGCCATCGACTGGCTGTGCAACGCCTTCGGCTTCCAGCGCCATGCGGTGTACCAGGATGGCGATCTGGTTCACCACGCGCAGCTGGTATTCGGCAACGGCATGATCATGTTGGGTTCGGTGCAGCCAAGCGAATGGGGCAGCAACATGATCCAGCCCGACGAGGTCGGCGGCATGGAGACGCAAAGCGCCTGCGTGATCGTCAGCGATGCCGACGCCCATTACAGCCAGGCCAAGGCCGCCGGGGCGGAGATCGTCATCGATATTGCCGACCAGGCCTACGGCGGCCGCGGCTACGCCTGCCGCGATCCCGAAGGCCACCTGTGGTGGTTTGGCAGCTACGACCCGTGGGCCCCGAACGTGTAGTGCCGAGCCATGCTCGGCAGAGGCGTTCCACGTAGCGCTTGCCCCACATGTAGTGCCGAGCCATGCTCGGCAGAAGCGTTCCACGTAGCGCTGGCCCCACATGTAGTGCCGAGCCATGCTCGGCAGAGGCGTTCCACGTAGCGCTTGCCCCACATGTAGTGCCGAGCCATGCTCGGCAGAAGCGTTCCACGTAGCGTTTGGATCGCTGGTAAAGCTCCTGC
>NZ_JBDJMY010000087.1:0-3778 GCF_039674165.1 Stenotrophomonas terrae
AACCGGGGTCGATGAACAACCGACATCTCCGCAATCCGATGCTGCATCAGCTTCGCGGCGAAAGCCGCACCGACATGCGAATCCCAGCGAATTTTTGGGAGCGGCGTTAGGCGCGAAGCCGGGGTCGATGAAGGACCGGAATTTCCGCAATCTGATGCGGCATCAGCTTCGCGGCTTACGCCGCTCCCACAAGCTACCATCGACGCCATCGCCACCATTGCGACCGCTGCAATCGCCGCTGCAGGTTCAGCAGGCAACAAAAAACCCCGGCTTGCGCCGGGGTTTTTCGTTCAACCATTACCAATCAGCTACAACCAACCATTACTGCTCAGCTGCAACCAACCATTACTACTCAACCACAGCTCAGGCGTTGACCGAATCGGCCACGTCCTTGTAATCGCTGATCTGGTCGAAGTTCATGTAGCGGTAGATCTCGCTGCCGGCAGCATCCAGCACGCCGACATCGGCCATGTACTCTTCCTTGGTCGGGATGCGGCCCAGCCGCGAGCAGATTGCAGCCAGTTCGGCCGAACCCAGGTACACGTTGGTGTTGCGACCCAGACGGTTCGGGAAGTTGCGGGTCGAGGTCGACATCGCGGTGGAGCCTTCGCGGATCTGCGCCTGGTTGCCCATGCACAGCGAGCAGCCCGGCATTTCCATGCGTGCGCCAGCAGCACCGAAGGTGCCGTAGACGCCTTCCTTGGTCAGCTCGGAGGCGTCCATCTTGGTCGGCGGTGCAACCCACAGACGGGTCGGGATGTCGCGCTTGCCTTCCAGCAGCTTGGCAGCGGCACGGAAGTGACCAATGTTGGTCATGCACGAACCGATGAACACTTCGTCGATCTTGGCACCGGCCACTTCCGACAAGGTCTTCACGTCGTCCGGGTCGTTCGGGCAGGCCACGATCGGCTCGTGGATGTCGGCCAGGTCGATCTCGATGACGGCGGCGTACTCGGCGTCGGCATCACCCTGCAGCAGTTCCGGGTTGGCCAGCCATGCTTCCATCTTCTCGATGCGACGGGCCAGCGAACGTGCGTCCTGGTAACCCTCGGCAATCATCCACTTCAGCAGCGTGATGTTACTGGTGAGGTACTCGATGATCGGCTCCTTGTTCAGGTGCACCGAGCAACCAGCGGCCGAACGCTCAGCCGAAGCATCGGACAGTTCGAACGCCTGCTCGACCTTCAGGTCCGGCAGACCTTCGATTTCCAGGATGCGGCCGGAGAAGATGTTCTTCTTGCCCGCCTTGGCCACGGTCAGCAGACCGGACTTGATCGCGTACAGCGGAATCGCGTTGACCAGGTCACGCAGGGTCACGCCCGGCTGCATCTTGCCCTTGAAGCGCACCAGCACCGACTCCGGCATGTCCAGCGGCATGACGCCGGTGGCAGCGGCGAAGGCGACCAGGCCCGAACCGGCCGGGAACGAAATGCCGACCGGGAAACGGGTGTGCGAGTCACCACCGGTACCGACGGTGTCAGGCAGCAGCATGCGGTTGAGCCAGCTGTGGATCACGCCGTCGCCCGGACGCAGCGAGACGCCACCACGGGTGGAGATGAATTCCGGCAGGGTGTGGTGGGTCTTGACGTCCACCGGCTTCGGGTAGGCAGCGGTGTGGCAGAACGACTGCATCACCAGGTCGGCCGAGAAGCCCAGGCAGGCCAGGTCCTTCAGCTCGTCACGGGTCATCGGACCGGTGGTGTCCTGCGAGCCTACCGAGGTCATCTTCGGTTCGCAGTAGGTGCCCGGGCGCATGCCCTTGCCTTCCGGAAGGCCACAGGCGCGGCCAACCATCTTCTGCGCCAGCGAGTAACCCTTGCCGGTGTCGGCCGGCTGCACCGGCAGACGGAACAGCTCGGTCACCGGCAGGCCCAGCGCTTCGCGCGCCTTGGCGGTCAGGCCACGGCCGATGATCAGCGGAATGCGGCCACCGGCGCGCACTTCGTCGAACAACACGTCGCTCTTGACCTGGAACTCGGCGATCACTTCGCCGTTCTTCAGTGCTTTGCCGTCGTACGGACGCAGCTCGACGACATCGCCGTGCTCCATCTTCGACACGTCCAGCTCGATCGGCAGTGCGCCGGCATCTTCCATGGTGTTGTAGAAGATCGGGGCGATCTTCGAACCCAGGCACACGCCGCCGAAGCGCTTGTTCGGGATGAAGGGGATGTCTTCACCGGTGAACCACAGCACCGAGTTGGTGGCGGACTTGCGGCTGGAACCGGTGCCGACAACGTCGCCGACATAGGCAACCAGGTTGCCCTTTTCCTTCAGCGACAGGATTTCCTGGATCGGGCCGCGCTTGCCATCTTCTTCCGGCACGAACGGCGCGTCGGGACGCTTGTTCTTCAGCATCGCCAGCGCATGCAGCGGGATGTCCGGGCGGGTGGTGGCGTCCGGTGCCGGCGACAGGTCGTCGGTATTGGTTTCGCCCGGCACCTTGAACACGGTGATGGACAGGCTCTGCGGCACTTCCGGCTTGCTGGTGAACCACTCGGCATCGGCCCAGCTCTGCAGCACGCCCTGTGCATGGGCGTTGCCGGCCTTGGCCTTTTCCTGCACGTCATGGAAGGCATCAAACACCAACAGGGTGTGCTTCAGGCCGCTGGCGGCGATGGCACCGACTTCGGCGTCGTCAAGCAGCTGGATCAGCGGCGCGACGTTGTAGCCGCCGAGCATGGTGCCCAGCAGTTCGGTGGCGCGCGCGCGGCTGATCAGCGCGTTCTTCTCGCTGCCGAAGGCAATGGCGGCCAGGTACGAAGCCTTGACCTTGGCAGCGTCATCGACGCCGGCCGGCACGCGGTGGGTGATCAGGTCGAGCAGGAACTCGGCCTCACCCGCCGGCGGGTTCTTCAGCAGCTCGATGACGTCGGCCGTCTGCTGTGCGGTCAGCGGCAACGGCGGGATGCCAAGCGCGGCGCGCTCGGCTACGTGGTGGCGGTAGGCTTCCAACATGACAACTCCCGGGTGTAACGGTTAAAGAATGGATTGGGCTCAGCTTTGCGGCACGATCAGCTTCAGGCCCTTGAAGTAGTCGCGATAAAACGTGTCGTTCCAGGTGATCAGGCCATCGCACTGCAGCAGTGCGTGGGCGCCCACCATGAAATCGTCGATGCGGCGGGTTTCGCCGCTGCGTTGGCGATGGCGGCGGTGCATCTCGCCGGCACGCAACGCGGATTTGGCTTCCAGCGGATTGAAATGGACACCCATTTCTTCCAAAGCGCCCTGCACCTCGGCGCCGCCGCGCAGTGATGCGCAGATCTCGGCCAGGGTGGTACCGCAGATGACCACCCGGCCACCGACCAGCGCCTGCCGCAGGCAGGCCTCCACCGCGTCGGCGCGGGGGCCATCGCTGAGCAGTTCGATCAGGACCGGGGAGTCGACCGCGATCATGCCTGGTCGGCCTCGTCACGGACGGTGCGTACGGCCTGCTCGGCCGACTCGAAACCGTCCAGCGCGAACTTGCCGCGGGCACGGGAAATGGCGTCGTCCACGCTCTTGCGCAGGATGATGCGGCTGCCCTCCAGCTCAACCTTGAGCTGGGTGCCCTTGGTCAGGCCCAGGGCGTCGCGTACGGCTTTGGGCAGAGTGATCTGCCCGCGTTCAGCTACGGTGGCTTCCATGGGACCTCCAATGAAGTATGTACGAATTATACATACTTCCGTCGGCATACCCCAAACCACTGCAGTACTGCCGAGCCGTGCCGCCGAAAGCCACACCTGTAGTGGGGGGGGCGAGGGGGGGGGGGGCGGGCCAGGTTAGACAACGGGGGAGCGCG
>NZ_JBDJMY010000088.1:0-3643 GCF_039674165.1 Stenotrophomonas terrae
GCAGTGGCTTTACCGGTAATGCCCTATTGCCGACCATGGGTCGGCACTACGGATCAATTCCAGCTCAGTACGACCTTGCCGGCCTTGCCCTGTTCCATCAGGTCGAAACCTTCCTGGAAACGGTCCACCGGCAGCTGGTGGGTCATCACCTTGCCCAGCGGGAAACCGCCCAGCACCAGCTGGGTCATCTTGTACCAGGTCTCGTACATCTTGCGGCCGTAGATGCCCTGCACGGTCAGGCCCTTGAAGATGATCTTGTCCCAGTCGCAACCGGCACCGCGCGGCATGATGCCGAGCATGGCGATCTTGCCGCCGTGGTACATGCAATCGAGCATGTCGTTGAAGGCGCGCGGGTTGCCGCTCATTTCCAGGCCCACGTCGAAGCCTTCCATGTGCAGCTCGGCCATCACGTCCTTCAGCGACTGGTTGGCGACGTTGACCACGCGGGTGGCGCCCATGTCGGCAGCCAGCTTCAGGCGGAAATCATTGACGTCGGTGACCACCACGTTGCGTGCACCGATGTGCTTGCAGATGCCGGCAGCAATGATGCCGATCGGGCCTGCGCCGGTGATCAGCACGTCCTCGCCGATCACGTCGAACTCCAGCGCGCAATGCGCGGCGTTGCCATAGGGGTCGAAGAACGCGGCCAGCTCGGACGGGATCTGGTCCGGGATCGGCCACAGGTTGGTGGCCGGCATCACCATGTATTCGGCGAAGGCGCCGTTGACGTTGACGCCGATGCCGACGGTGTTCGGGCACAGGTGCTGGCGGCCGCCACGGCAGTTGCGGCAATGGCCGCAGACGATGTGGCCTTCGGCCGAGACGCGCTGGCCGATTTCATAGCCGGTCACGCCCGGGCCGATTTCGGCGATGCGGCCGACAAACTCGTGGCCGATGGTCAGGCCCGGCTTGATGGTGCGCTGGCTCCATTCGTCCCACAGGTAGATGTGCAGGTCGGTGCCACAGATGGCGGTCTTTTCCAGCTTGATCAGCACCTGGTTCGGGCCCGGCGTAGGCACCGGCACCTCTTCCATCCAGATGCCCTTGGTCGCTTCGCGCTTCACCAGCGCCTTCATCGTCTGTGCCATTGCAGGGGACCGCAGTGTGGGGAAAGGACGTGATTATAAGCTTTCAACCGTAACCGCCCGGTACTGACCGATGACAGGGGCGGCAGACAGTTACAGCCGCTACAATCGGCCGTTCCAAACTTTCGGATGTGTCTGATGCGCGTGAATTTTCTTGCGTTTTCCATCGTTGCCGGCCTTGGCCTGGCGCAGACCGCGCAGGCTGCCGAAGGCATGTGGGTGCCGCAGCAGTTGCCGGAAATTGCCGGCCCGCTGAAGCAGGCAGGCCTGAAGCTGGACCCGCAGCAGCTGGCCAACCTCACCGGTGACCCGATGGGCGCAGTGGTTGCGCTGGGCGGCTGTACCGCCAGCTTCGTCTCGCCGCAGGGCCTGGTGGTCACCAACCACCACTGTGCCTACGGCTCGATCCAGCTCAATTCCACCGCCGAGAAGAATCTGATCAAGGACGGCTTCAACGCGCCGACCCTGAAGGACGAACTGAGCGCCGGCCCGAACGCCCGCATCTACGTGCTGGACGACATCACCGACGTCACCACCCAGGTAAAGGCCGCCATCGCTGGCGCCGGCAATGACCCGCTCAAGCGCACCCAAGCGCTGGAAACCTTCGAGAAGCAGGCCATTGCTGCCTGTGAAACCGACGATGCCTACAGCTGCACCCTGTACAGCTTCTCCGGCGGCAACACCTACCGCCTGTTCAAGAACATGGAAATCAAGGACGTGCGCCTGGCCTATGCACCCCCGGGCAGCGTCGGCAAGTTCGGCGGCGACGTCGACAACTGGATGTGGCCGCGCCACACCGGCGATTTCTCGTTCTACCGCGCCTACGTTGGCAAGGACGGCAAGCCGGCCGCATTCGCCGCCGACAACGTGCCGTACCAGCCCAAGCATTGGCTGAAGCTGGCCAACCAGCCGCTGGGCGAGGGTGATTTCGTGATGGTTGCCGGTTACCCGGGCCGCACCGATCGCTATGCGCTGGTCAGCGAATTCGAGAACACCGCTACCTGGACCTACCCGTCGATCGCCAAGGCCTACAAGGACCAGATCGCGATGGTCGAAGCGGCCAGTAAGACCAACCCGGACATCGCGGTGAAGTACGCCGCCAACATGGCCGGCTGGAACAACACCAGCAAGAACTACGACGGCCAGCTGGACGGCTTCAAGCGCAACAACGTGCTGGGCCAGAAGCAGGCTGCAGAAACCGCGGTGCTGGAATGGCTGCGTGGCCAGGGCGATGCCGGCAAGCCGGCGCTGGATGCCTTCGCACAGCTGCAGACGCTGGGCCAGCAGTCGCGCATGAACCAGGCGCGTGACCTGAACCTGGCGATGCTCAACCGCACCGGCACCCTCGGCACCGCCGTGCGTCTGTACCGCCTGGCCATTGAAAAGGCCAAGCCGGACGCGCAGCGCGAAGAGGGTTACCAGGAGCGCGACCTGCCGACCATCGAAGGCGGCCTGAAGCAGATGGACCGCCGCTACGTGCCGGCCATGGACCGTCAGTTCCAGCAGTACTGGTTGCAGCAGTACGTGCAGCTGCCGGCTGGCCAGCACCTGTCGGCGTTCGACAAGTGGATCGGCGGCGTCGATGCCAAGGCGGTTGATGCAACCGTCGCGCGTCTGGACGGCTCCAAGCTGGGCAACCTGGACGAGCGTTTGAAGTGGTTCGGTGCCGACAAAGCTGCGTTTGAAGCCAGCACCGACCCGGCCATCCAGTACGCGGTGGCGGTGATGCCGGCACTGCTGGAGCTGGAGCACCAGCGCAAGGTCCGTACCGGTGAAGAGCTGGTCGCGCGCCCGCTGTTCCTGCAGGCAATTGCTGATTACAAGAAGACCAAGGGTGAGTTCGTTTACCCGGACGCCAACCTGTCGCTGCGCATCACCTTCGGCAACGTGAAGGGTTACACCGGCCTGGACGGCAAGGTGCAGCCGGCCTTCACCGACCTGGAAGGCATCGTCGCCAAGGAAACCGGCAAGGACCCGTTCGACTCGCCGCAGGCGCTGATCGATGCGGTCAAGGCCAAGCGTTATGGCGGCTTTGAAGACAAGCGTATCGGCAGCGTGCCGGTGAACTTCCTGTCCGATCTGGACATCACTGGCGGCAACTCCGGCTCGCCGGTGCTGGACGCGCACGGTCGTCTGGTCGGTCTGGCGTTTGACGGCATCTGGGAATCGGTCGCCAGCAACTGGGTGTTCGACCCGGTGATGACCCGCATGATTTCGGTCGACGAGCGTTACATGCGTTGGATCATGCAGGAAGTGGCGCCGGCGCCGCAGCTGCTGAAGGAAATGGACGCCGCCTCGAAGTAAGCTCGAGCTGCGTTGTTTGAATGAAAGCCCGGGCGGGAAACTGCCCGGGCTTTTTTGTCGGGCAACGCGCAGATTTGCAGGAGCGGCGTCAGCCGCGAAGCCGGCAGTGTTGAAAGCACCTGCATGCCGGCAATCGGATGGATCTGTGGCTTCGCGGCTGTCGCCGCTCCCACGTTCGTTGCCTGGCAACTGTTGTGCCGAGCCATGCTCGGCTGAGGCCTTACCGGGAAGGCCACTGCCGAGCAGGGCTCGGC
>NZ_JBDJMY010000089.1:0-3315 GCF_039674165.1 Stenotrophomonas terrae
TACCAGTAGAGCCCCAAAAGCCCCCCTCACCCCAACCCCTCTCCCGCAAACGGGAGAGGGGCTCAAGCCTCCCCATCGATGTCGCGCGCTCTGTAGTGCCGAGCCATGCTCGGCAGAGGCCTTCCCGGTAGAGCCGCAAAAGCCCCCCTCACCCCAACCCCACACCCCTGAACGGGAGAGGGGCTTCAAACAACAACGCTCACACTGCCCATACCGCCGGCCACCTGACCGCCGGTGGTAACATAGACATCTGATTTCAGGCCTTTTTCCTCCATGTTCAGCTTTTTTCGCCGCAAAAAGACCGACGACGCCCAACAGCCCGCAAAGCCGTCCACGCTGAGCGTTGAGGAACTGGCCGCCGCCTTCCCGCAGGCCCCGTCGGCGCAATCGCCGCTGCCGGCAGAACCTGACTCGACCGAAGCCGCGCAAGCACCGATCCAGGCAAACGAGGCCCCCGCAGCACATGTGGAGCCAACGACCGAAGTCGCGGCGACGCCTGCGCCGCTTGTCGAACAGGCTGTCGCAGCGGAAACCGTGGCTGCAACCGTGCCGGTCCCCGCTCACACAGTACCGGCCATCGCCCCCTCGCCTGCAATCAACGAAATCGCGGCGCAGCCAACAGAACCCACTGCTGCTCCTGTAGTTGCTGCTCCTGTAGTTGCTGAAGAAGCGGCTCCAGCTGCACTGCCAACTGCCACTCCGGCTCCAGCTCCAGTCGCAGCCGAAACCAACGCACCCAGCTCCGCCGATTCCGACGCAGCACTGATTCCCGCCAATGCAGCGCCTGCCGCACAGGCTGGCAAGCCCGGTTGGCGCGACCGTCTGCGCAACAGCACGTTCGCCCGCAGCTTCGGCGGCCTGTTCTCGCGCAACCCCAAGCTCGACGACGACCTGCTCGACGAGATTGAAACCGCACTGATCACCGCCGACGTCGGCATGCCGGCAACCACGGCGCTGGTCGAAGACCTGCGCAAGCGCATGAAGTCGCGCGAGTTTGCCGATGCCAATGCGCTGCTGGCCGCACTGCGCGCCGACCTGATCGCCATGCTGCAGCCGGTCGCCAAGCCGTTGGTGATCGACACCAACGCCAAGCCGTTCGTGATCCTCACTGTCGGCGTCAACGGCGTCGGCAAGACCACCACCATCGGCAAGCTGGCCAAGCGCTTCAAGGATCAGGGCCATAGCCTGATGCTGGCTGCCGGCGACACCTTCCGCGCCGCCGCCGTCGCCCAGTTGCAGATCTGGGGTGAGCGCAATGGCGTGGCCGTGGTCGCCCAAGGTCAGAACGCAGATGCTGCCTCGGTCGCATTCGACGCACTGCAGGCCGGCAAGGCGCGCGGCACCAGCGTGTTGATCGCCGATACCGCTGGCCGCCTGCACACCCAGACCGGCCTGATGAACGAGCTGAGCAAGATCCGTCGCGTTCTCGGCAAGATCGATGAAACCGCTCCGCACGAAGTGTTGATGGTCATCGACGGCACCACCGGCCAGAACGCGCTGTCGCAGCTGCGCCAGTTCCATGCGGCTGCAGGCGTCACCGGCCTTGTCGTGACCAAGCTGGACGGCACCGCCAAGGGCGGCGTGGTATTCGCGCTGGCCCGCGAATTCGGCATTCCGATCCGTTTTGCAGGCATCGGCGAGCGCCCGGAAGATCTGCGCGTGTTTGATGCCGAAGCCTTCGTCGACGCATTGTTGCCGCAGGCGCTGGGCGCTTGATCTGAAGCCCCTCTCCCACCGGGAGAGGGGTTGGGGTGAGGGTACGAAAGAGCGAAGCTCCCACGCAGCATCAACGACAAGAGCCTTACCCTCATCCGCCCCTATGGGGCACCTTCTCCCGCAGGGAGAAGGGACGCGCCAGCCACCGCCCTCGCTAGCCCATGCCCAACTTCCCCAGCCAACTCCTTACCTGGTTCGACCAGCACGGCCGCCATGATCTGCCCTGGCAGCATCCGCGCTCGCCGTACCGCGTCTGGCTGTCGGAAATCATGTTGCAGCAGACCCAGGTCGCTACGGTCACCCCGTACTTCCAGCGCTTCGTGCAGTCGTTTCCGACGCTTGCGGACCTGGCCGCCACCGACAACGACACGCTGATGGCGCATTGGGCCGGGCTGGGCTACTACGCGCGTGCCCGCAACCTGCATGCGGCCGCCAAGCAATGCGTTGAACTGCATGGTGGCGAACTGCCGCGTGATTTCGATGCGCTGCTTGCCCTGCCCGGCATCGGCCGCAGCACCGCTGGCGCCATCCTCAGCCAGGCCTGGAACGACCCGTTCGCGATCCTGGATGGCAACGTCAAACGCGTGCTGACCCGTTATCACGGCGTTGCCGGCTTCCCCGGCCTGCCGGTCATCGAAAAGCAGCTCTGGGCGCAGGCCGAAACCCATGTCGCGCAGGTGCCTGCCGGTCGCATGGCCGATTACACCCAGGCCCAGATGGATTTCGGCGCAACCTTGTGCACGCGCTCAAAGCCGGCCTGCATCCTGTGCCCGCTGCAGAACAGCTGTACCGCGCATGCGCAGGGCCTGGTGGATGCATTGCCAACGCCGAAGCCGAGCAAGGTGCTGCCAGAGCGTGAGGCCAGCGCCTTGCTGCTGGAGGACAGCGACGGCCGCATCCTGCTGCTCAAGCGCCCGCCGACCGGCATCTGGGCCTCCCTGTGGACCCTGCCGCAGGCCGACACCGACAGCGCGTTGCGTGACTGGTTTGCCGGCACCATCAAGGGCAACTACGACAATGCCGAAGAACTGCCGCTGATCGTGCACACCTTCAGTCATTACCGCCTGCATCTGCAGCCCTTGCACTTGCGCAAGGTCGCACTCAAGGCCAAGGTCGGTGACAATGCCGATCTACGTTGGGTGGCACGCAGCGAGCTGGCCGCACTTGGCCTGCCCGCGCCTATCCGCAAACTGCTGGACAAGCATCCGGCGCACTGATTCGACAGGATTCCACCATGCCCCGCTCCGTCTTCTGCCAGTACGAACAACGCGAAACCGAGGGTCTGGATTTCGTGCCCTATCCGGGTGAACTGGGCCAGCGCATTTTCGCCAATATCGGCAAGCCGGCCTGGGCTGCATGGCTGGCGCATCAGACCATGCTGATCAACGAGAACCGCTTGTCGCCGCGCGATCCCAAGCACCGCGCCTTCCTTGAAGAAGAACTGGTGAAGTACCTGTTCTCTGGTGGCGCTGAAAAGCCAGCCGGCTACGTGGCGCCGGAAGCTCACTGACACCAGACTGTAGTGGCGCGGCCCACCCCGCGGAGGCCCAACCCCCAAACCCCCCCCCCCGCCAGGCGCCGGCCGCCCCCGGGGCCCTA
>NZ_JBDJMY010000090.1:0-3112 GCF_039674165.1 Stenotrophomonas terrae
GAGCATGGCTCGGCACTACATGGCGGGGTTGCCGCTAGAGCCCCTGCCGAGCATGGCTAGGCACTACTCGATTGGCAGGCACAGGGTTTCTTTGACTTCTTCCATCACGATGTAGCTCTTGGATTCGCGCACGTGCGGCAAGGTCAACAAGGTGCTGCCCAACAGTTTGCGGTAGGAGGCCATTTCGTTGATGCGGGCCTTGAGCAGGTAGTCGAAATCGCCGGACATCAGATGGCATTCCAGTACGTTGGGCAGCTTCAACGCGGCACGGCGGAATTCCTCGAAGATGTCGCCGGATTTGTAGGCCAGGCTGATCTCCACGAACACCAGCAGGCTGGCCTTGACCGAAGACGGATCCAGCCGCGCGTAGTAGCCGGTGATCACCCCTTCGCGTTCCAGCCGGCGCACGCGCTCGGTGCAGGGCGTGGTCGACAGGCCAACGCGCTCGCCCAGCTCGGTGAAGGAGATGCGGCCCTCCTGCTGCAGGATGCGCAGGATCTTGCGGTCGATCTTGTCCAGTTCGCGGCTGCGGGTGGCCATGGCGGCTCTGCTTTTGATGAACGAAACAGGAAATTACCCTGATTCACCGCATCAATAAAGGTAAAAACACTGGTTCACCCTGAATATACTGCGCCGTTCCTAGCCCCTGCCATCCCGTGCGCAGGGAATGATGTGGTCCGGAGAATGAAAATGCGCGTTCTGGTGCTTGGCAGCGGTGTGATCGGCACGACCAGTGCCTGGTATCTACGGCAGGCCGGCTTTGATGTCACCGTGGTTGACCGGCAGCCTGGCCCGGCGCTGGAGACCAGCTTCGCCAATGCCGGCCAACTGTCGTTTGGCTACACCTCGCCGTGGGCCGCCCCGGGCGTACCGTTCAAGGCGATCAAGTGGCTGTTCGAAGAACATGCGCCGCTGGCGATCCGCCCGACTGCGGATATGGCCCAGTACCGCTGGCTGTGGCAGATGCTGCGCAACTGCACCTCCGCCCGCTATGCGGTCAACAAGGCGCGCATGGTGCGCGTGTCCGACTACAGCCGCGATTGCATCAACGAGCTGCGCGCGGCCACCGGCATCGATTACGAAGGCCGCCAGCTGGGCACCACCCAGTTGTTCCGCACCCAGCAGCAGCTGGATGCCGCCGCACAGGACATCGAAGTGCTGCGCGAATACGGCGTGCCCTATGAAGTGCTGGACCGCCAAGGCATCGCCCGGGTTGAGCCGGCGCTGGCAGGCAAGACCGAAATGCTGGTTGGCGCACTGCGCCTGCCCGAGGACCAGACCGGCGACTGCCAGCTGTTCACCAACAAGCTGGCCGCACTGGCCGAAGCGGCCGGGGTGGAGTTCCGCTTCGACCAGGACATCGCCTCGATCCAGTCCGATGGCGACCGCATCGCCGGCGTGCGCATCAACGGCAAGCTGGAAACCGCCGATCACTACGTGCTTGCACTGGGCAGTTATTCGCCGCAGTTGCTGGCACCGCTGGGCATGCAGCTGCCGGTGTATCCGCTGAAGGGTTATTCGCTGACCCTGCCGATCACCAATGCGGCGATGGCACCGAACTCGACCATCCTGGACGAGAGCTACAAGATCGCCATCACCCGCTTCGAAGACCGCATCCGCGTCGGCGGCATGGCTGAAGTTGCCGGTTTTGACCTGTCGCTGGAACCACGCCGCCGCGCCACGCTGGAAAAGGTGGTCAAGGATCTGTACCCGGATGGCGGTGATCTGAGCCAGGCCGCCTTCTGGACCGGCCTGCGCCCGGCCACGCCCGACGGCACCCCGGTGATCGGCGCAACGCCGTATCGCAATCTGTTCCTCAACACCGGCCACGGCACCCTGGGCTGGACCATGGCCGCCGGCTCCGGCCGTTACCTGGCCGACCTGATGAGCGGCAAGCAGCCGCAGATCAGCACCGAGGGGCTGGATATCTTCCGTTACGGCAAGGGGCAGCACTGATGCGCCCGGCACAGGCACTGATCGACCTGGACGCGCTGCGCCACAACTACCGGCTTGCGCGCCAGCTGGGCGGCGGCAAGGCGCTGGCGATCATCAAGGCCGACGCCTACGGCCACGGTGCGGTGAACTGCGCGCGCGCGCTGCAGGACGAGGCCGATGGTTTCGGCGTGGCCTGCATCGAGGAGGCATTGGAGCTGCGCCAGGCCGGCATTCGCGGCCCGATCCTGTTGATGGAAGGGTTCTTCGACGCGGCCGAGCTGCCATTGATCGTCGAGCACGATTTCTGGGTGGTGGTGGCGACGGCGTGGCAGCTGGAAGCGGTGGAAGCGTTCAAGACCGACGCCACGCTGCGTATCTGGTTGAAGCTGGACAGCGGCATGCACCGGCTGGGTTTGTCGATGGAGGAATTCCGCGACGCGCATGCACGCCTGACCGCGCTGCCGCAGGTCGGCCCGCTGGTGCTGATGACGCACCTGGCACGCGCTGACGAACTGGACAGCAACCGCACCCGCGAGCAGTTGGATGTTTTCGTACGTGCCACAGAGGGTTTGGCTGGCGAAACCAGCCTGTGCAATTCGCCAGCGCTATTGGGCTGGCCGGATGTGCGCAGCGATTGGGTGCGCCCGGGCCTGATGTTGTACGGCGCCGATCCGCTGTATCCGCAGCCCAGCCCGCACGCGGCGCAGCTGCGCCCGGTGATGACCCTGCAGTCGCGGGTCATCGCAGTGCGCGAACTCGCCGTCGGCGAGCCGCTGGGTTACGGCGCGCGTTTTGTTGCTGAAGTGCCGACGCGGGTGGGCGTGGTGGCGATGGGCTATGCCGATGGCTATCCGCAGTTCGCGCCCAATGGCACACCGGTATTGATTGATGGCGTGCCCGGGCGTTTGATCGGGCGTGTGTCGATGGACATGCTGACGGTGGACCTGAGCGACCATCCGCAGGCCGCACGCGGCAGCATCGTGCAGCTGTGGGGCAATGCACCAACGATCTCGGAGCTGGCACCGCGTTGCAATACCAGCGCGTACCGGCTGCCGTGCAGTCTCAAGCGCACCCCGCGGGTATATCTGTCGGAGTGAGCTGAGCTCCTGTAGTGGGGGGGGGCGGGGGGGCCGGGAGGAGGGACCCACGGACACAGCCGCCCACGGCGGGGGGCGCG
>NZ_JBDJMY010000091.1:0-2422 GCF_039674165.1 Stenotrophomonas terrae
GCTAGGCACGAGGCTTCACCGGTAATGCCACTGCCGAGCATGGCTCGGCACTACAGATTGTTCAGCTCCCTCCCTTGCGCCGTAGGCGTAGGGGAGGGTTGGGGAGGGGTTGAGCTCTTGAGCCTTTCCAGCAATGCCAGCTTCGCCGCTGACGCCGCTCCCACAACGCTGTCTAGCGTTCCAATTCCACGTCAGGATCCGCCACCGGCGAGGGCGGCGTGGCGGCTACTTCCGCCGGCGTGGCCTGCGCCTGCTTGCCCAGAATGCTGGCCTTGCGCCAGTTGCCCCAGCGGTAATAGCTCATGATCATCAGCATCGAGCAGAACGCGCTGACCGGGAAGCTCCACCAGATCGCATCGGCACCAAACCGTGGCTGCAGCCACAATGCAAATGGAACCCGGATACCCCACATCGCCACCGCCAGGATCAGCAGCGGCGGCACCACCGCGCCGGTGGACCGGACCACGCCGGACACCACGAAGTTGACACCGAAGAACAGGAACGACCACACCGCGATGTGATTCAGATGGCGGCCGATCTCCAGTGCCTCGCTGGCCGCCGGCAGGAACAGCGCAAGGGTGCTGCGATCAAACAGGATGATCGGTGCGATCAGCGCGCCGGTCAGCAGGAAGTTGAACAGCACGCCGGTGCGCGCGGTGGCATCCACGCGCTCCCAGCGCCCGGCACCCACGTTCTGTGCAGCCATCGTCGAACACGCCGCGCCAATGGCCATCGCCGGCATCTGCACATAGGTCCATAGCTGCATTGCTGCGCCGTAGGCCGATGCGGTTTCCACGCCATAGCCATTGACCATGCTGATCATCATGATCATCGCCAACGAGATCAGGATCATCTGCAGGCCCATCGGCACGCCCTTGATCACCAGCGCCTTGAGGATGAAGGTGTCGATCTTCAGCAGGCCGATGTCCTTGCGCCCCAACCACAGCATGTGCCGCTTGTTGCGCAGGTAGAGCATCAGCCCGGCCAGCGCCAGGCCCTGCGAGAAGAACGTGGCCCAGGCGGAACCGGCGATGCCCAGCTCGGGGAAAGGGCCGACGCCGAAGATCAGCAAGGGATTGAAAGCGATATCCAGCAGCACCGCCAACAGCAGGAAGCGGAACGGCGTGCGTGCATCGCCGGCGCCGCGCAGAGCGGCGGTGATGAAGGCGAAGGCATACAACAGCGGCATCGCCAGGAAGATCACCTTCAGGTAGGCATCGGCCATCGGCAGCGATTCGGCCGGTGTACCCATCGCAAGCAGCAAGCGGTGCGACAGAAACCAGCCCAGCACCGCAATCACCACCGACAGCCCGATGAAGAAGGTGGCGCTGGTGCCCATGACCCGCCGCGCCTGCGGCAGGTCCTTGGCCCCGATCGACTGGCCGATCAGGATGGTGGCAGCCATGCCGATGCCGAATACCGAACCGATCAGGAAAAACATGATGTTGTTGGCATTGGCGGTGGCAGTCAGCGCCGCCTCGCCGAGGAACTTGCCCACCCAGATGGCATTGACCGAGCCGTTCAGCGACTGTGCGATGTTGCCCGCCAGAATAGGCAGGGCGAACATCAGCAGGCTGGGCCCGATTGGGCCTTCGGTGAGCGAGCGGGTTTGCTTGGGTTTCGACATGGAAAACGTTGTCGGGATCGGGGCTGGCACACTAGCATCTTGCAGGTGAGAGCGATGGTGGCAGGTATCACCGTCCGGATGTCTACCAAGGAGTCATGGCAGCGCAATGAGTGGTGAAGTCGTACCAGTAGCGAGCATCCGTCTTGATGTATGGCTGTGGGCCGCGCGCTTTTTCAAGACCCGCAGCCTGGCCAAGCAGGCCGTCGATACCGGCAAGGTCGACGTCGAAGGGCAGCGCCCGAAATCTTCCCGTGCGATCCGCATCGGTGACGCGCTGCGGGTGCAGCGCGGCGACGAGATTTTCGAGATCGCGGTACGCGGGCTCAGCGCCAACCGCGGCTCGGCCCCGGTAGCCCAGGCCTTGTACGAGGAAACGCCAGCGTCCAGGCAGGCGCGCGATGAACTGCGCCTGCGCCGCGCCGCCGAACGCACCGGTTACCAGGCCCCCGCACACCGCCCCGACAAACGCGCCCGTCGCCTGATCCGCGCCCTGGGTGACCTGGACGCCCTCTGAAGGGGCTGGGCAAAGGGCGTCACCCTGTAGTGCCGAGCCATGCTCGGCAGGGGACGTTACCGGGTAGCACCGATTTGTAGGAACGGCGTAAGCCGCGAAGCTGGTAATGCGCGAAAGGCCCAAAAAGCCCAAAAAGCCAACCCCTCCCCTCCGCCTTCGGCGCAAGGGAGGGGGTGTAGTGCCGAGCCATGCTCGGCAAGGGGCGTTACCGGAGAGGTTCAACCTGTAGTGCCGAGCCATGCTCGGCAGGGGGCATTACCGGTGAAGCTTCTGCCGAGCAT
>NZ_JBDJMY010000092.1:0-1870 GCF_039674165.1 Stenotrophomonas terrae
GCTGGGCGGGCTGTTCGCAGCCGGGCTGGCGCTGGGGGTCTTTTAAAGCCCCTCTCCCCCCGGGAGAGGGGTTGGGGAGAGGGTAAGCGGCGAAGCCTCTTGCGGCCTGATGTCGCCGGGCTTTGCACTTACCCTCATCCGCCCCTTCGGGGCACCTTCTCCCGGAGGGAGAAGGGAGTAGTCAGGCCCTGTTTGAACTGTCAGTTTGCAAGCTCATCCGCAATCCGCTGACGCAAGGTCTGCAGATCCTTGGCAAACGCCTCAATACCGGTAGCCAGCTTCTCGGTAGCCATCGGATCAGCCGCCATATCCGCATCGAACTTCGCTTCGTCGATCGCAGCGAAATTCGAAGCCTCAGCAGCACCAGCCACCAGCTTGCGCGGCAGCTCGCCAAAATCTGCGTCCAGCTTCTCCAGCAGGTCCGGCGAAATCGTCAGACGGTCACAGCCGGCCAGCGCTTCAATCTGCGCAGTCGAACGGAACGAGGCGCCCATCACCACCGTGCTGGAACCACGGCGCTTGAACTCGGCAAACACACCGCGCACGAACACCACGCCCGGGTCTTCGTCGATGTTGGCCGGGGTCTGGCCGTTGGCCACGTACCAATCCAGAATCCGGCCAACAAATGGCGAAATCAGGAACGCACCGGCTTCCGAGCAGGCCAAGGCCTGGGTCGGGTTGAAGATCAGCGTCAGGTTGCAGTCGATGCCTTCGGCCTGCAGCACGCGGGCGGCTTCCACGCCGGCCCAGGTGGCGGCGATCTTGATCAGCACCTTGTCGCGCGGCACGCCGGCCGCTTCGTACATGGCGATGAACTCGCGCGCCTTGGCAATCGTCGCCTCGGTGTTGTGCGCCTGGTCGGCATCCACTTCAGTGGAAACACGGCCCGGTACCAGCTCGGCCAGCATCGTGCCGACGCCAACAGTCAAACGATCGACCACGGCATTGGCGATGGCTTGTTTGTCACCGGACTGGGCCCGGCCCCACTGCAGCTCGCGCTCGATCAGGCCGGCGTAGACCGGCAGGTCGAGGGCTTTCTTCACCAGCGTCGGGTTGGTGGTGCAGTCGACCGGGCGCAGGCGCTTGATGGCGTCGTAATCGCCGGTATCGGCGACGACGACGGACAGTTCGCGCAGCTGGGCGAGCTTGGAGGGGGCCTGGGACATCATGGTTTCCTGTTGCAGGGGCGGCGCAGTGCGCTCAGCGGTGGAAATCACCAGCCGCTTCGGGCTGATAGTGGACGGCGGTAACGCGCAGGCGCAGCTGGCGGCCGCCGGGAGCGGTCCAGTCGATGGTCTGGCCAACCGACAAGCCCAGCAGGGCACTGCCAACCGGTGCCAGGATCGATACGCGGCCCTTGTCGAAATCCGCTTCGTGCGGATAGACCAGAGTCAGGGAATGCTTTTCGTTGTGCAGCTCGTCTTCGCAGTCCACACGGGAGTGCATGGTGACGATGCCTTCGGGGATTTCTTCCGGCGGCAGCACCTGTGCGCGCTCAAGTTCCTGCGCAAGGGCAACAGCGGCCGGGTGCCGGCTCAGCGCCGGGGAGTCAAGCAGGGCCTCAAGACGGGCCATGTCGCGGGTGGAAACAATGATGGATGGCGGCAGACCGCTGTGGCTGGTCATGGGAATTCCTTATCTGTATGAAGAGCAAGCAAAAGGCGACGCTTTGTCGGCGCCGCCCGGATTTCTATTGTGCTGGTGAAACGGGCCGTAGGCGGCCCTGTGAAGATCATGGGGCCGGTGGGGCTCGGATGCAATGTGGGGGAGGGGGATGTTCAGCTTTTGGGGCAAAAACTGCCCCCTCCCCAACCCTCCCCTGCGCTGCGCGCAAGGGAGGGGGCAAGGCTTGGCTCCCTCCCTTGCGCGC
>NZ_JBDJMY010000093.1:0-1540 GCF_039674165.1 Stenotrophomonas terrae
TGGTGGCCTTTTCATGCTTCATAATGGAACCCTTCACCCCCCCCCCCCCCCCCCCCCCCCCCCCCCACTACAGGATCTACGCGCGGCGCCTAGCGCAGTGCCTCATGCAACACATCAAGCAGCTGCTCGTTGTAATCGCCGCGCTGCTCCCAGTACATGATGCCGCCGAGCCCCTGTTGTTTGACGTACTCGGCCTTGATCCGCAGCGATTGCGGGTCGTCATAGCTGATCATGCGTCGTTCCTTGGCATTCCACAGCCAGGGAACCTGCGCCTCTTCGTCCCAATGCCGCTGCCACTCCGGCGCGTTGAGGCGGGTGTGGACGATCTCGCTCCAGGTGATGAAGCCGCCCTCTGTCGTGAACTTCTGGAAGCGACCATTGTTGGCCGTGCCTACATCGCCGAAAGTGCGGCCATAGAACGGTACGCCGACATTGATCTTCGCAGCGGGAACACCGGCATCGAGAAAGTACTTCACCGCATCCACGGTGGTGCGGCCTTCCGGCGTGGCCAGTGATGAGCGGGCAAGCCCGGAATGATGGCCGGTAGCCTTGGTCAGGCTGCCGTAGAAGTCATAGGTCATCAGGTTGATCCAATCCAGTGACTGCGCAATGCGTGGCAGCTCCAGCCCCAGCGCTGCACGGCCCTCGGCGGCGGCGATGGTCAACAGGTAATGGCGCTTGCCTGCGCCTTCGCGGTCGAGGCGCTCGCGCAGCGCTTCCAGCAGCAGGGTGAAGTTGTGGCGATCATCCGGGCTGTGGCTGATGTCGGCATCACCAAGTGTGGGGTACTCCCAATCGACATCCAGGCCATCAAGCTTGAACTGGTGCATCAGTGCGACGCTGCTGTCGATGAAACGCGTGCGTGCAGATGCGCTTGCAGCCGCCTCGGAGAAGTTGCCCGCACCCCAACCACCGATCGACAACACGATCTGCAGCGCCGGGTTGTCCGCGCGCTTGGCGACGACTGCATGCAGACGCGCGGGGTCCACGCTCTCCGGCAGGTAGACGCTGCCATCGGGCTTGACCAGGGCGAAGGCGAAGTTGACCACGTCGAGTTTCTGCGCCGACAGCTGCAGCGGCGCAGGGCTGTCCATCACATAGCCGATCAGACGCGGTGGTTGCGCCTGCACGGCAAAGGGCAGCAATACGGCAAACAGCAGCGCATGCAGGCGAGCGCTGCGAAGGAATACAGGCATGAGAGGTCCCGTGGTGAAAGGACCCCGGACTGTACCTGCAGACGCCGCCGGCGTGGCAAGGCGGTGACGTCGGAAACCATCGCGGTCACGGTAGAGCCGAGCCATGCTCGGCTGGGGGACACCGGAAGTCTGGGCTTTTCGTTGTGGGAGCGGCGTAAGCCGCGAAGCTGATGGTCGATAAGGCTGCGCGCATGGCTGTGATCAAGCATTGCCAGCTTCGCGGCTGACGCCGCTCCCACAAGACCGTATCGCTTGCCCCATCACCGACCACCCCGCTTTTTGTAGGAGCGGGGGCACGCGCGGCGGCCCGGGGGGGCCCCGGGGCCGGCGAGGCGGTTGTTCAA
>NZ_JBDJMY010000094.1:0-984 GCF_039674165.1 Stenotrophomonas terrae
CCGTGCCGCGCTTGGCTCGGCACTACCAACCTTCGTTCAAATGAGATTTATTCTTATTTGACCGAAGTCAGCTAGAATACGCAGGTCTCCCATCTACGAATCACGGCATGTCTTCCGCTTTTGGCGCCGAAACGGTGCTTGAAGTCCGTCATTGGACGGACGCCTACTTCAGCTTCTCCACCACCCGCGACAGCGGCTTCCGCTTCGAGAATGGCCAGTTCGTGATGATCGGGCTGGAAAACGAAGGCGCCCGCCCGCTGATGCGTGCCTATTCCATTGCCAGCGCCAACTGGGAAGAGCAGCTGCACTTCTTCAGCATCAAGGTGCAGGATGGTCCGCTGACCTCACGTCTGCAGCACCTCAAGCCCGGCGACAAGGTACTGGTCGGCAAGAAGCCCACCGGCACCTTGCTGATCAGCGATCTGCACCCGGGCAAGCACCTCTATCTGCTGGGCACCGGCACCGGCCTTGCGCCGTGGCTGAGCGTGGTCAAGGACCCGGAAACCTACGAGCGCTTCGAGAAAGTCATCGTCTGCCACGGCGTGCGCTTCGAGAGCGACCTGGCCTACCGCGAATACTTCGAGGAAGAATTGCCGAACGATGAAATCCTCGGCGATATCGTCCGCGACAAGCTGCTGTACTACCCGGCGGTTACCCGCGAGCCCTTCCCCAACCAGGGCCGGCTGACCTCGCTGATGGAAAGCGGGCAGATGCAGCAAGCACTGGGTTTGCCAGCGCTGGACCCGGCCAACGATCGCTTCATGATTTGCGGCAGCCCGCACATGCTGGCTGACCTGCGCAGCGTGCTTGATGCCCGCGGCTTTACCGCATCAACACGCATAGGCACGGCAGGCCACTACGTGTTCGAGCGGGCCTTCGTCGAGAAATAAGAAGATTTGTGGGAGCGGGGGTACCCGCGCCGGGCGGGGGGGCGGGGAATAGTGGGGGTGTGAGGGGGGGGCCGCGGAGGGGGGCGCCCCCCGA
>NZ_JBDJMY010000095.1:0-869 GCF_039674165.1 Stenotrophomonas terrae
GGCGTAAGCCGCGAAGCTGGCATCGATGATGCAACAGGGATGTTTGCCAGCCGGATGTCCTATCGGCTTCGCGGCTGACGCCGCTCCCACAAGCAAAAGCCGCATCGGGTGTACGGGGAACGCTTCAGCCGAGCATGGCTCGGCTCTACCTGCTTCGCGCTATCCACACAGGCTGTGTCCTGCAGCATCCACAAGTTGTGGGTAAGTACGCGCAGCCCTTGCGCTGCGGGCCTCTGCAAAACATGGTGATATTTTGTCCATGAGCTGTGGATGACCCGTAATGCCGAGCCATGCTCGGCAGGGGCTCTACCGGTTAACGGCAGTGTTTGTAGGAGCGGCGTAAGCCGCGAAGCTGGCATCGATGATGCAACAGGGATGTTTGCCAGCCGGATGTCCTATCGGCTTCGCGGCTTGTCCGGTTAACGGCAGTGTTTGTAGGAGCGGCGTCAGCCGCGAAGCTGGCATCGATGGCGCAACAGGGATGTTTGCCAGCCGGATGTCCTATCGGCTTCGCGGCTTACGCCGCTCCTACACACAAAGGCTGTATCGGATGTGCGAGGAAAGCTTCAGCCGAGCATGGCTCGGCTCTACCTGCTTCGCGCTATCCACACAGGCTGTGTCCTGCAGCATCCACAAGTTGTGGGTAAGTACGCGCAGCCCTTGCGCTTCGGGCCTCTGCAAAACATGGTGATATTTTGTCCATGAGCTGTGGATGACCTGTAGTGCCGAGCCATCTGTGGAGACCGTAGTGCCGAGCCTGGCTCGGCAAGGGGCTCTACCGGTTAACGGCAGTGTTTGTAGGAGCGGCGTCAGCCGCGAAGCTGACATCGATGATGCAACAGGGATGTTCGCCAGCCGGATGTCCTATC
>NZ_JBDJMY010000096.1:0-785 GCF_039674165.1 Stenotrophomonas terrae
GCAAGAGGCTTTCCCGGTAAGGCCACTGCCGAGCATGGCTCGGCACTACAACCGGTGAGGCCTCTTGCCGAGCATGGCTCGGCACTACAACCGGTGAGGCCTCTTGCCGAGCATGGCTCGGCACTACAACCGGTAAGGCCTCTGCCGAGCATGGCTCGGCACTACAACCAGCCGGCCCTACGGGTTTGGCTGGCGCAGGCACAGGGCCAAGCCGATCGCCTGCACCAACCCATAGCTGATCAAGGCTGCCGCCAGGGCCAGGGTCAACGGACTGGCATTGCCCATGCCCGGTCCCATGCCTTGGCTGAAAGCGCCGCCATACCAGCGCCACGCCAAACGTCCGATCAGCAGCAGCGCCAGCGCACCGCCAATCCATGGATTGGGCGTATATCCCGGCCGACCATCACGCGGGCTGATCACGGTATGCCTGAGCGCGAATATTCCAAGGCCAATACCGGCAACCGCACCTGCCGCGATACCGAGCGCCACATGCGGGATATACAGCGCGGCGAACACCAGCATCACGCTCACCAGCGACAGGATGCCGATGCGGACGCCATTACGCACAGGACGCCATGGCTGCCAGCCGAAGTGGCGGCGGATACGCCGGTAATACAACCAACCGAAGCCGGCCGTCATCAACCACGGCATATAGACAGGCAGTGCTGCAGGCATCAATCATTCCCCAGGCTGTAGAAACCGACAATGCATCCAACGTCTGTAGTGCCGGGGCCGAGCTCGCAGGGGCGGTGCAGGATAAAGCCCCCTGCGGGGCATGCGGTGCG
>NZ_JBDJMY010000097.1:0-355 GCF_039674165.1 Stenotrophomonas terrae
TGCAGCCTAAGCTGTGCGAGAGTAGGTCATCGTCAGGGTTTTATCTAAAACCCCGCTGCTCACGCAGCGGGGTTTGTCTTTTTATGTAAGCCAGGTGTTTTTAAGCCTGGGTTGGTTCAACAACTTCACGAAGAACTTCAAGTTCATCAAATAAGGTGTTGACGGAAACAAAAAGCCTGCCATAATAGGCGGCTCGCTTCGACGAAAAGCCTTCGGGCCAACGCTGAAGCCGCCGAGTCAACCACCCCGAAATGAGGTGTTGACGAAGCAGAAAAGCCACCATATAATGGGCGGCTCGCTACGACGGAAACGTCGCAGCCTACGAAGAAGGCGCTGAGGCCTGATTCGAAGTTCT
>NZ_JBDJMY010000098.1:0-279 GCF_039674165.1 Stenotrophomonas terrae
GACGATGACCTACTCTCGCACAGCTTAGGCTGCACTACCATCGGCGCGGCTACGTTTCACTTCCGAGTTCGGGATGGGATCGGGTGGTTCCATAGCGCTAATTTCATCAGGAAGGCGGTTTGAGCAGCGCGTTGCGCCAGCTCCAATGCGTTTCCTTGCGGAACATAGCCCAGGCTTAAAAACACCTGGCTTACATAAAAAGACAAACCCCGCTGCGTGAGCAGCGGGGTTTTAGATAAAACCCTGACGATGACCTACTCTCGCACAGCTTAGGCTGCA
>NZ_JBDJMY010000099.1:0-203 GCF_039674165.1 Stenotrophomonas terrae
GGGGGGGGGGGGGGGGGGGGGGGGGGGGGGGGGGGGGGGGGGGGGGGGGGGGGGGGGGGGGGGGGGGGGGGGGGGGGGGGGGGGGGGGGGGGGGGGGGGGGGGGGGGGGGGCGGGGGGGGGGGGGGGGGGGGGGGGGGGGGGGGGGGGGGGGGGGGGGGGGGGGGGGGGGGGGGGGGGGGGGGGGGGGGGGGGGGGGGGGGGG